>CAYOUJ010000042.1:0-21877 GCA_964407165.1 uncultured Muribaculaceae bacterium | reverse complement strand
ACTAGTGGATGCCTCGTGCCTTAAAAACCCCTATTTCATATAGCAACTTAACGAGACCAAACGCGTCATTTATGGATAGGAAAGCCAAGAAATATCTTAGCGACATCTACTGCGCTATCGAAGAAATAATCACGCGCAGAAACAGAAGAAACAAAAGAACCAAAAGAAACCCGAAACCACGAATTTCACGAATTAATCTAATTTCACGAAATTCGTGGTTTCGGGTTTCTTTTGGCTCTTTGGTTTCTTAGCGTGTGTGGTCAGGAGATGCGGCCCCAGTCGGCTGTGCGGCGGTAGAGGGTGTTGAGCTCTAAGAGCAGCAGGGCGTGCCCGGGTTGCGAGAGCGTGGGGTCGGCGTCGAGCACCTCCGAGGCCACGCTGCGCGCCAGGCTCATCACGTCGGCGTCGCGGGTGAGGTTGGCAATGTTGAGGTTGATGCCCAGGCCGCTCTGCATCGTCCCCTCCAGGTCGCCCGGACCGCGCTGCCGCAAGTCCGCCTCGGCGATGACGAAGCCGTCGGTGGTGCGTGTCATCAGCTCGAGCCGCTCGCGCGTGTCCTTGGCTATCTTGTATTTGGTCATCAGTATACAGTAGCTCTGGTCGGCGCCGCGGCCCACGCGCCCGCGCAGCTGGTGGAGCTGCGACAGTCCGAAGCGCTCGGCGTTCTCGATGAGCATGACGGAGGCGTTGGGCACGTTGACGCCCACCTCTATCACCGTCGTGGCCACGAGTATGCGCGCCTCGCCGGTGACGAACCGCTGCATCTGGTAGTCCTTCTCCGCCGGCTTCTGGCGCCCGTGCACCCACGCCACCTGATACGACGGGAAGGTGTTGCAGATGGTGTCGTAGCCCTCCTGGAGGCTGAGCAGGTCGAGCTTCTCGTTCTCCTCGATGAGCGGGTAGACGATGTAAGCCTGCCGCCCCTTGGCAAGCTCGCTGCCGATGAAGCGGTAGACGTCGAAGCGCTTGTTGTCATAGCGCAGTGCCGTGGTAATGGGCTTGCGGCCCGGGGGCAGCTCGTCGATGATGCTCACGTCGAGGTCGCCGTAGACGGTCATGGCAAGCGTGCGCGGTATCGGCGTGGCCGTCATCACGAGCACGTGCGGGGGGATGACGTTCTTCTTCCACAACTGCGCGCGCTGTGCCACGCCGAAGCGGTGCTGCTCGTCGATGACGGCCAGGCCGAGGTTGCGCCACTGCACGCTCTCCTCGATGATGGCGTGCGTGCCGATGAGTATGTGCAGCGAGCCGTCGCGCAGCTGCTCGTGAATGACATCGCGCTGTTTCTTCGGCGTCGAGCCGGTGAGCAGCTTGACGTTTATGCCGATGGGGGCGACCATGCGCTGCAGGCTCTCGTAGTGCTGCGTGGCCAAGATCTCCGTGGGGGCCATGAGGGCGGCCTGGAAGCCGTTGTCCAGCGCCAGGAGCATCGCCATCAGCGCCACAACTGTCTTGCCGGAGCCCACGTCGCCCTGCACAAGCAGGTTCATCTGCTTGCCGGAGGTGATGTGTGCGCGTATCTCCTTGACCACCCGCTTCTGCGCCCCCGTAAGCGGGAACGGCAGGCACTGCGAGTAAAATCCGTTGAAATAACTCCCCACGCGGCCCATCATGAACCCCTGAGTGTCATCCTTGCGGCGCCGCGCGTAGCGGAGTATGTTGAGCTGCAAATAGAACAGTTCCTCAAACTTCAGTCGGAAGCGGGCGGCCTCGAGCGTGCGCGAGTCCGGCGGGTTGTGCACGGCGGTGACGGCCTGCTGCAGCGGCATGAGATTGCAGCGCACCACGATGTCAGCCGGCAGCGTCTCGGCGATGTGCGGCGCCGAGGCCAAGGCGTTCATGCACAGGGTGTGCATCACGCGCTGGGTGAACCCGCGCTGCCGCAACTGGTCGGTCAGCGGATAGACGCCGCGCAGTGCTCCCGCGGCGGTCAGCGACTCCGGGGTGTCGACCTCCGGGTGGACGATGCTCCACCGGCCGTTGTACTCCGTGGGCTTGCCGAAGATGATGTATTCGACGTCGGGGTGGTAGAGCTGTCGCAGCTTGTCGACGCTGTTAAACCACAGCACCTCCATCGAGTTGCGTCCGTCGGTGAACAGTCCCACCAGACGCCGCTTGCGCCCCTCCCCTACCACGTTGAACGACACGAAACGCCCGCGCACCTGCACGAAAGGCATCTCGCCGGTGAACTCGGCGATGGCATACGAGCGTGAGCGGTCGATGTAATGCGCAGGGTAATGGTGCAGCAGGTCATAGACGCTCTCGATGCCGAGCTGGCTCTTCAGCAGCTTGGCACGGGCAGGTCCCACGCCCTTCAGATACATTATGTCGCGTGCACGTAAACTGTTCACTTCAATTCAGAGAGGTAGATTTCGGCGATGCGGATGTCGCCGGGGCGCGTGACTTTGATGTTGCGGTAGTCGCCCCGGATCTCGGCGATGTCGGTGAAGCCCGCGGCCTCCATGACCGAAGCGTCGTCGGTGAACTCCGGGGAGTAAGGCATGGCGTAGGCGCGGCGCAGCAGGCGCGCGTTGAACCCCTGCGGGGTCTGCACGCAGCGCAGCAGCGAGCGGTCGACGGCGGTGGTGGAGCCGTCGATGGCCACCTGCCGCATGGAGTCGGTCGGTGCCGTCATGGGTATAGCTCCCTGGCGACCGGCGGCGATGGCCGTGACTACCTCGGTAACCACATCGGCGCTGACCACGGGGCGCGCGCCGTCGTGCACGAGCACCACGTCGACCGTCTGCGAGATTGCCCGCAGGGCGTTGCTTACCGATGCCCAGCGCGTCTCGCCACCCTCGACTATCGCGGGGCTGCTGAAGCCGTGCTCGAGGCACATATCAAGCCACTCGTCGGTGAAGAAAGCATTGAGCACAAGCACTATGCGCGCCTCTGGGAGCGCCGCGCGGATACCGTCGATGGTGGTCATCAGCAGCGGGCGCCCCAGCAAGGTGCAAAACTGTTTCGGCAGCGGCGCCCCGTAGCGGCTCCCGCTGCCCGCAGCGGCTATTATCACAGCTGTCTTCATGCGAGTTGATGAGTGGATGAGTTGATGAGTGGATGAGTCATCGATAATGTCGATTTCATCGATAACTCTCAATTACTCTCGATAACTCCTTAAATCATCAATTCTTTAACTCCTTAACTGTTACTTCAGGCCGCGGTCGTGGAGGAGGGCGTCGGGGGTAGGCTTGTGGCCGCGGAACTGCTCGAAGAGTGTCATCGGGTCTTCGCTGCCGCCCATCTCCATCATGTGGCGCAGACCGGCTGCCGCCTGCGGGTCAAAGACACCGCGCTCGCGGAAGAGCTCGAAGCCGTCGCTGTCGAGCACGGCGCTCCAAAGGTAGGTGTAGTAGCCGCTGGCGTAGCCGTCGCTGCCGAAGATGTGCTTGAAGTAGGGGCTGCGGTAGCGGAAAGTCAACTGCTCGGGCATCCCGATCTTATCTGCGTAGGCCTTCTCGAAGGCGGGGATGTCGACCGTCTCGCCCTCGGCGGGGTTGTAGAGGCCGTAAGCCAGGTCGAGGAGGGCGGCGCCGGAGAGTTCGGCGGTCATGAAGCCCATGTTGTGCGTCGAGGCGGCGTCGAGCTTCTGTATCAGCGAGTCGGGGATGGCCTCGCCCGTCTGCCAGTGGTGGGCGTAAGCCTTCACCAGCGCAGGCTCAAACTTCCAGTGCTCATGTATCTGCGAGAACATCTCCACCAGGTCACGGTCGACGTTGGTGCCGGCCTGGCCGGGCAGGGCCACGCGGGAGAGCATGCCGTGGAGGGCGTGGCCGAACTCATGGAAGGCGGTCTCCACGTTGTCGATGTCGAGCAGCGCGGGGGTGTCGGCCGTGGGCGCGGCGAAGTTGCCCACATTATATATAATGGGCCGGCGCACGGTGCCGTCGGGGAAGACGCAGGAGTTGACCACAGCGTCCATCCACGCGCCCTGACGCTTGGTGTCGCGGGGGAAGTAGTCGGTCATGAACACTGCCAGATGCTCGCCATTCTCATCCTTCACCTCGTAAACCTTCACGTCGGGGTGATACTTGGGCGCGTCGGGTATCTCGGTGAACGTAAGGCCGTAGAGGCGGTTGGCCATGGTGAAGATGCCGTTGCGCACCGAGTCGGCCGCGAAATACTGGGAACACTCCTCCTCGCTGAGGTTGTACTTGTCGGCACGCACCTTCTCGGCGTAGTAATAATAGTCCCAGGGGGCGATGACGATGTAGTCGCCGTTGCGGTCGGCGATGGCCTGCATCTCTGCCACCTCCTGGCCCACACGCTCGCGGGCGGGCACCCAGAGCTTCATCAGCAGATCCTCGGCAGCCTCCGGGGTCTTGGCCATGACATTGTCGGTCATGTATGCGGCGTAGTTGGGAAAGCCGAGCAGCTTGGCCTTGGCGGCGCGCAGGTGGAGTATGCTGTCGATTACCGGATAGTTGTTATACTCGCCGGAAGAAGCCAAAGAAGTGTATCCCTTGTACATCTGCTCGCGCAGGCTGCGGTCGTTGGCGTAGGTGAGCACGGGCAGGCGCGAGGGGGCGTGGAGGGTAAACATCCACTTGCCCGGCTGTCCGGCGGCCTGGGCCTTCTCGGCGGCCTGGGCGATGACTGAAGCGGGGAGGCCGCTCAGGCGGCTCTCTTCGCTGACGAAGATGGCGAAGGCGTTGGTGGCCGCCAGCAGGTTGCGGTTAAACTGCATATAGCGGTCGGCCAGGGCCGTGTTGATGCGCGACAGCTCCGCCTTCTGCTTCTTGTTCAGCAGGGCGCCGTTGCGCGTGAAGTTCTTGTAATACTCGTCGAGGGCGCGGCGTTGGGCGACGGTGAGGTCGAGCTTGTCGGCCTGGTCGTACAGCGTCTTTACGCGCTTGAACAGCGCGTCGTTCATATACATCTCGTCGTCATGGGCCGACACGAGGGGGGAGATTTCGGCCTCGGCGGCCTGTATCTCGGGGGTTGCCAGGGCCTCGGCAAGTCCGTAGAACACACCGAGCACGCGCTGCAGCGTCTGGCCGGAGTATTCGAGGGCCTGGATGGTGTTCTCCCACGTCGGCTTCTGCTTGTTGGTGGCGATGGCCTTGATCTCGGCGTTGTGCTCGGCTATACCTTGCCGGACGGCGGGAAGGAAGTCGGCGGCCTGGATGCGGTCGTAGGGGGGTATGTCGAAGGGGGTGTTGTAGGGCGAGAGCAGGGGGTTCTCGCGCTCTGCGGCGGCGGCGTCGAGGCCTCCGGCGGGGGCCAGCAGGGCGGCCGCGAGGGCTAAGGTGACGGGTAGTTTCATGTTAGTTTATAGTTTTTAGTTTATAGTTTAGCTTTTTCTTGGCGCACAAATTTCTAATTCTCCGTGACAAAGCCTATCTTACGACGGGCATGGTGCGCCTTATTGTTAGCCTGCAATTCGGCCAATGCCTCACTGATGCTGTCAATCTGCATCTGCAATTCATCGTTTGTGTCGTTTTGGTCTCGAAGAATATCCTCGACATCGGTAGCCGGCTTGTCTATCTTTTGCTCAAGTTGTGCTATGGGCATTTCGCGAGCTTCTGCCACCATCTGGCGCATTTTCACAAAAGCTCTCATAATCCACATGTTAACTTGGATAGCGATTGGAGACCTTAACACACTTGACAGCATGGCCACGCCTAACTCTGTAAAAACGTAGGGTGCATATTTTGAGTGTTGCCCACGACCGCCCTTTAAGGTCACAATTTGTGACCTTAAAACAGAGGCTTCATCTTGAGACAGTTGAAACATAAAGTCTTCAGGAAAGCGCTCAATGTTTCGTTTAACTGCCTGATTAAGGACCTTAGGTTCCACTCCGTACATAACCGCAAGGTCGCGGTCAAGGAGAACACGTTGACCTCTAACTTCAAGGATCTTATTTTGAATTAGAGTTATTTCTTGATCCATTTCTTATGATTGAATAATAAACATTGGTTAAAATCGGTTGCCTCGTAGTTCGTAGTTCTTAGTTCTTAGTTCGTAGTTAGCGTTGGAGGTTGTCCCACTCGAAGGTGGCGAAGAGGGGGTAATGGTCGGAGGAGCGCACGCGGTCACGCTCGACGCTCAGGCACCGCAGGTAGCCGCGGTAGAAGATGTGGTCGATGCGGAAGTAGAAGCGGTTGGCGTAGTACGTGATGGCGGGGCCGCAGCCGGCAAAGGCGTAGGCGTCGATGAAGTCGTGGCCGCGAGCCAGGCGCGTGGCGTAGCATCCGGGGATGTCGTTGAAGTCGCCGCAGATGATGGCGTTGCCGCCGATAGAGTCGACGTTGTGGCGCAGGTCGCGAGCCTGTATGGCGCGGTTGCGGAAAGCGTCGCCGAGCTTGCCCATGAGCTCGCGGCGGGCCTCGTCGATCTTGCCACGGTTTAGGGCGCCGGAGGTGAGGGTCTCGTAGAGTTCCTTGTCGGCGCCTGTCAGGCCGATCGACTGCAAGTGCACGTTATAAATGTGCACGAGCTTCCCCTTTATCATCACCCGGTAGGCAGTAAAGTCGGCCGACACGCTCTGCTCGAACGACTCTTTGTAGACCTTTATCGAGTCGGCGGGATACTTCGAGAGGAGTCCAAGGCCGAAGGGGTTGACTATCTTGTAGGGGTACCGCTGCCGCAGGGTGTCCATCTGCTCGGGGCACAGGCGCCAGCTGCTGAGACCGCGCAGGGGGAAGCTCTCCTGGAGCACCACCACGTCGGGGTCTTTGGCAATGATGTAAGAGAGGGTGCGGTTCGGGGTGAAGCCGTCGTAGCGCTCGCCCCCCTCGTACATGAAGGCATAGGTGTTGTATGTCAGCAGGGTGAACGTGCGGTCGCGGTTTTTGTCGGTCACCTCGCCGTGGGGAAGGTTGACCGGGCAGAAGGTGTATATCGGCCCGAGGCAGCAGAGCATGGCCAGAACGTTTATGAGGGCCATGCGGCGCCACATCACCAAGTTGACCACCGTCAGGGCCACGTCGAGGATTGCAAAAATGGGGAAGAGCATGGCTGCGATGGCTCCCACGGCGGTCACCTCAGGGTCGATCATGCCGCCGTAGGCCGAGAATACAAGGGCGGTGACGACGGGGACGTTCACCACCAGTCCGATGATGCGCATGCCGGTTTTCCCTATTTTCCAGACTCTCTTCATGGGGTGTCACTTCAGGCGTGAGCTGAGGTCGAAGAGGCGCCGGCGCTCCTTGGGTGTGAGGGCCCCGTAGCCGCTGCGGCGCACCTTGTCGAGTATTCTGTCCAGCTCCTCCTGGTCGGCCTTGGAACTGTTGGCGCCGAACTTCGATGCCACAGGCTTCGGGGCGCGACGGCGGCGCCGTCCCCACTTGGTAAGGTCAAAGCCGCGGCGGCAGCAGACGCCATAGACGACACCCATCAGCGCGCCGCCTATGTGGGCTATCTGGCCGCCGGTGTTCTCGTGGCCAAGGTTGAGGAACACAAGCACTACGGCCACCACGGCCACCCACTTCAGCCGCACCATGCCCAGGAAGAGGAGGTTGACGGGATAGTCAGGGAGGCGTATGGCGGTGCCGACCACTATGGCGAGCACGGCGGCGGAGGAGCCTATGAGCAAGCCGTACATGCCGGCGAAGTGGGGCAGCAGGTTATAGGCGAGGATGAAGAGCACGCCGCCGGCGAGGCCGCCGTAGAGGTATAGCAGAAACAGGCTGCGGCCCGACGACACTTCCAGGTAGATGCGACCGAACCAGTAGAGCCAGAGCATGTTGCATACCAGGTGCCAGGTGCCGAACTGGCTGAACATGTAGGTTATGATGCCGTAGAAATGCGCGGGCCACGCCTCGGGGGCGGCGTGCAGCTCCACCCACCAGCAGACCTCGCCCTCGTGGTTGGAGCCCGTCGACATCCACAGGAGCATAGCTATGACGCGAAGCACCAGCCAGACGCCGAGGTTGACGAGCACGAGGGTCATGAGCGTGGAGTCGCCCATCCACGAGCGCAGCTTGCGGAGGCGGTGCTTCAGTTCCATCGGTTGGTGTGATAGAGGCCCTTGCGGCGCCAGTACAAGAGTATGATCAGGCCCGCTATCATGCCGCCGAGATGGCAGAAGTGAGCCACGCTGTCAGTGCCGGCGACGCCCATCATCAGCTCGCCCACGCCCCAGAGTATCACCAGATACTTGGCCTTGACGGGGATCATGAAATAGAGGTAGATGTGGCGGTTGGGGAAGATGTAGCCGAAGGCGAGGAGTATGCCGTAGATGGCACCGGAGGCGCCGACAGTAGGGATGTTGTAGAGGAGGTTGATCTGACGCATGTAGGCGTCGGAGTAGTTCATGCCGTTTTTGAGCACCTCATAGCCGTAGAGTCGTATCTGCTCCATGGCACCCTCGGGGATATAGGGCATCGACTGGTATACCATATATGTGTATACCCCCTCCTGGATGAGCGCGGCGCCCACGCCACAGGCCAGATAGTAGAAGATGAAGCGCTTCGACCCGACCATTATCTCAATCATGCCGCCGAACATCCACAAGGTAAACATGTTGAACACCAGGTGCGATATGTCGTACTGCGAGTGTATGAACATGTATGTGAAAACCTGCGCGGGGTTGAAGTTGGCGCTTTCCCAATAATACAGCGCCCCGTATTGGTCGATGCGGAGGCCTATGCGGTCGGGAAAAAACATCATCGCTGCCCAGATAAGGGCATTGATGATTATGAGGTTCTTGACCACGGGGGTCATCGGGGGGAGGTAGCTTTGTCGTCCGTACATAGCAGATACAAGTGATGAAAATTTGGGAGATAACAGCCCTAAGTTTGAAGTGCAAATTTACGAAAAACATTGCTTACGGAGGGTGAAAAAGGGCGTTTTTCGGCAAAAAAAATCATTTTTTGCATTTTTTTAAAGAATAATGGTGTGATTTTCAGAATTTAGCCTTATATTTGCAGGCGTCCAACGACTAATCGTTATCAAACATAACACAAATCAATCCGTATGAACAAAACAGAACTTGCAAATGCCATCGCCGAAAAAGCCGGCATGAGCCGCGCCGAGGCCGCCAAGGCCCTCAACGCCACCGTAGAAGCCATCAGCGACGCCCTGGCAAAGGGTGACAAGGTCGCAATCCTCGGCTTCGGAACTTTCGCTGCCGCCGAGAAGGCCGCACGCACCGGTATCAACCCGCGCACCAAGGAGCGCATCGAGATCCCCGCCCGCAAGGTTGTGAAATTCAAGGCCGGCGCCGACCTCGCCGCCAAGGTAAAATAAATACCTCCCCCCGCTAACGAGCTACGGGCTGCAAGAGCGTTTCTTGCAGTCCGTAGCTCGTCATTGCCTCTCTTACACAAACGGCTCACAAAGAGGGCCTTAATCGGACAAGCGGGTAATCGGGTAAAGAGGTCTTTAGCCGATTACCCGATTATCCGATTAAACATCTGATTAAGAGCCGTTCGCCAGCCGTCCACTAGTAGTTGTCTGCCTTGCGCTGGAAGTAGCCCTGGGGCATGCCGCAGACGGGGCACTTCTTGGGGGCCGTCTTGCCGTGGTGCACGTAGCCGCACTGGCGGCAGATCCAGTCGATCTCCTCTGTGGAGGCGAAAGTCATGCCGGCCTCGAAGTGGTCGGCGAGGCGGTTGTAGCGGGCCTCGTGCATGATCTCGACCTTGGCCACGTTCTTAAACAGCACGTAGATGTCATGGAAGCCCTCCTCCTTGGCCACCTGGGCGAAGTTAGAGTAAAGCTCGCTCCACTCCTCGCGCTCGCCGGCGGCGGCCTCGCGGAGGTTGGTGAGGGTGTCGCTGACCACGCCGGCTGGATAAGCGGCGTTGATGGTCACGACGCCGCCCTCGAGCTTGTTGAAGAACTGCTTGGCGTGGCTGAGCTCCTGTGCGGCGGTCTCGAGGAATATCTCGGCTATCTGCTCATAGCCCTCCTCGCGGGCCTTTTCGGCAAAGAGGGTATAACGGTTGCGGGCTTGGCTCTCGCCGGCGAAAGAGGCGAGAAGGTTGTGCTCGGTACGGGTGCCTTTGATTGACATGATAGTTTATAGTTTTTAGTTTTTAGTTTTTAGTTTATAGTTTATAGTTTATAGTGGGAACAAAAAAAGTGGCGGTAATGTTCAGCGTTTGTGAAATAATTTTTACTTTTGCGGTGAACTTCGTAACATTTCTCACGTTATATTTATTAGAGCAAACAGCGAACAGCGAACAGCGAACAGATAAACTCCTAAACCCTAAACTATTAACTATAAACTATAAACTAAAAACTAAAAACTATAGATGAAACACCTCTACCTTATCGTGGCCCTGGCGCTGCTGCCGGGCCTGGCAACGGCGCACCGGCTGACCCCTGACGAGGCCCTTGCCCGAGTGAAGAGCAGCGAGGGGCCGTCGCGCGTGGCCCCCACGGCGCAGCCGACGCTCGCATACACCCTCGAGGGTGCGCTCTACGTGTTTAACAACGCCGACGGCTACATGGTAGTTTCCGCCGACGACGTGGCCGTGCCTGTATTGGGCTACAGCGACAGCGGGACGTTCGACCCCGCCAATATCCCCCCGCAGATGCAGTGGTGGTTCAGCCAGTATGCCAAGGAGATAGCCGCCGCGTCGACCGAAGGTCGCACGGTGCGCATGGCCACCTCGCCAGTCAAGGAGCGCGCGGCCGTGGCTCCGCTGTGCAAGACGCGGTGGGACCAGGGCTCGCCGTACAACAACGACTGCCCGACGCTGACCTCGTCGTCAGGCACTACCGGCACCGCCGTCACGGGCTGCGCGGCCACGGCGATGGCGCAGGTGATGAAGGTGCACAACTACCCCACCACGGGCGTAGGCTCTCACAGCTATTCGTTCACCTACCTTAGCAAGAGTTACACCCAGAGCTTCAATTTCGGCAACACCACTTTCGACTGGGCTAACATGATCGACGACTACTCGACCACGTCATCGACCAGTGCGCAGAAGAGCGCCGTGGCCACGCTGATGCACGCGTGCGGCGTGGCCGTGGACATGAGCTACGGTCTGAGCGAAACGGGTGGCTCGGGGGCTTCGGTGATTGCGCCTATGACGGGTCTGGTCACCTACTTCAACTATGACAAGGGGATGCGCTACCTCATGCGCGAGTTTTACAGCTACGCCGACTGGGTAGACGCCGCCTACACCGAGGTGGCTGCCGGCCGACCGGTGCTGCTGACTGGCCAGAGCAACGCCGGCGGCCACGCCTTTGTGTGCGACGGCTACTCTACAGACAACTACTTCCATATCAACTGGGGCTGGAGCGGCGAGTCAGACGGATACTTCCTGCTGTCGGCCCTCGACCCTGACACCCAGGGCATCGGCGGCTCGGGCGACGGCTCGGGCTTTGACATGGACCAGTCGATGCTCGTGGGCATCCAGCCCGCGCAGAGCGGGTCGACGGTGGCGCCGGTGATGTATTTCTCAGGCGACTTCACCCCCGGCGCCGACTCCTACAGCAAGAGCCAGACGATGACGTTCGGCACCTCCAACGAGACTATGTTCGTCTCCTACTCTGCCGGGACCATCGACTGCACGCTGGGCCTGAAACTTACCGACGCCTCGGGCGACGTGCAGTATGTCACCTCGCGCAACTCGTCGACGTCGCTTGCCACCGGCTCGGGCTGGTACACGATGAGCGTGTCAGCCTCCTCCTTCCCCACGGGCACGTACACGGTGACGCCGGCCTTCAAGTCGGGGAGCTCGTGGTATGACATCCCGTGTGCCATCGGATCGGTGAGCTACCTGACGGCCGTGGCCACGAGTTCCAAAGTGACCTTCACCACGCCCACGGTGACCTCGACGTTCAAGGTAACGTCTGTCAGCCAGGAGACACCTATATATATAGGCCAGTCGGCAGAGTTTAACGTCGGCGTGGAGACCACGGGCGAGTTTTACGGCGCTGTCTATCCGGCGCTTGTCAGCACCGACGGCAGCAGCATCGTGGCCATCGGCGAGCCCAAGGGCCTGACGTACACCGGCGCGGGCACTGCCACCCTCGACTGGGTGACCTCGTTCACGGCCAACTCCTCGTCGACGAGCTTCACCGCCGGCACCTACTACCTGTGCTTCATCAGCCCGGAGGGCGTGGTCTACAGCTCGTTCTACAAGGTTACGGTCAACGCCGAGCAGACGGTCACGCCGACCGTGTCGGTGACGTCGATGGCGTTTAACGGCGTCACGGGCGCGGGCACGTCGTCAAACCCGTATGTGGTAGACCCCAACGACCTTAGCGTCACCATCACCATCCAGGGCACACAGGGCTACTGGGCCGACACCGTGGAGGGCGGCATCTTCAACTCCTCCGGCTCATACGTGACCATGTTCGGCTCCAAGTTTGTGGGCGTGACCTCCGGCACGAGCAAGACGTTCACGCTCACGGGCGCTGCCTCGAGCATCACCCAGGGGACGTCGTACCTGTTCACGCCGTGGTCAGACACCTACGGGCAGATAGCTGGCGTGGTCTACATCCGCGCATCTACCAGCGGCATCGAGGGCGTCGGCACCGACGCTGTCGAGGAGACGCCGGTATACTATAACCTGCAAGGCGTTCGCATCGACCGCCCGCAGCCGGGTCAGGTGTACATCCGCGTGACACCCTCGGGCACGCAGAAGGTAGCCTTCTAACACGATAACGACCCATCAATAACATCGGGGTCTTTAACCGGTTAATCGATTAACCGGTTAAAGACCTCGACGATTTTTTTGGAAAACGCGGGGTTTTTCGGAATTATTGCTTAATTTTGCGAGTTGAAATCATGACTAACAAAACTCTGCCTATATAACGATGAAACGCCTGATTATCGCAACCGTGGCCATAGCCGCCACCGTCACCGCCGTGAGCGCGCGCCAGCTCACGGGCGCCGAAGCTTACGCCCGCGCCATCAATGCGACAACCGAAAGTCCTGCCATGCAGCGCATTGCCGTGCGCAATGCCGAGCAAGTGTACACCCTCGAGACCGCGCCTAATGTCAACGCCCTGTATGTCTTCAACCTGGCCGACGGCGGCTATGTGATAGCCGCTGCCGACGACGTGGCCGCGCCCGTGTTGGGCTACAGCGACAGCGGCGCGTTTGACCCGCAGGACATCCCGGAGAACATGGCGGGGTGGCTCGGCATGTACGCCGATGAGATAGCCGCGGCTATAGCGGAGGGCGCCCCCGCCTACACGGGGCGCACGCTGCTGCCTAAGGGCTACACGGCCATCGAGCCGATATGCCAGACGAAGTGGAACCAGAGCGCGCCGTACAACGGCCAGTGTCCGTTGATAAGCGAGACGCGGGCCGTCACAGGTTGCTCGGCCACGGCGCTGTCGCAGATACTCAAGCGGTGGAACTATCCGGCCAAGACCGCGGGCGGCACATACAGCTACACGTTCACCAGCAACATCGACGGCAACAGCCATACCGAGAGCCTTGACTATGACAACATAACCTTTGACTGGGACTCGATGCTCAACGTCTACACCTCCGGCAGCTACACCGACATCCAGGGTGAGGCTGTGGCGACGCTGATGCACGCGTGCGGCGTGGCCATGAACTCAAGCTACGGCTCGTCGACGGGGGCAAGCGTAGGCAACGCCTTCACGGGCCTGCTGCGCAACTTCGGCTACGACAAGGGAGCGCGCCGGCTCGACCGCCAATGGTTCGCGCTGTCAGACTGGCAGGAGCTTTGCTACAACGAGCTGGCCAACGGGCGCCCCATCTACTACACCGGTCACAACCCTGGCGGCGGTCATGCCTTCGTGTGCGACGGCTACTCGTCGGACGACTATTTCCACATCAACTGGGGCTGGGGCGGCTCGTCTGACGGCTACTTCCTGCTGACGGCCCTCGACCCGTCGTGGCAGGGCATCGGCGGCAGCGACGCGGGCTACAACGGCACGCAGCAGATCATGGTTGGCATCCAGCCGCCGTCGTCGTCTACCTCCGACGCGTACGTCTACTGCATGTACACAGGGGGCACGTTCGGCACCGAAGCGTGGTCGTACCTGCGCACGTCGTCGTGCACGTTCAACACCTACACGGGCGAGGACCAGACGGGCTTCTGGAACGCCTCTGCAGTGGCCATCTCGGGCAAGTTCGGCATCAAGATGGTTGACACAGACACCGGGGAGGCCACCTATGTTGCCTCGACCTCCTCGTTCTCGAACCTCAACCCCAACTACGGCTACAAGAGCTACAGCGTCAGGGGCTCGAGCATGCCCACGGGCACCTACTACGTCAGCCCGGCGTTCAGCGTCGACGATGTGTGGTATGACATCTACACCCCCGTGAGCACCGCCGGCTGCGTCAAGGCGGAGGTTACCGCCACCAAGGTGACCTTCACCGAGATAGCGGGCGCTTCGGTGACCCTCGAAGAGGTTGAGCTCTTCGCGGATGCTTACGCCGGCGCCAAGACGCAGTTCTCGGCGACGTTCGCAGCCAAGGGCGGCGACTATTACGGCAACGTGACGCCGACGCTGATGAGCGGGAGCAGCACGGTCGGGGAGTTTGACTACAAGACCCTGTCGATCAACGAGGGCGACACGGCGACCTATACGTGGACAGTCACCGTCCCGTCTGTTGACGCCGGCATATACACGCTGGCTTTCGTCGACGCCAACGACGAGATAATCGACAATTCCTGCGAGATAGAGGTGCTCTCGGGAGACACCTCGTCGGCCACCCTTTCGGTGACGTCGATAAAAGTCAACAACGCCCTGTCGGGCAGCGGCACGTCGGGTAGCCCGTGGGTGGTGAACCCGACGGAGATGGACGTGACGGCGACCATCAAGTGCACGGGAGCCTACTGGGCCGACATCGTGGACTGCGGCGTCTACGTGGCCTCCGCGGGCACCCACCTGGGCCACTTCGGCACCTCGTTCATGGCCCTCAAGGCCGGCACCTCCGGCAATGTCAACCTGACCGGCTCGGTGCCCACGCTCGACGACAAGACCACCTACTGGATCTGCCTATGGCGCGGCCGCGGCAGCTCTACGAGCAAGCAGCTGGGCAGCGTGAAATACATCAAGACCGACTACAGCGTGACGGGCATCGAGGACGTGGGCGTCGATTCGACCGACCCGGCCGACGTGAAGTATTACAACCTGCAAGGCGTACAGGTGGCCAACCCCACGCCCGGTCAGATATACATACGCGTGACGCCCGCGGGCTCGACGAAGATCCGCTTCTAAACCCAAACGGGAGGATAATTGTTAGACATTTGACTGAATATATGTATATGAAGAAATTAACGATAATAGCCATGACAGCATTGGCAGCCTGCGCGTGCTCGTCGCAGAAGAGCGCGCCTGCGGAGACTACGGAGCAGCAGCCGGCAGTGGAGGCTCCTGAGAACATGATAGTCGGCGGGGAGACACGTCCCGGCGCCAACTACATGCCCAAGGGACGCATCTACCGGACGACGGTGCCGTGCGCCGACCTGGTGCCTGTGACGCTCAACGGCGAGAGGACGGCGCTTGTAAGCTTCCCTGCCGTGACAGACGTGGGCACATGGAGCACTCCCCTGCACCTGGCCGACGGATGGCTGCTCGACCGCCGCGGCATCACCCCCAACAGCGCCTTCACCCGCTACACCTACACGGAGTATGCAGCCCTGAAGCAGACACCGACGCCGGCTGAGCTGATGGCGGCGATAATGCCTGAGGCGCGGGTCGCCGACATCGTGGAGCTGCCGTACACCACCTCGGTGGCCGTCAGCGACACGGCGGCGGTGAACAAGCTTATCCGCGAGGGGCTCCCCGGCTGCCGAACGCTCTACACAATCCCGAAACTTTAATAAAATCGATGATTATCGTCGGCGATCGATAATCATCGATAATTATCGATAATAATGAGCAAAGAGAAAAAGCCACGGAAGCCGGAGGACCAGGACAAGATCATCGGCGACGCCGTGGGCTCGGAATACAAATACGGCTTCACCTCCGACATCGACACCCACGTCATCCCCAAGGGGCTCAGCGAGGATGTGGTGCGCTACATCTCGCGCGAGAAGGGCGAGCCGGAGTGGCTGTTGGAGTTCCGGTTGAAGGCGTTCCGCTACTGGCAGACTTTGGAAATGCCGCGGTGGAGCCATCTGGACATTCCGCCGATAGACTTCCAGGACATCAGCTATTACGCCGCGCCGGTGAAGAAGGAGGGGCCGAAGAGCCTCGACGAGGTCGACCCGGAGCTGCTGCGCACGTTCGACCGCCTGGGCATACCCCTGCAGGAGCAGAAGCAGCTTGCTGGCGTGCCTACGATGGCCGTAGACGCCGTGATGGACTCGGTGAGCGTCAAGACCACGCACCGCGAGAAACTTGCCGAGCTGGGCATCATCTTCTGCCCCATCTCGCAGGCCGTCCGGGAATATCCCGACCTGGTGCGCAAGTATCTGGGTTCGGTGGTGAGCTACCGCGACAACTTCTTTGCGGCGCTCAACTCGGCAGTGTTCTCCGACGGATCGTTTGCTTACATCCCCAAGGGTGTGCGCTGTCCGATGGAGCTTAGCACCTATTTCCGCATCAACGCGGCCGGTACTGGCCAGTTTGAGCGGACGCTGATAGTGGCCGACGACGACTCCTACGTGAGCTATCTCGAGGGGTGCACGGCGCCCATGCGCGACGAGAACCAGCTACACGCGGCCATCGTGGAGATAGTGGTGGAGGACCGCGCGGAGGTGAAATACTCGACCGTGCAAAACTGGTACGCCGGCGACGCGCAAGGGCGCGGCGGCGTGTACAACTTAGTGACCAAGCGCGGGCTGTGCCGCGGCGAGAGTTCGAAGCTGTCGTGGACACAGGTGGAGACCGGCTCGGCGATTACATGGAAATACCCGTCATGCGTGCTCAAGGGCGACCGGTCGGTGGGCGAGTTCTACTCCGTGGCCGTAACGAAGAACTACCAGCAGGCCGACACGGGCACCAAGATGATACACGTGGGCCGCAACACGCGCAGCACGATAGTGTCTAAGGGCATCTCTGCGGGCCACTCGGAGAACTCCTACCGCGGCCTGGTCAAGGTGACGCCGCAGGCATCGGGCTGCCGCAACTACACGCAGTGTGATTCGCTGCTGCTCAGCTCGACGTGCGGGGCGCACACGTTCCCCTACATCGACGTGATGAACCCCACGGCGATAGTCGAGCACGAGGCCACCACGTCGAAAATCTCCGAGGACCAGCTGTTTTACTGCAACCAGCGCGGGATACCCACCGAGGAGGCCGTGGGGCTGATAGTCAACGGCTATGCCAAGGAGGTGATGAACAAGCTGCCGATGGAGTTTGCCGTCGAGGCGCAGAAGCTGCTTCAGCTCACCCTCGAGGGCTCCGTCGGCTAAAAATAATCGATAACACTCGACAATCAATCGATAGACTATCGAAAGTCGATCGATAATCGATAGGCATCGATAACAATCGATAGATCATCGAAAAAATAACAAGAAAATGCTTCTTGACGTACAAAACCTTCACGCCGGCATCCCCGGCCGCGAAATACTCAAAGGTATCAACCTTTGCATAAACCCCGGCGAGGTGCACGCCATCATGGGCCCTAACGGCTCGGGCAAGAGCACCCTTAGCGAAGTGCTCGCCGGCAACCCCGCATATACCGTCACGGAGGGCACCGTCGACTTCCACGGCGTCGACCTGCTGAGCCTGTCGCCCGAGGACCGCTCGCACGAGGGGCTGTTCCTCTCGTTCCAATATCCCGTGGAGATACCGGGGGTGTCGATGGTAAACTTCATGCGCGCGGCGCTAAACGCCAAGCGCAAGTATTTCAACGAGCCGCCCATGAGCGCGACCGACTTCCTGCGGCTGATGCGGCAGAAGCGCGAGATAGTGAAGCTTGACAACAAGCTTGCCTCGCGGTCGGTCAACGAGGGTTTCAGCGGCGGGGAGAAGAAGCGCAACGAGATTTTCCAGATGGCCGTGCTCGAGCCGCGGCTGGCGATACTCGACGAGACAGACTCGGGCCTTGACATCGACGCCCTGCGCATCGTGGCCGGCGGCGTCAACAAGCTCCGGTCGGCCGAGAACGCCACCATCGTCATCACGCACTACCAGCGGCTGTTAGATTATATCAAGCCTGACTTCGTGCACATACTCTACAAGGGGCGCATCGTGATGACGGGGGGCCCGGAGCTGGCGCTGCGCCTGGAGAAAGAGGGATACGACGGCATCAAAAAGCAGCTTGACAATGAGTAGCCTGACGCAATACATAGAACTTTACGACGCCAACCGCAACGCGATAGACCGGCACTCCCCGGGACTGCTCCGGCGCTGGCATGCATTGGCGCGGGAGGCGCTCGACGGTGCCGCGCTGCCCACGGAGCGCACGGAGGGCTACGAGAAGACGTCGATAGAGGCCATGTTGGCCCCGGACTTAGGGGTGAACATCAACCGTCTTAACTTCCAGGCTGACGTGGCCGCGGCATTCCGGTGCGACATACCCAACATGAGCACGCTGCTCGGCGTGACGGTCAACGACATGTTCCACCCCACGCGCACGCTCGTGAACAACCTTCCCGAGGGAGTGGCGTTCAGTTCACTAAGCCGTCTGTTGGAGCGGGGCAGCGCCCCCGCGCCCCGCATCGCCGAGGCATACGGCTCGGTGGCGCCGCTCGACAGCGCGCCGGTGGCTCTGAACACGCTAATGGCGCAAGACGCCGTGGTGGTGTACATACCCCGCGGGCTGAAGATGGCCAAGCCGCTGCAGATGGTGAGCATCTTCGCCTCCCCTACCCCGCTTGCGGCGTTCCGGCGACTGCTGGTCATCGTCGAGGAGGACGCCGAGGCGCAGCTGCTGCTGTGCGACCACACGCAAGGCGCGGGCCCGTACATCGGGAGCCAGGTCACGGAAGTAATCTTAGAGCGCGGCGCCCGCTTCGACCTCTACGATGTGGAGAAGAGCAACGCCGCCACGTCGCGCCACGCCATGACGTTCGTAAGCCAGGGAGCGGACTCCAACCTGGTGACCAACACGACGACGCTGACATGCGGGCTGACGCGCAACGAGCTTGACGTGCAGCTCGACGGCGAGGGATGCCGGACGCTGTTAGCGGGCATGGCCATCGCCTCGGAGCGGCAGCACGTCGACAACAACACCTACGTGAGCCACAACCGGCCGCGTTGCCACAGCAACCAGCTGTATAAATATGTGCTCGACGACGAGGCCGTGGGCGCGTTCGAGGGTGTGATTGAGGTCACGCCGGAGGCGCCGTACACGGAGGCTTACCAGAGCAACCGCAACATAGTGGCCGGCCCGCGGGCGCTGATGCACGCCAAGCCGCAGCTGCTGATATACAACGACGAGGTGCGCTGCAGCCACGGCGCCACCACGGGGCAGCTCGACGAGGAGGCGCTGTTCTACATGCGCACGCGCGGCATACCTCTTCAGGAGGCTCGGACGATGCTGATGCAGGCGTTCATGGTCGACGTCATCGACACGGTGCGCCTCGAGAGCCTGCGCGACCGCCTGCGCCACCTGGTGGAGCGCCGCTTCTGCGGCGGCGGCGACTGCGCCGACTGCAGCGCCCTGTCGGGCAAGTGATTAACGATTAGTGATTAGTGATTGATTAAATGCCTCACTAACACCACTCACTAAAAGCTAATCACTAATCACTCAACACTAATCACTAATATTATGTTTGATGTAAATGAAATACGGGAGCGGTTTCCGCTGTTGGGACGGGAGGTATACGGCAAGCCCCTAATATACCTCGACAACACGGCGACGACGCAAGTGCCACGGTCGGTTGTCGATGCCATCGACGACATGTACCTGCGGCACAAGGCCAACGTGCACCGCGGAGTCCACCGGCTCTCGATAGAGGCCACCGACCTGCAGGAGGCCACGCGCGAGAAAGTGCGCGACTTCATCGGCGCCGCGTCGGTGGAGGAGGTGATCTTCACCCGCGGCACCACCGAGGCCATCAACCTCGTCGCGTCGAGCTACGGCGGCACGTTCCTCGGCGAGGGCGACGAGGTGCTGCTCACCGTCATGGAGCACCACGCCGACATCGTCCCCTGGCAGCTGCTGGAGCGGGGCGGCGCCCTCGCGCCCCGCATCCCGGAGCGGGGCGGCGCCCTCGCGCCCCGCATTGTCATCAAGGCTGTGCCAATCACTGCCGACGGGTCGTTGGACATGGAGGCGTTCCGCGCCATGCTCACCCCCCGCACACGCCTGGTGGCGTGCACGCACGTGTCCAACGTCCTCGGCACCCTCAACCCTGTCCGTGAGATTATCGCCGAGGCCCACCGTCATGGCGCCGTGTGCCTAATCGACGGCGCGCAGGCCGTGGGACACCTGCGGGTGGACGTGCGAGAACTAGACGCTGACTTCTACGTCTTCTCCGCCCACAAGATGTACGGTCCGCAGGGCGTCGGCGTGCTCTACGGGCGCCGAGAGTTGCTGCAGAAGATGCCCCCCTGGCAGGGCGGCGGCGAGATGATAGCCCGCGTGTCGCTCACCGAGGGAACCACGTTCGCCGAGCTGCCCTTCAAGTTCGAGGCAGGCACCCCCGATTTCGTCGACATCGCCGCCTTTGCCACCGCCATCGACTTCATCCGCGAGGTCGGCATCGAGGAGATTGCCGCGCACGAGCACGAGCTTTTGGAATATACCACCGCGCGCATGCTCGGGATCCCCGGCATGCGCATCTTCGGTACCGCCCCCGGCAAAGCGGCCATAATATCATTTTTGATCGGCCACGAGCACCACTACGACATCGGGCTGCTGCTCGACCGCCTCGGAGTCGCCGTCCGCACCGGCCACCACTGCGCACAGCCGCTGATGGACGCCCTCGGCATCACCGGCACCGTCCGCGCCTCATTCGCCGTCTACAACACCCGCGCCGACGCCGACGCCTTCCTCGCCGCCCTCCGCCGCGTCGCCGCAATGCTTGGTCAGTGATTAGTGTTTAGTGATTAGTGATTAGCTAAATGCATCACTGTCACTTCTCATTAAAACTGACCGCCAATCACTAATCACTAAAAACTAATCACTGAAAATCATGGAAATAGTAAACTTTGCAGAGCAACTGTCAGTCGTCAG
This sequence comes from uncultured Muribaculaceae bacterium, assembly GCA_964407165.1. Taxonomy (GTDB): domain Bacteria; phylum Bacteroidota; class Bacteroidia; order Bacteroidales; family Muribaculaceae; genus CAZPKH01. The sequence goes on along the minus strand of CAYOUJ010000042.1, from coordinate 915 downwards.
CCGGTTTATGATGGAGCTGCGCGACACCACAGTGCAGACCGACATGCTGCGCTTCCGCGCCAACCTGCGGCGCATGGGCCAGATCATGGCCTACGAGATAAGCAAACGCCTTGACTATCACGCCGTAGAGATACAGACGCCGCTGGAACGGTGCGAGTGCCACACCTTCAGCGACCAGGTGGTGCTCGCCACCATCTTCCGCGCCGGCCTACCCTTCCACCAGGGCTTCCTCGACTACTTCGACTCCGCGCAGAACGCCTTCGTGTCGGCCTACCGCAAGTATAAAGAGAAAGAGAGCTTCGACGTCTTCATCGAATACCTGGCCTCTCCCCGCCTCGAGGACAAGACCCTCATCATCGCCGACCCCATGCTTGCCACGGGCGCCTCGATGGAGCTAAGCTACCGCGCCCTCATCACCAAGGGGATGCCGCGGCACATCCACGTCGCCTCCGTCATCGCCTCACAGGTGGCCGTCGACTACATAGCCACCCACTTCCCCCTCGACCGCACCACCATATGGGTCGGCGCCATCGACCCCCACATCAACGCCCACTCCTACATCGTCCCCGGCCTGGGTGACGCCGGCGACCTCGCCTTCGGCTGCAAAGAGTAAGGGAGCGGGGCGGCGCCCTCGCGCCCCGCACATCCCCGCCTTGGCCGCAAACGTGAGGTAACCTCCGCCCCGCAGGGGCGTCAATTCTTGTTAACCCCGGACGTAGCGCAGCGGAGTGCGGGGCGAAGGAGAACCTTAACTCTCATGAGCCCCGCACGGGGCGAAATTCTTCACCCCCGGGCGCGAAGAACGTCGTCCCTGCGGGACTTATCTGCATGCTTGGCAGTACTGTCCCCGCACTCCGCTTCGCTCCGTACGGGGTTAACAAGGATGTCGCTCCTGCGGAGCTAAAATACCACTTC
>CAYOUJ010000041.1:0-21905 GCA_964407165.1 uncultured Muribaculaceae bacterium | reverse complement strand
GCCTGATCAAATGATTAATCTCGATTTTTACTATTTTTAAGAGACACTAGTGAAAAAATTTAGGGCTTGTCTGAAAAATTTTTGGCAAAAGTGTGCACCGTATGTGTTTTATTCGTAAATTTGTACCAACATTAGAATTACTCCACCCGATAGGAATAACAACTCAATACATACACATTATGAAACTACGTCTGAGTTACGTCATGGCCGGGGCGGCGCTGATGCTCCTGGCCACCGGTTGCTCCAAGAAGATGAGCCAGTTCAAGGCCGACTACTTCAACGTCAACCCCAACCCGCTGGAGGTGGTGGGTACCAGCGTCCCCGCCACCGTCACGGCCAACGTCCCCGCCAAGTTCTTCGTCAAGAACGCCGAGGTGACCGTCACGCCCTACCTGGTGTACGACGGCGGCGAGGAGGCCTCCGCGGCCTACACCTTCCAGGGCGAGAAGGTGCGCGGCAACAACCCCGTCATCGGCTACGACTACGGCGGCATGTTCACCATCCCCGTCAACTATGCATACAAGCCTGAGATGCTCAAGAGCGAGCTGCAGCTCGGATTCACGGTCAACCAGGGCTCGAAGCAGTACGTGCTCCCGCGCGTGACCGTCGCCAACGGCGTGATCGCCACCGCAGCCCTCGCCGACGCCGCCACCGTGCACCCCGCCACGGCCGCCGACAAGTTTCAGCGCGTCATCAACGAGAAATACACGGCCGACATCCGCTTCCTCATCAACCAGGCCAACGTCCGCGCCGGCGAGACCAACTCCGACGCCATGCAGGCCTTCAACCAGGGGCTCCGCGAGGCTGCCGCCGACTCCTCCCGCGTGATCGAGGAGATCAACATCTCGTCGTACGCCTCCCCCGAAGGCTCGCTCGACTTCAACACGCGCCTGGCCGAGAACCGTGAGAAGAACACGTCGGCCTACCTACGCGACCAACTCAAGCGCGACAACATCACCGAGTTCGGCGAGCTGACCGCCGACTTCACCCCCGAGGACTGGGAGGGCTTCCAGAAGCTGGTGGCCGCCTCCGACATACAGGACAAGGAGCTTATACTCAGTGTCCTCTCAATGTACAAGGACCCGGAGGAGCGCGAGCGCGAGATACGCAACATGGCCAGCATATTCGACCAACTGGCCGACCAGATCCTGCCCCAGCTCCGCTACTCCCGCCTGACGGCCTCGATCAATGTCATCGGCAAGAGCGACGACGAGATCATCAGTCTCTATAGCACCGACCCATCGCAGCTGAGCATCGACGAGCTGCTCTACTGCGCCACCCTCACCAACGACAACGACACCAAGAAGGCCATCTACACCACCTGCACCCGCCAGTATCCCGACGACTATCGCGGCTACAACAACCTGGGCATGACGCAGTACATCGACCAGGACTACGCCGCCGCCAAGGCCTCGTTTGCCAAGGCCGCCCAACTGGCCCCCAACGCCCCGGAGGTGCAGATGAACAACGGCCTGCTCGCGCTGCTTGACAACGACTACTCGACCGCCAGCCGCTCGTTCGGCAACGCCGGCGGCGTCAGCGAGCTTGGCGACGCAATGGGTGTCTACTACCTGATGAACGGCGACGCCAACCAGGCCGTCAAGGCCTTCGGCGACAGCAAGAGCAACAACGCCGCCCTCGCCCAGATCCTCACCAAGGACTACAGCACCGCAGGCAAGACCCTCGACGCAATCACCAACCCCGACGCCACCACTTACTACCTCAAGGCTATCGTAGGCGCCCGCACTAACAACGAGAACATGGTGCTCAGCAACCTCCGCCAGGCCATCAAGCTCGACGACTCGCTCGCCACGCAGGCGCTGAACGACCTGGAGTTCTCGCGCTTCAACCTCTCCGGCGTCATTAACTGACCGCCCCCACAGCCAGCGACACAAAGGGCTTTAAGGCTTTAAGGCGGCCTTAAAGCCCTTTGAAACTCTCGCGCCCCCATACCCTTAACCAACAGTATTGCAATTATTGATGAAGATACGTACCCTGCTCTTGGTGGCTACCCTGTCCTTGGGGCTACCATCCCACGCCAACGGCTACGATCAGGTAATACTCACCACCACCGACGGCACCGAGCATCGCCTGGCCCTCGCCACAGAGGCACGCATCACCTTCGAAGGCGGCGTTTACACACTGTCGTCCGACCCCTCTGTCAGCCTCAGCGTCGAGCAGGTAAGCCGATGGCGGTACGCCTCCTCCGTGTCTGCACCGCTGACCGCGACCGACCCACCGACGGTCATCTTCGAAGCCTCCGGCGCCGTCACCGTCACCGGCATTACCGAGCCGGCAAACATCGCCTTGTCCACTTTGTCCGGCCGCACGCTCCTCCGGCACACCATAACCGGCCAATTCACCATCCTCCCCGACACATACCCCGCCGCCGGCGTCTACATACTCACCGTCGGGAATTCATCCTACAAGATATGCGCAAAGTAATCGCCGCCACTATATTAATAATATTGTGTGTCGCTTCGGCCAAGGCCTCGCGACCGTGGATCAACGCCTTCTTCCTCGACACCGACAGCATATTGCGCGTGCGCGCCAACCCCTGCGACAGCATCGTCAGCATCACCCACCCTGACAGCGGCGGCACGTGCAACTCGCTGACGATCAACACCGCCGACGGCGCCACCACTACCCTCCCCCTCTCCTCCGTCACCGATGTTGAGGTGGGATCTAATATCCCCTCGGTCTACATCTACACCGAGTGGGGGGCGGCTGTCGAGAGCAAGACGGAATACCTCAACGCCACCATCACCATCGTTCCCGAGGGCGACATGGCCGCCCTCTCCCCTACCGCGGTCAAAATCAAGGGACGCGGCAACACCTCATGGGGATTTCCCAAGCGCCCATACCGGCTAAAGTTCGACAAGAAGACCTCCATAACCGGCCTCACAAAGGCCAAGAGCTACACCCTCATAGCCAACTATATCGACAACTGCCTGATGCATAATGCCATCGCCTTCAAGGCCGCCCAGCTCCTCGGTATGCCATACACCAACCACTCCGTGCCCGTAAACCTCTGGATAAATGACGACTATCACGGCTCTTACATGCTCTCGGAGAAGATTGGCATCAACGCCGGCAGCGTCGACATCGACGAGAATACCGGCATGCTCTTCGAGATAGACATGAACTATGACGAGGACTTCAAGTTCACCACCCCCATTTACTCCCTCCCCGTCATGGTCAACGCCCCCGACCTCACCGAGCTGTTTGACTATACAGCCGATGCACAGGCCTACCTGGCCAAGTGGCAGGCCGACTTCGAGGCCATGGAGCGCGCCGTGGCCGCCGGCGACTCGCTCGGCTCGATCATCGACCTCGAGAGCGCCGCAAACTACATGATAGTCTACGTGCTGTCGCTCAACTACGAGATTATCAACCCCAAGAGCCAGTTCATGTACAAGACCTCACTGACGGACAAATACCATTTCGGCCCGGTCTGGGACTTCGACTGGTCGTTCACCTTCCACACCGGCGAATACCCCGACTGTTACGAAAACCCGCTGCTCACCGCCGAGTCGACCGCCAACGACTTCTTCACCGCCGTGGTCGACTCCCCGGGGTTTATGGAGGTCTTCAACGAGCGCTGGGAATATTTCGACACACACTGCTCACAGGCGCTGATGGACTACATCGACGACTACGCGGCACAGATACGCGTGTCGGCCTACCAGAACGGCGAACTTTACCCGCAGGCCACCATCCTCCCGATGTGTGTCAGCACGGAGACGTTCGACGATAATTACAAGATATTGCGCACATGGATGGAGGAACGCCTCCGCTACATGCGCACGGCCCCGCGCCATGGGCTGTATTGACATCCCCCCCCACTTTATCCGATTAGCCGGTTACCCGATTAAAAATCAATCGGGTAACCGGCTAATCGGCTAAAGAGAGCTGTGAGTTTAGAAGGGGATGGTGGAGTTGGAGAGGATGTATTTCTGGCGGAACTCCTGGTTGGACATGCAGAAGAGCATGATGGCCTGGATGAAGGCGACAATGGAAGCGATGCCGCATGTGACGAGGGTAAGGACGAGGAGGATGACACCGCCGGCGGTCTTGCCGCAATAGAAGAGGTGTATGCCCAGGCTACCGAGGAAAAGGGCGAGCAGTGCGGCCACGCCGCGGCTCTTACCCTCGGGGCCGGAGGCAAAGATGTCGTTTGCCTGCCACTGCGGGCTGCCGTATGCGGGGTTGTAGCCCTGCTGGTAAGGGTTGTAGCCCTGGTAGTAAGGCTGCCCGTAGGGAGGCTGCTGCCCGTAGGGAGGCTGCTGCCCGTAGGGAGGCTGCTGGTTGGGGTTGTAGTTGGGAGGATAGCTCATATTTAGTTTTTAGTTTTTAGTTTCGGGGTTATCGAGGGGGTCGATTTCAATGAGGTTTATTAGTCAGGGCTGGCGGCCAAGGCGGGGAGAGCGACGCGAGGGCACGTCGCTTCCAAAGAGGGGATTGCGAGGCTTGGTGGCCTGGAACTCCTTGAGGTATTGGGGGGTGGAGTACGCCAGGTCAAGGAACTCACGGCGCCCGTAGGCCCCCTCGCTAAGTGCCATCATGTCGGTGGCCAGCGGCACCAGCCCGTGGATGAAGCGCGCCGCGGGCTTCTGGAGCACCGTGGCTGCTTTCTCAACACCGTCACCAACAAAGTACACCTCGCGCCCGGCGTCGAGCCACTCGCCATAGCTGCCCTCGTCAAGGATCAGCGGCCGGGGCCCCATAAGCGTCTCCAGACCGAGGGTATACACTGCCGTGTACACCTCCATGCGCCGCGCATCTATCATGGGCGCGATGAGGCTGTCAGGGTCGATGTCGACCTTGAACATGGCCCCCGTCGCCAGCAGCTTGAGGGTGTCGACGCCGATGAGCGGCACGTCGAGGGCGTAGGCAAGTCCCTTGGCCTCCGACAGCCCGATGCGCAGCCCCGTGTAACTCCCCGGGCCGAGGCTCACAGCCACCGCGTCGAGGCGCATTTCATGCTTGTCGAGATGGTCGAGACAGTCCTTGATATAGTCGCTGATGAGCGTGGCATGGTTGCGCCCGCCGAAGTCCTCGCGGTGGCACAGTATCATGCCGTCCATGCACAATGCTGCCGAGCAGGTCGTGGTCGATGTGTCGATGTTGAGTATTACAGCCATTCTATTTCTTGAATATCACACGCTTGGACGAGGGATCGGCCAGAAGCAGCGAGTCGACGGCAGCCGGATGCATCAGGGCATTGAACTGGCCCATCGGCAGCTCAACTATCTCGCTGACATAGACCCCGGGGACCACAGCGTTGATTATCTGCAAGTCAGAGGGCGTCTTGGCCATCTTGCCATACTGCTCGTAGGTCCACTTGGTGAACACCACCTCAGGGGAGATGTCCCAGCGGTCGATGGCGTAGCCGTTGCGTATCTTCACGGGGGCTGTGGCAGAGTCGACGGCATTAGCCTCGGGGCGCCAGACCACCGACTTGCCGTCGTCGCTCAGACGCACCCACACATTATTAATATAGTCACGGTTGTTGGTGCGGTAGGCACGAGCTTTCATGGTTTGTGTGCGCGAAGTGGCGGTGGCCGATGTCGACGAGCTCTTGCCACTGTTGCAGCCTGCAACTATCAGAGTCACAGCCACAAAAAGGAGGGTAAAGTATGCGTGTTTCATTTTGTTGAAAAATTTTATGCCGCAAAGATACACATTTTCCGCCGAAATTAGTAATTTTGTGGGACTTTAAAACGCAAACCATGATACTTTCGATGACCGGCTTCGGCAAATCTGTCGTAGCGACATCCACCAAGAAGATTACCGTCGAGCTCAAGAGCCTCAACAGCAAGCAGCTCGACATCACCGTTCGCGCCCCCGGCGCCTACCGCAGCGTGGAGATAGACGTGCGCAACCACATCGCCGCGCGCCTCGAGCGCGGCAAGGTTGAGGTGGCCGTCTACGCCGAGTCGGCGGTGCCCGACACCCTCGCGACACTCAACATCGAGCTGTTGCGCAACTACAAGGCCCAGGTCGAGGCAATGCGCGAGGCGCTGGGGCTGCCGGAGCCTGCCGACTGGTACCAGACGCTCCTTCACTTCCCCGACATCTACCGCAACGATGCCGCCCCCGAGGTGAACGACCAGGAGAAGGAGGCCCTGCTGCGGTGCACCGACGAGGCCGTGGACCAGCTCATGGCCTTCCGCCGGCAGGAGGGGCTCAAGCTCGAGGAGTTCTTTGCCGAGCGCATCCGCCGTATCTCCGACCTGCTCGACCAGGTGCCGCGATACGAGCAGGAGCGCGTCACCAAGATACGCACGCGCATCACCGACCAGCTCTGCAAGATACCCCAGGTGGAGTATGACCGCGGGCGGCTGGAGCAGGAGATGATATTCTATATCGAGAAGCTCGACATCAACGAGGAGAAACAGCGCCTCGCCAACCACCTGAGCTACTTCATCGAGACCATGAACGGGCGCCACGGCCAGGGCAAGAAGCTCGGGTTCATCAGCCAGGAGATGGGCCGCGAGATCAACACCCTAGGCTCCAAGAGCAACCAGGCCGAGATGCAGCGCCTGGTGGTGAAGATGAAAGACGAGCTTGAGCAGATCAAAGAGCAGGTGCTCAACGCAATGTAATCTTTTTCGGGAAAATCGATAATCATCGATTGTCTATCGATAATCTCGATTATCATCGACTATAATCGACTTAAAATCCAATGGCCGGCAAAATCATCATAATATCAGCCCCTTCGGGGTGCGGCAAGTCAACCATCATCGGCGCCATCATGGCCGACCTGCAGCATCAGCGCGACCTGCGTTTCTCCGTCTCCGCCACCAACCGGCCGCCACGGCGCGGCGAGGTCAACGGCGTCGACTATCACTTCCTCACCGACGACGAGTTTAACGCCCGCATACACGACGGCGCCTTCGTCGAATACGAGCAGGTATACCCCGGCCGCTTCTACGGCACCCTCAAGAGCGAGGTAAACCGCCTGCTGGGTGACGGCCACAACGTCATCCTCGACATCGACGTCAAGGGAGGCGTCAACGTCAAGCGCCAGTTCGGCAACCGCGCCGTCAGCATCTTCATCGAGCCCCCGAGCATCGACACTCTGCGCCAGCGGCTTGAGACACGCGCCACCGACACCCCCGAAGAGATAGCCAAGCGCGTCGACAAGGCCCGCTATGAGATGACATTCGCCGAGGGCTACGACCACCGCGTAGTCAACGACAACCTCTCCCGCGCCATCGGCGACGTCGCCGCCATTATCGACAACTTCCTTAGTGTTTAGTGATTAGTGATTAGTGCCATCCGGGAAAAAAGGTTGCTGACCGCTAATCGCTAATCACTAATCACTAACCACTAATCACTAAAAGAAATGAGAGTCGGCATAATGGGCGGGTCCTTCGACCCCATACACACCGGCCACCTTATGGTGGCAAGCTTCATACGCCAGGAGGCGCAGCTCGACAAGGTGCTCCTGGTCATCAGCCCCGACAACCCGCTGAAGCCGGGGCCGCGTCACTCCACCGACATCGACCGCATGGCCATGACCGCCTTGGGCGCCTTCGCCTACGACTGCGGCCTCGAGCCGTGCACCGTCGAGATGGAGATGCCACGACCCTCTTACACCATCGACACCCTGCGGCGACTCCAACAGGAACGCCCCAACGACGAGTTCACCCTCATCATCGGCGCCGACAACTGGGCCATCTTCGACCGCTGGCGCGACCACGAGACCATCCTCCGCGACTTCGACGTCATCGTATACCCCCGCCAGGGCTACCCCGTCGACACCTCTGCCCTCCCCCCGCGCGTGCGCCTCGTCGACGCGCCCATCATCGGCATCTCCTCCACCGACATCCGCCGCGCCATCGCCCAAGGCCGCGACGTCCACTGGTTTGTCCCCGCCCCTGTCGCCGACTACATCGCCCAACGCCAACTCTACACAAAAATCACTAATCACTAATCACTAAACACTAACCGCTAAAATGTTAAATAATAACTCTCTCGCCTTCATTGCACTGTGCAACGAATACTGCCGGGCACTCGAGAGCGCCCGCGAGACCGAGCGTACTGACTTCATAGCCGCCATGCTGCGGCTGCTCCCCCGCCTGTATATCAGCGCCACCGACCTCACCGTCGAGCTGACCTCCCCCGACGAGGAAGACACATACATCACCCCGGCGCTCGAGGAGGAGTATTACGACGCCATACGTCTCGCCATCGAGCAGCTCATGGGCCCCGACGACGTCTACCTCGAAGTCTTCGAGGAAGACATGAAATATTCCGACACCCCCATCTCCGCCAGCATCGCCGAGCAGCTCGCCGACATCTTCCAGGTGCTCTACAACTTCACCGAGATGGTCCGAGAGGCCCCCACCGACCTCATCCCCGGCATACTCTACGCCGTCCGCGCCGACTTCTGCAGCTACTGGAGCCGCACACTGTGCAACGTCCTGCGCGCCCTCAACCACCTCCGCTACTCCCCGGAACCCGAATAACCCCCCCCCGCATACCGAAACAATAGCACCGGCCGAAACTAAGAGTAACTATTCACCGAATACCAATATTTTTATAAATGCGCTCCAAAGGAGCGCGTTGATGATAACCCCGGGCAAGCGGAGCGCAGCCCGGGGAATCGGAAATTCATAACCCTCATCGACAAGACTGCACGCATCATCCCCAACGCCCACATCGGTCGCGGGTGCGTCATACGCGAGTTTTCGGTAGTTTCGAATGACACGCAAGTGGGTGATTTCGTGTACATACAGCCTTACGCGCTTATAGGCCACGACGCCCGAGTAGGCGACTATTGCCACATCAATTCATACGCTTTTTTGGGCGGATATGCCTCGATGGACTCAATGTCCACGCTGCATACCGGCGCCAAGCTACTGCCGCACAAACATGTAGGCGAAGGCGCCGTTGTCGGCGCCGGCTCTGTGGCCGTACGCAACGTGCGCCCCGACACCACCGTGTTCGGCATCCCCGCAAAAGAACTTAAAACACCTAAAATAAAACAGTTATGACAAATCTTGAAAAGTATCAGAAGGCGTTCTGCGACACCCTCGACGTAACCCCCGACAAGCTTGCCGGACTGAAATATCAGGCCCATGATATGTGGGACTCCGTCGGCCACATGATGCTCATGACCGAGATGGAGCAGGCATTCGACATCATGATGGAGACTGACGACATCGTCGACTTCTCCTCATACGAGAAGGGGATGGAGATACTGGCCTGGAAGTACGGCGTAAACTTCGACGAGTGAGATGTTGCGCGGGAAGAATATCATAGTGACGGGGTGCGCGCGCGGGGTGGGCAACGCGATGATGCACCTCTTCGCCCGCAACGGGGCACGTCTGTGGGCGTGCGTGCGCAAGGAGACGGAGGCGTTCCGGGCTGAGGTGGAGGCGCTTCGGGCTGAGTGCGGCGCGGAGATAACCCCGCTGCAGTTCGACCTGACGGACGCCGAGGCCATCAAGGCGGCTGTCAAACAGATCATGGCATCGAAGCAGCGCGTCGACGGACTGGTCAACAATGCAGGTGTCATACACACCGCGCTTGTGTCCATGACGTCGGCCGACAAGGTGCGGCAGATGATGGAGGCAAACTTCATCGGGCCGTTCATACTCACCCAGTATGTGCTCAAGCTGATGCTCCGCGGCAGCGGGGGCGGTTCGATAGTCAACATCGCCTCGAGCGCTGCCTTCGACGGGTACTCGGGCAAGGCTGCCTACGGCGCCAGCAAGGCTGCCGTGGTGGCTGCTACGCAGACCATTGCCCACGAATACGGCAGCATGGGGATACGCGCCAACGTGCTCGCCCCCGCCATAATCGACACGGACATGATAGCAGACCTCAAGGAGGGCGAGCGCGACGCCATAGTCGACGCAACCTCATTGGGCCGCGCGGCCGTGCCGCAAGACGTGGCCGAGGCGGCGATGTGGCTGCTGTCAGACCACAGCAAATATATAACCGGACAAACGATACGTATAGATGGAGGAATGCATTTTTGACCCTGAGCGTCTGGCGATTGTGACGAACACGGGCAGGCGCGTGACTTACGGGGAGCTGCGAGAGACGGTCGAGTGACTCTCTCCCCTCAGGTAGACAGCAAAACAATTAAACTCTAACTTCCCAAATTTTACGTAATCGAATTTATTTAATAATGGAAAATGCCCCAACGGGGCATATTGATGATAACCCCGGGCAAGCGCAGCGCAGCCCGGGGTATAAAAGCGGAAGTACACCGGCACCCCAAAGGGGTGCGCTGATGATTGACTTGGTTGCCATCATTAGCGCGCCCCGTTGGGGCGCCGGGGCGCGAGGGCGCCGCCCCGCTCCCCCGGGCTGCGCTTCGCTTGCCCGGGGTTATCACGGGGTTGCCCCTTTGGGGCAATTCGCAATCTATTACGTATATTTTGGGAAGTTAGAGATTAATCATTTTGGGAATTTATAGAACTCCCCATAAACTCATTTTGCCGTTCCGAAATTATTGCGTACCTTTGCACTCGAATTAGCAACCAATCTGTCACAAAGGAGAATGATACCGTTCAACAAGCCGTTTCTCACCGGCAAGGAGGCACACTACATGTACCAGGCTGTCTACACCGGCAAGCTCTCGGGCAATGGCGTGTTCACCCACAAGTGCCAGGACTTCTTCACGGAGCGCTACGGCATCAAGAAGGCGTTGCTCACCACCTCCGGCACCGACGCTCTGGAGATGTGCGCCATGCTCTGCGACCTCCGTCCCGGCGACGAGGTCATTGTCCCGTCTTATACCTTTGTGTCTACCGCCCTTGCATTCTTGCGCGAGGGTGCCAACGTTGTCTTTGCCGACTCTTCCAAACGCAACCCCGACATCGACCCCGACAAGATAGAGGCTCTCATCACCCCCCGCACCAAGGTCATTGCGCCGGTGCACTATGCGGGCGTGGCCTGTGACATGGACGCTATCATGGACATCGCCCGCCGCCACAACCTTATCGTAGTGGAAGACGCCGCGCAATCCATTGAAAGTCAGCATGTTAATAGGGGGGGGTATTCAAAGGCGCTCGGATCTATAGGCCATCTCGCCGCCTTCTCGTTTCATGAGACAAAGAACGTAATTGCCGGCGAGGGCGGTCTCTTGGCCATCAACGACGACCGCTTTGTGCGCCGCGCCGAGATAATATGGGAGAAGGGCACCAACCGCGCCGAGTTCTTCCGCGGCGAAGTCAACAAATACGGGTGGTGCGACATGGGCTCCTCGTTCCTCCCCAGCGAGATAGTGGCTGCGTTCCTTTGGGCGCAGCTTGAGAACGTCGACGCCATCCAGGCCAAGCGTGTCGCCCTTTGGGAGGCATACCGCGAAGGACTCGAGCCGCTTGCCCGCGAGGGGCACTTCACGCTGCCCGACATACCACCCTACGCCACCAACAACGCCCACATGTTCTACCTCGTGTTCCCGTCGCTTGAGCGCCGGACAGCCTTCATCGACTACATGAAGCAGCACGAGGTGCTCACCGTGTTCCATTACCTCTGCCTGCACTCCAGCGAGTATTACAAGGGCCGTCACGACGGCCGACCGCTGCCAGAGGCCGACCGCTATGCCGACTGCCTCGTGCGGCTGCCCATGTATTTCGACCTCACCGTCGACGAGGTACGCCACATCTGCTCACTCATCAACAGCTTCTGCCAGAAATAAATGAAGGTAAGTCGTAATATTGCAAAATGGATAGTTGCTGTTGGGTTACTGCTGTATGCTGCATTGCTGATAGCAAAAGTCATTCCTGCAGGAGTGAACTTTACAGATGAGCCATGGCAAATAATGAATGCCGAAAATCCGGAGTATTGGAATCCTTCAGCATTCCTTTCATATTTTATGGGGAATGTTTGGGGAAACATTTTCGGTTTCTCATTCATTTCAATGCGCGTGCTTACATTGTTGTTTTTGATTATATGCGCAATTTTGGCGGTCGTACCGGTTTATCTTGAGAAGAGAGATGTTGCGCTGTCAATCATCTTTTTTGACATCATACTCATACTCCGCAACCAAAACATCTGGGGTTACGACATGCCTTCCCGCATGTTTTGGATGATGTGTCTGATTGCGTTTTGGCTTTATTATCGATATCGCAAAAATTGGTGGTTGGTGGCCTTGGGGATCTTCATGACATTGGCCATTTTTACACGAATGCCCAATGTGGTGCTTCTTCCCATATCGGCGATATTGTTTATGGTTGTCAATTGGAAGAGGGTTTCTTTAGGTCAGACACTGCTCCAAATCACGTTGGTGTTAGGAGTGACGGCAGTCACTTCTTATATAGTGCTGGTCATATTTTACGGCTCTCCGTCCAATTATCTTGCGGCCTACCATGAAGTCATAACCTTTGATCAAGGGCACTCCGTCACACGCTTGTTAACCAAGTATATCTTTGCTACGATTGAATTTCTTCCCAGGTTCTTAGCGATACTGGGTCTGGCGCTGATGTACAGATACTTGTGCAAATATAGCGAGCTTTCAGGAAAACGGGTTGCACAACTGTGGGCATGGGGCATAACCGTCTTTGTGACCTTCTTTGTCTGTTGGACGCATAAAGACTCCAATAATTTTTACCGTCAAGACGTGTTGCTGGCTCTCTTGCTAAGTATAATGTGTGCCGCAGCATATTATGCAGCTCTGACCAAACAAGCCCAATCAGCATGGCAATTTATTGCCATAATTTTCCTCTTTGCGTTGGTGCCCATGGCTGGGAGTGACACCGGACTGCTCAAAGTTGGATCATATTTGCTTGTGCCCTTTGTATATCTGCTTGGGGTCAAATATTGCACGCCACGGGTTATAAAGTTTATGTGGGCCGTATTGGCTGCTTTCATAATTTTTGCCCCGTTACACCGTGTAAAGTTCTTATACGAAGACCAGGGTTTACAGTTCGTAAACACATTAGCCGGGAACCCCTCGTTAAACGTCATTACTACACCGGAACGGGCAGCCCTTATCTCAGAGATGTCTGAAATAATCGCGCAAAATTCCAAAATTCTTCCGGTAGGCACATCACAACGCTTCATTTTTGAATATCTTCAAGGAACGAGAGTGAAGTACGCTCGCAATTTCTTCCATTCCGACCTAAACAATCAAAAATATGTCGATTACACCAAATCAGACATTGAGCAGAACGCCTATCCAACGGTAGTGGTAATCGACGGCTATCCCGAAGATGAGATAGACCCGACACTTGAGGACAACCTTATGGAGCAGATGCTTACAGACAAGCATTATTCCCTCATCAAGGCGGGGCCGCATTTCCGTGTATACCAAAATCTTGACATGCAGTGATAAGCAGGCGCGAGACGGACATATTGAAAGGGGTTGCGCTCTTGCTGCTGCTTGCGCATCACCTGTATGCTTGCCCTCACGGCGAGTTCACCGACTATGTGCTCCCCAACGGTCTCACACTGTTTCATTCATTAGGCGTCGTCGGCAAGATCTGCGTGGCGCTGTTCGTCTTCCTTTCCGGTTATGGACTGACGGTGCAGGCCGATGCCAACGGCCTTACACTTAAAGACTTCTACCGCCGCCGGTTCCATAAGTTGTATGCCAACTACTGGATAATCTGGCTTATTTTCGTGCCGGCAGGGATATTCATCTTCGGCCGCACCCTCGAGAGCGTCTATGGCGACAATGCCGCTTCAGGCCTACTTATCGACATTCTCGGACTTTACAATATCGGCGGAGGGTATGGCTACAATGCCACTTGGTGGTTCTATTCTTGCATCATCCTCCTCTACGCTCTGTTCCCGCTCATTTATTACGTCGGACGGCGCTACCCGATACCCCTTCTACTGCTGAGCATCGGCTTATACTTCAGTCAAATTCCGGTAATAAGGTGCATCGAGGTCTACCTGCTGCCGTTTGTGGCAGGCGTCTTGCTTGCGCATAACAAATTAATTATCAGCGTTTTACCCCCCCCCACAAACAAAAAGCTCGCAGGTGGGGCGCCTCTCCCGTGTCTTATGCGTAACATTCGCTGTCATAATAGTTTGCCTGTGTGTGCGCCTGAAGCTGCGCTCGGGGTCGACGCTGTTCGACTTCGCCGGTGCGCTCTCGCTGGTGACTCTCGCCAAGAGCGTCAGGCGGTGGGTGTGGGCAGACGCAGCGCTCGCGTTCCTGGGAAAACATTCCATGAACATATTCCTTTTTCACACGTTTGTCTACAGCTACTATTTCAGCGACTTCATATATTCCGATCCCAACCCTTTGATCATATACGCCAAGCTGCTTGCCGTGTGCCTGCCCCTCTCCATGGCCATCGAGTGGTTCAAGCGGCTGCCGCCCTTGAAACCACTGTTCTATCCCCCCTTGCGTCACGAACCGAAAACCCAGTTGACAAATGGCTGACATTCTGATAAGTGTTGTAAGCCCGGTGTACAGGGGCGAGAAGATGGTCGACGAGCTTGTGGCGCGGTGCACGCGCGCCGTCAGCGGCATAACGGAGGACTACGAGATAGTGCTCGTCAATGACTCGTCGCCCGACGGCTCGTGGGAGCGCATACGCGAGATATGCGCCCGCGACCCGCATGTGGTGGGCGTCGACCTGAGCCGCAACTTCGGGCAGCACCCGGCCATCACCGCCGGACTGCGACAAGCGCGCGGCGAGTGGGTGGTGGTGCTCGACTGCGACCTCCAGGACCGGCCCGAGGAAATCCCGCGCCTCTACGAGAAGGCCCGGGAGGGGTGGGACGTGGTGTTCGCGCGCCGCGCCGAGCGTCAGGACAAGTATCTCAAGCGCCTGTCGAGCGCCATGTTCCACGGCTTCTACAACTGGCTCACGGGCGCCAAGACCGACAAGACGATAGCCAACTTCGGCATCTACCGCCGCTGCGTCACCCGCGAGGTATGCCGCATACCCGACCAGAGCCGCGTCTTCGGCGCACTCGTGCGTCACGTGGGCTTCCGTCAGACGGCAATAGACGTCGAGCACGCCCGGCGCGCCGAGGGTCGCAGCAGCTACACACTGCTCAAGCTGCTCAAGCTCGCCTTTGAAAACTCCGTCGCCTCAAGCAACAAGCCCCTGCGCATGGCCGTCGGCCTCGGCCTGGCCATGTCGGGCGTGTCGTTCCTGCTGGCCCTATATAATATTGTGGCGCGCCTCTGCGGTCTCATCACCGTCGACGGCTTCACCACCACCGTGTTCTCCATCTGGTTTGTCGGCGGCCTGCTCCTGCTGGTGCTGGGCATCGTCGGGCTGTACATAGGCCGCATCTACGACCAGGTGAAAGGGCGCCCCTACGTGGTGGTGCGCCAAGTGCTCAACGCCGAAAACCGTGCCGACCGGTGAAGCAGACACTCCTCATATTGGCAACGTTCCTGGTGTATGCCTCCTCGGGCATCTTCACCAAGGCCGCCGGCGCCCGGGAGTTCCTCTCCATGGCCTACATGCTCTGCCTGGCCGCCGCCGTGGGAGTCCTCGGCCTGTACGCCGTGCTGTGGCAGAGGGTGCTCGGCGTTGTCGAGCTCTCGCGCGCGTTCCTCTTCAAGAGCGTGACGGTGGTCTACGCGATGATATTTGCCGTCCTCATCTTCGACGAGGCGCTCACGGTCCCCAACCTGCTCGGCACGCTGATGATCATTGCCGGCATAACCCTGCTCGTATGGCGTCGCTGACAGTATATATTGCCGTGGTGACGGGCATCTTCTGCTGCTCGTGCGCACAGCTTCTGCTCAAGCGGGCAGCGGTGGAGGCGGGGCGCGAGGGCGCCGCCCCGCTCCGTGCCGTGTTCAACGTCCGCGCCCTGGCCGGTTACGCCGTCATGTTCGGGGCAATGGTGGTAAATATATGGGCTTTCAACCGCGGCTTGCAGCTCAAGGAGCTGGCGGCCATCGAGTCGTTGGGCTACATCTTCGTCCCCGTCATCGCCGCCGTGGCCCTGGGCGAAAGGCTCACCCTGCGCACCGCAGCCGCCATAGCGCTCATAATCTCCGGAATATTCGTCTTTTACATATAGAACGAAATGAAAATCACAGACTGCACCTGGGAACTGCGCAACCTCGGCTGCCCCACCGCCGAGATCACCGTCGACACCGCCCTCGACACCGAGGCGTTAGAGGAGGCTGAGCGCACGCACAAATATATGGTGGTGAAAGCGCCAATATGCCGCGGGGACATATACGCCGCGCTGGCCCGGCGCGGCTACTCCTTCATCGAGACGCAGATCACCTATGAGAAGCGTTACCGCGACTTTGTCATCTCCGACCCCATCATGCGCCGCATGGCCGCCGCTGTAACCTCCGAAAAGGTTTCCACGGAGGCCGAAGCCGAAGAGCTTGTCAGCCACATCACCCCCGACATGTTCGTCACCGACCGCATTTACCTCGACCCTGTGTTCGGTCCGGAGTACACCGTGCGCCGCTACCGCAACTGGACGCTCGACATGTACCGTCGCGGCTACGACCTCTGCCGCGTGTTCTTCGGCGGACGGCTCGTGGGCTTCTCCTGCCACCGCGTCACCACGGAAGGGATATTGGAGGCGGTGCTTGCCGGAAGTTTCCCTGACGAAGCCAAAAAAGTCGGCCCCGTCGGCCAGTATGTCATTTATCGGCTAAAAGAAGAGGGAGAGAAATTTAATAAAATGGTGACGCATGTGTCGTCGAACAATCTCCCCATGGTAAAGGTCTACAACCGTCTGGGATTTGAGCAAAGAGAGTTTAGATATGTATTCATTAAACATATACACAACGAGATATGACAAACAAAGAGAAATATGACAAGGCGTTTGCAGAGACGCTGGAGGTGAGCGCCGCAAGCCTGCGCGGGCTGAAGTACCAAGCCGCCGAACTGTGGGATTCCGTCGGTCACATGACCCTCGTGGCAGCCCTTGAGGAAGCATTCGACATCATGCTTGAAACGGAAGATATCATAGACCTGTCCTCTTATGAGAAGGGGATGGAGATACTGGCCGGGAAGTACGGCGTAAACTTCGACGAGTGAGATGCTGCACGGCAAGAACATTATAGTGACGGGGTGCGCGCGCGGGGTGGGCAACGCCATGATGCACCTGTTCGCCCGTCACGGGGCGCGGCTGTGGGCGTGCGTGCGCAAGGAGACGGAGGCGTTCCGTGCCGAGGTGGAGGCGATTCGGGCAGAGTGCGGCGCGGAGATTACCCCGCTGCAGTTCGACCTGACGGACGCCGAGGCCATCAAGGGCGCCGTCAAGCAGATCATGGCCTCGAAACAGCGCGTCGACGGCCTGGTCAACAATGCCGGTGTCATACACACCGCGTTGGTGGCTATGACGTCGGCCGACAAGGTGCGGCAGATGATGGAGGCAAACTTCATCGGGCCGTTCATACTCACCCAATACGTGCTCAAGCTGATGCTCCGCGGCGGAGGGGGCTCGATAGTCAACATCGCCTCGAGCGCGGCCTTCGACGGGTACACCGGCAAGGCGGCCTACGGCGCCAGCAAGGCTGCCGTGGTGGCCGCCACGCAGACCATTGCCCACGAATACGGCGACAAGGGGATACGAGCCAACGTGCTTGCCCCCGCCATTATCGACACGGACATGATAGCAGACCTCAAGGAGACGGAGCGCGAAGCGATAGTCGATGCTACCTCATTAGGCCGCGCGGCTGTGCCGCAAGACGTGGCCGAGGCGGCTATGTGGCTGCTGTCAGACCACAGCAAGTATATAACCGGACAAACGATACGTATAGATGGAGGAATGCATTTTTGACCCCGAGCGTCTGGCGGTGGTGACCGACACGGGCAGGCGCGTGACTTACGGTGAGCTGCGGGAGACGGTCGAGGGACTTGCCGATGCCATCCGCAGCTATCCCGGGCTGGGGGTGGTGGTGTGCGACAACTCGTTTGAGGCCCTGGCGACCTATCTGGCTTTCCTGGAGGCGCATGTGCCGGTGCTCTTGCTCGACGCCTCGAAGGAGCCGGAGACGTACAGGGCTATATTCGACGCATACCGGCCCTCGTGGATTTGCGCTCTCGTCCCGGCTACCTACGAGGGGTGCGAGATGAAGATATGGCACGTGCGCAAGACCTACGACGAGCCATACGAAATGAACCCCGACCTGGCCGTGCTATTGACCACGAGCGGGTCGACCGGCTCGCCGAAGTTGGTGCGGCTGACGCGGGAGAACCTGCGCAGCAACGCGGAGGCCATCGCCGACTATCTCGACATCACCGCCGACGAGCGGCCGATAACGTCGCTGCCGATGCACTACAGCTACGGGCTGAGCGTGATCAACTCGCACCTGCTGCGCGGGGCCACGCTGCTGATGACCGACAAGAGCGTGATGCAGCGGGAGTTTTGGGACTTCGCCCGCGAGGAGGGTGCCACGAGCATGGCGGGCGTGCCTTACACCTACGAGATGCTGCGGCGGCTGAAGGTCATGGAGATGGACCTGCCCGAGCTGAAGACGTTCACCCAGGCCGGCGGCCACCTGCGGCCGGAGCTGGTGCGCGAGATGGTGGAGGGCGCCCGCGCCGCGGGCAAGCGGTTCATGGTGATGTACGGCCAGACGGAGGCCACGGCGCGCATGAGCTATGTGCCCCAGGAGCACGCGCTTGACAAGTGCGGCAGCATCGGCGTGGCCATCCCCGGCGGCAGGCTGGAGATAGTCGACGGCGAATTAGTGTACCACGGGCCGAACGTGTCGATGGGGTATGCCGAGTGCGCCGACGACCTGCTGGGGGGTGACGACAACCACGGCACGCTCTACACGGGCGACCTGGCGCGCATGGACGAGGACGGCTACTTCTACATCACCGGACGCCGCAAGCGTTTCGTCAAGATCTGGGGCAACCGCTGCAACCTCGACTCGCTGGAGGACATCGTCCGCGAGGTGACGGCGGACTGCGCCTGCACGGGGGTGGACGACCTGGTAACGGTCTACGTCACCGCCGAGGGGCATGAGAAGGAGATACGGGAGCTGCTGACGGAGCGGACGGGGCTGAACGCCCGCGCCTTCCAAGTGAAGGTCGTCGACGCCATCCCCAAGAGCGCCGCCGGCAAAACCCTCTACTCCCAACTAAATAATTAGCGATGAGTGATTAGTGATTAGTGATTAGTTGCCATCCGGACTAAACTAATCACTAATCACTAATCACTAAACACTAATCACTTACCAACATGGAGATTGACGAGATATTGGCGATGGAGCCGTACGGGGTGGCGGCCCGGGAGAAGCGGGCGATGCTGCGCCGGCGGCTGCACTCTCTGACGCGGCTGCACTATGAGCGCTGCCCGGAGTACCGCCGGATAGTCGACGCCTACGGCCTCGACGTGGACGCCCTGCCCGACATCGAGGGGCTGCCGATGCTGCCGGTGCGGCTGTTCAAGGAGCATGCCTTGCGCAGCGTCCCTCAGGAGGAGGTGGTCAAGACGCTCACCTCGTCGGGCACGACGGGTCAGTCCGTGTCGCGGATATTCCTCGACCGGGAGGCCGCCCTGGGCCAGACGCGCTGCCTGACGCGCATCATGAACGCGTGGCTGGGCACACGTCGCGTGCCGATGCTCATACTCGACACCTCCGCCGTCATCAAAAACCGCGCGATGTTCTCCGCCCGCGGCGCCGGGATATTGGGTTTCTCGATGTTTGGCAGCAAGCGCATGTATGCCCTCGACGAGCAGATGGAGCTTGACGTGGAGGGCCTCGAGCGGTTCCTGCAGGAGCACCGCGGGGAGCGGATATTCCTTTTCGGATTCACCTTCATGATCTGGCAGCACTTCTACAAGAAGCTCAAGGAGAGCGGCTACCGGCCCGACCTGAGTCGCGGCGTGCTCGTGCACGGCGGCGGGTGGAAGAAGCTGGTCAGCGAGCGGGTGTCGCCCGGGGAGTTCAAGGCCGCCCTACACGACGTCTGCGGCATCCTGCCGGAAAACGTGCACGACTACTACGGCATGGTCGAGCAGACGGGCACGGTCTACGTAGAGTGCGCGGAGGGACACCTCCACTGCCCGACCTACAGCGACGTGATCATACGCCGCCCGCTGGACTTCGGCGTGGCCGCGGTGGGCGAGAAGGGGCTGATAGAGGTGGTGAGCGTGCTGCCCACGAGCTACCCGGGGCACGTGCTGCTGACCGAAGACGAGGGCGTCCTCCTGGGCGAGGACGACTGCCCCTGCGGCCTCAAAGGGAAGTATTTCAAAATCTTAGGACGAATAAAAAATGCAGAGATCCGTGGATGCTCAGACACATACGCCAGCAAGTTTTGAACTCCTCTGCGGGAGCTTGGAGGCGACGCGCCCTCGCGTCGCTTTGGAGGCGACGCGCCCTCGCGTCGCTTTGGAGGCGACGCGCCCTCGCGTCGCTTTGGAGGCGACGCGCCCTCGCGTCGCCCCACCCGCCGTGTCTACCCGCCCCACGTCACCCGCGCTGGCGGACACGCCTTGCGGCCAAGGCGGGGATGGCGACGCGAGGGCGCATCGCCTCCAAGGCGGGGATGGCGACGCGAGGGCGCATCGCCTCCAAGGCGGGGATGCGGGGCGCGGGGGCGCTGCCCCGCGCCAGCCCTTTGCGCCCGAGGTGACGGCGTGGCTGGCCGACCTGTCACAGTCGCTGCTACGCGACCGCGAGACGCGCATTTACCCCGACGTGGCTACCTTCGCTTACTTCTGCCGCCGCGCCAACATCGCCGCCCTCGCCGAAGAGTACAGGCCGAGTGGCTTGCGCCTCGGCCGCGGCCTCGTCTTCCACATCGCCCCGTCGAACGTGCCCGTCAACTTCGCCTACTCGCTGGTGGCCTCCATGCTCGCCGGCAACAGCAACGTGGTGCGCGTCAGCAGCAAGCCCTTCCCGCAGGTCGACCTGATAGCCGAGCACATCAAAGCCATCGCCGAGGCACATCCCGACGTCGACCGCTCGCTGGCCGTGATCCGCTACGACCGCTCGTCCGAGGCCACGCGTGAGCTGTCGGCCCTGGCCGACGTGCGCGTCATCTGGGGCGGCGACGCCACCATCGCCGCCATCCGCGAGTGCCCGCTGAAGCCCCGCGCCTTCGACGTGACCTTTGCCGACCGCTACTCCATCGCCGTCATCAACCCCGAGGCCGTGCTCGCGGCCTCCGACGAAGAGCTGCGGCGTCTGGCCGAAGGGTTCTACAACGACACCTACCTCTTCGACCAAAACGCCTGCTCCGCCCCCCACACCATTTATTGGAGCGGGGCGGCGCCCTCGCGCCCCGAAGCCCGCCGCCGCTTCTGGGACGCTGTCCACGCCGTCGCCGTCGAGAAGTACGACTTCCAGGCCAAGCTCGCCGTCGACAAGCTCACGGCGCTGTGCAACGAGGCCATCGCCATCGAGGGCACGCGCCTCGAGCCGATGCCCGACAACGTCGTCGTCCGCGCCCACATCGATTTGGAGGCGACGCGCCCTCGCGTCGCCTCACCCGCCGTGTCTACCCGCCCCACGTCACACGCGTTGGCGGACACGCCTTGCGGCCAAGGCGGGGATGGCGACGCGAGGGCGCGTCGCCTCCTAAATTTGCGCTGCGCCGGCGGATACTTCACCGAGACGGAAATAGACACCCTTGACCCTCTTGCCGACATCATCACCCCGCGCTATCAGACCATGGCCACCTACGGCATCGCCAAAGAGGAGCTTGAGCGCTTCGTCAGAGAATGCCGCCCTGCCGGCCTCGACCGCATCGTCCCCGTAGGCCACACCACCGACTTCTCGCTGACCTGGGACGGCTACGACCTGATCGCCACCCTATCCCGCGCCGTCACCGTCAGCTGAAAACTCTCTCAAAGAAAAAATCTCATACAGAAACAACAGAAACGTCAGAAACTCCTCAGCGAATATAATTTTGCTCCAAAGGAGCAACTTGATGATAACCCCGGGCAAGCGGAGCGCAGCCCGGGGGTGAAGAAAAATCGCCCGGACATGCACCCCAAAGGGGTGCGCTGATGATTGGCTCAACAATCATTAA
>CAYOUJ010000040.1:0-21919 GCA_964407165.1 uncultured Muribaculaceae bacterium | reverse complement strand
AAATTTTTTTAGAGGGGCGTTCGGTGTTTTTGTGGTGTTTTGTTCGGTGTTTTTGTGGTGTTTCGTTCGGTGTTTTTGTGGCATTTCATTCGGTGTTTTTGTGGCAAATCATTCGGTGTTTTTGTGGTGGAGCGTGTTTTCAGGCGGGGGCGGGGGTGGGAGGGGTGAGGCGGAGCCACCGGGCGATGCGGCTTTCGATGGCGGGCCAGTGCCGCAGGTACCACCGGTTGAACAGCGGCAGGATGACGAGGAGTGCTACGCAGCACGTGCCTACGACGGTCCAGCGGTCTTGGCTCATCCCAAGGAGGTTGAAAATGTAATTGATAAGAATGATTATCGGGAAGTGTATGACGTAGTAGCTCATGGAGTCGCGGCCGATGCTTGCAATGAATCTTATTGGGAGCACCTTGGCAAGATTGTTGAACGTTACGCAAGCAGCCAATGCACTGACGACAAAGGCAATGAAATAACCGTCGGAGCAATGGTCGGAGCGAAAATCGACATGAGAAGGGCAGAAAACGTAGATTAAAATATATGCGGCGACCGCTATGGCAAATATGTGCTTGCGATACTGCATGTCTCTAAGCCAATAGCCTGCACAATAGAAGAAAAGCCCCAGGAATATGCTGCCGCCCCAGAGGATAGGGAGCGGGTATAGCTTGTCAAGGCCGTAAGCTATTGCAAGGGAGAGAAGTGCCCAAACTGGGGCAAACCTTGATGAAAGCAACCGTTGTCCAAAGATGCGCACAAAAAACAGAGTAAAGAGGAACCAAAGAGGCAGGTCTTCATATATTGCGCTGTAAATGACAATGTTTGCCACCGGATTATAAATCATTTCCATAGTGAACCCATGATTGACTACTAAGGATTTAGACCAAAATAGCAAAAGGGCCAAGAATGAAAATGCTAAATAATTGGTAATCAGCTTTTTACCCCCCCCATGACAATCTGCTTCAAGGTCTTGTCAGGACGATGAAACATGCCGGCCTTGAAGAAGAACCAAGCCATGAAGAAGAAAAATACTCGTGTGAGCCATTCGATGTGTTCTCTCATGTCTGTGCCGCATACATGTCCTATGATCATGTAGACAATGCAAATGCCGCCGACGGTGTCGAGGTCGGCGCGGCGGGAGGAGGTGGCGGTGACGGTGGCTTGCTTCATTGGCGGGGGGTAATGTCGATAGCCCATCGATAATCATCGATGATTATCGATGGTGGTCGATGGGCTATCGATGGGGTTAGGCGTCGATGTTGGCGTAGGTGGCGTTGGCCTCGATGAAGTCGCGGCGCGGGCCTACGTCCTCGCCCATGAGCATTGAGAAGATGCGGTCGGCCTCGGCGGCGTCGCTGATCTGCACTTGCTTGAGCATGCGCTGCTCGGGGTCCATAGTGGTCTCCTTGAGCTCTTCGGCGCTCATCTCGCCCAGACCTTTGTAGCGCTGCACGGCGGTCTTGCGGCCGGGGTGGCGGTCCATGAACATCTGCACTTGCTGGTCGGTCCAGCAATATTCCTTGTCGCGGCCGCAGGTGCACTTGTACAGCGGCGGGGTGGCCAGGTAGAGGTAGCCTTTCTCGATGACGGGTCGCATGCGGCGGAAGAAGAATGTCATGAGCAGCGTTGCGATGTGTGCGCCGTCGACGTCGGCATCGGTCATGATGATGATCTTGTGGTAGGCGATCTTTGAGACGTTTACCTCCTTGGGGTCGTCGTCGGTGCCGATTGTGACGCGGAGGGCGCGGAAGAGGCTGGTAATCTCCTGGTTGTCGAAGATGCGGTGCTCCATGGCCTTTTCGACGTTGAGTATCTTGCCTCGCAGGGGGAGGATTGCCTGGAATACGCGGTCGCGGCCCTGCTTTGCGGTGCCGCCTGCGGAGTCGCCCTCGACGAGGAAGAGCTCGCAGTCTTCGGCGGTGCGGCTGGAGCAGTCGGCGAGCTTGCCGGGGAGACCGCCGCCGGACAGTGGGGACTTGCGCTGGATGCGCTGGCGGGCGTTATAGGCGGCCTTGCGGGCCTGGGCGGCGAGCACCACTTTCTCGCAGATGAGCTTGGCCTGGTTGGGGTGCTCCTCGAGGTAGAGCTTGAGGGCGTCGGTGACGGCGGCGTTGACGGCGGTGCCGACTTCGCTGTTGCCGAGCTTGGTCTTGGTCTGTCCCTCGAACTGCGGCTCGAGCACTTTCACGGAGACCACGGCGGTGAGGCCTTCGCGGAAGTCTTCGGCACTGACGTCGTCTATTTTGGCGCGCTCGAGGAACTTGTTGTCTTCGGCATACTTCTTGAGGGTGGTGGTCAGGCCGCGGCGGAAACCGGCGAGGTGAGTGCCGCCCTCCTGGGTGAAGATGTTGTTGACGTATGAGTATACGTTCTCGTTGAACGAGGTGTTATATGTCAGGGCCACCTCGATGGGGACTCCGGCGCGCTCGGTGTTGATCCAGATGATGTCGTCGATGAGCGGCTCCTTGTTTTTGTCGATGTATTCGACGAACTCGCGCAGGCCGTCCTTGGAGTAGAATGTCTCGGAGCGGGCCTCGCCCTGCTCGTTTACCTCGCGGAGGTCGGTGAGTGTCAGGGTGATGCCGGCGTTGAGGAAGGCCAGGTCGCGGAGGCGCTTTGAGAGTATGTCATAGTCGTAGACGGTGACGGTGAATATTGAGTCGTCGGGCTTGAACATGATGCATGTGCCCGTATGGTTGCTTTCGCCGACTACCCGGAGGGTGCTGGTGGGCTTGCCGTAGGCGTATTCCTGGACGTATGCCTTGCCGTCGCGGTGTATCTCGGCGCGGAGGTAAGAAGACAGGGCGTTGACGCACGAGACGCCGACGCCGTGGAGGCCGCCGGAGACCTTGTATGAACCCTTGTCGAATTTGCCGCCGGCGTGGAGCACGGTGAGGACGACCTCGAGGGCGCTCTTGTGCTCCTTCTCGTGCATGTCGACGGGGATGCCGCGACCGTTGTCGATGACGGTGATGGAGTTGTCGGTGTTGATGGTGACGTCGATGTGGGTGGCGAAGCCGGCGAGGGCCTCGTCGATGGAGTTGTCTACCACCTCGTTGACCAGGTGGTGGAGACCTTTGCTAGAAATGTCGCCGATGTACATTGCCGGGCGCTTGCGCACGGCCTCCAAGCCTTCAAGCACTTGGATATTACTGGCACTGTATTCCTCTTCTTTTTCAGCCATAATGCTTTATAGTGATGTCTGTTTAGATGTTCTCAAAAATCAGGTACAAAGGTACGAAAAAACTCCATACTATGCAAATTTTTCAAGGGTTGATATAAGCGGTGATTGCGTCGGCGTGGAGGGCGACGATGGCGGCGCGACCCTGGGGACTGAGCAGGAAGTCGACGTCGTCGCGGTTGTCCTGGAAGAGGTTCTCGGTGAGCACGGCCGGGCAGCGCGTGCCGCGGCAGATGGCGAGGTTCATGGTCCAGTATTTCTGCGCAGGGGCGGGCTGGCGTGTCGTGAGGCTTTGTGCGCGGGCGGCGTCGAAGAGCGTCTCGGCCAGACGGCGCGAGCGTGCCGAGGCTGTGGGGCAGACGAATGCGCTCCAGCCGCGGGCTGAGAGCCATTGCGTGCCCATGCCGGCGGCGTTGCAGTGAATGGAGACGAGCAGCACGTTGGCGGTGCCGTGCTCCGAGCAGACGGCGTTGACTCGGCGGCAGCGCTCGGCGAGGCTGACGTCGGTGTCTTCGGTGACTATGCGGCGCGCGTCGATGCCGCGGGCGCGCAGGGCGCCGACGAGGTCGTCGGCTATCTCGCGTGTGTATTTCCATTCCAGCAGGCGGCGGTCGGGGCTGCACTTTCCGGGTGTGTTACGGCCGTGGCCGTTGTCGATTAAGATAATCATAGTTTAGGGGTTTAGGAGTTTAGGAGTTTATTTTAGGAATCGAGGGATCATCGATTGTCTATCGAGAGGGATCGAGAGGGATCGAGGGTTTTTAGAAGTCGGAGGGGGGCTGGCGGCGTGGACAGGAGCGGACTTCGCAGCGCTTGAGCGACAGCTCGGCCTCGGCGGCGCTCTTGTCGCGGGTGAGGGTGAGCAGCTCGTCGTTGAGACGCCGGACGAGGGCGGTCTGGTCGGCGTGGCGCGCCTCGGAGGCGGAGAGCTGCTGCTGGAGAAATTCGTTGTACTCGCGCAGCGCGTGAAACTCTTCGGCGGAGGCCTGTGCGCGGACTATGCGCGTGTTGCTGCGCCGGTTGAGCAGATACTTTACCAGCTCGAAGCCGCCCAGGGCGGTGAGCAACGAGACGGTGACGGTGAGTGTGTCCATGGTGACGGTGCGTTTTGGTTTTGGTTTGTGTGGCAAAGTTACGGCGCGGCAACAGCGCTTGTGTGCGAATTTGTCGCAATCTCATACAGAAACATTGGAAACATCAGAAACAGTAACTATTCACCGAATACCAATATTATTATAAATGCGCTCCAAAGGAGCGCGCTGATGATAACCCCGGGCAAGCGAAGCGCAGCCCGGGGGAGCGGGGCGGCGTCCTCGCGCCCCGGCACCCCAACGGGGTGCGCTGATGATAGTTGAGCCGATCATCAGCGCACCCCTTTGGGGTGCATGTCCGGGCGGTTTGTTTTTCACCCCGGGCTGCGCTTCGCTTGCCCGGGGTTATCATCAAACTGCCCCTTTGGGGCAGAAATGCCTAATGAATTATATTCGGTGAATAGTTACAAGAAACAATAAATCAATAAATTAAAAATAAAAATTCTTTTTGTTCTTTTGTTCCTTCGCGTGATTGATTGTTTCTGTATGAGCAACCGCGAAAATATTTGTAACTTTGCGGCATGCTACAGCGGCTGGCTCGATGGATGACGCGCCCGTTTTGGGGCGAGGAGGGGCTACGCGACCCGCAGACGGGGCGCGTGGCCTACCTCGACATTGCCAAGGCTATCGGCATACTGCGTGTAATCTGGTATCATACCAACGTGGCGCCAAAAGACTATCTGGCGTTATTTGGCATGCCTATGTTTTTCTTTATCAGCGGTATCTTTATTAAGCCTGAGCGCGATGCGAAGACGTTTGTGCGGTCGAAGATGCACACCATAGTGGCTCCCTTCTTGGTTTTCTTTGCCATCTCGTTTGTCATCGAGCTGCTGGTGTACAAGATGGAGCACTGGCACTGGGAGGGCTACTTCACCTTCGCGGCGGTGCACAACGCCCCGTTATGGTTCCTGCTGACGCTCCTCTACGCCTCTGTCATGCTATACACAGTGGAGCACCTGCAGCTGCGCACCCCCTGGCGCGTGGCGCTGCATGTCGCCATCTCGCTTATAGGGTGGGTGTTGGCCGTCAAGGAGCTGCACCTGCCGCTGATGCTCAGCCAGGCGTTCCTGATCTATCCTATCATGCTCGCGGGCTACTTGCTGCGCGACCTGCTCACGTCGGGGCGCATATTCTGCCCGCTGACGCTGCTGCTGGTGGTATTGGGCATTGTGTGGTCGTTTGCGCGCTATAATTTTTCCAACTTCCACCATCTCATCATCTCGCCACATTACTTCCCGCCTATGCTCAAGGCTATGGCGTGGACGGGTGGCATACTGTACCTGGCCATGCTGCTTAGCCTGACACGTTGGCGTCGGCTGCTTGTCTGGGTGGGCGGCCTGACGCTGCTGGTGCTCGGGCTGCACATGTTTATCCTCGGCCCCCTGCGCGAGGCCAACCACATTCACGGCTGGATACCCGAGCACTTCACGGGCTGGCATCCTGACATGTTCATAGGACTGCTGGTGGCCGTGGTCATCCTGGCCATCACACTTTGCCTGGGGCTGCTCCTGCGCCGCCTCCTCCCGCGCATCTTTAAGTAAAATTCTTAGCGAAGTTTGAATGTCTCTTGTCGGATATGTTCTTTCATGTCTTCCCAAGAAACATTGTCAATAAGCATCCGGGGCATTTCTGCCTTTTCAGCATCCACGAAATACGTCATGCACATCATAGCACGGAAACGTGATGCAGCCGGAAACTTCTGTTCATAAAGTTGGAGTATTTCCGGCATAGTAAAATGCTGGAGGAGATAATACATATCGACAAAGTCTTTGCGCGTTCCTCGACCGTCAATTGCCAGCACTTTCATGGCAGCGATGTCGTGGGGCGAGGCCATGCGTATACCATCCTCAATTATAGGCTCGTCAATCCATGGATGATTGCTGTATTCTACGAAGTCAACCTTGATGCCGTCTATCTTTAAAACCTTTATTATTTTGGATTGAGACAACATCTCTGTTTTACCCACTTGGCGACATAGAGCCTCAAAATCAAGGTCTTTGTCGAACGAGCCGAAAAAGTCAAGGTCAACCGATATCCGGTGACCGTATTGCAGGGCGAGTGCAGTGCCGCCTACAAGGCGCGTACCTTCAAGCTCAGGCAAGCGGCAAAGATGCCTCAAGAGTTCCAAGGTGTGGGGTTCAATCGTGCGAAGTGATAACATCGGTAGTCTTCAATATTTGTGCCGGAGAGGCCGACGATGAATGACAGCGCCACTGGGTCGAGTGTGCGTAGGGTTTTGCAGTATTCGGCAATCTTGGCCACGCCATAGTGGTCGCGGATTGCTCGCCAATCGTCTATTTGTCCGTATTCGAGCACGCGCTGAATTATATGGGCCGGGTACGTGTCCCAGTCCAGCTCCCGGGTGTCCATGTCCCAGAACAGGTGGGGGGATAGGCTTTCAAGTATGCTTTTTCCTTTCTTCATGACCGACGGCAAAGGTGGTGAAAATTTAAAAGATAACAAACTTTGCCGTCACTTCGTTCGGCTGAGGAAGCGGGCGCGGTCGACGATGAAGCGGATGTGGGTGCCTTCGCCGACGAGGGTGTCCTCTTGGCGTGCCTCTACACGGAAAGCCAGCCGGCGCCCGTCGACGGCGGTGAGCACGGCCTTGGCCCTCACCTCGGCGCCGACAGGGGAGGGGCGCAGGTGCGCGATGTCGATGTGTCCGCCCACGCTTGTCTCCCCCTGGGCCAGCGCAGGCTGCACGGCCATCATCGCCGCGTTCTCCATCAGCGCCACCAGCGCGGGGGTGGCCAGCACGGGCATGTCGCCCGAGCCCATTGCCTCGGCTGTCAGCCCGGGGGTTACCGTGCACACGCTCGTGTGCTCCATTCCTATAGTCATTTCCATGACTGCAAAGATACACATTCTTTGCCGCACGGCAAAACTAATATGTCGGTAGTGAGTGCTCTTTTTGCTCGAAGAAGCGGCGGAAGGTTGGATCGAGGCCGCTGACGCTGCCCACGGTGCCGGCGCCCATGGTCGGGAACAGCACGGCGGCATGGCAGCCCCCGATCATGTACAGGTCGGAGGGCAGCTCGGTGCACGGCATCCGGCCGGTGACGGCAAACTCCACGAGCATCTGCATGAAGTCGACGCCGGTGGCGCGCTTGAGCATGAGGTCGTATTCCACGCCGGGAAATCGGCGCCCGGGGTCGAAGGGTCGGAAGGTATCACCGTCCATGAATCCCTGCATGAACACCGGACCGTCCAGTATCCCAAGGCCTTGGAAGAGGCGCTGCAGCTTGGTGTCGGCATGCCGCAGGAAGGCCTCGGTATGGCGCGAGGGCGAAACCGCGCAGTGCACCACGCGGTCGAGGCACTGCTCGACGGTGCCGGAATAGCTGTCGCAAAGGCGCACGAGGAAATAGCGGCCGCCGACGGCGAAGTATGTGACCTGTACCTCGCCCGTGTTGCCCATGTATTTCTCGATGATAACGCGCCCGTTGGATGAATGGCCGGCGGCCAACTTCACCGCCTACAGGGCCTGCGCGGGTGTGTGGCAGACGGTCTGGCCGCGGCTGCCGCGGCTGTCGACGGGCTTGATGAAGACGGGGTAGGTCGACACGGCCGTGTGCGATGTCGGCGACGGTGTACTCAGGGATTACGTCCACGCCGCTGTCACGGCAGGCCTGCTTGAACAGTTCCTTGTCTGTCAGCACCTCAAACTGTCGGCGGGTGCCGTAGCACGGGAGGCCGATCTGCTCGCACAGCCGTTGGTATGGCTTCTGGCACGGGTCGAGCTACCCTGCCACCACGCCGTCGACGTGCTTCGCGCGGCAGATCTCGGCGAGGGTGTCTATGTCGTTGATGTCAACCTGATAGTCTTCGTCGGCGATGAGCTTGGCGGGGGAGTCTTCGCGAGGGAGATAGTCTGCGACGATGGTGCGGAACCCTAATTCAGCGGCCGCTTGCGCGACCTTGACATGCTGGTTGGCGCCGCCCAATATCAATACCGTCTTTCGAGTCATAAGCATCCGTGGCCACCGGAACCATAAGACGGCCTAAATATCTAATAGTCAATAAAAAAAGAAAAAACGTGGGTTCTCATCCTGCTTATCCCACGCTTGAGGCCCTTGGACTGCCCACTTGCAAGAATAAGCAGTCGGTAAGCCCACGTAAAGATTATAATGGCCACAGCGCACCCAAAGGCGCACGGCGCCCTTGAATGGCCATGGATATATAATCTACCCTGGACGAGTCCGCTGCATCATCTTCCTACAAGTTAGAAATTTCCAAGGTTTCAAGCGTAGAAGATAACGTCGTGTCGCTGCCGCCGTGGCAGCCGACCGGATACGTCTTTCATTTATATATTTAAATACCCACCCTGCCTGTCGGCAAACCGATATTCAGAGAGGGGAAGGTGCCACAGCGGCTCTCTTGCCGGCGGCTCTGTTATTTGGCGACAAATTTAAGCAAATGTTTTCATTTGCCTGTAATCTGTCGGGTGATTTTTTATAATGTGCTGCAAATATTAATCTTGCTCGTAATAATAAGAGTAGTCGATTCCTTTCATGAATGTTTCGCGGTCATGGATGCGGTCGGTGAGAGCGCCGGCAATGAGTTCCTTGATACGTCCGGGTTTTCGTGGGCTGATACGCATTGCTTCCATGTAGTCGGTTTTGTCAATCCGGCTCCAGTCGACGCATCGCTTGAGTGAGCGCCTGAGCATCATGTCGAGCCAGAGGCGAGTGCTTCGGCCGTTTCCCTCCATGAAAGGATGGGCGATGTTCATCTCGACGTATTTGTCAGTTATCTGGTCGAGTGTGTCTTCGGGCATCTGCTCTATCTGTCGTAGGGTTTGAGGGAGGAAGTGGTGAGAGGCGAAGAGAAAGCCCCCCTTGGCGATGTTTTTATTGCGTATCTGTCCGGCGAAGTCATACAGGCCGCCAAAGAGGTATGCGTGTATTTGCTGCAGTCCGCGTGCAGTGCCTACCTCGATGGTGTCGAGCAGGGAACTTTCCCATAGCTGATAGGCCTTGTCACGGCTCTTGGCATCTATTTGGTCTTCACCGGTGATAAGCCAGCGGGCAAAAGCCATTGCGTGGGGGCTCGGTGTGGCCTCGATTAGGGCGAGCATATCTTGTTGTGACAGACAATCAGTTAGATAGCGTTTGCCATCGGCTGCTGTCATCTTCAGTTGGTTACATTGAGTAACCAACTGATTTCCCTTCTTGATGAGGCGGTGTTTGAGCACTTTCCAATAATTACGCGGATTTTTGCTCTCAGTAAGAACCGCAATGACATCGACAACGGAGAACAGCCAACGGCTGTCCGTTTCATCCCAGGCGGCGCGTATCTCACTGTCGCCGAAGAAACGGATTGATATTTTATGTGGGGTAGTTTCAGGCATTGGTGAGGGGGGTGAGGCCGAGGGTGGCGGCGTGGGCGAGCATGAAGGCGCGGGCCTCGGCGTGGTCGTTGTGGATGAGGCCGTCGAGGATGGCGTCTTTGATGGCTTCCTTGATGACGCCGACAGTGCGGCACTCTCCCAGGCCGAAGGTCGCCATGATCTCCTCGCCGCGGACGGGTGGCTGGAAGCAGCGTATGCGGTCGCGCTCCTCCAGCTCGGCCATCTTGTCGCGCACGTGGGCGAAGTTGGCCAAAATGCGTGCGACCTTGGCCTCGTTCTTGGAGGTTATGTCGGCCTCGCAGAGTGTCATGAGGCGGTCGATGTCGTCGCCGGCGTCGAAGAGCACGCGGCGTATGGCGGAGTCGGTGACGGTGTCTTCGACCAGTGCGATGGGGCGCATGTGCAGGTCTACGAGCTTGCGCACCAGCTCCATGCGTGCGTCGACGGGGAGCTTGAGGCGGCGGAAGATGCGGGGCACCATCTTGGCGCCGATGAAGTTGTGGTTGTGGAATGTCCAGCCGGTCTCGGGATCCCAGCGCTTGGTCTGGGGCTTGCCGATGTCGTGGAGCAGCGCGGCCCAGCGCAGCCACAGGTCATCGGACTTGGCGGCCACGTTGTCAAGCACTTGCAGGGTGTGGAGGAAGTTGTCTTTGTGTCCGCGGCCCTCGACGGTCTCCACACCCTTGAGGGCTGCGAGCTCGGGGAAGATGAGTTGCAGCAGGCCGGTCCGGTCGAGGAGCTTCCAGCCGACGGAGGGGCGTGGCGCGGACATCACCTTGTTAAGCTCGGTGATGATGCGCTCGCCGGTTATTATCTTGATGCGCTGCGCGTTGCGGGTGATGGCGTCGAGCGTCGCGGGGAAGATGTCGAAGGAGAGCTGTGTGGCGAAGCGGACGGCGCGGAGCATGCGCAGGGGGTCGTCGCTGAAGGTGACGTCGGGGTCGAGGGGGGTGCGGAGGATGCCCTTGCGCATGTCGTCGACGCCGCCGAAGAGGTCGACCAGCTCGCCGAAGCGGGGACCGTTGACGCAGATGGCGAGGGCGTTGACGGTGAAGTCGCGACGCGAGATGTCATCGTGGAGCGTGCCGTCTTCCACGATGGGGTTGCGGGAGTCGTGGTGGTATGACTCCTTGCGCGCGCCGACGAACTCGAGTTCAAGCCGACCGCGTTTGACCTGGGCGGTGCCGTAGGTCTTGAAGAAGCTGAAGTGGGTGCCGGGGCCGAGGGTGTCGGCAACCTTGCGGGCGAGGGCTATGCCTGAGCCGACGGTGACGAAGTCGATGTCTTTTGAGGGGCGCCCGAGCAGCAGGTCGCGGACGTATCCGCCGACCACGTAGGCCTCGAGGCCGAGGGCGTCGGCGCACTCGCCGACGGTGCGGAGCACGCGGGGCAGGCGGTCAGGGGCGATGTTGCGTATCTCAGGCATAGGGAAAAGTGTTGAGTGATTAGTGATTGGCTGTGAGTGAGTAGAGCGGCTTTTCCCGGAAGGCAGCTAATCACTAATCACTGACCGTTAATCACTAATCGGGGGTGAATGTGACGCCTACTTTGGTGAGGCCGCGGAGGGTGTCGAGACGCATTATGTGGCGTACCTCCACGCGGGTGTCGGCATGCAGGCGCAGGCGCGCGGGGAGGGTGGCCTGCATCTGGTATGTCGAGCCGATGGCTTTGCCTTGCCAGTGGCCGAAGGGGTCGGCGAGTGTCATCTCCACGGTGTCGCGGTATGTGCCCTGCGGCCCGGGGTACGACACCTCGAGCCAGAGGTTGCTCCACGGGTAGGAGTTGTCGTGGCAGACTGCAATCTTGAGGTGGCCGTCGGCCACTGAGTCGGCCATGGCGGGCGTGAAGACCACGGAGTCACCGTAGGCCCACCCGCCGGCGGCGAGGTCGACGAAAGTGCTGCACTCGTTGCCGGGGGCACATGCTCCTAACGCCAGCGTGACTAATATGACGGACAGCAGGTTACGCATCTTTTGGAGGTGCGGGGCGCGAGGGCGCCGCCCCGCTCCCTTTGCCTTTGGACTTGGGCTTCTTGGTCTTGTCGGCGGATTTGCCATCTTTGGGGTTGTTTGCGGCCGAGGCGGGGGTGTGCGGCCGGGGACGGCTGCCCTCCTTGCTTGTGTCGCCGCTCCCCTTGGCTTTGCGCTTGCGCTTTTTGGCGCGGTCGAAGCGGCTGATGCTGTCCTGGCCGACGAGGTCGACAAACTCGTTGGACTTCTGGGGCTTGTCCTCGCCGTCGCGCTGCAGCTTGTCGGGCTTGACGCCCTCCTTGTTAAGGGCGATGATCTCGAAGGCGCGGCGCACGTCGATTGTGGTAAGGTCGGTGGGCGACGACTTCTCGGATGAGTAGGTGACGGTGTGGGCGAAGATGTCGCTCTTGAAGTGATACCAGGTCTTGTCGGCGGTCTCGAGGCGGGTGCTTTTGTCGGGCATGCGCTTGGCCGACTCCACGTAGGTGTCGACCTCGAAGTTGAGGCAGCATTTGAGCTTGGCGCACTGGCCGGCGAGTTTCTGGGGGTTGAGCGAGATGTCCTGGAAGCGCGCGGCTGCGGTGCCGACGCTGACGAAGTTGGTCATCCACTGCGAGCAGCACAGGGGGCGTCCGCAGGGGCCGATGCCGCCGATGCGGCCGGCCTCCTGGCGCGCGCCTATCTGCTTCATCTCGATGCGCACGTGGAAGGCCTCGGCGAGCACCTTGATGAGCTGGCGGAAGTCAACGCGCTCGTCGGCGATGTAGTAGAAGATGGCCTTGTTGCCGTCGCCCTGATACTCGACGTCGCCGATTTTCATCTTCAGCCCGAGCGAGGCGGCAATCTGGCGGGAGCGTATCATGGTGTCGTTCTCCTTGGCCTTGGCCTCGCGAAACTTCTCCATGTCGGCCGGCTTTGCGCGGCGGAAGACGCGGCGCACCTCTGCTCCGGGCTTGACGCCGGAGCGGCGCATGAGGTTATGGACGAGGCGACCGACCATGGTGACCTTGCCGATGTCGTGTCCCGGGGAGGCCTCCACAGCCACGATGTCACCGATTTTCAGCGGTATGTGGGCGGAGTTTTTGAAGTAACCTTTGCGGGTGTTCTTAAACTGCACCTCGACCATGTCGCTGTCGGCAAAGCCGCCTGGTATGTCGGCGAGCCAATTGGTGCAGTGGAGCTTGTAAGCCCCCCTCAACTCAGAGCCGGCCTCCCCCGACCCCGCGGCCCCCCCGGACCCCGCGGCCCCCCCCGACCCCCCCCCAAGGGGGGGGGACACTAAGTTCTTAGTGTCTGCGGGGGGAACGGCTTGGTTGTCCGCAGGCTTGGTAGCCCCACCCTTCAGGGGGGGGATGGGGGGGGCCGAGTTTTCTTTATTGTCGCTCATTGTGGCTTATTTTGCGAAGCTTACCGACCGGGTCTCGCGGATGACGGTGATCTTCACCTGTCCGGGATAGGTCATCTCGTCCTGGATGCGCTTGGCTATCTCGCCCGAGAGCTTCTCGGTCTCCTCGTCAGAGAGCTTGTCGGCGCCGACTATCACGCGCAGCTCGCGACCGGCCTGTATTGCGTAGGTCTTGACCACGCCAGGATATGAGAGGGCGAGCTGCTCGAGGTCGTTGAGGCGCTTGATGTATGCCTCGACTATCTCGCGGCGTGCGCCGGGGCGTGCGCCGGAGATGGCGTCGCACACCTGGACGATGGGTGCCAGGAGCGATGTCTGCTCCACTTCGTCGTGGTGTGCGCCGATGGCGTTGCAGATGTCGGGCTTCTCCTTGTATTTCTCGGCGAGCTTCATGCCGAGTATTGCGTGTGGCAGCTCGGGCTCCTCGTCGGGCACCTTGCCTATGTCGTGGAGCAGGCCTGCGCGGCGCGCCTTCTTGGGGTTGAGACCCAGCTCGGAGGCCATTACGGCGCAGAGGTTGGCCGTCTCGCGTGAGTGCTGGAGAAGGTTCTGGCCGTAGCTCGAGCGGTATTTCATGCGGCCCACCATGCGTATGAGCTCGGGATGCAGCCCGTGGATGCCCAGGTCGATGGCCGTGCGCTTGCCGGTCTCGATGATCTCCTCCTCGATCTGCTTGCGCACCTTGGCCACCACCTCCTCGATGCGCGCGGGGTGAATGCGGCCGTCGGCCACGAGCTGGTGCAGGGCCAGCGACGCTATCTCGCGGCGCACGGGATCGAAACCGCTGAGGACGATTGCCTCGGGGGTGTCGTCGA
The DNA here is from genome assembly GCA_964407165.1 of uncultured Muribaculaceae bacterium. Taxonomy (GTDB): domain Bacteria; phylum Bacteroidota; class Bacteroidia; order Bacteroidales; family Muribaculaceae; genus CAZPKH01. The sequence goes on along the minus strand of CAYOUJ010000040.1, from coordinate 8,113 downwards.
CTATGATCTCGATGCCGGTGGCGGCCTCCAGGGCGCGTATGTTGCGGCCCTCGCGGCCGATGATGCGGCCCTTGATCTCGTCGGAGTCGATATGGAAGACGGTGACGGAGTTTTCGATGGCCGTCTCGGTGGCCACGCGCTGGATTGATTGGACAACGATGCGCTTTGCCTCGCGGTTGGCAGTCATCTTGGCGTCGTCCATGATGTCGTTGATATAGCTTGCGGCGGCGGTCTTGGCCTCGTCCTTGAGGCTCTCGACGAGTTTCTCCTTGGCCTCCTCGGCTGTGAGCCCGGAGAGGTGCTCGAGGGTCTCCTGGGCCTGGCGGGTGAGCTTGTCGAGCTCTGCCGAGCGTGCGTCGAGCTTCTTGCGCTGGGCTTCGAGGTTGTTGCGTGTCTGATCGTTCTCGTTGCGCGCGCGTTGGTTTTCACTCTGTTGCTGGTTGAGCTGCAGCTCGCGCTGGCGCACGCGTGCCTCGTTCTGCTGTATTTTTGACATTCGCTGGTTTGCCTGTTTCTCGAGGTCGGCTTTCATTTTGAGCTCGGTCTCGCGAGCTTCGAGCAGCTTGGTGTTTTTGAGCACTTCCGCCTCTTTCTGAGCCTCTTCGACGATGGTCTTGGCAGCGGTGCGGGCCATTGACTTTTGCACGAGCCAGGTGGCGAGGATGCCCACGGCGAGACCGGCTATCAGGACGCATGCGTAGATGATGATGGTTGACATAAGGTGTAAGGTGTTAGGTGTAAAGAGTTAAGTGTTAGCCCCCCGTCCCCCCCCCCTAAAGGGTGGGGCTTCAAAAGAGGAAGGCGTGCGGGCGCGGCCCCGCTGAGTATCGGCAGCGGTGCATCTTTACAGCTAACACGAAAGTGGAAGAAACGGCTAAGCCTCTGTCTTCTTGGTTGTCCCACCCTTTGGGGGGAGAATGGGGGGGGCTTGCGGGGCTTGCATGGATTGGGTCAGCAGTGCGTCGAGCTCTTTCTCGAAGTCGGCCAAAGTGGCGGCGGTAGCTTCGTTTTCAGCGCGTTGCACGTGGTAGTAACGTGCAAACTGGAAGGCTGTCATGCCCATTATTTCGGCCTCTGAGCGGCCGGGGAAGCGGCTGCAGAGAGCTTTGAACAATTCGTTGACGTCGCGCTCGGCACGTCGTATTATCTCTTCATCGCTCCTACGTATGGTCATCGCGATGGGTGACTGACTTGCTATCCTTATGTTGATGTTTTGCTCCTCTTTCATGGCATCAATATGTCAGCTGTTTGATGCACATATCGATTTCGCGCAGCATTCGGGCGATCATAGCACGTGCCTCGGAGGTGCCGTCGGCGGCCTTGTCAAGTGCCCGGGCGGCTCGGAGAAACTCCACTTGCTGCTGCAGGGCGGCGTTCTCGCGGCGGGCAGCCTTGAGAGCCTGCTCAAGCTCGGCCACACGGTCGGCCTGTCGCTCCAGCTCCGATGCCTGCGAGCGGCAGCGCTCGGTGAGCATCTGCGCCTTTGCTGTCAGGCGCGGGAGGGTGGATGAGAGAGACTCGGCCATAGAGCGTCCAAAATGCTAAAGTGCCTCAAACCGGATACAATTTGGGACACGCAAAGTTACAGAAAAATTTCGAAATGCCAAAATAAAAAACCTCACACAGAAACAAAAGAAATAAAACAAACTAATTATCAGTTAAATAAGCGTGTTGTAATCCTTAATTTCCTTAATTTCCTTACCGCACTCACGCTTGCGGCCAAGGCGGGGAGTGCGACGCGAGGGCGCGTCGCTTCCTAAATTAGGGTGTCGGGGGGGTAGTCGCGGGAGGCGGGGGTGCCTAAGAGGGTGTCCCAGAGTATGGGCGACAGGCCGGTGCCGGGGCGCTTGGTGGTGAGGTTGGCCTCGGTGAAGAGTTCGCCTTTGCGGATGGCGCGGGCGGCGACAATGCTCTTGCGGGCGACGTCGCGGTTGGCGCGCTCGCTGTCGGTGACGTGTTTGTCGGGGGAGCCCAAGGCTTGCTCTATGTTGCGGATGGCGCTGATCATGGCGCGGAGCTCAGGCGGATCGAGGGAGGCGCGGTGGTCTGGGCCGGGCAGCGTCTTGTCGAGGGTGAAGTGTTTCTCTACCACCGTTGCGCCGAGGGCGACGGCGGCGACGGGCACCTCTATGCCCACGGTGTGGTCGCTGTATCCCACGCTGCCGCAGTGGAGGGTGCGCAGGGCCTCCATGGCGCGCAGGTTGACGTCGGTCATGGGGGTGGGATACTGGGTGTTGCAGTGGAGCAGGGTGACGTCGGCGCGGGGCGTGCCGGCGGCTTCGAGGACACTGACGGCGGCCTCGACCTCGTCGAGGGTGGCCATGCCGGTGGAGAGGATTACGCGGCCGTGCAGGGTGCCTATGCGGCGCAGGTAGGGGAGGTTGGTAATCTCGCCGGAGGGTATCTTCCAGTAGTCCATGCCGATGTCGGCGAGGCAGTCGATGGATGTCAGGTCGAAGGGTGAGCTGAGAAACCCGATGCCGGCGCGGCGGCATTCGTCGGCGAGGGGTGCATACTCGTCCAAGGGGAGCATGAGCGGCCGGAGCATGTCGAGCTGGCTCTCCGTGGCGCCGGTGGTCTCCTTCTGATACTCCGCCTTGGGCGCGGCTGCGCAGACCAGCTGTTCGGGCACGGCAGTCTGAAACTTGACGTAGTCGGCGCCGGCGTCGCGGGCGGCGATGATCATTTGGCGTGCGAGGTCAAGGTTGCCGTTATGGTTCACGCCGGCCTCGGCGATGATGAGCGTATGCATTTAATCGGGTATTCGGATAATCGGGTGACGGGGTGGTTTACACGCTGACTTCCTCGGCGAGCTGTTCGCTGCCGACTGTTCTCTGCAGGCTGACAGCGGTGCCGTTGTGGAAGACTACGTCGCTGTAGTAGCGGAGTATCTCGGTGCCGTGCATGAGCGTGTCGACGGGCACGGGACGCTCGCCGAGGGCCTCGTCGATGATCATGCCGGGGATGTCGGCGCCGCCGTGGACGCTGCACACGGCACCGCCGCCAAGACGGGGGCACACCTCCATGAGCATCAGCCGGCCGGTCTCGCGGTCGCGCAGGGCCTGGACGGTGACGGCGCCGCGGAGGCCGAGGCGCTGTATGGTGGTGCGTGCCAGCTGGTCGAGCTCGGGGTCGTCGACAATGATGGTGTGGGTGACCTCGCCGCCCATCACCTCAAGGCGCTCGCGGGGGCTGACGGCGCAGACGGTGCCGTCGCGGCCTACGTAGCAGTCGACGGTATACTCCACACAGTCAGCGATATACTGCTGCAGCAGATATTGCCCGGGAGGGCTTACCACGCGGCGAAATTCGGCTACTGTGTTTATCACCTTGATGCCACGCGAGCGGGTGCCGTGGCGGGGCTTGGCGATGAGGGGGAATATGGGGCGGCCCGTGCGGTAGGTCGGCGGCACGGGCAGGCGGCATTCCTCGAATCGGGTGGCTGAGCGGGTTTTGTCAAACATCGTGTCGGCGAGCTCGGGGGTGCATACGGGGGCGAAGACGCGAAGCTCGGGGTAGCGGCTGACAAAACGGGCGGCCACGCCGACCATGGTGTCGATGAAGGGGATGATTATATTAATATTGTGCTGGCGGACGATGCGGTTGAGGTGGGCGTATATTGCGGGGTCGCTCCACTTGAGTCCGACGATGACGGTGGCGACGGCTGCAATGGGCACCTGCGGGCGCAGCTCGTAGCTGAATATGCGGGGGTCGAGGCCGCGGCGCATGGCGGCTTGTATCAGCAGCCGGGCCATGGCCACGCGCTTGGCGCCGCCGAGGAGGAGTATGTTTAGTGGCTTAGACATAGGTCGGTGAAAGATGTTTGCTTGATAAATAGTTGTCTATAGAATAGTCTGCAAGTGGCAAATCGATGATTATCGATTTCTCTCGATGGAAATCGATTTTTTCAGGTGTTGTAGATGTCGGGCTTGTAGCGGGCGAGGTTGCCGGGGCAGGTGAACCAGTCGATGGTACGGCACAGCCCCTCCTCGAGGGGGACTTGCGGGCGCCAGTCGGTGAGGGTGGTTATCAGTGTGTTGTCGCCGCAGAGGCGGAACACCTCGCTCCCCTTGGGACGCAGGCGCTGCGGGTCGGTGACATAGCGCACGTCGGACTCCATGAGCCGGGCGATGGTCTCGAGCGTCTGCTGCATGCTCACCTCGGTGCCGGTGGCGATGTTGATCTCGCGCCCCTCGATGCCCTTGGCCCGGGCCAGGGCGAGGAAGCCGCGGGCGGTGTCTTCGACGAAGTTGAAGTCGCGGGTTGGGGTGAGGTCGCCCACCATAATCTCGCGGCGCCCGGAGGCTATCTGGCTGATAATGGTGGGGATTATGGCGCGGGCGCTCTGTCGCGGGCCGTAGGTGTTGAACGGGCGGGCGATGACCACGGGCAGGTTGAAGGCGTTGTGGAAGCTGAGGGCTATGGCGTCGGCGCCGATCTTGGTGGCGGAGTATGGCGACTGGGGCTGGCGCGGGTGACGCTCGTCGATGGGCACATATTGTGCGGTGCCGTAGACCTCGCTTGTGGAGGTGACTATCAGCCGTTTGCAACCTGCGTCGCGGGCGGCCTGGCAGATGTTGAGGGTGCCCTTGATGTTGGTGTCGACGTAGCTGTCGGGGGCCACGTAGCTGTAAGGTATGGCGATGAGGGCTGCGAGGTGGAAGATAACGTCCACGCCCTCTGCAATATGTCGGCAGAAGTTGGGGTCGCGCACGTCGCCACAGACCACCTCGAGCCGCGGGTGCTTGACGCCCTCGAGCCAACCCCACGTGTTGAAGGAGTTGTATTGGTTGAGCGCGCGGACGTCGTAGCCTTCGCGCAGGAGCAGTTCGGTGAGATGCGAGCCGATGAAACCGTCGGCGCCGGTAACTAAAGCCTTCATTTTTACCATTTTGTGAAATAATAGGTTCGGAGCAGTCCCGCTTCCGGGTCTTGATATTCGAGGGTCATCTGCGAGCCGTCTAGACGTCGCACGCGCAGAGTTATATGCTCTGCGTCAGGGAGGTATATGCCGGAGAGCACCCGGTAGATGGAGGTGCCCGGCTCGCGGTTGTCGTCGGAGTGGCCGAAGCTGAGCAGGAGCACGTCGTCAGCTGCGCCTTCAGCCTGGCGGCTCCACGTGCCATAGCGCTTGGTGGTCTCGTGGTAGGGGAGCACGCGCTCCATCATGATGATTCGGTTTTGGAACGCCCAGAAGACGTCGGTCACCTCCTCCGACGCCACGCTTCCGTCATCGGCGGTGGTGACTATCCGGTCAAGGCGCCAGGTGCCGAAGAGGTCGCCGATGTCGCCGTTGTTATGCGTGCATCCGGACAGCGCGACCAGGAAAATTATATATGCAAGTAACTTGTTCATAGGGTGATTGAGCCGTTGTAGCGAATGGTTACCATGCCGGCGGTGGCGTTGGCGGGCATGGTGCCGTGGTCGAGGGCGAAGCGGGCGCCGATGCTCAGGCCGGGGACTTGCGGCAGGCGGTACGTGCCTTCGAGCATAAAGGATGTGGCGTGTATGGCCTCGGGGAGCTGCACCATGCCGTTGCCCCAGGCCTTGCGGTAGCCGAATTTCACTCGCCAGTCCACCCGGGGGCCGGCGGCGCCGATGACGGCCACGTGGACTGCGCGGGTGCGGTTGCCCACAAACTGCATGTATCCGTCGAGGTTGTAGAGTGGCGACATCACCATCGGCGAGCCCTGGGCGTGGCCGTAGGAGGCATAGGGGTTGTAGAACGCGTTGTTGTAATAGTCGTCGGCACCCTCTGCACGGTAGCCCAGGTCGGTGCCGGGCTGGTCGTCGGGGTCCCAGTGCATGGGGCCTGACTGGTTGGTAAGGTCCAGATATTCAAAGGCCGCTCCGCGGACTATGGTGCTGCGGGCAGGGAAATTGTATTCCACGCCCCACAGTCCGTCGAATCCGTTGAGCTTGCCCATGCCGGAGCCGTCCTCCCACGGCCACTGGAAGTAAGCCTTCACCTCCGAGCCGTCGCGCAGGCGGTAGCGGGCCTTCAAGTCCCACGAGCCCAAGGTGTTGCCTTCGTAGAACCCCTCGTCGCCGCCGTCGTTCTGCAGCGGCCAGAGCATCTTGACGAAGGTCTTGAATTTGGTGGAGTGGGGCTGCGAGGAGCTCAGCACGCCGCGGGTGTAATAGTCGGTGGTGCCCCCGAACTGCGTGGCGCACTGCACGCCGACGGTGACAGACAGGCGTGCCGACGGCTTGGTGCGGAAGTAGCAGCGGCGGTATACCATCCACTGGTCGTGGCTGATATGGCCCATGTAGTAGTTGTATCGGTCGGCCCACCAGTCGGAGTCGGTGTAGCGGCCGTAGAACAACTGGCCCTCAATCTGCACCCACCCTTTGGTGAAGGGTATGTCCTGGAAGTCGATGAATCCCGCGCGCACGCCGGGCAGTGGCCGCGAGTTACCGCTCTGTATGAGGTCGCCGGAGGTCAGCTGCTCGTTGAGCAGCGGCGAGTGCTGGTTGCGCATGCCCACCTCGAGGAAGAGCGAGCGCCACTTGAGCGTGCCGTACAGCTCCTGCAGCCACACGGCGGCGTCGCGACGCTTGTTGACGGTCCATCCGGCATTGGCGTCGTAGCGCTCATAGTCCATCGACGACGAGGGGCCCGCATACGCCTTGACGCCGTAGGCCCAGCTCAGCCGGCTGGCGGTGTCCATCTCGTGCCACAGGTGCAGCCCGACAGTCAGCCGCCGCGAGGCGCTGAGCGTGCCCTGTTCGAGGGCCGACATGTAAAGCGGTGCAAACGTGCCGCTTCCGGCATTTGCACGCACTTCGCCTGCATAATTTACAGTCTCTTGTGCAGAAACGCTCAATGATCCGAAAAGCAGCAGGAGGATTATGTTAAGTAGGTACGCTCTCATTTTTGCGCAAAATTACGATTATTTGCAAAATTGGCAAAAGAAGTTTGGAAAAAATTGCTTAATTTTGCGGCAATGAACAGTCGAAAGCCACCGATATTGGCCATAGTGGTACCCTGCTATAACGAGCAGGAGGCGCTGAGGGCCTCGCTCGACACGCTCGCGGGCGTGCTTGCTGCGCTGGTGCAGGGCGGTCGCGCCGCCATGCAGAGCTACATCTTCTGCGTCGACGACGGCAGCACCGACGCCACGGCGGAGGTGATATGCCGCGCCGCCGCCGACGGGTTGCCCGTGCGAGGCCACCGGCTGGGGCGCAACACGGGCCACCAGGGCGCGCTGCTGAGCGGCCTCGATGCCGTGCGCGGCCGCTGCGACGCCGCCATAAGCATCGACGCCGACCTGCAGGACGATCCCGAGGCGATACCCGAGATGGTGGACGCTTACCTCGGCGGCGCGGAGATAGTGTATGGCGTAAGGCGCTCACGGTCAGTTGACAATCTGGGCAAGCGAGGCTCCGCGCGGGCATATTACCGTCTGCAGCGGGCTATGGGACTCGACGTGGTGTCTGACCATGCCGACTTCCGTCTGCTCTCGGCGCGCGCCCTTGACGCCCTCGCTGAGTACGGCGAGCGCAACCTCTACCTGCGCGGCATCATCCCGCAGCTCGGGCTCAACAACGCCACGGTCTACTACGACCGGCGCCCTCGGCTGGCGGGGCGCACCAAGTACACTCCCGCCAAGATGACGGCGCTGGCCATCGACGGCGTCACCTCGTTCACCTCCAAGCCCCTGCGGCTCATCTTCTGCCTCGGCGTGGTGCTGCTGGTGCTCGACGTGCTGGTGGGCATCTATGTGCTGGTGAGCTATTTCACAGGTCATTACGCGCCGGGATGGAGCTCGCTGATGCTGTCGCTGTGGTTCCTGGGGAGCATACTTTTGATAGGCCTGGGCGTCGTCGGGGAGTATGTCGGCAAGATCTTCGTGGAGGTCAAACGGCGCCCGCGGTATCCTACGCCTGAAGTTATAGAAACGCCTGACAAATAGGTGTTTAATCGGGTAATCGGATAATCGTGTAAAGTATTTCGTGAAATTTTTGGAAAAAATTTTGGAAAAGGTTTGGCCGTAACGGAAAGTTTGCGTACCTTTGCACCGCCTTTGCCACAGCACAGGCTGATACATGGTGAGCTTAGCTCAGTTGGTTAGAGCGTCGGATTGTGGTTCCGAAGGTCGTGGGTTCGACC
>CAYOUJ010000039.1:0-21980 GCA_964407165.1 uncultured Muribaculaceae bacterium | reverse complement strand
AAGGTAGTTAAAGATTAGAAATGCCACAATAAAAATGTAAAAAAATTTCACACCTTGGAAAGTTTTGGCCCAAAAATTTGATTATCTCCGAAAAAAGTGCTTACTTTGCAAGCCGTTTTGGGCTGTCTACAAACCCCATGACGCCACCGAAATTAACACTAAAAACTTAACAATTAAATATGTACGTATTGCTCATCGTGCTGTCGGTGCTGGCAGCCATCCTGCTCATTTGCGTGATTCTCATCCAGAAGTCGAAGGGCGGCGGCCTTGCCTCCTCTTTCGCCTCCTCCAACCAGATTATGGGTGTACGCCGCACTAACAGCTTCATCGAGAAGCTCACCTGGGGTCTCGGCATCGCCATCGCCGTGCTCGCAATCTTCTCCAGCTTCCTGATGCCCAGCGCCATCACCACCACCTCGCGTGTGCAGCCTCAGGCACAGGAGCAGACGGCACCGGGCAACTTCGACCAGAACGCCCCCGCCGCTCCCGAGGCAGCATCTCCCGAGGCTCCCGCCCCGGCTCCCGCTGCCCCCGCCGAGTAATCGCCCATACACCCCCCACCACCACCGGATTTCACGGATTATTCTCAATCCGTGAAATCCGTTATTTTTATACCCACGCTATTAGCGAAATTTTACGGCCGTAAAATTTACGGCCGTAAAATTTCAGAGGTGGAGGCTTCTGTGAAATCTGTGAAATCTGTATAAATCTGTGCTTCAGGGGCGGATGAGGGTGAGGAAGGTGTAGGAGGGGGTGGCGGGGTCGGCGCTCGGATGCTCCTGACGGGCGGTGACGGGCCAGGTCCGGACGTCAGCGAGGGGAAAGTAGGTGTCGGCCTCGGCGGCGGTGGCATGGATGAGCGTCAGCTCGACGGCGGCGGCAAGCGGGAGGGCCTGGCGATAGACGCTCTCGCCGCCTATTATATAAGGTGACGGGTCGTCGGCGCACATCTGCAGGGCGGCCTCGAGGGTCGGGGCGGTCTCGATGCCCTCGGCAGTGTAGTCGGCATTGCGGGTGAGCACTATGTTGCGGCGGCCGGGGAGGGCGCCTTTGGGGAACGACTCGAAGGTGCGGCGCCCCATGATGATGGCGTGTCCCATGGTCAGGGCGCGGAAGCGGCGCAGGTCGTCGCGGAGGTGGTAGAGCATGTCGCCGCGCAAGCCGATGGCGCCGTCTTCGGTGGCGGCGACGATGATGACGGGGGCTGGAGCGGGGCGCCGGCGGCGCGCCCCGTTGTCAGGAGCGGGGCGGCGCCCTCGCGCCCCGTTGTCAGGAGCGGGGCGGCGCCCTCGCGCCCCGTTGTCAGGAGCGGGGCGGCGCCCTCGCGCCCCGTTGTCAGAGGGAGTTGCCTGCTCGTTCATACGCTTACCTTTCCTGCAATGTGGGGGTGGGGGTCGTAGCCCTCGAGGCTGAAGTCGTCATAGTCGAAGGCAAAGAGATCCTTGACCTCGGGGTTGAGCACCATGCGCGGCAGCATGCGCGGCTCGCGGGTGAGCTGCAGCTGTACCTGCTCGAGGTGGTTGTGGTAGATGTGGGCGTCGCCGAGGGTGTGGACGAAGTCGCCGGCCTCCAGGCCCGTTGCCTGTGCTACCATCTGCAGCAGCAGGGCATAGGAGGCGATGTTGAAAGGCACGCCGAGGAAGCAGTCGGCGCTGCGCTGGTAGAGCTGCAGCGAGAGCCGGGCGTCGGCCACGTAAAACTGGAAGAAGGCGTGGCAGGGGGGGAGGTTCATCTGCGGCAGGTCGGCCACGTTCCAGGCGCTGACGATGATGCGCCGCGACTCCGGGTTGTGCTGTATCTGGTCGAGCGCCTGCCGTATCTGGTCGATGTGGCCGCCCTGATAGTCGGGCCACGAGCGCCACTGGTAGCCGTAGATGTGGCCTAAGGAACCGTCGGCGCCGGCCCACTCGTTCCAGATGCGCACGCCGTGCTCCTGCAGGTAACGGACGTTGGTGTCGCCGCGAAGCATCCACAGCAGCTCATAGATTATCGACTTGAGGTGCAGTTTCTTGGTGGTGAGCAGGGGAAATCCGTCGGCCAGGTTGAAGCGCATCTGGTGGCCGAAGACGCTGCGCGTGCCGGTGCCGGTGCGGTCGCCGCGGTCGACGCCCTCGGTGATTATGCGGTTTAGCAGTTCAAGGTATTGTTTCATATTTTTGATGCCCCTCCCTTTAGGGGGGGCAGGGGGGACTTAGGAAGTAGGCTGGAACATTGGGGTCTGCAGGCGCGGGTGGTCGGGGCTGTAGCGTATGCTGCCGTCGGGGCAGGCGTCGAGACAGTCGAAGCACACCACGCAGCGCGAGGCGTCGACCGTAAGGTGCTGGATGTTGATGCAGGAGGCTTTGCAGCGCGCTTCGCACAGGCCGCAGCGGGTGCAGGTGTCGGGATTGATGTTGATGCGCATGATGCTGTGGCGGCTGATGAGGCCGAGACCGGTACCCACGGGGCACACGTGCGTGCAGTAGCGACGGCCGTAGAGCCACGCCGAGACGAGTATTGCCGTGACTATCAGGAAGGAAACGATCCACACGCCCAACACCCACCCGACGGGTCCGCTGAAAATGTTGAGCAGGTGGACATACTGCCCCTCGGGGTTTATCAGGCTCAACGGCAGCACAAAGCCGCCGATGCCGCAGGCCACGGCCACGATGAGCATGAACAGGCCGGTGGCCTGCCGCGGCGCCGTGTAGCGGTAGCTACGGCGGCGCCGCGTGTCGGCGACAATGTCCATGAGCGTGCCCATCGGGCACACCGTCGAGCAGAACATGCGGCCAAAGCAGACTGTTATGATTACCCAAAAGACAAATACACCGAGGGTCATGACCTCGGTGGCAGGGATAATCTGAATGGAGTTGATATAGCGGGCGCACACGGCGAGAGCGGGCACGCCGAGCAGGCCCAGGGTGAGCAGGGTCAGGCAGAGGGCCGAGACGACGACGCGCGCCACTCTGAGCACGGAGTGTCGGCCTCTCTTTTTCATACCTTGAATATCAAGCAGGTGGCCATGGCTGAGATGCCCTCGCCGCGCCCCTCGAAGCCCATGCGCTCGGTGGTGGTGGCCTTGACGGAGACGCTCTCGAGCGAGATGTGCAGGTCGGCGGCGATGTTGAATCGCATCTGGTCGATGTACGGCATCAGACGGGGTGCCTGTGCCACGATGGTGACGTCGACGTTGCTGACACAGTAGCCGCGCTCGGCGAGCATGTCGGCAACGGCGCGGAGCAGGGCGCGCGAGTCGGCGCCCTCGTAGCGCTTGTCGGTGTCGGGGAAGTGGTAGCCGATGTCGCGCAGGGCGGCAGCGCCGAGCAGGGCGTCGCAGAGCGCGTGCAGGGCCACGTCGGCGTCAGAGTGGCCGAGCAGCCCTTGGGTGTAAGGTATGCACACGCCGCCGAGCCACAGTTCGCGGCCGTCGGCGAGGCGGTGTGCGTCGTATCCTAATCCGGTGCGTATTATCATAACCTTTCAATTCTGTAATAATCGATTAATTATCGATGATTATCGATGATTGTCGATGATTATCGAATTTAATGCATTGAGATCAGCGCTTCTTGCCGAAGATGTCGCGGATACCGTCGAGGTCGAACGTCAGCGTGAAGCGCAGCGTCTGGTCAAGCGGCGACGTCTGCGCCGTGGCGAGCATGTAGGAGGCGTCGAGCCGCAGCACGTTCAGCGCGAAGCCGGCGCCCATGCCGAAGTACTGGCGGTTGCCCTTGTACTCGTTCTCGTAGAAGTAGCCGGCGCGGACGAAGAACTGCTGGTTGTAACTGTACTCGGCGCCGATGCTCCAAGTGATCTCGCGCAGCTCCTCCTTGAAGCCGCCGGGAGCGTCAGAGAACGACTTGAAGATGCCCGTGATAGGCGACATGTTCTCCCACTCCTCAAGCGCGGCCAAGTACTCGCGCTGACCCTCCGTGTCGTCGGCATAGTCGCTCTCGCGCGGCTTGGTGGGCACCAACAGCTTGTTGAGGTCGAGGTTGATCGACAGGTTGTGATAGTCGGCCAAGGGGAAGGTGAACGAGGTGCCCAGGCGCAGGTTGGTGGGCAGGAACGCCGGATCCTCGCCGCCGTTGTAGCTCACCTTCGTGCCGATGTTGCTGATGTTCCAGCCCCACGACCACTGGCACTCGCTGCGCCCGATCATAGGGTAGGTGGTGAAGTAGCCCGAGATGTCGGCGGCAAAGGCGCTGGCGCCCGTGGCCTGGTCGCCCGCGTAAGAGTCGCTGAAGCCCAGGTCGGAATAGATGTAGCGGAACACCACGCCCATCGAGAACTTCTCCGACAGCTTGCGCGAATAGCCCACGTCTATCGACATCTCGTAGGGGTTGAGCGTCTGCCCGGAGGTCACGTCGCCCGAGGCCGTAACCACCTCGCCCAGGGAGAAATAGCGCAGCTGCGCCGAGATGGCCTGGTTGTCCTGCGAGCCGATCTTGAAATATCCGGCCACATCGGCCAGGAAGATGTCGTTGACCAGCTTGCGCAGCCACGGCGTGTAGCTCAGCGCCACGGCCCCGCGCGAGTATGCGAAGGCATACTTCGACGGGTTCCAGTACTGCGAATAGGCGTCGGGGTCGGTGGCGGCGCCGAGGTCGCCCATCGACGCGCCGCGGGCATCCGGGGCTATCGACAGCGACGTGACGCCCGTTTCTATGGGGTTGAACTCGTTCTTGTCCTGCGCCTTGGCCCCTACGGCCACGAGCGTCAGGACGGCAAGTATGAGCGGGGTGAATTTCTTCATCGTATATCGGTTATTAATGTGTGGGCTCGGGGTGAGAGTGACATGCCCACACATTAATAACTCAAAAATCCCCCATTTATTTTATCCCACCCTAATTACTTGCTCATAAGGAGGCGCGAAAGAGCCCCTTCATACGTTGCTCTATTTGTTTGAGGACATCACCGATGGTGCCCCAGATCCAAATAATTCCCTTGAAAGCGGCATATTCACACACGCCTAACTTGGCACGGTTAAGTCCGGCAAAGGTGGTTGAGCAATTTAGCCTGTCACTTTCCAACGGCATAACTACTCTGACTAAGCCAAGGTTTGCAGAAGCAGTCAAGACAAGCTTGACGCTGTCTTTTTTACCGCCTCCCGACACGCGTTCATAGCCTCTATATGTGGCAACATGCATTGATAGACGCACTGCAGATCATTTTCGGTCAGCCGAACGGCGATTTGAACCTCGGCTCTAACTGCATCTGGCGCACCATTAGGCTGCATTAACCCGTCACTAAATTTTGTGGAGATCATCCGTTAAGGTATTATGATTTACCACAAAGATAACACTCCACGTATGCCATTTTAAGGCACATCCTTATATAAGGATCGCATTTCATCAATATAATCGCGCATCCGGTGGCGCACTGCGATTGGAGAGAGCACTTCAATTTGTGGCCCCAACGCCAACAGAGCTTGATAAAGTTCATAATTGGGCCGCACGAACAGTTCGAATGTGGCTGTATTGACATCTGATTCAATCTCCCGCTGTGAGGTGTGAATAGGCAATGACCGTACATAGTCGCAACCGGTGCCAAAGGCGCGGACAACCACTCGCTGCACCTCTCCAAGGGTGATGACCCCACAACATCCGCGAAAGAAGTCTGTGGCATAAAAAGACTCGTCGCGGTTGAAATATTCGCCGGCAACCTCTATGTTGCTTATGCGGTCGAGGGCATAGGTTAGAAAGGAACCATAATGAGGGCTTCGACCTACCACATACCAACGGCGATTAGACATTTTCAAGCAATAAGGCTCAATCAAAAATTCATTGACCATGTCTGCATCAAAACCCTTGTGTCGGAGATAAAGCACACGGTTTCGGCGAATTGAATCAGCTATCATAGTTAGCCACTTGCCTCCCGAGGGAATGTTCTCAAACAATATGCGCCCCTCCATACGCTTGTCAGCCTGAACTTGATGCAACGTGGAATATGACGCCAGCAACCAAGAGCGGAAGCCGTCGCCTTCGATAAGGTCCGGATTTTCGATATGATAGCGATATGTCGTGGGATCACAAACAATGTCTATGCCGAAAATTTGGCTTATTTCGAGCAGATGGTTGCAGAATGTGCGTCGAGGTAACCCCTTGTCTTTAATACGCTTGTCATCGTCAAAGTGCTCACCGGCTTGACTGTTGAGATAGCAGGTGTCCCATTCTTCACGAATTTCTGCCAAGGTTATGCCGGGGGGGTGCCTCCGGATTACATCCAGCAGCCACACATATCGGGCGAAAAGATTCGACTTGATTTGTCCCACTGTAATCTATTGCTTTTAGTAATAATGAACCGTCGTTGACGGGGAACCGCGGCGAGGAAGGATGAACGAGAAAGCATACTACAATCTTACGCCCATCGACATTCCATTCATATAGTTTATCGGTATTGTCAAGCGCATTGAGTGACATCAGACTTTTCATGCTGTCACGCACCGGCGCTCCCCATACAATTATTAAATCGGGATAATCCGGTAGGCCGCTCCAGTCTATTATGGCGCCAATGCGAGCTTCAATGTCACCGATTTGGTCCGGCGGAGTATAGGGGTCAGGGAGCATGTATTGATAGATGTTGCTAAAGGCCAGACGGTTCCAAAGGCTTATCTTTTCTTCCTCACCAATGGCATCGTCGCCGCTGCGGCGCCCAAGCATCCAGCGGGTGAATCGGTTGTACGCATTATAATGACACCCTTCGAGGTAGCTCTCTATCTCATTGCATGTGGCCTGACTTAGTGTAAGGTGCTGCTTGACATAATCCCGACACTTACGGTCATATTTGCGAGTGCCATCCTCATCTCGGGTACATTCTCTGAAATGCCGACAGTCTTGCGTCTGGCAATAGTGGGAGGCTCCGAGCACCAGTATTCTGACGCCCTCAAATCCTTCCAAGTAATGCTCTCCAACCCAAGGCTTAAAGAATAGTTTTTTGGACATGGCATACTAATTGATGAAGTTTGCGCAAAGTTAGTGCTTTTTACCGAAATGCAACAACTTGCTTATAATCGATTGCCTTGCATCTTCATTCGTCGACTTGGCTAAAGTGATAGCTTGACAGAAATCCATCACATCTGACATAGGGCCATATACCCAATATTCCTCGCCGCTCCTAAAACCGTGCACCTTGCTGCCATCTTCCATGGCTTTATAGCCGAAGTCGGCATGAGCGCGTTCTATTTCCGACATCCTTTCATACTGCAATCCGTCAGTGATTGCTCTGGCCGGAGCCTCTCCATCATGCTGCTTGATGTAGTGTCCGGTCATGCCACATGCAATTGCACGGATGCTATCACGAGACTCCTGTGCTTTTACCGCTCCTCAAAACTCGATAGCCCCCCCCGGAGTGAAACGTATTGCCCCATACCAACTATTACTCTTATACTTCATGCCACATCTTGATTTGTCCCTGATTGATGCGAAGATTACCAGCCGCATAACGTCAGCCGGTATGGTGGGATCATACACCTGATTTGGAACTACCCCAGAGAACATGTCCTCAGCCCATGTAATTATCATCTCGGCGGAAAACCGGTTGCCGGGGTTGGCATAGACAGACATGATAAGACAGGCAGTAGATCTGCCGTCAATCCAGCCCCTTATTTTAGCGACAGCGGCTGCTACCTCTGAAGTATCATGCGGGTTAAATGACACATCAAGCTGGTGGAGGCAACCTGCATTAATGAACCGCTCCTTTAACGCCATCGCGACGCTCTTGTTTCTGAATGTAACACCTGCACACTCGGAGTACCACAAATCCCAGTTGCGCGCCATATTGGTGGCACACGCGGCGAGGGAGCCGCGACGCCGACGCTCACCGCGACTTTTGGCACCGGCTGCCTTCGAGTCAAAGATTGATGCCGATGTGAGAAAAGGGTTTTTGAGACGCGGTATCCTGTAAGGCAAAGAAACGAGGAAACGTTCCCCGAGATAGCGGAGCAGAGCGGCCGCAAACTCCTCGTCAGACAACTCCACGAAATCAGCGTCATATTCCGACTTTACGACCGTACGGGAGGCCATCTCCCAGAGATCGCAGTTCTTTGCTGAAGATGTGGTGCTGCAGAAAGCGGCTACTGAACACCGGTCGTCAATCTCTCCCTCTGCGTTTATAAAGAGCTCGATATAAGAGTCATTACGCGTTATCTCCGGCTGTATGTGGAGTGTCCTTAGCATGTCAAACAAGTCGCGGTACCGGACCTGCGCGCCCTGCGGCACCGGCCAACGATCAATCAGGCACCTCCACACCTGCTCGAACTCATGCCGCCGCATCCATTCTTGTATGTTCATATCTTCATTTTGCGTTTATTGGTTTCTGCGACAAAGATATGAAAAGGGCTGTGCCAAATTAAAGCACAGCCCAAAATTTATTCAATTTTGTTTGGAAGACAGGTGTTTATCTGGGGGTGAAGGTGAGGGTGGCCTGGGCCAGGGAGGTGCCCTCGCGGAGGATGAGGCAGGCGGCCTGGAGCGCTGCGGCGTCCTCGCGCCCCGCAGCTTGGAGCGGGGCGGTGCCCTCGCGCCCCCGCCCCACGTCGCCAGCCTTAGGAGGCGACGCGCCCACGCGTCGCCATCCCCGCCCCACGTCGTCAGCCGATGCCGTTGTGGGGCTGGTAGACACGCCTGCCGGGGCGACGCGAGGGCGCGTCGCCTCCAAAAGGAGCCCCCGGAGCGGGGCGGTGCCCTCGCGCCCCGCCGATTGGAGCGGGGCGGCGCCCTCGCGCCCCGCTGCCCCGCTCCCGTCCGCATCAAGCTCTTTGGCGACGATGGCGAGGGTGTCGCCGTAGCGCGCCTCGGTGCTGTAGGCTATCTCGAAGCGCGTGATGCGGTGGGTGTCGTAGAAGTCTAATGACCACGAGTCGAGCATGAGCTGGAGGTAGCGCATGGCCGTGAGATGGCGGTTGGAGTCGATGTCGCTCACGCGCACGGTGTAGTGCCACGGCTCGGCGTCGGCAAAGTCGGCGGGGCGCACGCGCGGGGCGCGCTGCCAGGCGAGCTTGTGTGGGTTGACCACCTCGAGAAGGTTTTCGAGGCCGTCGAGTGAGGCGCTCTGGCGGGTGGCGCTGTCGATGACGGTCCAGATGGTGCGGACGTGGCCGATGCAGGCCCCCCCCATCCCCCCCCCAAGGGGTGGGGCTTCCTTAGTTCCTGACTCCCCTACCGAAGCCTCTGCTGACTTAGTAGCTCCCCCCCTTGGGGGGGAGTTGAGGGGGGCTGGCCTCACCGTGATTTCGAAGCAGCGCTCCGAGAAGCGGCGGTTGAAGTCTTCGACCCAGGTGGTGACGACGTACTCCTCACCCTCGCGGGGCATGCGCTCCATCTCGAGGGTCAGCCGCAGGAGCACCCACGCGTTGCCGTCGCGCAGCAGGCGCGTGTGGCCCACGCCGAGGAGGTTGGCGTGGTCGGTGGCCACCTCGACGATGCTTTGGGCCAGGGCGGGGAGCGGCAGCTCCATCTGCGCGTTACAGTCGGCGGCGGTGAGGAGGAATGAGCGGGTATACTGATTCATAACTTATAACTTGTTGTGGCAGGAACGCGAATTAAACGAATTACGCGAATTACGCGAATTTTTTTATTTTAAAATTTAATTTGCTAAGAATAAATAATTTAATTCGCGTAATTCGTTTAATTCGCGTTTCTGCCGACTAATTTCATACTGTTTTTTATTTGCGGCCGAAGTCGGCGGGGATTTCGCCCCAGCGTTCGGTGTCCCATTTGATGACGGCGTTGGTGGGCTCGTGGGTGGCCACCCAGGCGTCGGCGCGGCGGAGTATCTCCATCAGCCGGGCGTTTTGCGGTGTGGGCTGCAGCGTGGTCTTCGACCGGCGCGCGCGCAGCCACGCCTGGGCGGTGCGGCTGTCGGAGTAGATGGGTATGTCGGGCCGCTTCCATTGCTGCATCAGCGCCAGGGCGTGCACCAAGGCGAGGTATTCTCCGATGTTGTTGGTGCCCCCCTCGAGCGGGCCGATGTGGAACACCTCCTGCCGCGAGGCGATGTGCACGCCGCGATACTCCACGGGGCCGGGATTGCCCGCGCAGGCGGCATCGACGGCGATGCCGTTCTGGTTGATCTCGGGGAAGGCGTCATAGTTGACCTCCGTGGCGGGTGCGTGCGAGGCGATGGCGCGCAGGAGTCCAAGCTGTTCGTCGGGGTCGCCGCGGAAGGCGTTGAGCGCCGCCTCGCGCGTGGGGTACGACTTGTAGCGCGCCCCGGGGAAGCCCTTGACCTGCTGCTCACAGTCGGGCCAGTTGTCGAAGATGCCGGTGTCGTGGCCGGCCCACACGACGTAATATTTCTGCTTCTGCGCCATAATCAAGACAGTGACAGATAGATGGAAAGGTTGGAGTAGCGCACGCCCGCGGCGAGGGCCACGGCATGGTTGACGGCCCGTCCGGCGAAGGTGAGGGCGGCGCGCTGCAGGCCGGGGAGCAGTTTGATGGCGTTGAGGGCGGAGCGGCTCTCGGTGACCTCGGCGAAGAGGGTGATGAACGCGTTGCTCATGGCCATCGCCGCCGTGCGGGGCGCCAGGGCGGCGGGGCGCGAGGGCGCTGCCCCGCTCCGCAGCGAGGTGTTAGGCACGGGGGAGAGGTCGTAGATGAGCACACCCTTCTTGAGCGTCGCCCGCTCGTCGGCGTCGAGCTGCAGCTCGGTATCCATCGGCGTGCTCACTATCACGTCGGCAGTGCGCAGGGCGGAGGCGAGGCCGCGCGGGTGCAGGGTGGTGCAGATCACCCCCGCGGGGAGGGTGGCGGCGGCGCGGCGCAGGCGGTAGACGTCGTTGTCCATCATGCGCACGATGGCGCCCAAGGCCGCGGCCGACTTGGCGGCGGCCACGGCGGCGTCGCCGCTGCCGATGACCAGCACCTCGCAGGGCACCACGCCCGGGATGCCCCCGATGAGTATACCCTTGCCGTCGTCGGCGTCGGCCAGGGCCGCCGCGGCGATGGCGATGGCGGCGCGGCCGTCAAGTTCGGCCAGGCTGTCGGCAAAGGGGGTGTTGCCGCGCGAGTCCTCGATAAGGTCGATGGCCAGCGAGGTCACCCCCTGGCGCATAAGTGCCTGGGCCACGGCGCGGTCGGAGGTGACGGAGCGCTCGAAGGTGAGCAGCACGGCCCCCGCGCGCATAGCGCGGATGTCGCGTGGCGCCGGTGACGACAGGTGTATCACGATGTCGGAGCGCAGACACTCGTCGCGCGTGGCGATAGTGGCCCCGTGGCGCGTGTAACGGGCGTCGGGATAGTGTATTACCTCACCGGCGCCGGCCTCCATGCGCACGGTGTAGCCGTTGTCGGCGAGTATCTGCACGGCCTCGGGGGTGAGAGGAAATCGGCGCTCGGTGGCAGTGGTCTGGGCAGGGAGGCCGATGGTGATGCGCACGGGCGCGGTCTCGGTGGCCACAGGCTGCTCCTGAGGGGTTAGCTGAGAGTCGGTCATTGGGGTGTCAGTGGTATGATTTTGAGGAATTTCTGTACGCTTTCGGCTATCTGGTCATAGTTGTCGAGGCGCGAGGAGTCAAACGTCACCTTCGCGCGCGAGTAATATTGCCGGCGCTCGTCGATGGCGCGGGTGATGTGCTCGCGCAGCTGCTCGTCGGTGAGGTGTGCGATGGAAGGGCGCTTGTAGCGGCCGGCGAGCAGGCGCGTGTAGGTGCGCTCGAGGCCCGCGTCGAGCCACACGGTGGTGCCCCGGGAGTTCATATAGTCGAGGTTGTCGAAGAAGCAAGGCGTGCCGCCGCCGCAGGCAACTATCACGTTTTCAAACTCCCCGACCTCGCGCAGCATCCGCCGCTCCATGTCGCGGAAGGCCTCCTCGCCGTCGCGGGCGAAGATGTCACGGACGTTGGCGTGGAAGCGCCGCTCGATGTATGTATCGAGGTCGATGAACTGCACGCCCGTGGCGCGGCCGAGGGCACGGCCGAGGGTGCTCTTGCCGCAGCCCATGTAGCCTATGAGGAATACAGGCGCCCCGCCGGCCCCCCCCTTTAGAGGGGGGGTGGGGGGGGCTCCCCCGGCGAGCATGCCGCAGGCGGCCATGATGTCTTCGCCGCGAGAGGCGCGGATGGTGGCCGTCACGCCCATGTCGTTGAGAGCGTCGCGGAAGGCCGTCATGTCAGCCTCCGACGCCGTGCGCAGCGGCGAGTCGGGGATGGCGTGGAAGCGTATGAGGTTGACGCGCGCGTCGGTGCCCTTGAGCAGCCGCGCTAACGCGCGGGCGTGGCGTAGGTCGTCGTTGAGCCCGCGCCACATTATATACTCCACCGACAGCCGCCGCTGGTGGCGCCAGTCATACTGTCGCAGCAGCGCCATGATGTCGGTCAGCGCGTATCCCTTCTCTATCGGCATCAGCTCGGCGCGCTCGGCGCTGAAGGGGGAGTGGACGCTGATGGCCACGTGCACCTGCGTCTGCTCGATGAGCGTGCGCAAGGCGTCGAGCTTGCCTATCGACGAGACCGTTATGCGCCGCGGGCTCCATGCCAGGCCCCACGGCGCGGTGAGTATCTCGATGGCCCGCAGCAGATTGTCGAGGTTGTCGAGCGGTTCGCCCATGCCCATGAACACTATGTTGGTCAGCCGCTCCGACCCGGGGACGCTGAGCACCTGGTTGATGATGGCGCCGGAGGTGAGGTTGCCGTGGAAACCCTGGCGGCCGGTCATGCAGAACGTGCATCCCATCTTGCACCCCGCCTGCGACGACACGCACAGCGTCGCCCGCTCGCGGTCGGGGATGAACACGCTCTCGATGCACCGGCTACCGGCGCCGTTGAAGAGGTATTTGGCTGTGCCGTCGGTGCTTACGGCCTCGGCAAGCGGAGCCTCGCGGCCCACGATGTAGCGCGCCTTCAACGCCTCGCGGCCGCGCAACGAGATGTCGGTCATCTCGTCGATGCTCGTCACCCGCTTCTTGTAGAGCCACGCCGCCATCTGCTTGGCAGCAAAGCGCGGCAGGCCGCACTCGGCGGCCACCGTCTGCAAGTCGTTGAGGGTCAGGCCCAATAATGGTGTCATATATCTTCGTTTCTGTCTCGGCGGCGGGAGCTGCCGAGCACGGTTAGCTTTTTTATATCTGTTTGCGGATGCGCCAGGGCGCGGGATAGAGATTGTTTGCGCGGTTGCCGAGGTTTTTGACAAACCCCAACGGATGTGCCTCATACGTAAGCAGCACATACCCGCGAGGCGTTTCGTCAGGCAGCGTCAGCGCTTCGCCGTGGAGGTAGCGCAAGGCAGTCTCACGGTCGACGTCGCACTCGGGGAACAGCCCTCGGTCGAGGCGCCGCGCCAAGGCCAACTGCTGCGTCGGCGCAAGCGCCTTGCCGGCCGTCACGGCCGTCTGTATGCCGTACTGCACAACCTTCGTAACCTTCTGAACGCACTTTAGCACAGGCAGATACTCCTTGGGGAAGTACGGATCCTCGGTCAGCTTCGAGATGGGCTTGCGCTCCACGGCTTGTGTGCGGGGCGCGAGGGCGCCGCCCCGCTCCGGCTTGCGCTCCACGGCTTGTGCGCGGGGCGCGAGGGCGCCGCCCCGCTCCGGCTTGCGCTCCACGGCTTGTGCGCGGGGCGCGAGGGCGCCGCCCCGCTCCGGCTTGCGCTCCACGACTTGTGCGCGGGGCGCGAGGGCGCCGCCCCGCTCCGGCTTGCGCACCACGGCCATGAACAACCCCTCCCCGCGCACACGGCCCGGGATGAACCGGTAGCACGGGTACGGCGTCCGCACCCCGGGAAGGATACCCCACGCCGAGTCGATGTCGACGGATACCGGCTCGGCGCCGAGCTCTTCGACCATCCACTCTAACACCTCCTCGTTCTCACGGCGGTTGAACGTGCACGTACTATATATAATGTGTCCCCCCTCGCGTACCGCGCCCCAAAGGTTGCCGATGATCTCGCGCTGCCGCGCCGCGCACTCCTCCACAAGCCGCGGCGACCACTGCTCCACGGCCACCGGTTCCTTCCGCATCATCCCCTCGCCGGAGCAGGGGGCGTCGACGGCCACTATGTCGAAGGTGTCGTGCAGCCGCCCAAGCCGCGCCGTGTCACCCTGGGTGACAACGGTCTCCTCGCGGCCCCATTTGCTGATGTTCTCGGTGAGTATCTGCGCACGCTTCGGCACGTACTCGTTGGCAACCAGAAGACTCCCTGCGGGCAGCGCGTCGAGCGCGGCCGTGGCTTTCCCTCCCGGCGCCGCGCAGGCATCGAGATACACGCGCGGGGCGCCGTCACAGGTCAGCTGCCTAACAACGTGAGAGATAAACATCGACGAAGCGTCCTGCACATAATACCGCCCCTGATGCATCGCGGGGTCCATCGTAAACTGCGGCCGCACGTCCAGATACCTGCCTTCCGGGCACCAGGGCACGTTCGCCCCAGCGGCTCCCCCCGACCCCCCCCCAAGGGGGGGGGCTACAAAGTTGGCTGCCCCCCCCTTCAGGGAGGGGATGGGGGGGGCTTCCCGCACCGACACCTCCGGCGCCGTCGCCATAAGCGTCGTCGCCAGGTCGCCAAGCTCCGGCAGCCCTGAAAGTATCTCCAGGAACTCCGCGGGCAGTGTGCGCACTGTCTCATTCATAGCCACAAATATAGTGATTTTCGGCGAAATCAAAAACAAAATTTTCAAAACTCTTGCACAGCAACAAAATAGTCAGTATCTTTGCAGTCGCTTTTGAGCAAATCAGGGCAAACTGTGGCCATTTCGTCTATCGGTTAGGACGCCAGATTTTCATTCTGGAAAGCCGGGTTCGATTCCCGGATTGGCTACCATCTATTAGACAAACAATCATTAAAACAAAGAGTTACTGATTTTATGGCACATCATAAATCATCTATCAAGCGCATCCGCCAGACCGAGGTGCGCCGCCTCCGCAACCGTTACTACGCCAAGACCGCACGCAATGCTGTCCGCTCCCTGCGCAAGCTGACCGACAAGGCCGCCGCCGAGGCCCAGTTTGTTAAGGTCACCAGCATGCTCGACCGCATGGTAACCAAGAAGGTGTTCTCCAAAAACAAGGCTGCCAACCTCAAGAGCAAGCTGGCCCGTCACATCGCCAAGCTCGCTGCCTAACCACTCCGGCTGCAGCCCCAACAGGAAGGGCCCATTCGTCTATCGGTTAGGACGCAAGATTTTCATTCTTGAAAGAGGAGTTCGATTCTCCTATGGGCTACCCGCCACGCCTCCGCCATCCCCGCGCGGAGGCTTTGGTGCATCCCCTCGACGCCTGTCGATAACCCATCGATAGATTATCGACAATCCATCGATAGATTATCGATTACCTATCGATGTTTCATCGATTATCCCCGGCGTTTCACCTTAAAATTACGCTTTTTCTTGCACATTCCCCCAAAATGCACTATCTTTGCACCGACTTTAGAGCCCACCGCAAAGGGAGCTTTGGGCCATCACGATTGTCTTATGGTGTAATGGTAGCACTGCAGGTTTTGGTTCTGCCTGTCCAGGTTCGAATCCTGGTAAGACAACCACAGGCATTTAGCATTTATCGCTTTATCTGACAAATGCTAAATGCCTTTTTAAATGTAAATTATAAACCGCTATAACATGAACCGAATCATCACTCTTGCAGCCGCCGCTCTGCTCCTCGGAGCCGCCCATGCCTGGGCGTGCACCTCGCTGCTCGTGGGCAAGAAGGCCTCCGCCGACGGCTCAACCATCATCAGCTATGCCGCTGACAGCCACACCCTTTACGGCACCCTCCCCAAGCAGGACGCCGCCGACCACCCCCGGGGCGCCATGCGCAAAGTATACGACTGGGACTCAAACAAATACCTCGGCGAGATACCCGAAGTGGCCCATACCTACGCCACCATCGGCAACATGAACGAGCACGGCCTCACCATCTCCGAGAGCACCTGGGGCGGCCGTCCCGAGCTGCAGGACACCACCGGCATCGTCGACTACGGCTCCCTCATCTACATCGCCCTCCAGCGCGCGCGCACAGCCCGCGAGGCCATCAAGGTCATGACCGACCTGGTCCGCGACTACGGCTATTACAGCGAGGGGGAATCATTCTCCATCGCCGACCCCGACGAAATCTGGGTCATGGAGATGATCGGCAAAGGCCCGTCGGAAAAGGGCGCCGTGTGGGTCGCCCGACGCATCCCCGACGACTGCATCTCCGGTCACGCCAACCACTCCCGCATTCACACCTTCCCCCTCAAAGACAAGGAGAACACCCTCTACGCACCCGACGTCATCAAGTTCGCCCGCAAGATGGGCTACTTCTCGGGCAAGGACGAGGAGTTTGACTTCTCGAAGGCCTACGCCGAAACCGACTTCAGCGCCCTGCGCGGCTGCGACGCCCGCGTGTGGGCGTGGTTCAACCGCTGCGCCTCCGGCATGGAGCGCTACCTGCCGTGGATCGACCGCGCCGAGGGGGAGATCATGCCCCTGTGGGTCAAGCCCGACAGCCTCGTCAGCGTCCGCGACGTCCAGTGGATGATGCGCGACCACTTCGAGGGCACCCCTTACGACATGACCAAGGACGTCGGCGCCGGCCCCTACCACGTCCCCTACCGCTGGCGACCAATGACCTATACCGTTGACTCTGTGAAATATACCCACGAGCGCGCAATAGCCACACAGCAGACCGGATTCTCCTTCGTCAGCCAGATGAACGCCGACTTCCCCCCGCAGATGCGCGGCATACTCTGGTTCGGCGTCGACGATGCCAACACCTGCGTCTACGTCCCCGTCTACTCATGCGTCACCACCGTCCCCCACGAGTTTGCCGAGGGCAACGGCGACCTCTACAACGTCAGCCTCTCCTCCGCCTTCTGGGTCAACAACATCGTCGCAAACCAGGCATATAACCGCTACTCGCAGATGATACCCGACATCCGCCGTGTGCAGTGTGCCATCGAAGACACACTCCACCAAGAGGTCGCCCTGCTGCTGCAGGAGGTGCCCACGCTCGACCCCGACGTCGCCGTCGGCCTCCTCAACGACCACACCGCCATGCGCGCCCGCACATACGTCGAGCAATACCGCCGGCTCGCTGAATACCTGCTCGTGAAATATCTCGACGGCAACATCAAGAAGGAGCGCGACGGACAGTTTGCACGCACCCCCGAGGGCGTCCCCGAATACCCCGTCTTCGGCGGCTATGACGACGAGCGCTACTTCCGTGGCATCGTCGACGAAAACGGAGACCATTTCCGCGTCACCCAACCCGACTTCAAATAAAGGAGGCGAAGCGCCCCCGCGCCCGCTTTGCCCGCCAGCCCTCCCCACACACCAAAGGTCTTTAACCGGTTAATCGTCTAATCGGTTAAAGACCTCCTTAATTTCCTTAAATTCCTTACTGCCCTAATGGCAGGTGGCGGCGGGGGAAGGCGTCGATCATGGAAACGGGGGTGGCGTTGTAGATATGGATGCCGTGGCGCGCGGCATGGGCGGCTATGCGGTGGTAGGCGCGGAAGGCGACGTAGAAGCTCTGCACTACCTGGTGCAGCCGCAAGCCGGAGTAGACGGAGGTGACACGCTCGGCCTCGGAGGTGTTGTCCTTGTAGAAGTGGGGCTGCACGCTGACCACGCGGTTGTCGGAGTCGACAGACAGCGTGCGCATCCACGAGTGGTCGGCGCCGACGACGTATATCTCCTTGTAACCCAGGCGTATGCCGCACATAATGGCGGGAATGAGCACATTGCGCGGCCGCGGCATCCCCCGCCCCGCTGAATATGCCCAATCCTCCACCCACGCAAATCCCTCGACACCGACGGGATTGAACCGCGCGACCTGCACATTGGCAGGCATCTCCGGCACGGTGGCCTTGGCGGGAACGAGCAGCGTCAGAGTCCAGTCGGCCCCGCGCAGGTTGAGCCACAGCCGCTCGACGTTAGGGTCGCCGGCGGGGTTGAAGAAATGCGGGTCGGCAAGGATGTAGTATCGGGGCTTAAGTTGCTGAAACTCCGGCGTGTTGGCGGCGAAATTGACGGCCATGGCGGGATAGCGGCGCAGGGCGTCCATGTCATCGCGAATGGTGTCGGCGAGCGACGGCCCGTTGCCCATCACTATGAGCGGGCCCTCGACCCCTTCAGGCGCACGAAACGGACGCCGCGACTGCAACGCCATCTTCGCCAGCCCCTTGGCAGATGCGCCCAAGCGCCCGAAAAACTCCGATATCTTATCCAATTTGCTCATGCCTAATCACTCATCAAATCTTTAACCCTTTATTTCTTTAATTCTTTAAATCTTTAACTCTTTAACTCATTAACTCATCCACTCACTGAAAAGGCGTGAAGAGGTAGCGCTTGAGGATGCCAAGCCCGTGACGCGACACGCCGTTCTCGCGCAGCGCGCGCATCTTCTCCACATTATTGGTTATAAGCCGGTTGCGCAGGCTCGTCGAAAGGCCGCCCAACGACATGCCCACCATGTCGAGCGGTATGTAGCGCCCAATGATGCCATAGACAAACGCCAGACGCACAAACAGCTCGAAATCAGCGGCCACGCGATAGTCCTCGCGGTAGCCTCCCACCTCGCTTAGCACCTCCGAGCGGATGTACAGCGACGGGTGCGGCGGCGCGATGCCCATGCGCAAATTGTCAGCAAGATGCGGCGACCCGCTGTAGAGGCGCACGCAACGCCCCGACGGCTCGGCGAAGTAGTGCACGTCGCCGTAGACGTACGGCACCTCCGGCGCCTCTTCCATCACCCGCACTATGCGGTCGATGATGTCGGGCGCGACGAGGAAGTCGTTGCCGTGAAGTGTGCCTATGACGTCACCCGTAGCCAGCGCAATGCCCTTGTTGAGAGCATGATACACACCGTCGTCAGGCTCCGACAGCCACTTGATCATGGTCGGATGGCGATGGTCGAGCTCGTGGATAATGTCCAGTGAGTTGTCAGTGCTCCCGCCGTCAACTATCACAAGCTCAATGTCATGGTACGACTGTGCGACCACACTGTCGATAGTGCGGCGCAGGGCCTCCCCGTTATTGAGCGTCGGTGTGATGATGGAGACTTTCATTGCGCGGTGAGCATATATGCTGTTAATAAAACGAAAATTACCGCCAAAGCGTATACTCCGGCGTAAATTTTAAACGACCGCCGACGCCGCATCTCCAGCCACGCCACCGTCGCCCCCGGGATGAGCGCAGGCAGCATCGGGAGCCAGTAGCGCGACACCAGGCCCGCGGTCATGAATGCCGGCACGAGCCACATAAGCGCGCCCCACACCGTCAGCCGCAACAGCATCCGCGGCGCCCGGGGCAGCCCGAAAATGACATAATATAGAATTAGTCCGCCCACAAGATACCAGCCGAACCCGAAGTGGGCGTATACCATCGACGGGCCGAAGTCCACATGCCGCCCCGCTGTCCAGAAAAACGGTATAAAGTATTGCACCACAGCCGTGAACGGTGTGCACACCAAGCGCAGCCAGAGGGGATATTCACCCAAGAACCGCGCCGCGAAGGCGTCATAAAACCCGTGGGCGGCCTCAATATCAGTCACGTAGGCGTCCTGCATGAACTGTCGGTCGGCGAACTTCTCAAAGGGCTGCACTATCACATCGGGGCGCATCAGCCGTTGAGCGGCATACAACAGCAGGCACACTCCTATCATGCACGCTGCCAGCCAGATACACCGGCGGTTGAGACGCATCGTCAACAATACCCCGACAGCGGCCATCACCAGATACTGCATGCGCATGTACACTAATAGCCCACACCCCGCGGCAAACGCCGCAAGCAGCCACCAAGTCCTTGGCTTTGATCTGTCTTGAAACGCCAGCAGACCTAATGTCACCAGCGCCATCCCAAGCATGGTCAGCGGGTCTTTAAGCACCATCGTCCCCATCGCCGTAACGTATGATATGAGGCCCATAAGCACCATAGCCGTGGTGCACGCTCGAGATTTGCCGTCGGTGACCCGCGCCGCCACGTACCCCGTGATGAGTATGGTGAGCATAATCGCCAGCTCGCTCAGCACCGTCAGCGTCACTATCGACACCCCGAAAAGCTCCATCACCACAGCGAACACAAGCCCGACCATATTATATTGGTGGCCCGTGAAGTCCTCAGCGATGATGCCCTTGGCGTAGTAATAATACATCTGCATGTCGGTGTTGTGCAGCACCGGCTCGACGCACGTGCCACCGGAGGCCGTGGTGAAATACCAAACATTGGCAGTACTGAGGATGCTGATGAAAGTCCACAGCGCCAGAAGCACCAGCAACCCCCCGCGCGAAGCCGCAGCCAAGCGGCTGTATATCAGAGCACACACGGCCCATACTGTGGTCATTGCCACGGCGGTGCCGGCCACCGGCGCTCCCGGCAGCAGCAACAGCGACGCAACCACGGCACACACCCCGGCCGCCTGCGCCAACAGCATATTTCGCTCAAAAATTACCATTTGCGCCCGCAAAGTTACAAAATTTCAGTGATTAGTGAGCAGTGATTAGTGACTAGCTGCCGTCCGGATGGTCACTAATCACTAACCACTGCTCACTAATCACTAATTTTTTCGTACCTTTGCACCCGTGAAATCAGTCCAGGGAAACATAGAGATTCTCGCCACCGGCAGCATACCACGCCTGCTGTGGAACTACAGCCTCCCCGCCGTGGTCGGCATGGTCGTCAGCGCAATCTTCAACGTCATCGACCGCATCTTCATCGGCCAGGTGATGGGTCCCGACGCCATCGCCGGCCTGGCCATCACCTTCCCCGTGATGAACCTCTCGGCCGCCATCGGCCTGCTCATCGGCGCCGGCGCCGCCGCGCGCACATCCATCATGCTCGGCGCCGACCGCCTCGACCAGGCACTCCAGGTTTTAGGCAACTCCCTCGTCCTCACCATCACCAACGCCATCGTCTACATCGCCGTATTCGCCATCTTCCTCGACCCCATACTCATAGCCTTCGGAGCCTCCGAGGCGACCCTCCCCTACGCCCACGACTTCATGGCCTGGATACTCCCCGGCATGCTGCTGATGAACCTCACCTTCAGCTTCAACAACATCATGCGCGCATCCGGCTACCCCATCCGCGCCATGGTCACCCTCTTCATCGGCACCGGCGTCAACCTCATCCTCGCCCCAACGTTCATCTTCATCTTCCACTGGGGCATCAAAGGCGCCGCCATCGCCACCGACATCGCCATGGCCACCACCTGCGCCTTCGTCATGCTCCACTTCTGCCGCCCGTCGGTCCGTCTCCGCTTCCAGCGCGGCATCTACCGCCTCCGCTGGCACATCGTCTGGAGCATCTTCGCCATCGGCGCCGCACCCTCCATCGTCAACCTCGCCGGCAGCGCCATCAGCGTCATCGTCAACCATACCCTCCACCGCTACGGCGGCGACACCGCTATCGCCGCAGCGAGCATCTTCATCACATACACCTCACTGCTCTGCATGATCATCGTCGGCATCTGCCAGGGCATGCAGCCCATCGTCGGATACAACTACGGCGCCGGCCTCATCCACCGCCTCCGCCGCACATTCTGGCTCGCAACAGGCGCCTGCACCGCCGTGTGCCTCCTCGGCCTCGCCGGCGGCTACGCCGTCCCCCGCCTCATCGCACGCGCATTCACCACCGACGAGCCCCTCATCGACCTGACAGAACACACCTTCCGCCTGGGCCTGCGGGCATTCTGGATGGTCGGCTTCCAGATAGTCGCCACCAACCTCTTCCAGAGCATCGGCAAGGCCGGCAAGTCAATCTTCCTCAGCCTCTGCCGCCAGGTAATCTTCCTCATACCCTTGCTGCTGTGGCTCCCCACCTTCATGCAGCTCGACGGCGTCTGGACCGCCTACCCCGTCAGCGACTGCTTCGCCACCCTCGCCACCGCCATCCTCATCTACTACCAGTTCCGCCGCCTCTCCCGCAAGTAAGGAGGGCGGCCGCCGGCGGCCGCACATCCCCGCCTTGGCCGCATGGGTTGCCGCCCACACAGTCCAAAGGTCTTTAACCGGTTACACGATTAGCCGGTTAAGTAACTACTCAGCGAATAGCTAAATAAAGCTAAATTTAGTGTCAAAACTAAATTT
>CAYOUJ010000038.1:0-22001 GCA_964407165.1 uncultured Muribaculaceae bacterium | reverse complement strand
GCTAACAGTCAGCGAGTTGCCTGTTTCAGGCCCGTGATTTTTAACCTACTTTAACCTTGTAGGGCTAAACAATCGAGCCGAAACGCCTCCATGATGGGGGGCCAAGGCGGGGAGGTGACGCGCAAAGCGCGCCACTACGGTGGCGCCGGCCTGACGGCCGCCGCTGTGCCCGATGCGGCTCGCTGACGCTCGCAGCGGGCGGTCAAGGCGGGGGGTGCGGCCGGGGACGGCCGCCCTCCTTACTTGATGGTGTCGGGGAGGGTATATAATAATAATGTGTCGGAGGGGACGGGGGATGATTTGCGCTTGCGACGGAGGAAGGAGAACATGTTGTCGAAGTCGTGGCGGAACTGGATGCCGACGCCCTGGGTGGTGAGGGCTGACTTGATGTAGTAGTTCTGGTCGTTGTAACGGTTGTAGGCTTTGAGGCGGAATGTTCCCTGGCGGTTGAGGAGGTATTCGATGTCGAAGTCGCCGATGAAGGAGTTGTTGTTGAGGGCGTTGTCGCGATAGCCGAAGTTGCCGTTGAGGAGCAACCGGTTGTTGAGGAGTGTAGAGGAAAGTGCGAGGTCAAACTCTACGTCGGTGAAGTCGCCCTTGTCGGAGCGCAGTGAGGGGGCGATGTTCCAGGAGTCGGAGATCTGTCCGAGCAGCGAGCTGATTTGCGAGGAGATAGTGGAGGAGGCCACGGAGAATAGCTCGTTGCCCTTGGTGGCGGTCATGTAGTCGGGTGTGTAGAAGCGGTTTAGGGCGAGGAGGTAGACTATCTGGCGGCTCATCATGTCGTCGGTGGAGATGATGGAACGCACTTTGCGGTAGACGTCGGAGTTGAGGGTCGGGAACGCGAGGTCGAAGTCGATGTCGGGCTGGCGCATATCGCCGGAAATTTTCATGACGGCGTTGACGGGGACGTTTGTGCGGTTGAGGTCGACGTCGGTGAGGAACGACTCGTCGAGGTCGGCGAGGTTGGCGTTGACCACGTAGTGGGCGGTCATGTCGAGCTGCGCGGCATACGGGTCGCCGTTGAAACGTATTGCGCTGCCGGCGGCTATTGTAAAGTCTTTGACAATAATGTCTTGGAGGGTGAAGTTATAGTGTCCCCGCTCGAGGGTGTAGTCGCCGTACATGCGGAGGTCTTCGGTGCCGGAGTTGTAAGTCATGCGCAGGTCGCCGGAGCCGTAGGCACGGATTTTGTCGCCTCCGACGGGGTCCATGACGAGTATGATCTCGGCCTGTGGTGTCACGGCGACGTTGATGTCCATGGTATAGATGGAGGGTGCATCCTGGCTGGCCAGCGTCCGGCGGTTATAGAAATCGCGGACGGCCTGGGGCTCGGCGGCCACTGAGTCGGCCACGGGCTTGGGGTCGCGGTCGCGGAAGGTGATGAAGTTATAGTCGTAGGCGGTCTCGGCGTCAGAGAGCTCGAAGGTGAAGGTGGATTTTGGGCAGGTAGTGACGTTGATGCCGATGTCCACCTTGCCCGGCTCGCCGTAGACTCGCGCGGAACCGTCGGCGAAGACGCGTCCGTACCAGATGTCTTCGTCTGACTGCTTCTTGACGTCGTAGACGAGGAGGTCTTTGGCGTCGGTGACGACGAACTCAAAGCGGGGGCGCTTGAAGAACTCGTGTGTGAGCCAGCCGTTTAGTACCGCCTTGTTGCCGTAAATATCGGTCAAGCCGACGTTTGCGAAGTCGATATGGCCCGGGGTCAGGTGTACCGAGTCGGTGGCGTAATAGACAGTGTTAGTGAAGTCTACCTTGAGCTTGAGGTCTTCGGCGTAGATGTCGCCGACCATGTCGATATACTTGAACGAGCCCCACAGGCGGGCATGACCGGAGGCGTATCCGTCGACGTCGGAGGTAAAGGCAGACATGAAGGGGAGCATGAATCCCACGCGTATGCGGTCGGCATCGAAGGTAAAGTCCAGGGAGTCAGTCATGGGCATGATGCGCCCGTCGACGTAAGAGTGGCGGTCGTTGGGCTGGGTGATGTCGGCCTTCATGGTGATGGCCTTTGAGGGATTGTCCCAGGCGGCTGAGATGAGTGCGTCGCCCATGAGGGAGTGGTTGTAAGTCAGGCGGCGGACAGACAGGTTGTCGGTGGCCATCTCGGGTTTGCCGGAGAGTAGAGAGGAGGCTGTGAACGTGCCTGTTGCATCGCCGCCGAACATCACGTTGTCGATGCCCAGGGTTTCGAAAATGTAGTCGAGGTTGATGTCCGACAACTCAACAGAGAGCCGTGAGTCGGGGGTTTTGTCGACGGTGCCATCGATAGTGAGGAACTGCCCCTCGCGGCCTACCTTTATGTGCTCTGCACTAATAACGCCGTCGACTATGGTGACAATGCCCGGGGAGATGTCCCAGACAGTGTCGGCGACTGCAAAAGTGGTGGGATTGAACCCAATGCGTGTGGTAAGCGCATTGTCGTCAGGATTGCGCGCGAAGGCTGTAGAGAGCGATACTTTACCCTCGTAGAGTTTGGGGCGGTTGTAATTCCAGGCTATTTCGGTGTCGACGGCGTCGCTGAGGGCGTCGGCAAAGATGGTGAAATCTATGCGGTCCTTCTTGGTAACGACCGTAGAGTTGAGATAAAACTCTGCGCGCGAGTCGTTTCCATAGACATCGGCGGTAACGCTGGTGCCCACGAGCATGGCGCCGCCCTGAATGATGTATGGAGCCAGGAGAGCAACCGACATGGTTCCGTCGGCGCTGTTCATCGAGCCGCTGAGATCGATATCGTCAGCCATGTTTACGGGCAGCTTGACCAGCGCGTTAATCTTGTCGACAGGATGAAGAGTAAATGCGAAGTCGAAATTGTCATCCGACTGCTGCTCATGGGCAGGAGCAGGCACGAGCGCAGGCATGACTTGCGAGAGCAGAGTCTGCACGGTGGCGGGGAGCGAAGTGATGGTGTATGTGCCGTCGAGTCGGCCGGATATGAATTCTGAATTTATGCTAAAATACTGTGGCTGTGAGAGGTTGTCTGTGTCTATGATAATTTCATCAAGGAAGAGGCCTTTGCCGTTGCCATCGACAAAGTGCACATAGTCGATCGACAGAGTGCCGACACAACTGTTGAGCGACTTGCCGGAGAGCTGGGCTGTGCCCTCGAACCAGAGGCGGTGGTCGGGCCAGCGGGTGTTGACGCCGATCATGGCGAGGTTTACGGCAGCAGCAGTAAAATCGACGTTGAGCTGCGGTATCTCACCTGCGAGGTTTATGCTGCCCTCAATGTTGAAATCCAGCTCAGGATCGGCAATGCTGACCACGCCACCGACGGCGTTGCCCGAATAGTCAACATCTGCGGTTATATCATTGATTGTGTGCCCTTTGTAATCAATTCGGGAGACTACTCCGTCAAAGCTGCCCGCTGTGAGGCGTCGGTTGAACGACGCCTCGACATCCGCCGACACTGACAGCAAGCCCAGATCGCTGTTTGCCAAGAGGTTGCCAAGGTCAAACTCGGCAGTCTCCACGTGGCCGTCAACGGTGATGGCCTGGCCGCTTCGGCTGAGCGAAGCGTCGAGGTCGACAGTGCCGAGACCGGTGGTGACGCGCCCGTCGAAAGAAGCGCGCGTGTCGGAGTAATATCCTGTGCCGACCACAGTTATGTCACCGGCACGTGACAGCATAGCGGCCGGCTCGGTAGGGAGGGTGGCAAAGTGTGAGATAACATCCACAAACCGTGCACCGTTGCCGTTGACCTCCAGGCGGGGGACTTCCACGTCGAGTGCTCCGTCGAGCAAGCCGGCCACGGATGCCTTGATGTCCACGCCCACGTGAGAGTCGGGTGTGGTTATCTTTAAGAAGTTGATGTCAAGGTCGTTGAGTGCGCCGGTAATGTGGGCTTCGACGGCAAACGGAGTGTCTACGTAACTCAAAGCCGGCAGGAGGGGAGAAAAATTTGAGAGGAGTATGACGGTGCCGGGGAGCAACGCAAGGTCGATGCCAGCGCACTTGAGGTCCTCGCCGATGGTTTTGAATGAATTGTATTTCAGAGAGACATCACCAAGAAGCAGTTTGGAGTCGTTGACTTCCAGGACCGGCTTTTGGGCGGTCAGCGCGGTGGCGGTGACGTGATAGTTGCCGCGCAAGCTCTTTAGGCGAAGCCCGCTGCGCTCGGCAAATGCGAGCTGGGAGATGTCGAACGAGAAGTCGTCATTGGCCATGCGCGGCAGGGCAATGTCGGCGCGCAGGTTGCTAATGGCCACATGGTTCACGTCGAAGCGTCCCTCCTCCGGAGCCGGCTCTGAGAGCACGTCGTAAGTCAGCGCCGACTGGCGTATGATGACGGTGCAGACCTTGAAGTCGAACTGTGTGGGCGGCTTGTTGGAATCCTTGGGTGAAAGGGCGTCGATGATGGGCTGGATGTTGAGCGGGGCGTCGGGAGTGGCGCGCCGGATGTGGCCGTTCAGGCGGATTATCTCGGCGAAAGTCACCACTATCTTCTCGTTTACGACCAGCTGTGTCAGGTTGATGCCGGCGCCGAGGCGTCCGATGGTAGCGATAGTGTCGCATCCCTCCCCTACCAAGGCGACGTCGTGGAGGGTGAGGCGGTTGAAAGGGGAGAAGTCGAGGCGGCCGATGCTAACCTCGACGCCGAGCAACTTGGTGAGCTGGTCTTCGGCGGTGCCGCGCAGCCGGTTTTGCACCGGTGGCAGGGTGAGGGTGACATACAACAGCGCGGGCAGCACAAGTCCCAGCAACAGAACTGTGACCACTACTGTCCGCACTATTTTGTACGTCGTCTTCAGCATCTGGCCGTACGGGCGTCAACGGGCTGCGCGCTTGCGCTCCAGCTCGTCGAGTATAATCTTGCGCAGGCGCAGGTGGTGGGGGGTAACCTCCACATATTCATCCTCCTTGATGTATTCCAGGGCCTCCTCGAGGCTGAACACCACGGGGGGAATGATGCGGGCCTTGTCGTCGGCGCCGCTGGCGCGCATGTTGGTGAGTTTCTTCGACTTGGTGACGTTGACCACGATGTCGTTGTCCTTGGCGTTCTCGCCTACCACCTGTCCGGCGTAGACCTCTTCCTGGGGGAAGATGAAGAACCGGCCGCGGTCTTGCAGCTTGTCGATGGCGTATGCGTAAGCCGTGCCGCCCTCCATGGCTATGAGCGAGCCGTTGGTTCGGCGCTCGATGTCGCCCTTCCAGGGCTGGTACTCGAGGAAGCGGTGAGCCATGATGGCCTCGCCGGCGGAGGCAGTGAGCACGTTGTTGCGCAGGCCGATGATTCCGCGCGAGGGTATCTGGAACTCGAGGTGCACGCGGTCGTTCTGCACCTGCATCGAGGTCATCTCACCCTTGCGGCGGGTGACCATGTCGATCATCTTGGAGGAATATTCCTCGGGCACGTTGATGGTCAGCAGCTCCACCGGCTCGCACTTGCGGCCGCCTATCTCCTTGACTATCACCTGCGGCTGGCCCACCTGTAGCTCGTAGCCTTCGCGGCGCATGGTCTCGATGAGCACGCTCAGGTGGAGCACGCCACGGCCGTAGACTATCCACTGGTCCTCCTTGTCGGTGCGCGCCACGCGCAGGGCGAGGTTCTTGTCGAGCTCGCGGCGCAGGCGGTCGCCGATGTGCCGCGAGGTGACGTATTTGCCGTCGCGGCCGAAGAATGGTGAGTCGTTGATAGTGAAAGTCATCGACATCGTGGGCTCGTCGATGGCTATGCGGGGAAG
Source organism: uncultured Muribaculaceae bacterium (assembly GCA_964407165.1). Taxonomy (GTDB): domain Bacteria; phylum Bacteroidota; class Bacteroidia; order Bacteroidales; family Muribaculaceae; genus CAZPKH01. The sequence continues at coordinate 16,314 of CAYOUJ010000038.1, read as the reverse complement.
AGGCTCGGGGTTTTCGGGGTCGGCCACTGTGTCGCCGATCTCAAATCCGTCGATGCCGACCAGGGCGCTGATGTCGCCGGAACTGACCTCCGACACCTTCTTGCGCCCCATCCCCTCGAAGACGTGCAGCTCCTTGATTTTCTGGCGCACGACCGTGCCGTCTTTCTTGCACAGGCCAATCTCCATCCCCTCGCGGAGGGTGCCGCGGTGGACGCGGCCGATGGCGATGCGGCCGACGTAGCTGCTGTAGTCGAGGGAGGTGATGAGCATCTGCGCGGGACCCTCGAGCGTCTGCGGAGCCGGTATGAAGTCGATGATGGCGTCGAGCACGGCGCGGATGTTGTCGGTGGGCTTGCGCCAGTCGTCGCTCATCCACCCCTGCTTGGCGGAGCCGTAGACGGTGGGGAAGTCGAGCTGCTCCTCGGTGGCGTCGAGGTTGAACATCAGGTCGAACACCATCTCCTGCACCTCGTCGGGGCGGCAGTTGGGCTTGTCTACCTTGTTGATGACCACCACGGGCTTGAGGCCCATCTGTATGGCCTTCTGCAGCACGAAGCGCGTCTGCGGCATCGGTCCCTCGAAAGCGTCGACCAGCAGCAGGCAGCCGTCGGCCATGTTGAGCACGCGCTCCACCTCGCCGCCGAAGTCGGCATGTCCCGGGGTGTCTATAATGTTGATTTTATAGCCGTTGTAGTTTATCGAAACGTTCTTGGAGAGGATGGTGATGCCGCGCTCGCGCTCCAGGTCGTTGTTGTCGAGTATAAGTTCGCCGGTAGCCTGGTTGTCGCGGAAGAGATTTCCAGCCATCAGCATCTTGTCGACGAGGGTGGTTTTGCCGTGGTCGACGTGGGCGATGATAGCGATGTTACGTATATTCTGCATAAGCAAGTTTTTTCAGCCTGCAAAGTTACGAAAAAACTACGAGCCGACGGCTACTTACCCCAAACTATTTTCGCGGCTACCCGTCGATGGCCCAGGAGGTGAGGGTGCGGGTGACGGAGGAGAAGTTGACGCCGATCTTGAAGACCTTGCGGCCGTCAGCCTTCCACGGCAGGGCGTATGCGTGGCTGTCGATCTGGGCTAAAGCCTCCTCGGGCGAGCCGTCGAGCTTGAACTCCATGACGTAGACGTAATGTTGCGCCTTGACCAGCAGGTCGATGCGGCCGCCGCTCATCGAGATCTCGCTGCGGGCGTCTATTCCAAGCATCAGAAATATCTGGTACACCATCACATGGTAATATTTCTCGAGACGGGGCACATCTATGTCTTGATACGGCACGGAAGCAAAGAGCGACTGAAGATTGACAAGCAGTGTCTCCGGCTCACCGTCCATCACTGCATCCTGTATATCATCGAGACGCGTACGGAAGTTGCTTAAGGAGGTGCCCATGTATTGCGGCACGAGTTCGTCGACAAGAGCCTTGCGCACTTCGCCGTTGGGTATGCCCAAATAATAACGTCCGCGCTTGAAGTCTTTAATGGTAAGATAGCCGGTCTGGAAGAGAAGAGGTATGGGGTTGTCAGCCTTGAATGTCCCCTCCATCTCCTCCTTGTCACTCCTGACATATTCTATCTTTGTAACATCGAAGTCTGACTTTGCAAGATATTTGACAAACACCTTCGAGTTGCCGGATTTGATCCAGAAGTCATCCATCGACTGTTCATCAAAGCAGTTAAGGATACTGAAAGGATTGTATACAAGCGTATTCGACCGGGTAAAGCGATAGCCGTCATACTTTAGGCGCAACTCACCAACCATGGCATCGAAAGCAACACCTTCCGCCTCTGCCATAGACTCAATTCCAGGGGTAAAATATCCGAGAAGTTCCTCCTCAGTGATGCCACAGATTGCGGCATAGTCTGTATCCATGGATATGTCCTTGGGATTGTTGAACCCTGAGAATATGGTGTAATGGCGGAAGCGGGCCACACCCGTTATAAGGCAGAAGCGGAGGATGTCATTACATGACTTGATCTGGGCGAAGAACGGACGCAGGAGATCTTGGTTTATCTCCAGTTCCTCAGCATTGTCGAGCACTTCGATGATGCCCTTGTCATATTCGTCGATAAGCACTACTACATCCTTGCCCGTCTTATCATGAATATCTCGCATAAGGGATCCGAAACGCTTGCCTAACGAGCCCGTTTCAGCATTGTACGGCACACCGTATCGGTCGGCATACTTTTTGAGTGTCAGGCTAAGATCCTCTTCAAGACGCTTAGAATCTGTGGCCTGTATATCACTCATGTCGATATGGATAACCGGATAGGTTGGCCACTCGGTCTCGTGCTCGCCAAGGTATAGGCCGTCGAAAAGGTGTTTCTTCCCTAAGAAATATGCCTCGATGGTCGACAGCAGCAGGCTCTTGCCGAACCGCCGGGGACGGCTCAGGAAGTAAGTGTTGGCTCCGGAATGAGTCATACGCCAGACATATTCTGTCTTGTCGACGTACACACTGCCGTCGTTGCGCAGACGCTCAAACGACTGCATCCCTATTGGGTATTTCAACGTGTCCATAACTTGTAAGGTTAGTGCATTTGCAAAGGTACAACTTTTCCGGCAGTTTCCAAAAAATTAACGCCTTGACCCACAAAACGGAGCCAAAGCGTTAATTTTGAAGTTATTTATGTAGTTATACCTCCTCGGCAATCTCGTCGAGGGTGGCGACGCGGTCGTCGATGCTCTCGACATCGTCGCGGGAGGCGACAACGAGGCGGTCATACTCGCGCAGGCCGGTGCCGGCGGGGATGAGGTGGCCGCAGATGACGTTCTCTTTCATGCCCTCGAGGGTGTCGGTCTTGCCGTTGATGGCGGCGTCGTTGAGCACCTTGGTGGTTTCCTGGAAGGAGGCGGCTGACATGAACGATGTGGTCTGCAGGGCGGCACGGGTGATGCCCTGGAGTATCTGCTCGGCCGTGGCGGGGTTGGTATCGCGGGTGACTATCGGGCGCAGGTCCTTGCGCTTGAGGGCCGAGTTCTCGTCACGGAGCTTGCGGGCAGTGATGATCTGGCCCTCCTTGACGGTCTCAGAGTCGCCGGGGTCGAGCACGTACTTCTTGCCCCAGATGCGGTCGTTCTCGTCCATGAAGGCGCGCTTGTCCACAACCTGCAGCTCGAGGAAGTTGGTGTCGCCGGGATCGACGATGCTCACCTTGCGCATCATCTGGCGGACGATTACCTCGAAGTGCTTGTCGTTGATCTTCACGCCCTGGAGGCGGTAGACGTCCTGCACCTCGTTGACGATGTAGTCCTGCACTGCCGTCGGGCCGAGAATCTTGAGGATGTCGGCGGGGGTGACGGCGCCGTCAGACAGCGGCGTGCCGGCGCGCACGTAGTCGTTCTCCTGCACGAGTATCTGCTTTGACAGGGGCACGAGGTATTTCTTGACGTCGCCGGTCTTGGAGGTGACGATAATCTCGCGGTTGCCGCGTTTTGGCTTGGGGGCGAATGTCACCTCGCCGTCGATTTCACTGACCACGGCGGGGTTCATCGGGTTGCGGGCCTCGAAGAGCTCCTGCACGCGGGGCAGGCCGCCGGTGATGTCGCCGGCAGAGCCGCTGGCGCGAGGCATCTTTACGAAGCTCTCGCCGGGCTTGACCTCCTCGCCATCCTCCTTGAGGATGTGGGCGCCCACAGGCAGGGCGTAGGTCTTGAGCACGTTGCCCGAGGCATCGACTATCTCGGCTGCGGGCACCTTGCCGCGCTCCTTGCTCTCGATGATGATCTTCTCCTGCACGTTGGTCGACTCGTCGCTCTCGACGCGGTAGGTGGAGTTCTCGATGAGGTCCTTGAAGCGGAGACGGCCGCCGACCTCGCTGACGATTACGGCGTTGAAGGGGTCCCACTCGGCTATCACGTCGCCCTTGCGGACTTGGTCGCCGCTGTGGAAGAACAGCTTGGAACCGTACTGCAGGGTGGCGTTGGTGAGCATCATGCCGGTCTTGGCGTCGATGATGCGCAGCTCCGACTGGCGGCTGAGGACGACGTCAACGGGCTCGCCGTTGGGAGCCACCTCGTCGGTGCGCACGGTGCGCAGGTCGTCTATCTCGAGGATGCCCTCGTAGCGGGAGGTGATGGTGTTGACGGCGGCGATGTTCGATGCCACACCGCCGACGTGGAACGTACGCAGGGTCAGCTGTGTACCGGGCTCGCCGATCGACTGTGCGGCGATGACGCCGACGGCCTCGCCCTTCTGCACCATGCGGTGGTTGGCCAGGTTGCGGCCGTAACACTTGGCGCACACGCCCTTCTTGGCCTCGCAGGTGAGCACGCTGCGTATCTCCACCTTCTCGATGGGAGAGGCGTCGATGCGGTCGGCCATGGCGTCGGTGATCTCCTCGTTCTCGTGGACGATGATCTCGCCGGTGGTGGGGTCGACAATGTCATGGACGCTGACTCGCCCGACGATGCGCTCGCCCAGCGAGGCGATTACCTCGTCGTTCTTCTTGATCTCCCGGCACTCGAGACCGCGCAGGGTGCCGCAGTCCTCCTCGGTGATGATCACGTCGTGGGCCACGTCTACCAGACGGCGGGTAAGGTAACCGGCGTCGGCGGTCTTAAGGGCGGTGTCGGCAAGGCCCTTGCGGGCGCCGTGGGTGGAGATGAAGTACTCGAGCACGCTCAAGCCCTCCTTGAAGTTTGCGAGGATCGGGTTCTCTATGATCTGGCCGCCCTCGGCGCCGGCCTTTTGGGGCTTGGCCATGAGGCCGCGCATGCCGGAGAGCTGGCGTATCTGGTCCTTGGAGCCACGGGCGCCGGAGTCGAGCATCATGTAGACGGGGTTGAAGCCCTGCTGGTCCTCCGAGATCTGCTTCATCAGCGTGTTGGTCAGGCGAGTGTTGACGTTGGTCCAGATGTCGATGATCTGGTTGTAGCGCTCGTTGTTGGTGATGAAGCCCATGGCGTAGTTGTTGAGCACCTGCTGCACCTCCTCGTAGCCCTCGTTGACATACTCCTCCTTCTCCTTGGGTATGAGCACGTCGCCCAGGTTGAACGAGATGCCGCCCTTGAAGGCCATGTGGTAGCCGAGGTTCTTGATGTCGTCGAGGAACTGTGCCGAGCGCGGGATGCCGCACTTCTTGATGACGCGCGAGATGATGGTGCGCAGCGACTTCTTCGACAGTATCTCGTTGACATAGCCAATCTCCTTGGGCACGTACTGGTTGACGAGCACACGGCCCACGGAGGTGTTCTCCACCAGGTGGCGGTAGGGGTTGCCGTCGGCGTCCACGTCGTCGACCATGATGCTGACGGGGGCGTGCAGGGTCACGCGGCCCTCGTTGTAGGCTATCTCTGCCTCCTCGGGGCCGTAGAACTTCAGGCCCTCGCCCTTGTCGCCCTTGCGGAGCTTGGTGATATAGTAGAGGCCGAGCACCATGTCCTGCGAAGGCACGGTGATGGGGGCGCCGTTGGCCGGGTTGAGGATATTGTGGGCGCCGAGCATGAGCATCTGTGCCTCGAGGATGGCCTCGTTGCCCAGCGGAAAGTGCACTGCCATCTGGTCGCCGTCGAAGTCGGCGTTGAACGCCGTACATGCCAGGGGGTGGAGCTGTATGGCCTTGCCCTCGATCATCTTGGGCTGGAAAGCCTGGATGCCCAGGCGATGAAGCGTGGGGGCGCGGTTGAGCAGCACGGGATGGCCTTTCATGACGTATTCCAGGATCTCCCATACCACCGGCTCCTTGCGGTCTACCAGCTTCTTGGCGGCCTTGACGGTCTTGACGATGCCGCGCTCCATGAGCTTGCGAATGACAAACGGCTTGTAAAGCTCTGCGGCCATGTCCTTGGGGATGCCGCACTCGTGCATCTTCAGCTCGGGGCCGACGACGATGACGCTTCGGGCGGAGTAGTCGACGCGCTTGCCAAGGAGGTTCTGGCGGAAGCGGCCCTGCTTGCCCTTGAGCGAGTCAGAGAGCGACTTGAGCGGACGGTTGGCCTCGGTCTTGACGGCCGACGACTTGCGGGAGTTGTCGAGCAGCGAGTCGACGGCCTCCTGGAGCATTCGCTTCTCGTTGCGGAGTATCACCTCGGGAGCCTTGATCTCGATCAGGCGCTTGAGGCGGTTGTTGCGTATGATGACTCGGCGATAGAGGTCGTTGAGGTCGGAGGTGGCGAACCGGCCGCCGTCGAGGGGCACCAGCGGGCGCAGCTCGGGCGGGATGACGGGCACCACCTGCATGATCATCCACTCGGGCTTGTTGCGGTTGCGCGAAGCCTTGAACGACTCGACCACCTGGAGGCGCTTGAGGGCCTCGGTCTTGCGCTGCTGCGAGTTGTCATGGTTGGCCTGCGCGCGCAGCTCGTAGCTGAGGGCGTCGAGATCGAGCTCCTTGAGCAGGTCGTAGATGGCCTCTGCGCCCATCTTGGCGACAAACTTCTCGGGGTCGGAGTCCTCGAGCTGCTGGTTCTCCTTGGGCAGCGAGTCAAAGCGGTCATAGTACTCCTCCTCGGTCAGCAGGTCGTAGCGGCGGAGCGTGTCCTCGGGCTGCTCCTTGAGCTCCTTGCCGTTCTCATCCACCTTGGGGCGGAAGGGGCCGGGGTTGATGACCACGTAGCGCTCGTAGTAGATGACGGAGTCGAGCTTCTTGGAGGGCATGCCCAGCAGATAGCCGATCTTGTTGGGCAGCGAGCGGAAGTACCAGATGTGGGCCACGGGCACCACCAGCTTGATGTGGCCCATGCGCTCGCGGCGCACTTTTTTCTCGGTCACCTCCACGCCGCAGCGGTCGCAGACGATGCCCTTGTAGCGTATGCGCTTGTACTTGCCGCAATGGCACTCGTAGTCCTTCACCGGGCCGAAGATGCGCTCGCAGAAGAGTCCGTCGCGCTCCGGCTTGTAGGTGCGGTAGTTTATGGTCTCCGGCTTGAGCACCTCGCCCGACGACATCTCAAGTATCTCCTCCGGCGATGCCAGGCCGATGGAGATCTTCGAGAATGAGGTCTTAGTCTTTGTTTCTTTCTTAAAAGCCATATATAGTGGTAAAAAGAAGTTGCTAATATTATTTTAAGTGTCCATACAGGCGTGTAGCCGTCAATGCAGTATCTAATCAGCTATTAACTAAACACTAATCACTAACCACTAAACACTAGCCTTCGAGCTTGATGCTCAGGCCCAGGCCGCGGAGCTCGTGCAGCAGCACGTTGAGGCTCTCGGGGATGCCAGCCGGCGGCATCGGCTCGCCCTTGACGATGGCCTCGTAGGCCTTCGAGCGGCCGGTGACGTCGTCGCTCTTGACGGTGAGGATCTCCTGCAGCACGTGCGAGGCGCCGAAGGCCTCGAGCGCCCAGACCTCCATCTCGCCGAAACGCTGGCCGCCGAACTGGGCCTTGCCGCCCAGGGGCTGCTGCGTGATGAGCGAGTACGGGCCGATGGAGCGCGCGTGCATCTTGTCCTCGACCATGTGGCCCAGCTTGAGCATGTAGATCACACCCACGGTGGCAGGCTGGTCGAAGCGCTCGCCCGTGCCGCCGTCGTAGAGGTAGGTCTTGCCGTAGCGCGGCAGGCCGGCCTTGTCGGTCCAGGCGTTGAGGTCGTCGAGGGTGGCGCCGTCGAAGATGGGGGTCGAGAATTTCTCGCCCAGCTCGCGGCCGGCCCAGCCGAGCACCGTCTCGAAGATCTGGCCCAGGTTCATACGCGAGGGCACGCCCAGCGGGTTGAGCACGATGTCGACGGGGGTGCCGTCCTCGAGGAACGGCATGTCCTCCTGGCGCACGATGCGGCTGACGATGCCCTTGTTGCCGTGACGGCCGGCCATCTTGTCGCCCACGCTGATCTTGCGCTTCTTGGCGATGTACACCTTTGCCAGCTGGATGATGCCCGAGGGCAGCTCGTCGCCGATGCTGATGTCAAACTTCTTGCGGCGCAGCTCTGCGTCGATCTCCTTGCTCTTGCGCAGGTAGTTTACTATGGTGGTGCGGATAAGCTCGTTCTTGCGGGCGTCGGAGGTCCACTTGCTCAGGTTCACCGTGTCATAGTCGATGCCGCGCAGGGTCTCGGCCGTAAACTGGGTGCCCTTGGGTATGATCTCGCTGCCGAGGAAGTCTTTGACGCCCGACGACTTGCGCTCGCCTATCAGCGTCATCAGCTTCTCCACCAGCACGTCCTTGAGCTTCGAGAGCTTCTCCTCATACTCCTCGTCGAGCTTGGGCAGCTGGGCGTTGGAGGCGTTGCGGCGCCCTTTCTTCTGGGCGCGGCTGAAGAGGTTGGTGCCGATGACCACGCCCTTGAGGCTCGGGGTGGCCTTGAGGGAGGCGTCCTTGACGTCGCCGGCCTTGTCGCCGAAGATGGCGCGCAGCAGCTTCTCCTCCGGAGTGGGGTCAGTCTCGCCCTTGGGCGTGATCTTGCCGATCATGATGTCGCCGGGGATGACGTGGGCGCCCACGCGGATGATGCCGCGCTCGTCGAGGTCCTTGGTGGCGTCCTCGGCCACGTTGGGGATGTCAGAGGTCAGCTCCTCCATGCCGCGCTTTGTCTCGCGCACCTCCAGGGAGTATTCGTCGACGTGCACCGACGTCAGTATGTCCTCGCGCACCACGCGCTCGTTGAGCACGATGGCGTCCTCGTAGTTGTAACCCTTCCAGGGCATGAACGCCACCTTGAGGTTGCGGCCCAGGGCCAGCTCGCCGTTCTCGCTGGAGTAGCCCTCGGTGAGTATGTCGCCCTTGGCCACGCGCTGCCCCTTGTTGACTATCGGGCGCAGGTCGATGGTGGTGCTCTGGTTGGTCTTGCGGAACTTGGGCAGGCGGTATTCCTTGACGGCGCTCTCGAAGGAGACAAACTCCTCGTCGGCCGTGCGGTCATAACGTATGCGAATGACGGTGGCATCGACAAACTCGACGGTGCCGGCGCCCTCGGCCATGATTTGCGTGCGACTGTCGCGCACCAGCTGGGCCTCGATGCCGGTGCCCACGATGGGGGCCTCGGAGCGCATCAGCGGCACGGCCTGGCGCATCATGTTGGAGCCCATCAGCGCGCGGTTGGCGTCGTCGTGCTCCAGGAAGGGGATGAGCGAGGCGGCTATCGACGCTATCTGCGTGGGCGAGACGTCCATCAGCTGCACCTCCTGGGGCGAGACGATGGGGAAGTCGGCGTCCTTGCGGGCCTTGATGCGGTCGTTGACGAAGGTGCCGTCGTCGGCCACCGGCGCGTTGCCCTGGGCGATGACCTTGCCCTCCTCAACCTCGGCGGTCATGTACACCACCTCGTCGTTGTTGAGGTTGACCTTGCCGCTGGACACCTCGCGGTAGGGGGTCTCGATGAAGCCGAGGTCGTTGATCTTGGCGTAGACACACAGAGAGGAGATAAGGCCGATGTTGGGACCCTCAGGAGTCTCGATGGGACACAGGCGCCCGTAGTGGGTGTAGTGCACGTCGCGCACCTCGAAGCCCGCGCGCTCGCGGCTCAGGCCGCCGGGGCCCAGGGCGCTCATACGGCGCTTGTGGGTGATCTCCGCCAGCGGGTTGGTCTGGTCCATGAACTGCGACAGCGCGTTGGTGCCGAAGTATGAGTTGATGACCGACGAGATGGTCTTGGCGTTGATCAGGTCGATGGGGGTGAACACCTCGTTGTCGCGCACGTTCATGCGCTCGCGGATGGTGCGGCTCATGCGGGCCAGGCCCACGTTAAACTGGTTGTAGAGCTGCTCGCCGACGGTGCGCACGCGGCGGTTGCTCAGGTGGTCGATGTCGTCGACGTCGGCCTTCGAGTTGATCAGCTCTATGAGGTATTTGATAATCTCGATGATGTCCTCCTTGGTAAGCACCTTGACGTCCATGGGGGTGTCGAGATTGAGCTTCTTGTCGATGCGGTAGCGGCCCACCTCGCCCAGGTCATAGCGCTTCTCGCTGAAGAACAGGTTGGTGAGCACCTCGCGCGCAGAGGCGTCGTCCGGCGGCTCGGCGTTGCGCAGCTGCCGGTAGATGTACTGCACGGCCTCCTTCTCTGAGTTCGTCGGGTCTTTGCCGAGGGTGTTGAAGATGATGGAGTAGTCGCTGGCGCCGGCCTCCTCCTTGTGGAGCAGCAGGGTCTCCACGCCGCTGTCGAGGATGTCGTCGATGTTGCCCGTCTCGGGATCGTCGCTGATGACGGTCTCGCGGTCAACTATCACCTCGTTGCGGTCGATGCTGACCACCTCGCCCGTCTGCGTGTCCACGAAGTCCTCGGTCCACGCCTTGATGACGCGCGCGGCAAGCTTGCGGCCCACGGCCTTCTTGAGGTTGGCCTTGGTGACCTTTATCTCCTCGCTCAGGCCGAAGATCTCGATGATGTCTTTGTCTGTCTCCAGGCCGATGGCGCGCAGCAGCGTGGTGACGGGCAGCTTCTTCTTGCGGTCGATGTAGGCATACATCACATTGTTGATGTCGGTGGCAAACTCTATCCACGAGCCGCGGAAGGGGATGATGCGGGCGCTGTAGAGCTTGGTGCCGTTGGCATGGGTGCTCTGGCCGAAGAACACGCCGGGCGAGCGGTGGAGCTGCGAGACGACAACGCGCTCGGCGCCATTGATGACGAAGGTGCCGTTGTCGGTCATGTATGGGATGGGGCCCAGGTACACGTCCTGAACCACGGTGGCAAAGTCTTCGTGGTCAGGGTCGGTGCAATAGAGCTTGAGCTTGGCCTTCAGGGGCACGCTGTAGGTAAGGCCGCGGGTCAGGCACTCCTCGATGGTGTAACGGGGAGGGTCGATGTAATAGTCGAGGAACTCAAGCACGAAGTTGTTGCGGGTGTCGGCGATGGGGAAGTTTTCGCTGAACACCTTGTACAGGCCCTCGTTGTTTCGTTTTTCGGGGGGAGTGTCGAGCTGCAAGAAGTCGCGGAACGACTTGAGCTGCACCTCCAGAAAGTCGGGGTAGGGAAGAGGATTTTTTACCGTGCTGAAATTTACGCGCGGCTTGTCGGTGGTTGTAGTAGACATCTGATAAGTAGAGTTGTAATTTCAGTTACAAGAGTCTCAAGCCAATTGCGCGCGGGCACACCAAATGGCGCTCACGGCGCTTGTTGCCGTGGCGTCAGAGGTTATGACAGGCGTGCTGGTGAATCACTTAGCTTGATTACTTAGTTTGGATGTAATGCTTCAGAGGACACGCCCGCAGCAGGTGGGCGGACGCTGGGAGGAACTATATAAATTGACTGAAATCGACCACGTAATCCTCTTCACAAGCGCGATGATGATTCGCTCATTTTTCTGCGATTTCTCAATTCCTGTTTTAGATTATTGTCGATAATCAATCGATTTTCGGTCGAAGTTGTCGATGTTATCGATGGGTTTTGGGGCGAGAGGCGGGGGCGCCGACCCCGTGGGCACGAAAAGGTCAAGAAACAGGGCGCACCCTGTTTCTCAACCTATTCGTTTGGTTATCAGGCTTCGCTTATTTCAGCTCTACCTCGGCACCGGCGTCCTCGAGCTCCTTCTTCAGGTTCTCGGCCTCTGCCTTGGGAAGGCCTTCCTTGACAGTGCTGGGAGCACCGTCAACTACCTCCTTGGCCTCCTTCAGGCCAAGGCCGGTGAGCTCCTTCACCTTCTTGACGACGGCCAGCTTGCTGGCGCCGGCGCTCTTGAGGACTACGTCGAACGAGGTCTTCTCCTCCTCCGCGGGTGCACCGGCAGCGGGACCGGCGGCTACGGCTACGGCGGCTGCGGCCGGTTCGATGCCGTACTCCTCCTTCAGGATCTGGGCGAGTTCGTTGACTTCCTTTACGGTGAGGTTAACAAGTTGTTCTGCAAAAGCTTTAAGATCTGCCATTGTTGTATCGTTTTATTTGTTTTTCTTGTTTGTTGTTTATTTCTCGTCTTTCTTGGAGAGGGTCTCCAGGATGCCGTGAAGCTTGTTACCACCCGACGAGAGAGCGGAGATAACATTCTTGGCGGGCGACTGCAGCAGGGCCACGACGTCGGCGATGAGCTCGTTCTTGCTCTTGATGGCGGCAAGCGTCTCGAGCTGGTCGGCACCGACATAGCAGGTCTCCTCTACGTACGCGCCCTTGAGCGCGGGCAGCGTGTCGCCTTTCTTTACCACCTTCTTGATGAGCTTGGCGGGGGCGTTGCCCACGTTGGAGCACATCAGGGAGGTCGAACCCTTCAGCGCTGCGTACAGCTCGGTGTAGTCGCCCTCAAGCGACTCCAGGGCCTTGTGCAGCAGAGTGTTCTTCACTACCATCAGCTTGATGTCTTCGCCGAAACAGGCACGGCGCAGGGCGCTCGTGGCCTCGGCGTCGAGGCCGGCGGTTTCCACAAGGTAGAAGCAGTTGTAGGCCTTGATGGTCTCAGCTATCTTCTCTATAATAATTGACTTATCTTCCTTTTTCATACAGTAGTAATGGTGTTAGAGAGTTACCCGCGCGGCCTTACTCGGCAGCCGACTTGGTGTCGACCTTCACGCCGGGGCTCATGGTGCTCGAAAGATAAATGCTCTTAATATAGGTACCCTTGGCGGTGGCGGGCTTGAGCTTGATGAGGGTGTTTACAAACTCGCGCGCGTTGTCGCGAATCTGGTCGACGGTGAAGCTGACCTTGCCGATGGAGGAGTGAACGATGCCGTTCTTGTCCACCTTGAAGTCAATCTTGCCCTTCTTGACCTCCTCAACAGCCTTTGCCACGTCGGGGGTGACGGTGCCGCTCTTGGGGTTGGGCATCAGGCCACGGGGACCGAGGATACGGCCCAGGGCGCCGATCTTGCCCATCACCTGGGGCTGGGTGATGATGACGTCCACGTCAGTCCAACCACCCTTGATCTTCTCGATATACTCATCGAGGCCAACATAGTCGGCGCCGGCAGCCTTGGCGGCAGCCTCGGCCTCGGCGTTGTTGACCAGTGCGAGCACGCGCACGACTTTGCCGGTGCCGTGAGGCAGCGTCACCACGCCACGCACCATCTGGTTGGCCTTGCGGGGATCCACGCCCAAGCGGACGTCGATGTCGCACGAAGCATCAAATTTGGTGAAAGTCATCTCCTTGACCTTCTCTGCTGCCTCGGTAAGAGTGTAAGCCTTGCCGGCCTCAATCTTACTCAGGGCAATCTTCTGATTTTTTGTCAGTTTACTCATTGTCGTAATTTTGAAGTCGGGGGTTATACATTCTCGGGGAAAGCGCCCTTGACGGCGATGCCCATCGAGCGGGCAGTGCCTGCAACCATGCGCATGGCCGAAGCTATGGTGAAGCAGTTGAGGTCGGGCATCTTGTCTTCTGCGATAGTCTTTACCTGGTCCCAGGTGATCTCTGCTACCTTGGTGCGGTTGGGCTGCGAGGAGCCGCCCTTGACTTTGGAGGCCTCCAGCAGTTGCACGGCCACCGGCGGGGTCTTGACGACGAAGTCGAAGCTCTTGTCGGTGTAATACGTGATTACAACGGGGAGCACCTTGCCGGCCTTGTCCTGGGTGCGGGCATTGAACTGCTTGCAGAAATCCATGATGTTGATGCCCTTGGAGCCCAGTGCCGGGCCTACAGGAGGCGACGGGTTGGCTGCGCCACCCTTAATCTGCAATTTGATCTGTCCAGCAATTTCTTTTGCCATTTTTCAAATACAATTTTTATATTAAACAAGCGTTTGAAGGTAGTTGCGAAGGCCCCGTCACATTGCGCCGGCGAGATGCGTAACAGATGTGTCATCCCGCCGTTCCGGTATCGGGTGTCGGGTCCCTCTCCCTATTCTCGCTCTACTTGCGAATTTTCCAACTCGAGCGGCGTCTTGCGACCGAAGATCTTGACCATCACCTTGAGCTTCTTCTTCTCGCGGTTTACCTCCTCGATGGTGCCCTGGAAGCCGTTGAACGGGCCGTAGGTGACCTTGACGGTCTCCCCGACCATGTAATCGTTAACGCCCTCCTCGCTCACCTGGTCGATGTCATCGGCCGTGCCGAGCATGCGCATCACCTCGGCCTCTCGCAAGGCCTCGGCTTTGGCATCCTTGCCGCGTCCGCGCAGGAAGTCAATCACGTTGGTGGTGTTGCGGAGCTCGTACTCCACCTCGGGGGTGAGCACGCACTCGATGAACACGTAGCCGGAGTAAAGGTTCTTCTCTTTGATCACCTTCTTGCCGCCGCGCACCACGAGCACCTTCTCCGTCGGTATAAGCACCTGGCTGATGTTCTGGCCCCAGTCAGAGTTGCGCATAGCGCCGTCAAGCAGCTCCTTGACCTTGGCCTCTTTGCCCGATATGGCGCGCAGCACATACCACGCACGCTTGGGCTGGCCGGGACGGACGAGAGCCTGCATAGGGGTAGTAGTCGTTTCCATCGCTGTTACCTGGAGTTTAGAGTGCCTCGCGCTTATTTGCGCAGCCCGTAGATGAGGTTCATCACAAACTCGATGATCTGGTCCATACAGAAGATTATAAGTGCCAAGATAATGGAAGCGATCAGCACTATAATCGCGCTTTTTACGACCTGATCTTTCGTAGGCCAAGAAGTCTTATACCGAAGCTCGTTATAAGACTCCTCTATATTCGTAAGTAGCTTTAATTTCTTCATCTTTGTTTCGTTTGGCACGGGAAGAGAGGCTCGAACTCCCGACACCTGGTTTTGGAGACCAGTGCTCTACCGACTGAGCTATTCCCGTGTATCTCCTGCCGGCCCGCGTCGGGGCCGGCAGGATGTAGTCGCCTGCGCGGGGCAGGCGGTGACGTCTTTTATTAGTCGTCGAGGATCTCGGTGATCTGGCCCGAGCCGACGGTGCGGCCGCCCTCGCGGATAGCGAAGCGCAGGCCCTGGTCGCATGCTACGGGGTTGATCAGGTCGACGATGATCTCTACGTGGTCGCCGGGCATCACCATCTCCACACCTTCGGGAAGGGTTATCTCGCCGGTGACGTCGAGCGTGCGGATGTAGAACTGCGGACGATAGTGGTTGTGGAACGGGGTGTGACGGCCGCCCTCCTCCTTCTTCAGGATATAGACGGAAGCCTTGAAGCGGCTGTGGGGCTTGACCACGCCGGGATGGCAGATAACCATACCGCGCTTGATCTCCTTCTTGTCGATACCGCGGAGCAGCAAACCTACGTTGTCGCCGGCTTCGCCGGTGTCAAGGATCTTGCGGAACATCTCGACGCCGGTGACTACCGACTTCATGTCAGCACCAAGACCCATGATCTGAACCTCGTCGCCAACCTTGACGACGCCGGTCTCGATACGGCCGGTGGCAACAGTGCCGCGGCCGGTGATGGAGAAGACGTCCTCGACAGGCATAAGGAAGGGCTTGTCGATGTCGCGCGGAGGCAGCGGAATCCACTCGTCGACTGCGTCCATCAGCTCGACTACCTTGGCCTCCCACTCGGGCTCGCCGTTGAGGGCGCCCAGGGCAGAACCGCGGATGATCGGGGTGTTGTCGCCGTCATACTCGTACTGCGAAAGAAGCTCACGCATCTCCATCTCTACGAGCTCAAACATCTCCTCGTCGTCAACCATGTCGCATTTGTTGAGGAACACGACGATGCGGGGGACGTTCACCTGGCGGGCCAGGAGGATGTGCTCGCGGGTCTGGGGCATCGGGCCGTCGGTGGCGGCAACAACGATGATGGCGCCGTCCATCTGAGCAGCACCGGTAACCATGTTCTTCACATAGTCAGCGTGGCCGGGGCAGTCAACGTGAGCGTAGTGACGGTTCTTGGTCTCATACTCGACGTGGGCGGTGTTGATGGTGATACCACGCTCCTTCTCCTCGGGGGCGTTGTCGATCTGGTCGAACGACTTCACCTCCGACAGGCCCTGCTTGGCCAGAACCTGGGTGATGGCGGCGGTAAGGGTGGTCTTGCCGTGGTCAACGTGGCCGATAGTACCGATGTTGACATGCGGTTTCGTTCTTTCGAATTTTTCTTTTGCCATAACTTGTGTTAGTTTATTTTTAGGTTTTGAGTGATTGGCGTTAAGCTCTCAAACACATAGCCTGCGCGGGCGCACACACTTCGCTCCCGGGCATTAGTCGGTTTAAGATGTAGACGACACGTTATTTCGCACAAGCGTAGCCGCTTATCAGGTGTCGGGATGCCGTTGCCCGGAGGCGGGCTCCGTTACATCGCGCACTGCCGATAAGTGACGCGGCGCTGTCTGTAGTGTCTTTGAGCCGATGGCGGGATTTGAACCCGCGACCTCTTCCTTACCAAGGAAGTGCTCTACCCCTGAGCTACATAGGCAATGAAAGGTGTTTGAGCGGAAGACGGGGCTCAAACCCGCGACCCTCAGCTTGGAAGGCTGATGCTCTATCAACTGAGCTACTTCCGCATGGTCTGCCTGCTGCGCTACGGTGAGCGCGAGAGGGACGCTTTTGATTCGTGGGCGAAGATGGATTCGAACCACCGAAGGTATAAACCAGCAGATTTACAGTC
>CAYOUJ010000037.1:0-22352 GCA_964407165.1 uncultured Muribaculaceae bacterium | reverse complement strand
ACGCCTTTTATATATAATGTGTCGCCGCAGAGGCAGGCGCGGTAGTGGAAGTAGTCGATCCACAGGAAAATGCCGCCGATGGTGACGTCGCAGGTGCGCAGGCCCGCGCGGGCGGCAATCTCACTGACGCGCCGGACATCGGCGGCGGTGAGGCTGCTGAAATGCAGCCCCGGCTGATGGCGGCCGGGGCATTCACAAGTTACGGTGTTGACCGCAGGATTCATTCGGTTGGCAATTTTAACGTTGATTTCAATTTTACAACAACCTTAAAGCTCGGAGTGTTCACGTGTGCGCACGGACGAAGCGTCGGGTGACGGCCGTGGAGAGCAGTCCGACCAGCGCCACCAGGGCAAGCACGGCCAGCAGGTCGACGGCCTCGACCTTGACGGGGTAGCTGTCGATGGTGAGCTGCGATGCGTCGCCGGCGAGCTTGATCCACCCGAACCACTGCTGGCACAGGCACAGCGCCACGCCGACAATGATGCCGATGACGCCGCCGCCGAAGGCTATGAGCCACCCCTCGATCATGAAAATGCGGCTGAGCAGCCGCCGCGGGGCGCCGAGAGCGGTGAGGGTGGCCATGTTGTCACGCTTCTCGATGATGAGTATCGAGAGGGTTGAGATGATGTTGAACGAGGCGATTATGAGGATGAACGCGAGCAGGAGGAAGGATATCCACTTCTCGATGCTGATCATGCGGTAAGACTGCTCCTGTTGCTCGAGGCGCGTCTTCACCAGATAGTCAGGTCCGAGGGCTGCCTGCAGCGTGGCTTTCATCCCGTCGGGGTCTGCCGTGGACACCTCGATGGCCGTGGCCTCCATGTCATACTCGAGGAGACGGCGGGCGGCGGAGAGGGGGAGGATGACCATGTCGTTGTCATACTCCTGCTGCTGCACCTCCCACACGCCGCTGATTATTAGCGAGTCGGCGGCAAACGAGCCCATGGGGTTGGCCGGATTGATGCGCCCCAGGCGGCGGGGCACGTAGATGCCCAGCAGCTCGGTGAAGCCGTATGGTGAGGCCAGTTGCACGGCCACGCCGATGCTCAGGGCGGCATACTGCCAGTCTTCGATGTTTGGGACATCAGGGTAAAGCACCTTCCCTTCAGGCACATACTGTCCCTCGATGAAGAGCGAGTCGATGCCCGAGATGCGCTCGTAACCGGCGGGGACGCCCTTGATGGTGACGGGGAGCTGCTTGTCGCCGTACATGGCCAGCGCCTGCCCCGTCAAGGTGGGCAGTGCGAGGCTTACGCCCTCCATGCGTGTCAGTTCGCGGGCCAGGGAGTCGGCTTGCTCGAGGGGGCGGCCGTCAGTGCGCGTCACCTGCAAGGCCGGGTCCATGCGGCTCATGCGGGCCTTCGCCAGGTCGGTGAAACCGTTGAACACCGACAGCACACACACGGTCGCCACCGTGGCCACTGCCACGCCGGCAAGGGAGATGAAGCTGATTATGTTTACCGCGCTATGGCTCTTTCTTGAAAACAGGTAGCGCAGCGCAATGCGTAGGCTGAGCAAGTTAGTGATAAGTGATTAGTGAGCCATGCCGCACAGCGGCATGGCACAAGGATCGGTTGCCTGACAACTACTTGGCGAGAAGAGAATCGATTTTGTCGATGTAGTCGAGGGAGTCGTCGAGGTAGAAGGTGAGGTCGGGGCAGCGACGGAGCTGGAAGCGCACTTTCTGCGCAAGTTCGTAGCGGACGGTGCGGGCGCTGTGGTTGACGCTCTCGATAATTTCCGGGGCCTTCTCGGAGGGGAATACTGAAAGGTATACGCGGGCGACGCTGAGGTCAGGGGAGACGCGCACGGCGCTGACGCTCACCAGCGTGCTGCGCATCTTGGCGGTCTGCTGGCGGAAGATTTCACTCAGCTCCTTCTGGAGCAGGCGGGCTATTTTTGCTTGACGGGTAGATTCCATGTCGGAAGTTTTTAGTTTTTAGTTTTTAGTAAAAACATTTTTTAGGAGGGATAGGTTTTAAGGAAATTAGGGAGAGTAAGGAATTTAAGGAGCTAACCGACGGCTTTGGCGCGGTGGTTCTGCCAGGCGACGCAGCCGAAGGTGAGCAGGCCCAGGGCGATGAGCAGCAGGGTCTCGGTGGTCATCACGCAGTTGGCAAAGGCGATGCTCATGGAGTTGAAGGTGGTGCCCTCGGGAACGGTGATGCCGGTGGAGTAGAAGCTCAGGCCGAGCACCACGGCCATCTGCCACGGGCCGATGCCGCCGTTGGAGGGGAGGGCCATGGCTATCGTTGAAAGGATGAAGCAGACCAACGCCGCCTCGGCCGTATAGCGGTGTATGATCTGGATGGTGAAGTCGAAGGCATAGAAAGCCACGAAGAGCTGGACGAAATAGCACCCCCAGAGGGCTACGGTCAGCAACAGCCACGGCAGCCGTCCCGGCATCGTGGCGATGACGCTGAATCCGTGCCACAGGCTGCGCCACAGGCCCTTGACAGTCTCCACTGCACGGCCCGAGGTGCGCGTGATCCACAGCCACAGGCCGAGGATGATGACGCCGAGGGCAGTCCACACCCACGGGGAGGAGACGACGGCCTTTATGCCGTCGAGGCGTCCCGGCTCCGCCTCGATGTAGCTGATGAGGCTGCCGCGCGAGACGACGAGGGTGCAGAGGGTGATGATGGCCACGGCGAGGGTGTCGCAAAGGCGGTCGGAGAGCATCGAGCCGAAGACGGTGGTGAAGGAGGTGCGCTGGCGCCGGGCTATGTAGCCGGTGCGCCACACCTCGCCCAAGCGCGGCAGCACGAGGTTGACGGCGTAGGTGCCGAAGATGCTGAGAATCACATCCCAGAGCCGGCATTTGAGACCCAGGGCCCGCAGCTGGATGTTCCACCGCAGGGCGCGTATGATGTGCGAGACCACGCTGAGGGCCAGCGCCAGGAATATCCACTGCCAGTGGCAATAGCGGTTGACCAGCAGCACGTTGTCGCGCAGGTTGACCTGCCTCAGCAGCACGTAGCAGAGACCCACGCTGATGAGCAGCGGCAGTCCGTAGCGCAGCAGCGCGGCAATCACTTTGTTGGCTCGCGATTTCATGGCCGCAAAGTTACGAAAAAAATTCATTTCCATATTACAGCAGAAATCGTTAACTTTGCACACGACATTATAAAAGCCTAAAAACTAAAAACCAAAAACTAAAAACTCACTATATGGCAGAGATCAAATGCGTAGGCATCCTCACCTCCGGCGGCGACGCCCCCGGCATGAATGCCGCCATCCGCGCCGTCACCCGTTCGGCCATCTTCAGCGGGTTCACCGTAAAGGGCATCTATCGCGGCTACCGCGGCCTCATCACCGACGAGATCGTGGAGTTTAAGACGCAGAACGTGTCAAACATTATCCAGGCCGGCGGCACGATACTCAAGACCGCCCGCTGCAAGGAGTTCCAGACCCCCGAGGGGCGCCAGCTGGCGTATGACAACATGAAGCGCCACGGCATCGACGCGCTGGTGGTGATCGGCGGCGACGGCTCGCTCACCGGCGCGCGCATCTTTGCCAACGAGTTCAACATCCCCATCATCGGCCTCCCCGGCACAATCGACAACGACCTCTACGGCACCGACGCCACCATCGGCTATGACACCGCGCTCAACACCATCATGGAGTGCGTCGACAAGATTCGCGACACCGCCACCAGCCACGAGCGCCTGTTCTTCATCGAGGTCATGGGCCGCGACGCCGGCTTCCTGGCCCTCAACGGCGCCATCGCCTCCGGCGCCGAGGCCGCCATCATACCGGAGATCAGCACCGAGGTCGACCAACTGGCCGAGTTGATACAGAACGGCTTCCGCAAGTCTAAGAACTCGTCGATAGTGCTCGTGGCCGAGAGCCCCGTCACCGGCGGCGCCATGGGCCTGGCCGAGCGCGTCAAGACGGAGTATCCCGGCTACGACGTGCGTGTGACCATCCTCGGACACCTGCAGCGCGGCGGCTCGCCGACAGCCAAAGACCGCATCCTCGCCTCCCGCATGGGCGCCGCCGCCGTCGACGCCCTGCTCGACGACCAGCGCAACGTGATGATCGGCATCCGCAACGACGAGATAGTCTATGTGCCCTTCACTAAGGCCATCCGCAACGAGAAGCCCGTCAACCGCGAGCTGATGAACACCCTCCGCCGCCTCAGCATCTAACCTTTAACCACACATAACATGAAGAAAATCTTGCTTTTCGCCACCGCAGTGCTGGCGCTGTCGGTCATCTCTTGCAACGGGTCGAAGAAAGAGGGAATCGACGTCACCGACCACTACGAGTCAGAGCTTGTAGAGGTCTCCGGCGACACTCTGCTGGGCGCCAAGGCCGCAGCCGAAGCAGCCGCACTGCCTATCGTCGACGGCCGCATCAACCTGACCATCACGGGTGTCAGCTACGACGGCACACAGTATGTCTACACCGGCACCGTTCCTGACAAATACAGCCTCAAAGACGAGGGCAACCGCCACTGGTATCCCTCATACATCTACAACGACCTGTGCTTCCTCGACAGCGCCGTCATCAACCGACTGATAGAGTTAGGGCAGCCGTTGGTATACAACCTCTCCAACGCCGGCGACAGCACCGCCACCTTCACCGTCACCCTCACTGCAGCTGACCTGGCCGCCAAGGTCAAAGGCGACCCGATCCCCGCCGGCTCACAGGTGGCCGACTCGACATACAACCCTGACGACACGTACAAAGGCCCGGGTTACATCAACTGCGACCCCTGTCTCTAACTATCACATAGACAACGGGGCTCACGGATCAAATAAATAATCCGCGAGATCCGTTGTTTTTGTGTAGGTTAGCGGAGGGTGAGGCGTACGACGTTCTCCACGTGGTGGGTGTGGGGGAACATGTCGACGGGCTGCACAGCCTCCACGCGGTATTTGCAGTCGAGCAGCCCCAGGTCGCGCGCCTGCGTGGCCGGGTTGCAGCTAACGTAGACTATGCGCTGTGGCGAGGCATTAAGTATCACTTTAACAACATCTTCGTGCATGCCCGCGCGCGGCGGGTCGACTATCATCACCTCGGGGCGGCCGTGCTCGGCGATGAACGCGTCGGTGAGCACATTCTTCATGTCGCCGGCGTAGAACTCGGTGTTGTCCAAGCCGTTGGCCGCGGAGTTTATCTTGGCGTCGGCGATGGCCTCGGGCACGTATTCTATGCCGATGACACGGCGGCAATGGCGGGCGACGAAATTGGCGATGGTGCCCGTGCCGGTGTAGAGGTCGTAAACCAGCTCGTCGCCGGTGAGTGCGGCAAACTCCCGCGCCACCTTATATAATATGTACGCCTGGCGGGAGTTGGTCTGGTAGAACGACTTGGGCCCGATGCGGAAACGCAGCCCCTCCATCTCCTCCTCGATGTACGGGCGACCGCGGAAGGTGACGATGTCGAGGTCGCCGATGGTGTCGTTGAGCTTGGTGTTGACCACGTACATCAGCGCGGTAATGTCAGGGAACGCGGCGCCCACGGCCTCCATCAGATCGTTGATCTGCTGCGGGTTGTCCTCTCCGAAGGCCATCACGGCCATAGTCTCGCCCGTCGAGGCGATGCGCACCATGAGCGTGCGCAGCAGCCCCGTGTTGGCGCGCAGGTCGTAGAATGTCATCCCGTGGGTCTTGGCATAGTCCTTGATGAACAAGCGCAGGCGGTTGCCCAGGTCATCCTGCAGGTGGCAGCGCTTGATGTCGAGCACCTTGTCAAATGCCCCGGGGATATGGAAGCCTGCGGCGTCGCGGTCGGGGAACTCCTCGCCCGAGCGCATCTGCTCGAAGGTGAGCCAGCAGCGGTTGCTGAAGGTGTACTCCATCTTGTTGCGATACTCCCAGATACGCTCCGAGCCGAGTATGGGGCTGATTTCGGGCAACTCCACCTTGGCGATGCGCTGCAGGGCGTCGGTCACCTGCTGCTGCTTGCATTTTAGCTGGTATTCGTACGGCAGGTGCTGCCAGCGGCAGCCGCCGCACACGGTAAAGTGCTCGCACAGAGGCTCCACGCGCAGGTCAGAGGGGCGTGTGAGCGTCTCTATGTGCCCCTCGGCATACGAGTGCTTCTTGCGGTCGACCTGCACGTCGGCCACGTCGCCCGGGGCGCCGAAGGGGATGAACACCACCAGGTCGTCGACACGCGCCAAGGCCTTCCCCTCGGCGGCGACAGCGCTGATGGTCACGTCTTTGAGTAATGGTAGTGGTTTGCGTTTCCTTGACATGACCGCAAAGTTACGACAAATTAATCAACACGCGAAGAAAATTTCACACGCATTTGTGTTGGCATATCAGATTTTTTGGCTATATTTGCATTCTAATCCCAAATTATTGAAACCTAACAAACCCGATACCACAATGAAAAGGCTACTCTATCTGCCGCTGCTCCTGCTGCTGCTCACCTGCGCGGCATTAGGAGCAAAGGCGCAAAGCAACGCTGCCGCGACCGGTCGCACGGGCGTCTACGGCGTGGCGTTCTACAATCTTGAAAACCTGTTTGATACAATACCCAACAACCCCCTGGGCCGCGACGAGGAGTTCACCCCCGACGGCTCGCGCAAATGGACGGGCAAGAAGTATTGGTCGAAAATCAGCAACCTCGCCTACTGCATCTCAAACATGGTCACAAAGGCCACCCCGATGGGTCCGGCCGTCATCGGCGTGTCGGAGATTGAGAACCGGTCGGTGCTCGAAGACCTGGTCAAAGACCCCGCCATCGCCGCCTGGGGCCTGCAGATATGCCACCATGACAGCCCCGACCGCCGCGGCGTCGACGTGGGCCTGCTCTACAACCCCCGCCTGTTCCGCCTGGTCGACGTCAACAACTACACCCTCGACATCGGCTACCCCACCCGCGACCAGATGGTGGTCACCGGCATCTTCGCCGGCACCCGCGACACTGTCAACATCATCGTGAACCACTGGCCGTCACGCCTGGGCGGGGAGGAGAAGTCGTCGCCCAACCGCGAGGCTGCGGCCGCGCTGTGCCTGAAAATTGCCAATGACATCTGGGCCGAGCACCCCGACCAGGGCGTCATCATCATGGGCGACCTCAACGACGACCCGATGAACAAGTCGTGCGCCGAGGTGCTCGGCGCGCGCAAGAAGATGGAGGGCCTGGGGCCGCACGACTTCTTCAACCCCTTCTGGAGCATCCTCGAGGACAAGGGCATCGGCACGCTTGCCTACAAAAGCCAGTGGAACCTCTTCGACCAGATCATAGTCAGCGGCAACCTGCTTCCCGACAACGCCCGGAAAGGCAACGTGGAGTATCGCTCGGCCAAGGTCAACAACTTTGACTTCCTGCTCGACACCGAGGGCGACCGCAAGGGCTACCCCCTGCGCACCTACTCCGGCGGCGTGTGGCTCAACGGCTACTCCGACCACTTCCCCACCGAGATCTTCCTCAGGATCAAGAAATGATCCCTCGAAAAAAATCGATGATAGTCGAAATCTATCGACTATCATCGATTTTTTATTTCTCTTCCCAGACGTAGAGCTTGTCGGAGGGGCGCACCTTGGCGGGAACGCGGATGCTGAAGCTCTCGCCCTTAACCGCGCGCCCGACGCTCTTTAGGTCCACCCTTATCTCATCCACCTTTATTATTAGGGCTCCGGTGGTCGGGCCGGTGATCACCACCTCGTCGCCCACGCGCACTTCGCCGTTCTCCATCAGAAACTCGGCAACGCCTATCTTCGAGAACCATCGCACACCCTTGGCCGCGTAACGCTTGACGCGCGTGGCCGAGGAGCCGTACTTGGCCGACCACTCGCCCAGGCGCTGGCCCATGTAGTATCCGTCCCAGAAGCCGCGGTTGAATATCTTGCGCAGCCGCTCGTCCCACTCCGCTATGCGCTCGTCGGTGTAAGTGCCAGAGCAGATGGCGTCGAGGGCCTCGGAGTACGCCTCCACGGCCACGCGCACATACTCCGGCCCGCGGGCGCGCCCCTCGATCTTCAACACGGTCACGCCCGCGTCGACCACCTTGTTGAGGAAATGGATGGTTTTCAGATCTTTGGGTGACATGATATATTTATTGTCTACCTCCAGCTCGTCGCCGGTCTCCAGGTCGGTCACGCGATAGCCGCGACGGCATATCTGCGTGCACGCCCCGCGATTGGCCGACGAGTTCATCTGGTGCAGGCTGAGGTAGCACTTGCCGCTGACGGCCATGCACAAAGCGCCGTGGCAGAACATCTCCAGTCTGATCAGCTCGCCCCGCGGCCCGCAGATATGCTCGGCGCGTATGGCGTCGCTGATGGCGCGCACCTGCTCGAGGTTGAGCTCGCGCGCGAGCACCATCACGTCAGCCCACTGTGCGTAGAATCGCACAGCCTCGATGTTAGTGACGTTGACCTGCGTGCTGATGTGCACCTCAACCCCAACCGAGCGGGCATACATGATAGCAGCAATGTCGCTGGCGATGATGGCGGTGACGCCGGCGTCGCGGGCGGCGTCGATGATGCGGTGGCAATAGTCGATATCGGTATCATAGAGCACCGTGTTGACTGTCAGATAAGTCTTTACGCCGCACTCGCGGCAGCGCGTGGCGATGGTGCGCAAGTCGTCGAGCGAGAAGTTGACCGACGAGCGCGAGCGCATGTTAAGTCCCTGGATACCAAAGTACACGGCATCGGCACCGGCGTCGATGGCCGCCTGCAGCGACTCCCACGAGCCCACGGGAGCCATCACTTCAAAGTCTTTTCGGTTCATGCGGCAAAATTACAATTTTTTTTGCACCTCCGCGACATTTTCGCACACAAAGGGCTCGCCGCGCCTGTAACTTTGCATCGTCGAAACAAATTATCAACCCTCAAACAACACATTACTATGGAAGATAACAAGCAAGAGAGTGAAGCAACCCCGACGTCCGCGCCTACCAAGGAGGAGACGTACAGCTGGGCCGAGATTGAGAGCCTGGTGGAGGAGGCCCGGCAGGAGGGATACCTGCGCGGCCGCAACGAGCAGATCGAGCAGGTGATGCGACGCCCCGGCATCTACCGCTCGGAAGCCACGTCGCCCACGCCGCAACCCGTCGACGAGCCGTTCCTGGCCCATATCCGCCCCTCAGTCTGGGACTGACTCCAATGCATAATGCATAATGCATAATCATTAATTTCATTAATTTCCTTATTTCCTTAATCTTATGAAAAAGATCCTGAGTTTCGAGAACATCGTGTTGGCCGTCATTGCCACCCTCTCCGTGACGGCTCTGGCAACCATGCTCACCGGCTGCGCCGAGACGGGAGCGTCGCTGGCAATGGCCGGCGTGGTCATCGGCGGCGCCTCCGGCGGCAAGCATGTGGTGGACGGCCCGCTCACCACCGACCTCACCCGCGAGGCATCGCCCGAGCTGCTCCGCAACGAGATCGACGAGCGCGTGACCAAAATCCGTCCGTACGCCACCCCCATCGACCAGATCTCGCGCTGCGCCGGCTCGCGCCTGAGCGGATCGATGATTGTCGACTATTACTCCGTCGACACCAAGAGCGCCGAGACCACGCTTGCCGTCGCCGTAACCGCCTCCACCACCTACGACTCCTCCTCCGGCCAGGCCGTCTACACCCTGTCCACCAAAAACGACAACATCTTCGAGCCTACCGACACCATCCTCGTGCCCACGTGCACCACTACCGCCGACAGCCAGGCGCTCGTGCTCTACGTGGTGTCGCGCGACACCTCCGGCCTCAAGGTGATTGCCGTCAACGGCAAGCCCTCGTCTGACAACGCCGCGCTCAAGCTCATCGCCCCCCTGGCCATCGGTGTCAAGCTGGTGCGCATGGGCCGCGCCGCCGGCGAGCTCGACGTGCAGACCGCGCAGTTTAACGCCTTGCCCGTCAAGAGCCAGAACTACTGCCAGATATTCAAGGCCCAGGTGGAGGAGTCGACCTACCAGAGCATCTCCAACAAGGAGGTGGGCTGGAACTTCTCCGACCAGGAGGAGGTAGCCATCATGGATCTCCGCTCGGCCATGGAGCGAAACTTCCTCTTCGGGCGCAAGGCCCGCATCACCGACCCCGTCAAGGGCGACGAGGTGATGCTCACCGGAGGCATCTGGGACCAGGCTGAAAACACCTACGAATACAAAACAGCCACCACAGACACGGACTTCATTGTCGACCTGGCCAAAAAAGCCTTCACCGGCAACTGCGGCTCAAACCGCAAAATCATAGTCGGAGGCTCTGACCTCATCGCCCGCCTCAACAAGATGGACGCCACCAAGGTGCTCTCATCCACCGAGACCTTTACCCACTGGGGCATCGACTTCAAGGAACTTCACTCAAAGTTCGGCACATTCTACGTCATCCACTCCGAGGTGTTCGACTCCTGCGGACACGCTGCCGACGGCATGGTCATCGACCCGGAGTATCTCACCAAATACGTCCACGTGCCCTTCCGCACCGAGCGTCTCGACCTGAAGAAGAGCGGCCAGCGCAACACCAATGCCGTGGTCATCACCGAGGCTTCGTGTCTGGTGCTCCGCTACCCCAAGGCCCACCTACGCATCAGCTACTCCGAGTAACCGTCAGCCGACCGATCACCGCGCTTGGGGGCTCCGGCCCCCAAGCCTTTAAACGACTGTTATCATGACACAGACTTACACGCTGCAACAGATGCTCGGCATCTGGAAGATGCAACGCGGCCTCATGCCCATGCGCTCTGACGGCGTCACCGTCCGCACCGACGGCATCGACCTCGACGCGCTGCTCACGCTCGACATCAACAGCTGGTACGCTCGCCTGCTCGACACTGCCGACCCGCGGCTGCTCGGCGTCACCGACATCTCTGCCGACGTCGCCCTGCTGCGCCAGACCGACGGCTCCGGCCTGATAGTGCTCCCCGAGACTGTGCGGCGCGTGGTTGAGGTAAAGCTTGGGGGCTGGGAGAGGCCGGCGCGTCTGGTTCTCGACGACGATGACCCCATCAGATACTTCCAGATGTCATCGTATACCCGCGGGGGTTGCATCGACCCCGTATGCGCCCTCGAGCACCGGCGCCTGCGCCTGTACACTCCCCCCGACTACGAGGCTCACCCCGCCGTCGAGCGACTGATGGTGATCAACCACCCCGACGGCGCCACCTACACCTTCGACCCATCACTATTGGAATTTGGGATTTGAGATTTGGTGATCAATATCCTCCGATAACCCTCGATAGATAATCGATAATCATCGATATATCATCGACCTAAAAACTAAAAACTACACTATGAAAGCTCACCCCGCCTACGCCGCCGCCCGCGCGGCCTGGAACGCAGGCGCCACCCTCCGGCAGCGCCGCCGCCGTTTCAAAGACTATGCTTACGGCCGCCAATGGGGCGACGTGATACACACACCCGAAGGGGAGTGGATGACCGAGGGCGCCTATGCCGAGCGCTCCGGCAAAAAGCCTCTGTCAAACAACATGATACGCCAGCTCATCAAGAGCATCATCGGCCGTTTTCGCTACACCGTCGCCTCCGACGGCGACAAGGCCTCCCGCGGGATGCCGGATGCCTTCGCCGATGTGGCCGCGCACAATCTGCTCGACGAGCTGGACTGCCGCCTGCTCGAGGAATTTCTCATCTCCGGCTGCGCCATACAGCGCATAGTCAGCGAGCGGCGCCTCGAGCCTGACGAAGCCGTCTGGGTGGACAACGTCTCGCCAGAACGCTTCTTCGTCAACCGATACTCCGACCCGCGCGGCAGCGACATCCGCCTCATCGGCATGCTCCACGACATGACCCTGACGGAGGTGATCATGCGATTCGGCGCCGACGACCCCGAGCGTATGCGCCGTCTGCGCGACCTGTTTGCACGCGAGGCCGCTCCCGCCATGTTTCCCGTCGACGCCCCGGCGCTTGGCGAGAGACACACCGTGCAGTTTGCCGAAGCCCCGGCCGGACTGTGCCGTGTGGTGGAGGTATGGCGCCTCGAGCCCCGCGACCTGCTCAGATGCCACGACAGCACCTCTGCCGACACATTCTTTACCCCCGTCGAAGCCGCCGGGGCCATACGCGCCGTCAACGCCGCGCGGCCCGACGGCCAGGCGATAGTCTACTCGCCGTACACCACCATGCGCTGGCACGCCTATTTCTTCGGCCCCGAGGGGGAGCTGCTCTGCGACTACGACTCACCCTTCCCCCACGGCACACACCCCTTCGCCGTGGCTCTGTACCCTCTCACCGACGGCGAGGTGCACCCATTCGTCGAAGACATCATAGATCAGCAGCGTTACATCAACCGTCTTATCTCGCTGATTGACCATGTAATGAGCTTCGCCGCCAAGGGCGTGCTGCTATTCCCCAACGACCAGAAGCCCGACGACATGTCATGGGACGAGGTCGGGCGCCTGTGGTGCACGCCCAACGCGGTGCTCCCCTACGTCAGCTCCGTTGGCAAGGAGCCGCACCAGGCTTATTCCACCGCGGGAGTGCAGGGCGCCTCTGAGCTGCTCGGACTCGAGATGAAGCTCTTCGAGCAGATTTCAGGCGTCAGCAGCGCCCTGAGCGGCCAGCAGCCACAGTCTAACCAGAGCGCCGCCCTCTATGACGCTCAGATACAGAACGCTGCCATCTCGCTGATGGACATCTTCGACACATTCAACGCCTTCCGCACACGCCGCAACCGGCGAATAGTCACCACCGGCAACACTTTTTAACGCTCGTGTACCCCATCTTTACCCCGCCGGCATGGTAATTTTGCCACACGAAACGGGTAAAATCACCCGACAACCAAAATATCTTATTCCAACTATGAATTTTAAATCACTACGCGACTGCGACTTCCTCGAGAAGTGCCGCCAGGCCGTCGCCGACCTCCCCCCGGGGCGGCCAATACGCATCGACGAGATTGCCGTCGCCGCAAACCACACACGTCCACGCGGATACTATCTTAACTATGAATACACACTCCGTCGCTTGCGCGAGCACCGTCGGCGTCCAATAGCAGCGGACGCCGACGGCCACAAGCGCCGGCAGTGGCAGGAACTCAGCGACCGCGTCACCACGCTGCAGCTGCGACACGGGCTCTCCGACGCCGAAGCCCTCCAGCGCGAGCTCGCCGAGGGCGCCCCGTCACAGTTCTTCCTCTCGCCCACGTATGCCGTGCGGCTGCTCCAACGTCTTCGTCAATCACACTAAACACCTTATATCATGATTTTTTCGCTATCAAAATCCCGCATCTGCGAGAGCATCTACGCCTCCGCGGCAATGTATGCCGTAATATGCACCGACGTGACACGTCCGCCAGTGCTCCATGCCGACCACAGTGCCATGCTCCTGCGCGCCGTCGACGAGGCTTTCACATACCTTACAGCCGCCCTGCTGCCGTGGGTCGACAGCATTGACACCGACGACGCCGACCTTATGCAGCTGACACTCACCCTCGACACCACCGACGCCCGCGCCCTATCCATCCGGCGGCTCATGGAGGAGGCGATTGTAGCACGCGTGCTCTCGCGAGCATACCTCAACTATTCCGCCGACATCGCAGCAAGCAATGCCGACGCCTCCGACGCCGCCCTCCGGCGCCTGCGCTCCGCCCTCGACGGCCCCCGCGCCGCCCGCCTCGTCCCCGCCTGGTAAGACGTTAAAAGAGGGCGGCGCTGCCGGGATAGATCCCGTCGCGCCGCCCTCACCGTGTGTGCTCGTCACAGTACTTTTTGGCTGAGAACATTGTTTTTGTCATTCCATCTACAAGTAACTGATTTCCACATCAGTGCGTTTTTCGTAGGTGCGTTTTTCATGGGCTTCTGAAAAGACTATCTATTGCTGTTTGCTGATACAAAGATAGCACCCCTGAGCGGGCGTTTCCTAATTTTTTATGGCTTAAGCGCCCAAAGTCAGGGGTTTGGGGATGAAACACACAGTTTGCCGGGGCGAACCAACAGGCCCCCTCCGGCGTTTTACCTACAGCGGGCAATCACGCCCGCCGCAACCTCATAACCACAATAACCAACTATGACTGACCGACTTACATACGAAGAGAAAAAAGAGCTGCCCGACAGCGTCTTCGGCCTCCCCGAGCGCCGCGAATACCCCATGCCCGACGCCGAGCATGTCCGCGCCGCCGAAAGCTACTTCCGCTACTGCCCCGAAGACCTGAAGCCCAAGCTCGCACGCGCCATCATGCAGCGCGCACGCGAGTTCGGCGTCGACATCCAGTCGCCCACCATCCTCCAATACGCTTCCGAATAGCCCCCACACTTACCCCTTTACCCGATTAGCCGCTTACCCGATTAAAATTTAATCAGACAAGCGGCTAATCGGGTAAAGAATTAGAGGTAACGTGCTTGGGGGTGGGAGATGTAGATGCCGGCGGTGGCGGCGCGGGGAAGCATGGCGCCGCTCTCCGTCAGGGTGATGCCCAAGCGGCTGAAGTCCAAGATCTTGTCGAGTTGGAATATTGCCTGCTGGTCGGAGAGGGAGGGGTAGCCGACGGCGGGGCGGACGACATCCCAGGCCGTGCGGCGCGAGAGCCATTCGGAGGCGGCCTCGGCCAGGCGGTCCATGAGCGTCTGCATGAGCATGGCATCGTAGGAGTCGGCGCCCTGCTCCCTGCGCAGTTGCTCGAAGCGGTCGTTAAGCCAACAATTTATGGTCGTGGCGAATACGCCTATCTTGTCGACTCCCGGGGTCGGACAGACAAAGGTGCCCATCGACGCCTTGCGGTCGGCGCCGAGGGGTCGTATAGGAGTGGGTATCTCCACGCCTCCGGCGACTATGCCGTCCTCGCGGCCCGTGGCATCGAAGAAGCGGAGGGCGCAGACGCATCCGGCCTCCGGCTCTGCGGCGAGTTCGGCAAGCAGCCGGTCGACGTCGGCGCGCAGGTCGCGGCCCTCGTCGGTGTGCTCCTTGACGCGCCAGGCGTGGTAGAAATACAGCCAGTCGATGAGCGGTATCAACTCTGACACAGGCACTTGAAGCACATCGTCGGCAAGGTTGGCGGGGAGTGGCCTGGGCGTGTAACCGCTCCAGTCGATTTGCTTGGCCACGCGCGGGGTGGCGGTGCGGGCGTAATAGTTGCGGCGCAGCTGTTCCTGTTCGTCGCGCACAGACTGCACATATTCAGCACATTGCTCGCTGCGCAGGCGAGCGGCGACGAGGGGGTTCTGCGAAGCGTCGGACACGTATATTACCGGCCCGCGATACTCGGGGGCAATTTTTAACGCCGTGTGCAAAGCCGACGTGGCCGCGCCGCCGATCATGACGGGGATGTCGATGCCCTCACCGGCCATGAGCCTGACGGTGTCGACCATGGCCTGGAGCGAGGGGCTGATGAGGCCGCTAAGGCCCATCATGTCAGGCTTCTCGCGGCGAATGGCCTCGACGATTGCCTCCGGGGGCACCATCACGCCCAGGTCGACGACGCGGTAGCCGTTGCAGGCCATGACGGCGCCGACGATATTCTTGCCAATGTCGTGGACGTCACCCTTGACCGTGGCGAGCAGGCAAGCCCCCCCCGACCCAGCGGCCCCCCCCGACCCCCCCCCAAGGGGGGGGGACACTAAGTTGGTAGCCCCCCCCCTTGGGGGGGGGATGGGGGGGGCTAATCGGGGCTCGAGGATGGCGACTGCGGCCTTCATGGCGCGGGCGGTCTTGACCACCTGCGGCAGGAACATGCGCCCCTCGCCGAAGGCGTCGCCCACGGCGTTCATGCCGGCCATGAGGGGGCCGGAGATAATCTCCACGGCGGTCATGCCCGAGGCCAGCGACTCCTCTATATCCTCCTGTAAATGAGTGGCGTCACCCTTCATCATCGCAATCTTCAGCCTCTCCTCAACCGGCATTAAGAGCTTGGAGTCCCCCCCCTTTAGGGGGGGGGCGGGGGGGGCAGTGGGGGGGGCTGACACACTGGCTATCAAACTCTCCACCGCCTCCGCTGTGCACTCAGTGAACAGCGCCCGCTCGATAGCCTCTCGAAGCTCCGTTGGCACGTCATCGTAAGCCACTGACGTTGCGGGGTTTAGTATGGCCATGTTTAGCCCGGCCTGACGCGCGCGGTAGAGGAACACGGCGTGCATGGCCTCGCGCATGGGGTTGTTGCCGCGGAAGGCAAACGAGAGGTTGCTCACGCCGCCGCTGCACGAGGCCAGGGGCATCTCCGAGCGCAGCGTCCGCACAGCCTCCACGTAGTCGCGGGCGTATGTAAGGTGCTCCTCCATGCCGGTGGCCACGGTGAGCACGTTGGGGTCGAAAATTATGTCCGCGCCGGAGTATCCGGCCTTGTCCGTCAGCAGTTTATAGGCACGGCGGCAGACGTCCACGCGCCTTTGGTATGTGGTTGCCTGGCCCTCTTCGTCGAAGGCCATGACCACCACGGCGGCGCCGAGGCTCTTGATGATGCGCGCCTTGCGCAGGAACTCCCCCTCACCCTCCTTGAGCGAGATGGAGTTGACTATCCCCTTGCCGGGTAGGCACTTGAGGGCGGCGACGATGACGTCGAAGTCCGACGAGTCAATCATCACCGGCACGCGGGCCACCGCCGGGTCGGCGGCGAGCATTTTCAGGAAGCGGGTCATGCACTCGCGGGTGCCGAGCAGGCCGTCGTCCATATTGACGTCGACCACTATGGCGCCGTCGTCCACCTGCCTGGCAGCGATGGCGAGGGCCTCGTCATACTTCCCCTCGTTGATCAGGCGGAGGAACTTTCGGCTGCCGGCGACGTTGCAGCGCTCGCCGACGTTGACGAAAAACCCGTCTGCCGTTAGCGTCTCAAGGCCTGACAGTTGCAACGCCGTTGACGGCTTGGAGGGCACTCTTGCGCCCTTGTGGCGGTCTATAACCTCCCGCATGGCGGCGATGTGCGCGGGCGTGGTGCCGCAGCAGCCGCCTATGATATTCACAATCCGCTCGTCGAGAGCCTTTTGCATCACATCGGCCATCATCTCCGGGGTCTCGGCATACTGCCCGAGGCTGTCGGGGAGTCCGGCGTTGGGGTGCATGGAGGTGCAGACGGGGGCGACGGCGCTGAGGCGGCGCATCGGCTCGAGCATGGACTCCGGGCCCATCGAGCAGTTGAGACCAATGCTCAACAGCGGCGCGTGGCCAAGGGCCACGGCAAAGGCCTCGATGCTCTGCCCGCACAGCAGGTGGCCGCGGCCGTCGGTGACGGTGGCGCTGACCATCAGCTCCACGCGGCGACCCTCAGCCTGCATGGCCGCCTCGGCGGCACAGAGCGCGGCCTTGGCATTGAGCGGGTCGAGCGCCGTCTCTATCAGCAGGGCGTCGACGCCGCCACGGATGAGGGCGCGCATCTGCTCGGTAAACGCCTCTGTCATAGCGTCAAACGCCACCGTGGCGTCGGCCATGGTCAGCAGGGCCGTCGTGGGCCCGACGCTGCCGGCGACAAAGCGAGGGCGCGCCGGCGTCTTCGTAGTAAATCGGTCAGCACAGTTACGGGCCAGCCGGGCGCCCTCGTAGTTTATGTCGGCCACCGCGTCGCCTGTGCCGTATTCGGCCTGGGAGATGCGCTGGGCATTGAACGTGCAGGTGGTGATTATGTCGGCGCCGGCGTCGAGGTAAGTCTCATGTATTCCGGCGATTAAGTCGGGGCGGGTGAGCACGAGCAGGTCATTGTTGCCCTTCAGCGGCACACGCGCATCCTTGAAGCGCTCACCGCGGAAGTCCTCCTCCTGCGCCTCCCGCGCCTGTATCTGCGTGCCCATGGCGCCGTCGAGCAGCAGCACCCGCTCGCCGAGCGCCTCACGCAGTTTGCTGGTTCCCTGTAGATTACTCATTGTCAATAGATTTCTTTGGCGATGCGGCGGACACTGTCGGAGGCGTTGAGGCTGTAGAAGTGGATGCCGGGGACACCGTGGGCCAGCAGCTCGCGGCACTGGCGGACGCCCCACTCGACGCCTACCTCGCGCACATCGTCGTTGCTCTTGCAGCCCTCGACGGCGCGCGAGAGTTCCTCGGGGAGGTCGACGCGAAACACCTTGGGAAGCACCGTCAGCTGGCTCTTGGTCATCAGGGGCTTTACGCCCGGGATGATGGGGACGGTGATGCCGGCCTCGCGCGCACGGGCCACAAAATCAAAGTATTTGGCGTTGTCGAAAAACATCTGCGTGGTCAGGTAGGCGGCGCCGCCGTCCACCTTCATCTTGGCGTAGCGCAGGTCCGTGGCCATGTTGGGCGCCTCCTCGTGCTTCTCCGGATAGCAGGCCATGCCGTAGGTGAACGGGGTCTCTATCCCCTCGATGCGCGTGCCGTCGATGCCAATGCCCTGATTGAAAAGGTTTACCTGCGCCTGCAGGTCGGTGGCATGTACGTGGCTGGCGCTGCCGTCGCGCATGGGCATCTCTCCCTTCGAGTCGCCGCGGAGCAGAAATACATGGTTGATGCCCAGGAAGTTGAGGTCGAGCAGAGCGTACTCCGTCTCCTCCGGCGTGAACCCCTTGCATATGATGTGCGGCACCGCGGCGATACCATATTTATATTGTATGGCGGCCGCGACGGCGACGGTGCCGGGACGGCGGCACACCGCCATCTTGCGGTGCGTGCCGTCGCCCTGCTCCTTATATATATACTCGCTGTGGTGAGAGGTGATGTTGATGCACCGCGGGCTGAACTCCCGCAGGCGGTCGACGATGTCGTAGACGCGCTGGATGCTGTTGCCCTTCACCGGCGGCAATATCTCAAACGAAAAAAAAGGATCCACTTATGACTTAATTCTTAAAAATAACCTGCAGGAACGCGAATTTCGCGAATTATTTTTAATTCGTTGAAAATAAAATTTTTAATTCGCGTAATTCGTTTAATTCGTTTAATTCGCGTTCCTTTTATCTATTTGTCAGCGGTTTATATGTTTTCTTTAAACTTTCTCCAGGGCTTGCTCGAGGTCTTCGATGATGTCGGCGACGTGCTCCGTGCCGATGCTCAGGCGCACCGTGGCCGGGGTAATATGCTGCCGGGCAAGCTCTTCCGGCGTCATCTGGCTGTGCGTCGTGGTGTATGGGTGCACCACCAGGCTCTTCACGTCGGCCACGTTGGCAAGCAGCGAGAAGAGCTTGAGCGAGTTGATGAAGCGCCACGCCTCCTCCTTGCCACCCTTGATCTCGAAGGTGAAGATGCTGCCGCCGCCGTTGGGGAAGTATTTGTGATACAGCGCGTTGTCGGGGTGCGTTGGCAGCGACGGATGGTTCACGGCCGTCACCTTGGGGTGCGTGGTCAGGTACTCCACCACCTGCAGCGCGTTGGCTACGTGGCGCTCCACACGCAGGCTCAGCGTCTCCAGTCCCTGCAGCAGGCAGAAGGCGTTGAAGGGGGAAATGCACGCGCCCGTGTCGCGAAGTATCACCGCACGGATGCGCGTCACGAACGGCGCCGCAGGAGCCGCGTCGGCAAACACCGCGCCGTGGTAGCTCGAATCCGGTTTGGCGATGGTGGGGAACTTGTCGGCGCACCCCTTCCAGTCGAAACGGCCGCCGTCAACTATCACGCCGCCGAGGCTGTTGCCGTGGCCGCCGATAAACTTGGTCGCGCTATGCACCACAATGTCAGCGCCGTGCTCGATAGGGCGCATCAGATAGGGCGTGCCGAAGGTGTTGTCGATAATCACCGGCACGTTGTGGCGGTGGGCCACCTCCACCACGCCGTCGATGTCGAGCACCTCGCTGTTGGGGTTGCCGAACGTCTCGGCGTAGACCACCTTGGTGTTGGGCTGTATGGCCTTCTCAAGGGCCTCCAAGTCGTTGACGTTCACTATTGTATGCTCCACGCCCTGCGCCTTGAGCGTGTGGGTGATGAGGTTGAACGAGCCGCCGTAGAGATTGTCGGCGGCGACTATGTGGTCGCCGATGCCCACGATGTTCTGCAGCGCATACGTCACGGCTGCCGCGCCGCTGGCCACGGCGAGGGCGGCAGTGCCCCCCTCGAGGGCCGCAATGCGCTTCTCAAGCACGTCCTGCGTGCTGTTGTTAAGGCGCCCATAGATGTTGCCCTCCTTCGTTAGGGCGAAGCGGTCCGCCGCGTCCTGGCAGTCGGCGAACACGTATGACGTTGTCTGATAGATGGGTACGCAGCGCGAGTCCGTTGCCGGATCGGCCTGCTCCTGACCCACGTGCAGCTGCAGTGTCTCAAATCTGTACATATCTTCGCTATTTTATTCTCATTAAGTTCCTTAATTTCCTTAATTTCCTTAATTTCCTTAAATTCCCTAATCTCCTTAAATTCCTTAAGTCTTCGGAAACCGACTGCAAAGTTACCACTTTTTTTGTATCTTTGCAGAAATTTTTCAATCAATGTACTACGTCCGCAAACAAATCGAAATATCCGCCGCCCACCGCCTCGACCTAAACTACGGCAGCAAATGCACCGAATGGCACGGCCATAACTGGCTCATTACCATCTGTTGCCGCGCACGCGAGCTAAACGAGGAGGGGATGGTCGCCGACTTCACCCACATCAAGGAGCAGATTGCCGGCACACTCGACCACGCATGCCTAAACGACGTGCTACCCTTCAATCCCACAGCCGAAAACATCGCCCGATGGATCTGCGACAGCATCCCCACGTGCTACCGCGTCGAGGTTCAGGAGTCGGCCGGTAACGTCGCCGTCTATGAGCAAGACTAAAGAAACCAACGAC
The DNA here is from genome assembly GCA_964407165.1 of uncultured Muribaculaceae bacterium. GTDB lineage: Bacteria > Bacteroidota > Bacteroidia > Bacteroidales > Muribaculaceae > CAZPKH01. The sequence continues at coordinate 1,798 of CAYOUJ010000037.1, read as the reverse complement.
TTAGTCCCCCCACCCTTTAGGGGGGGGACGGGGGGGACTTACGCCGTCAACGAAATATTCTACTCCCTGCAAGGCGAAGGCTACTTCACAGGCACACCCGCCGTCTTCCTGCGCATGGCCCGCTGCAACCGCCGCTGCTCCTTCTGCGACACCGACTTCAGCGACTCCACCGACATGACGCTGCAAGAAATGCTGCAGGCCGTGGCAGCCTTCCCCGCGCGTCACGTTGTAGTCACCGGCGGAGAGCCCCTGCTCCAGCTCGACGACGCGCTCATCGACGCCCTACACCTCGCCGGATTCTTCATCCAGGTCGAGACAAACGGCACACTCCCCGTACCTCCCGGCGTCGACTGGGTGACCTGTTCACCCAAGGATCCGCCCCTCGCCGTCAACCGCATCGACGAACTCAAGATAGTCTACCAAGGTCAGGACGTCGAGGCCATCGCCTCCTCCCAGCCCCCCGCCACACACTACTTCCTCCAGCCCCTCTCCGGCGGCAATATCCCTGAAACAGTGGCTTATATTCTCGCCAACCCCTATTGGCGCCTCTCCCTCCAAACCCACAAACTCATCGACATCAAATAGCATGGCCAACACCATAATCTTAGGCATCGAATCATCCTGCGACGACACCTCCGCCGCCGTCATCGCCGACGGACTCCTCCTCTCAAACGTCATCGCCTCCCAGCGCGTACACGAAGAATACGGCGGCGTCGTACCCGAACTCGCATCCCGCGCACACCAGCAAAACATCGTCCCCGTCGTCGACACCGCCATCCGCCGCGCCGGCATCGACCGCCACGACATCACAGCCATCGCATTCACCCGCGGCCCCGGACTGCTCGGCTCCCTCCTCGTCGGCACCTCATTCGCCAAAGGCCTCGCACTCGGCCTCCGCCGTCCAATCGTCGACGTAAACCACCTCCACGGACACGTCCTCAGCCACTTCATCCGACGCGCACCCGACGACCCCGTCCCCGAGTTCCCATACCTCTGCCTCCTCATCTCCGGCGGAAACTCACAGATCATCCTCGTCCGCTCCCCACAAGACATGGAGATACTCGGCCGCACCATCGACGACGCCGCCGGCGAGGCCTTCGACAAATGCGCCAAAGTCATGGGCCTCCCCTACCCCGGCGGACCGCACATCGACCGCCTCGCCGCACAGGGCAACCCCCGCGCTTTCCGATTCGCCAAACCACACATCCCCGGCCTCGACTACTCATTCTCAGGCCTCAAGACATCATTCCTCTACACACTCCGCGACGCCCTGCGCCTCGACCCCGACTTCATCGACCACCACCGCGCCGACCTCGCCGCTTCACTCCAACACACCATCATAGAGATACTCCTCGACCGCCTCGACCAGGCCGCGCGCCGCACCGGCATACGCACCATCGCCATCGGCGGCGGCGTCAGCGCCAACTCCGGCGTCCGCCAGGCCGTCGCCGACTACTGCGCCGCCCGCTCCATCCAAGCCTTTATCCCACCCCGCGAATTTACCACCGACAACGCCGCCATGGTCGCCATCGCCGGCCACTTCCGCTACCTCGCCGGCCACCGCTGCCCCCTCTCCGCCCCCCCCTTCGCCCGCACCACCGTCTAACCCGCTCCCCCTTGGAGCGGGGCGGCGCCCCCGCCCCCCGCCTCCCCTGGAGCGGGGCGGCGCCCTCGCGCCCCGCCTCCCCTGGAGCGGGGCGGCGCCCTCGCGCCCCGCCTCCCCTTGGAGCGGGGCGGCGCCCCCGCGCCCCGCCTCCCCTTGGAGCGGGGCGGCGCCCCCGCGCCCCGCCTCCCCTTG
>CAYOUJ010000036.1:0-22595 GCA_964407165.1 uncultured Muribaculaceae bacterium | reverse complement strand
TGACACCATGACATTTGACGACTTCAAATTAGACAAGTGCGCCGACGGGCTCCTCCCCGTCATCATCCAGGACGCCACCACCCTGCGCGTGCTCATGCTCGGATACATGAACCGCGAGGCCTTTGACAAGACCCTCGCCACAGGTCTCGTGACCTTTTACAGCCGCACCCGCAAAACACTGTGGACCAAGGGGGAGACCTCCGGCAACCATCTTAAGATAGTCGACATGTACGCCGACTGCGACGCCGATACATTATTAATAAAGGCGCACCCGACCGGCCCGACTTGCCACCGCGGCACCACAGCCTGTTTCGACACCCCCGAGTCGGAGGGTTTCATCCGCGCACTCTCGGCCGTAATCCGCGGCCGCCACGAGCAGATGCCCGACAACTCATACACCACACGCCTCTTCATCAAGGGGGTGAAGAAGATCGGGCAGAAGGTGGGCGAGGAGGCCGTGGAGACCGTCGTCGAGGCTGTAGACGGCAACCGAGACCGGTTCACCTACGAGGCCTGCGACCTCATCTATCACCTGCTGGTGCTGACCGAGCAGATGGGCGTCGACTACCGGCAGCTCGAGGTCGAGCTGCTCAAGCGCCACAGCTGACACTATTTAGGGTGTCAAAACGAGAATTGCAGGATAGAGCCGCGTGGCGGCTCAAAAATGTAGCCGTGGGTGAGACGCGCGCTAAGCGCGGCCACCCACGGTGAACGCATACATAACATCACCGACCGCGTTAGCGGTCGAACATGCGCACTTATTGCTCGTTCGACCGCTAACGCGGTCGGTTGCTATCTTTGGATTGGCGTGACCGTGGGTGGCCGCTTGCTGCGCTCGCGTCTTACCCGCGGCTACTATGTTTGAGGGCTACGCCCTCATTATAATGAACAACCGGACATTCCCTTTAATATTATTATAACTTAAAATTTAATACTTTTTTGCTTATGCCATACCTCAATCGTAAGTGGTTGGCGCCCAAAAGGCTTTGAAACGGCGGAAAATGCACACTTTTCGGCCTCTTGTGCCGTATGTTAATGACGCGTTAAAATGCTCAAAGTTCAAAATTATTTAATATATTTGTGTCGCTATAAAACTGCTTAACCTAAAATTTCTTATCCCAAAAAACGCTATGGCTAAAGTTATTGGCGCAGTTGACATCAATATCGAACGCTGCAAGGGGTGCAACCTTTGCGTCGTCGCTTGTCCCTGCGATGTGTTGCTCTTGCAACCCAAAGAAGTGAATGACCGAGGCTACCACTACGCCTTCGCCGCAAAGCCCGAAAACTGCATCGGGTGTGCCGCGTGCTCCACCGTCTGCCCCGACGGATGCTTCACCGTCTACCGCGTGGTAGAGAAGTAGTCTGCCCCGAGGGATGCTTACCTAACATAACGATTTTCATCACCCAAACCAACTATGGAAGAAGAAGTAAGACTCATGAAGGGTAACGAGGCTATCGCCCACGCCGCTGTGCGCTACGGCGTAGACGGCTATTTCGGTTACCCTATCACCCCGCAGAGTGAGATACTCGAGACCCTCGAAGAGATAATGCCGTGGGAGACCACCGGCATGGTGGTCCTTCAGGCCGAGAGCGAGGTGGCTGCCATCAACATGGTCTACGGCGGCGCCGCCTGCGGCAAGGCCGTCATGACCTCGTCGTCGAGCCCCGGCGTAAGCCTCAAGCAGGAGGGCATCTCATACATCGCCGCCGGCCAGCTCCCCGCGCTGATAGTCAACGTGATGCGCGGCGGCCCCGGCCTCGGTACCATCCAGCCCTCGCAGGCCGACTATTTCCAGGCCACAAAGGGCGGCGGCCACGGCGACTACCATCTGATAGTGCTCGCTCCCTCGAGTGTGCAGGAGATGGCCGACTTCGTGGCCCTCGGATTCGACCTCGCCTTCAAGCACCGCAACCCCGTCATGATACTCGCCGACGGCATCGTGGGCCAGATGATGGAGAAGGTGGTATTGCCCCCCGCGCGCCCGCGCCGCACCGAGGCCGAGATAGCCCAGCAGTGCCCCTGGGCAGTGATGGGCAAGCCCGCGACACGCAAGCCCAACATCATGACCACCCTCGAACTCGACTCCGCAAACATGGAGGTCAACAACCACCGTCTCCAGGAGTCGTACGCACGCATCACCGAGGAGGAGGTGCGCTACCAGGAGTATTTCACCGACGACTGTGAATATCTCATGGTGGCCTTCGGCTCCATCGCCCGCATCTGCCTCAAGGCCATCGAAGATGCCCACGAGAAGGGGCTCAAGATCGGCCTTATCCGACCCATCACCCTCTGGCCCTTCCCCACCAAGCGCATTGCCGAGCTCTCAAAGCAGGTCAAGGGCATACTTACCGTCGAGATCAACGCCGGCCAGATGGTGGAGGACGTCCGCCTCGCCGTCGAAGGCCGCGTGCCCGTCTTCCACTACGGCCGCATGGGCGGCATGATTCCCAACCCCGACGAGATACTTCGCGCCTTCCACGAAGACTTCCCCGAGGCTAAGTAACCACCACGCTTAAAGACACTTCACAATGACTATTGAAGAGATAAAGAAACCCGAAAACATTGTCGCGCAGAAGCCCCGCCTCCTCAACGACAATCACATGCACTACTGCCCCGGGTGCTCGCACGGCGTGGTGCACAAGCTCGTCGCCGAGATCATCGAGGAACTCGGCCTTGAGGACAAGTCAATCGGCATCGCCCCCGTCGGCTGCGCCGTGTTTGCCTATAACTACATCGACATCGACTGGATAGAGGCCGCCCACGGCCGCGCTCCCGCCATAGCCTCTGCCGTCAAGCGCCTCATGCCCGACCGGATGGTCTTCACATACCAGGGTGACGGCGACCTCGCCGCCATCGGCACCTGCGAGACCATCCACGCCGCCAACCGTGGCGAGAACATCGTCATCATCTTCATCAACAACGCCATCTACGGCATGACCGGCGGCCAGATGGCCCCCACCACCCTCGAGGGCCAGAAGACCGCGACCACCCCCTACGGCCGTCGCGTCGACCTCAACGGCTACCCGCTGAAGATGGGCGATCTGCTAACCCAGCTCGACGGCACCTGCTACGTCACCCGCCAGAGCGTACACACCGCCGCCGCCGTCCGCAAATGCCGTAAGGCGCTCAAGCAAGCCTTCGAAAACGCCATGGCCGGCCGCGGCACCTCCGTGGTCGAGGTCGTCTCCACCTGCAACTCCGGCTGGAAGATGTCGCCCGAGAAGTCCAACAAGTGGATGGAGGAGCACATGTTTGCCAAATATCCCCTTGGCGATCTTAAGAACACCGTTAAAGACTCAGCAAAATGAAAGAAGAGATAATCATAGCCGGATTCGGTGGCCAGGGCGTGCTCTCTATGGGCAAGATATTGGCCTACGCAGGCCTGATGGACAACCTCGAGGTCACCTGGATGCCCTCCTACGGCCCCGAGCAGCGCGGCGGCACCGCAAACGTCACCGTCATCCTCAGCGACAAGGCCATCAGCAGCCCCGTGCTCGACACCTACGACGTGGTAGTGGCCCTCAACCAGCAGTCGATCGACAAGTTTGAGAGCAAGGTAAAGCCCGGAGGCGTCATCATCTACGACACCTACGGCGTGCACCACGCTCCCACGCGCACCGACATCAAGGTGGTCGGCATCGAGGCAATGGAGACCGCCATCGAGATGAACAATACCAAGACCTACAACATGATTATCCTCGGCGCCCTCCTCGGCCTCAAGCCCATGGTGCCCGTCGAGAGCGTCATGAAGGCCCTGAAAAAGACCCTCCCCGAGCGTCACCACCACCTGCTGCCGCTCAACCGCGAGGCCATCCTCCGCGGCATGGACCTGGTCAAGAAATAGTGATTAACGATTAATGATTAGTGATTAGCTGTTTCGCGCGTCCCACGAAAAGACTAATCACTAATCACTCGTCACTAATCACTAATCACTAATCCCTAAACACTACTCACTTAATGAGGGCTTTGCTCGTCATAAACCCCATCGCCGGCACTTCCCGAAAGAAAGGTTTGCAGGAGCTGGTGACCCGTCGCTTCCGTAACATGGGCTGGGAGGTCGACGTCAAGCTGACGCAATGCCACGGCGACGCCACGCGCCTGGCACGCGAGGCCGTCGACGAGGGGTATGACTGCGTCATCGCCGCCGGCGGCGACGGCACCGTCAACGAGACTGCCGCCGCTCTGTGCGACACCGGCGTGGCTCTCGGCATAATACCCTGCGGCTCCGGCAACGGCCTGGCGCGCCACCTCAACATTCCTGTTGACGTCAAGGAGGGCCTCAAGGTCATCCGCCAGAACCATATCGTCGACATCGACTACGGCATGATAGGCGACCACCACTTCTTCTGCACCTGCGGTGTGGGTTTTGACGCCGCCGTCAGCGAGCTCTTCGCCTCAAAGGGCACTCGCGGACTGGCCACATACCTCCGCAGCGTCGTCGAGCAATACCGCGGCTACAAGCCTGCCGAATACCGCATAGTCATCGAGGGGGAGGTTATCACCGAGCGCGCATTCCTCATCGCCGTCTGCAACGCCTCGCAGTATGGCAACAACGCATACATCGCCCCCAAGGCATCCATCGACGACGGCCTGCTCGACATCACCATCGTCCACGAGGGCAGCGCCCTGCGCACTGCCTTCGTCGGCTTCGACCTGCTAAACGGCAACCTTAACCGAAACACACTCATCACCTCTTACCGTGCGCGGCGCATGACCATCGAGCGCACACAGCCCGGGCCGCTGCACATCGACGGCGAGCCGACGAAAATCGACGGGCCTCTCGACATCAGCTGCGTGCACCACGGCCTCAAAGTGTTCACCCCGCGCCGCTCGCCCAAATTTATGCCATTCATAACCCCCACGCAGGCCTTCCTCCGAGACTGCCGCCTGCGCATCAAGCACATCTTCGGCTAATAATCCCAACAATGAACGCATGGCTTACGGTGGCACTCCTGGTGGTGTCGAACGTGTTTATGACCTTCGCCTGGTACGGTCAACTCAAATTGCAGGAGCTGAAGATGATAACCTCCGCAACCCCCTTGTGGGTCATAATCCTGCTGTCGTGGGTGGTGGCCCTGGTGGAATACTGCTTCATGATACCCGCCAACCGCTATGGCTACGTGGCCAACGGCGGCCACTTCAACCTGCTGCAGCTCAAAGTGACGCAAGAGGTCATCTCGCTGGTGGTGTTCACCGTTATAGCCATGTTCATGTTCAAGGGCGAGGAGGTGCAGTGGAACCATCTCGCCGCCTTCTGCTGCCTGGTTGCAGCCGTTTACTTTGTCTTCATGAAGTGAAAATTTTTTGGCGAAAATATTTCGTGGGGTGAAATATTTTGGCTAAATTTGTAAGCTCCAAAAAGCAAAAATCTTTTAATTAACACAGATATAACCCTTAACCCCCCCATTTCATCGATGGAAATCACCGGCAAAATCATAGTAGCCCTCCCCGAGATGCAAGGCACCTCCAAGGCCGGAAATCCTTGGCACAAGCGTGAGTACGTACTCGAGACCCAGGAGTCGTTCCCCCGCAAAGTTCACTTCGACTTCTTTGGCGACCGCGCCGACCAATATCCCCTGGCTGTAGGTGACATGATCACCCTGAGCTTCGACATCGAGAGCCGCGAGTATCAGGGCCGCTGGTTCACCTCCATCCGTGGCTGGAAGGCCGAGAAGTATGTGGCCCAGCCCGGCGCTCCCGCAGCCGGTGCTCCCGCTCCCGCCGCCGCAGCCCCGCAGGCTGTGCCCGCAAGCGTGCCTCCCACGGTGGCTCCCGCCGACATCCAGGGCGGTCAGGCCGACGGCGACCTCCCCTTCTAATGCATAATGCACAATGCATAATGCATAATGCATAATTAGCCTACGGCAAATCGATGGTCCATCGATAGATAATCGATTATCTATCGATGGGCTATCGATTATTATCGATGATCATCGAATTAATAAGCCCGACAGGGTTGCCTGTCGGGCTTATTAGATGGCTAATTATGCATTGTGCATTGCTTACGGGCGCTTGGTCTTGCGGCCGTAGCCGTAGACGGCGGCGTCGCCGAGCTCCTCCTCGATGCGGAGCAGCTGGTTGTACTTGGCCATGCGGTCGGAGCGGCTGGCCGAACCGGTCTTGATCTGGCCGGCGTTGGTGGCCACGGCGATGTCGGCGATGGTGGCATCCTCAGTCTCGCCCGAGCGGTGGCTGATGACGGCGGTGTACTTGTTGCGCTGGGCGAGCTCTACGGCGCGCAGGGTCTCGGTGAGGGAGCCGATCTGGTTGACCTTCACCAGGATGCTGTTGGCACAGCCTTCCTCGATGCCGCGCTTGAGATACTTCACGTTGGTGACGAAGAGGTCGTCGCCGACGAGCTGGCAGCGGTCGCCGATCATGTCGGTGAGTATCTTCCAGCCCTCCCAGTCGTTCTCGGCCATGCCGTCTTCGATGGAGTCGATGGGATACTTCTCCACGAGGCCCTTGAGATACTCGGCCTGCTCCTGCGAGGTGTAGGTCTTGCCGTCCTTCTCCTTGGGAGCGCCGTTGTTGAGGTGGCTGTAGTGGTACTTGCCGTCCTCGTAGAACTCAGAGGATGCGCAGTCGAGGCCGATGGTGACGTCGTCGCCGGGCTTGTAGCCGGCCTTCTCGATGGCCTGCATGATCACGTCGAGGGCGTCCTCGGTGCCGTTGAGCGCGGGAGCGAAGCCGCCCTCGTCGCCTACTGCGGTGCTGAGGCCGCGGGCCTTCAGGACGCTCTTGAGGTTGTGAAACACCTCGGTGCCCATGCGGATGCCCTCGCGGAACGAGGTGGCGCCGATGGGACGGATCATGAACTCCTGGAAGCAGATGGGGGCGTCGGAGTGGGCGCCGCCGTTGATGATGTTCATCATGGGCACGGGCAGCACGTAAGTGTTGCAGCCGCCGATGTATTTGTAGAGGGGCACACCGAGGTAGTCGGCTGCAGCCTTGGCAACGGCCAGGCTGACGCCGAGGATGGCGTTGGCGCCGAGGTTGCTCTTGGTGTCGGTGCCGTCGAGGGCGAGCATGGTCTCGTCAACCTTTATCTGGTCGAGGGCGCTCATGCCTACCAGTGCGGGGGCAATCACGTTGTTGACATTGGCAACAGCCTTCTGCACGCCCTTGCCCATGTAGCGGCTCTTGTCGCCGTCGCGCAGCTCGAGGGCCTCGTTGACGCCCGTCGATGCGCCCGAGGGGACGCTGGCGCGGCCAAAGGCGCCGCTCTCAAGCAGTACATCAACTTCTACAGTAGGGTTGCCGCGTGAGTCAAGCACCTCACGGCCAGTGATTTTCTCTATCTTCATAGTCGGTGAAATAATTAGTTGTTGTAACTTTGGTTTTCTGGCTGCAAAGTTACCATTTTTCGCTGAATTTACAACCACGAATTTCACTAATTAAACGAATTTCACTAATTTTAATTCGTGCAATTCGTTTAATTCGTGAAATTCGTGGTTTCATGCATCCTCGTCGGTGTCGAAGTCGAAATCGAAATCCCAGCCGTCATCGGCGACGGACTCGGTGAACTTCGACAGCTCGCGGCCTTCGCGTTTGGTGGGGCGACCGAGGCCCTTGCGGCGGTCGACGAACCCGCTGATCTTCACCACCTCGAGCAGCCGCAGCTCGCTCTCGGGGGTGACGTTCTCCATGTACTCAGGGACGAGCTTGGCCCCGAGGCGCCCGTTGGTGAGCTGCATCACGCGGAAACTGTAGGTCACCGGCGGCTTGCGCACTTTGACCACATCGCCCGGCTTGACCATGCGCGCCGGCTTCAGAGGCATGCCGTCGGCGCCGAGCACGCGCCCGCGTTTGCATGCTTCCGTGGCTATGGTGCGCGTCTTGAACACGCGCACGGCCCACAGCCATTTGTCCACTCTCTCTTCGCTTAGCATAACTCTTGGGAGTCTTTAGTCTTTAGTGATTTGCTTTTCGGGTTGGAGCTTTCAGCGAATGCCGGTGAAGAGGCATTTCGCTAAAAACTAAAAACTTATTTGTTGTTGAACTTGTTCATGGCCGAGGCGAGGCCTTCGAGGATGAAGGTGCGCACGGCATCGGCGGCGACGTTGATGCGCTCGGGCAGGGCAGCCTCCTCCTCGGCGGTGAAGCGGCCGAGCACATAGTCGATCTGCGTGCCGCGGGGGAAGTCGCCGCCGATGCCGAAGCGCAGGCGCGGGTAAGCCTGCGAGCCGAGCATCTGTGCGATGCTCTTGAGACCGTTATGGCCGGCGTCGCTGCCCCCCGGACGTATGCGTATGGTGCCGAAGGGAAGGGCGATGTCGTCGACCAGCACCAGGATGTGGTCGAGCTCTATCTTCTCCCGCTCGCGCCAGTAGCGCACGGCGCTGCCGCTGAGGTTCATGTACGTCGAGGGCTTGACGAGCGTGACCAGCTTGTTGCGCACGCGTCCCTGGGCCACGTCGCCGTAGCGCGCGGTCTCAAAAGCAATATTGGATGCCTGTGCGAAGGCATCCAATATGCGAAATCCTATGTTGTGGCGGGTGTCGCGGTAGTCTGCACCGGGGTTGCCCAGGCCCACAATGAGATACTTCACAGGTGTAGGTAATTAGTGAGTAGTGAGTAGTGAGGAGGTAATTAGTGAGTAGTGGGTAGTGAGTAAGTAATCAGTAGGTTGGTCTTTTAAACGATCACTCACTACTCACTGTTACTTAATTACTTATTCTCTGCGGCGGCAGCGGCGGCGGCACCACGGGCGGCGCGCGTGAGCTGTACGGAGCAGACGACGGCGTTCTTGGCGTTGGTGAGCTCGAGGCCGTCGAAGTGGAGGTCGGCGATCTGGAGGGTCTTGCCCAGGCCGAGGTTGTCGACGTTGATGACCAGACGCTCGGGGATCTGGGTGTATACGGCCTTGACGCGGATCTTCTTCATCGACAGGGTGAGCTTGCCACCGGCCTTGACGCCCTCGGCGTGGCCCTCGAGGCGTACGGGCACCTCGATGGTGACGGGCTTCTTGTCGGTCACCTCCAGCAGGTCGATGTGGAGGATGGTGTCCTTGACGGGGTGGAACTGGATGTCCTTCAGGACGGCCATCTTCTTCTCGCCGTTGACGGTGAGCTCGATGGCAAAGATGTCGGGCGTGAAGACGAGCTTGCGGACAGCCTCCTGGGTGACGGTGAGGTCGGTGGTGACGAGGCCGCGACCGTTAGCTATCTCTACTATCTTCTCGCCGGGCTTGAGGGAGCCCTTGTAGGGGAGCGTTATTATCTCGCCGCCGTTGAGCACGACGGGTATCTTGCCCTCGCTGCGCAGGGCCTTTGCTGCCTTCTTGCCCAGGTCGGTGCGGGGCTCGGCGGTAAGCTGGAATACTTCCATTTAAGTGATTGTTAAAGGGTTGTGTTACTAAAAATTAAGAAAAGAGTGCTTCTTAATTTCCCATCACACGGTGTCTGATAGGCTTTCAAAAGCGACCGCAAAGTTACGTATAATAAACCAAATGACAAAGCATTTCTGTAAATTTGTTCGCGGGTTGTCTGTCAGTGCCCTTTTGTTAGGGAATTTAGGGAATTTGGGGAGGGGTGGGGCGGAGTCGTTCGGGGAAGAAGTGGCCGAGCATCCAGCGGAAGTTGCGGCAGGTGTAGAAGTCGCGGCCGTAGGGGTCGTGGAAGTATTCTTCGGGGATCTCCTCCTCGGTGGGCATGCGGTCGATGTATCCGCCGTGTATTTCGACGTGCCAGCCGTCGAAGTCGAAGGTGTCGGAGCGGCCCTCGGCAGGGATGACGGGGATATGGACGTTGTGTGCGTAGCCGTGGTTGTCGCCGCAGCAGAAGTATATGGCCTTGTATGAGCCTTCGGGGAGTTCGTCCATGGTGATGACGGTCCGGGGGCTGGCCAAGAGCGTGGCCTTTGAGAACTTTTTGCTGCGTTCCCCTTTGAGGCACCTCTGGCAGTGCTCGGTTGGGATGCCGCCTTTGACGTACCACGCCCAGGCGTAGTCAAAGCGGGCGACGTCGATGTTGTGCTTGATAATAACCATATTTAGTGTTGTTTCATTGCTTTAGGTCGTCGAGGCGGGGGAGCTTGCGGAGGACGAGGCGCGCGGGGGAGACGAGGTAGATGGAGGGGGTGGTGGGGAGGCTGTACAGTTCGCCGGAGCCGACGGCTTCGGCGGCGTAAGCGTCGGTCCAGGCGGAGGTGCCGGGGGCCGGATTGCGGCGCCAGAGGTCGTTGTCCTCCTCGATGTCGACGGTGACGACGCGGAAGGCCTTGTCGAGGCCTTCCTGCCGGATCTGCTCCATGGCCTCGTGGCAGCTCTCGCACTCGGGGTCGTAGAAGATGATGAGCGTGGGGCGGTCGGCGGCGAGCAGTGCGTGGAATGTTGTCGTGGAGCCGTCGCGGAGGGTCATCTCGAAGTCGGGAGCAGGCGTCCCCTCGGCGGCGCGGCGGACGTCTTCGATCTGGAACTCGGGGCGCAATCGCTCGGCCTCCGTCAGGAGGTCAGTGTCGAGGAAGGCTTCGAGGAAGAGGCCGTAGAGGGGGTAGTTGAATAGTTCTGAATGGGGCCGGTAGAGAGCTTCTTCGGCAATGCCCATGACGCAGAGGTAAACATCTTTGTCTGAGCGGCACTGCTCTGCGAGGGCCTGCATGGCCTGACGGCGCACGCCGGTGTTGAAGAGGGTGACGTAACCTATCCAGCGCCGGAAGGCGGTGTCGAAGGCGCTCTCTGTGATCTCGGCGCCGTCAAGGTTGTCCCAATAATGTAGCACGGTCCATGTCTCGTCGGCATCGGAGGGAGGGAACATCGGGGGTTGGTATGACTGCGACTGAGAGGCGCCCTGGCATGAGAGCGCACACGCGCAGAATGCAACGTATAATATTATGATGAATTTTTTCATGGCACAAATTTACGGCATTTTTGCAATTTTGCAAGCACGAATTTCACGAATTAAACTAATTACACGAATAAAGAAAATAAAAAATAGGCAAATGTTTTGCCAATAAGGAAAAAAGGCGTAAATTTGCACCTCGAAAAATTAGTTTTTAGTTTTTAGTGTTTAGTTTTTAGCGAAAAGCTAAGCGTGTTAAAACTAAAAACTTAACGCTAACACTCTAAACTTAAAACTTAAAACTTCATACATCGATGAAACGTACATTCCAGCCCTCCAATCGCAAGAGAGTCAACAAGCACGGCTTCCGTGAGCGCATGTCCACCCCCAACGGTCGCAAGGTCCTGGCCCGTCGCCGTGCCAAGGGACGCATTCGCCTGACCGTCTCCTGCTCGATTGCCTCGAAGTAACACAGCGATTACATCTTTTTGATATAGTCCGCGAATTGCAAAGAATTTTTAAGAATTAAAAATTCTTTGCAATTCGCGGACTGAAATAGTTTAATATGGGAGTAGAGGAGCGGGTAGCTGAGTATGTCGCCGCGGAGGGGCTGATGCAGCCTGCCGACCGCGTGCTGGTGACGCTGAGCGGCGGGGCCGACTCGGTGGCGCTGCTTGCTGTGCTCACGGCGCTGGGATACGGGTGTGAGGCTGTGCACTGCAACTTCCATCTGCGGGGGGGTGAGAGCGACCGCGACGAGCGGCACGCCGTCGAGATTGCAAGGAGGCTTGGCGTTGAGTGCCACGTCGTGCACTTCGACGTGGCGGCCTATCGGGAGGGGCACCCGGGGGAGTCGGTGGAGATGGCCTGCCGGGCGCTGCGCTACGAGCGGTTTGAGCAGCTGCGCCAGGCGTTGGGTTGCGACGTGATAGCCGTGGCGCATCACCGCGACGACCAGGCGGAAACCTTCTTCCTTAACCTCATGCGCCGCGCGGGAGTGCGCGGGCTTGGGGGTATGCGTCCGGTGAACGGCCATATAGTAAGGCCGCTGGTACGGCTGTCGCGTGCCGACATCGAGGAATACCTTCAAGACAAGGGACTGACATACGTAACCGACACTACCAATCTTGAGAATGAATACCGCCGCAACCGCATCCGCAATGTGCTTATGCCGCAACTGCGCGAATTGTTTGCGGACGCCGATGCTGCCATCGAGACATCGATGGCGCACCTGCGGCAGGCTGAAGCGTTCATTGACAGGGAGATGCAGGCAAAAGCCGCGCTTTACGTGCATGACGGGACGATAGACGTGGTTCACATAATTAATAATGAGGGGGGAAATGCGGAGTTTGTGCTGCGGCGGCTCCTTACGATGGAGCGGGGCGGCGCCCTCGCGCCCCGCGGCATTGAGGGTCAGATTATAACTGCCGTTAAGGCAGGTGTCTCGGGGCGGGTCTTCGGGGAATATTTGTTGGACAGGGGGGTGTTATCCCCCCCCATCCCCCCCCCAAGGGGGGGGGCTACCTTAGATCATGGCTCCCATAATGAAGGCTCTGTAAAATCGTGGCCGTCAGGGTTGATTAAGAGGATGGTTACCCCACCCTTAAGGGGGGGGCTGGGGGGGGCCGGTGTCGGCACCTCTGTTTTGCTACTGTCTACGGAGGCATTTGAGGGGGAGCCGGTGTGGGAGCTGCGGCCATGGCGCGCGGGCGACCGTATAAAGCCCTTTGGCATGAAGGGGTCGCGGCTGGTGAGCGACATACTGACGGATGCCAAGGTGTCGCTGGCGGACAAGGCGCAGGTGCAGGTGCTGACGCGCAACGGTGAGATACTGTGGATACCAGGCTTCCGCGCCTCGTGCCACTTCCCGGTAAAGCCCACCGACACCCATTATTACCGCATCACAAGCGAGCGTTCATTAGGGAGAGGATGAGATAGATGAGGTCGGCGGTGTTGTAGGGCGTGTCGGCAATGACTTGCAGGGCAGGGCTTACGTTAGGGAAATGCTCGCTCATCAGCGGCGACTGCATAACCATAAGAGGCACCTTTATCGACACGTCGTATGAACGGGCGTCGCAGGGCATCGCGTGGCCACAATAATATGGATATGTCTCATAGACGTCCATGCCATGGTCGGGGGTAAAGATGAGGAGGGCCTCACGGTCTTCAAGTATTCTATATATTTGGCTTACAATGTGGTCGGTATAGAGAACGGCGTTGTCATACTCCGCGCGGTTTTGGCGCTGCTCTTCGGGAAATTGCGGGTAGTCGGAAGGGGTGAAGTGCGCAAAGTCGGCGGGGTAGCGGTCGCTGAAATATTCATGGCAACCAATCATGTTTACAATCAACAGTGTAGGGACGTTTTCAACTGCCGTAACCAGTTTGATTTCCGGCAGGAGTGCCTCGTCGAGGGAGTAGTGCATGATTTCGCCCAATTCGTTTGATGTCCAGATGGCGGTGTCACATTGTGCGGCAAACTGTCCCTGAACGTTCTCCCAAATCCCGGCGCGCTTTTGGTTGGAGCACCATACAGTCCGGTAGCCTGCGGCGCGGGCGCAGAGGGGGAGAGTGGGGCGCTCGGTCCACGAGGGTGCGTCGTCGAGGGAATGCGCGGTGGTCATCATCAGCTTGAACGAGCCGGGGGTGTTGATATACGGTGAGACGGCGTCGGTGAAGACAATGGTTGAGGAGTCTTCGGCTAGGCTGGAAAGGCAGGGTGTTGTCGGGAGTGGATAGCCGTAAAGGCTGCAGTGGCTTCGGGCAACGGACTCGCCGATGACCAGCACAATGAGCTGCGGACGTGGTCCCTCGTCAACGCTTATTTCCGGGATGGCATCGGAAGGATGGTCGGAATAAGGATAAGAGAAGAGGTCGTAAGAGAGCCTGGGCAGGGAGGGTATTCCGCCGAGACCGTATTCGGGCTTTGCAATCCACAGTGCGGCGGTGGCAGCGACGGACAAGGCGAGCGTCCATTGGCTGCCCTTGGGCGCGGCTTTTAGGGGTTTGTCGGGGCGCGTCAACAGGACGTAGACTACGGCGGGGACGCCGAGAGCGAAGACGGCGGCAATGATGTAGTCGCGAGTGATATAGGTTTTTAGACATTCGCATATCTCGGCGCCGTTGGAGCCGAGAAACAGAGCGAGATGTTGGCGGTAATATTCGCACCGGAAGTTTAGGAGCAGGAAAAGGTCGACGAGCGTGACCAAGCCGACTGCGCAAAAGCAGAGCCACAACCACGCTTCGCGCCATCGACCGGGCAGCATGGCTGCAGGTACGAGGAGCAGCGATGTAAGCACAATGGCCTGTGGAAGGCGGCAGGCGCAGTTGAGCAGGGCGTCGTCTGTCGGCAGCACAAAAAACATTGCCACAAGCTGTGCCCCGGTCATGAGCAGCAGCAACGGCAATGCATAAAGCATAATGCACAATGCATAATTTCGTCGGAAAGACTTGATTATGCACTGTGCATTATGCATTATGAACGAGGATTAGAGGTCGAGTTTGGCCAGCGGGAGGTCCCAGGCCTCGGCGACACCGGGGAATACGACCTTGCCGTCGACGATGTTGACGCCCAGCTCGAGTGCATGGTCCTCCTTGCATGCCTGCTTCCAGCCCTTGTCGGCGAGGCGCAGGGCGTAGGGGAGGGTTGCGTTTGTGAGGGCGAGCGTGGAGGTGTAGGGCACGGCTCCTGGGATGTTTGCCACGGCGTAGACCACGACGCCGTCGACATCGAAGATAGGCTCTGAGTGGGTGGTGGGGTGCGATACCTCGAAGCAGCCGCCCTGGTCGATGGCGACGTCGACTGCGACGGCGCCCTTCTTCATCATGGGCATCATCTCCTTGGTGAGCAGGTGCGGGGTCTTTGCGCCAGGGATGAGCACGGAGCCGATGACGAGGTCGGTGGTGGGGAGCTCCTGCTCGATGTTGTGCTGCGAGGAGTACATGGTCTTGACGTTTGCGGGCATGGTCTCTGCGATGTGGCGGAGGGTGGGCAGGGAGATGTCGGCGATGGTGACGTCAGCGCCGAGGCCTGCTGCCATGAGGGCTGCGTTGCGTCCGACAACGCCGCCGCCGAGGATGAGGACCTTTGCGGGCTTCACGCCGGGGACGCCTCCGAGGAGCACGCCGCGGCCGCCCTGGGGCTTCTCGAGGAAACGTGCGCCCTCCTGGATGGACATGCGGCCGGCGACCTCGCTCATGGGTATGAGCAGGGGCAGCGAGCGGTCGGGGAGCTGGACGGTCTCGTAGGCGATGCAGACGGCCTTGGAGGCTATCATGGCCTCGGTGAGGGGGAGGTCGGAGGCGAAGTGGAAGTATGTGAAGAGCACCTGGCCGGGCTTGACGAGAGCATACTCCGGCTCGATGGGCTCCTTGACTTTGATGATCATCTCGGCGATGGCGTAGGTATCCTCGATGGTGGGGAGGATTTTGGCGCCGGCCGCGACGTATTCGTCGTCGGCGAAGCCGGAGCCTTCGCCGGCGGTGTGCTGTACGTAAACGGTGTGTCCGTGACGCACGAGTTCCTTGACTCCCGCGGGGGTGCAACCTACGCGGTTTTCGTTGTTTTTAATCTCTTTTGGAACGCCAATAATCATGGTTTTAAGGCAGTTAAGTGTTTTGGGATGTATATTTGAAGCGGTCGGGGCGGGTCAGCGGCTCCGACGGCTTCAAAGTTAGTGATAAATGGGGGAAATTAAAGTTTAAATAATCTTAAAAATAAGCCCTCGCGGCCCCCCATCCCCCCTAAAGGGTGGGGCTTACTCAGCTCTTAGTAAGCCCCTCCCCTTGGGGAGTGGCTTGGGGTGGGCTTATCTTATCGGATGATGATTTTTTTGGAGGCGACGATGTAGAAGCCGGCGGGGAGGGTGTAGACGTTGGTGCCGGGGTCGACACGGAGGATGCGCGTGCGGCCGTCGACGGTGGCGCAGACAACCTCGGTGGCCTTGTCGCTCTTTATAAATAATGTGGTGCCGACGGCGTAGATCTGCATGGTGGAGGTCGCGAGGGCGCAGACCTCCTCCGAAACGAGGCCCTGGCGGTTATAGAGGCCGCCATCGACGAGCTCGACGCTGTGGGTCTGGTTGCCGTCGCCGCTGCCGCCGTTGTTGAATATGATCTTTGCGTCGGCGCTGAGTGCGAAGTCGGGGGTGAACTTGAGGGTCCATCCGGGGCAGTCGTTGACGATGGTCTCGGTGGGCATCAGGCGTCCTGACCAGGCGCCCAAGGGCATGTATGTGCCGTCGTAGCCGTCGGCGTTGGAGTCATAGACGTAGGCGTAGGCCTGGCTCCAGGGGTCGGCGGTCTCGTCGTAGAATGTGACAGTCCAGGTCTTCATGGCGGGGTTGCCGGAGCCCCACTTGTCGACGAGCCACGACTGTGCGCAGCTGACGTACTCGCGGACGCGGTCGGCAGCGGCCATCTCGTCGGAGTTGCCATACTGGGGCCATCGGCGGTAGTCATACTGTGCGGCGACGGCTATTCGCTCGGCGAAGTCGTTGATATACTGGTATATGGTGATTAGCGAATCGGCGTTAAACTCGTGCCAGACATCCTTTACGTAGTCCATGAACGTCGGGTGCTGGCAGATGCCCTTGATCCATACCTGGTGGTGTGGGCGCCCCTCCCAGCAGTATTGGTCTTTGTTGAAGAAGAATGCGGAGCCGAAGTCCCAGACGGGACCCCACGTCCACTTCTCCGAGGCACCCATCTGCTTGTAGAAGTAGCATGAGCCGTGGAACGACTCATAGTTGTCCATCACCTCCTGGACGATGTAGTAACGTGCGAGCTGGTCGAGGTTGACGTGTTTCCACAGCTCGTCGGAGGAGGTAGAGCCGTAGATGAGGGTGTTGAGCGTCGACATCTGGTTGTAAAGGTATTGCTCCTGCTGCGAGGAGAGTGCCTCGGGGGTCTTGTATGTGAAGGTGATGTTGTATGAGTTGCCGCCGCCCTCGGCCACGGTGACGTGGGGGTCGTCCTGGTAGTTGTCGATCTCGACGAGCCAGCCGCCGGTGATGCTGTCGGCGTTGGTGCAGTAGTCGGGCTGCTCGACGATGTTGACGCGGTTCTTGTCGACGCGTATGGTCTCGGTGAGGAAGTAGAGGCCGATGTAGTCGCCGTTGAGCACGACTTCTACGGGCTGCTGCTTGGGCGTCCAGGCCATGCCGATCATCTCGGAGAGGCGGAAGCCGACGGTGTTGCGGAGGAAACCGCGGTTGTCGTCGGCGTGTGCGAGCAGGGCGAAGTGCTTGCTCTTGTCCATGCCCAGGAGGGCGGCTTTCTTGTCGAGCTTGATGCGGTAGGGCTTCTTGTCAAAGCCGGTCCAGGTATAGTTGCCGCGGCCGCGTATCTGCAGCGGCAGCGGCTCGGCGGCGCTGCCGAAGGCTTCCACGCCCTCGCAGTCCATCGGGTCGAGGTAGTAGGTGGCGGTGACGTACTCCTCCTTTGAGGTGATGGCCACGCCGCCGTCGGTGTTGATGAACATCACGGGTAGCGTGCCCGACCAGGCCGTTGAGGGCTGGGAGCCGTCGCTGAAGAGAATGGTCATGGCGTCGAGGTCGACCTTGACGGTCAACCGCTGCTGCGCGGGGGCGGTGATGTTTTTCTCGCCCGCCTGCAGGCCGACGATGATGTTGAGCTTGGGCGTGCTGACAGGGTTTAGGGAGCCGGTGTCGAAGTTGGCCCACGCCTTGGAGGTGTCGGTATTGTTGCCGGGACCGGTGGTGGAGATCTTCAGCTGGTTAGACTGCGAGAAGTCGATCTCGATGGAGAAGGTGCCGTCGTCGGCGCGGGTGAACTGCCGGCAGTTGAGTATGTCCCACGAGTTGAAGCCGCCGCAGGCATAAAGGGCGTCTGCGGCGTATGCAGTCACGCAGCAGAGGGTCATGATAAGACTCAGGTAAACGTTACGCATGAGTTGATGAGTAGATGAGAAGTGAGAGTTGATGAGTGTTCAAGTGGTTTTACGCCTGCAAATATACTGAATTATCACGCGAAGAAACAAAAGAACAAAAAGAAAATTTAAAATTATTCTTTCTTTTCTTTGGGTTTCTTCGCGTGGTTGTGCATTGACAAAAGTCAAGAAATCAGGCGCGTTGACTGGTTTTTGCGAATAAGTGCATATATTTGCATATCAAATTATCTAACCACATTATACCACCTGCACAATGCAAAAAACTTTATTACTAATCTTTGCCGCCGTCACGCTCCTGACCGGCCAGACGGCGCGGGCGTCAACCGACAAGTATGTAGAGACTTTCAAGCCGTGGGGCGAGAGCGTGAGCCTTTGCGGCGCCAACCCGGGGCTGCCCCAAGAAAAGGGGCCGGCAGTCACTAATCCCAAGAAAGCCTCCGGGCCGCTGCGCGCCGACGCCTCCGGGGTGAAGCTGTACGGCAACGTCATCTACATGGACTCCTGGGGCAGCTCCACCGAGCAGGCCGGCGTCTACAGCCTCGACCTTGACAACCCCACGGAGTTTGTCGCCGTAAGCCCTGTGGGTAGCATCTTCTGCGACGGCGGCGCCACCATGGCCCCGTCGTGGTACGTCGGCTCGATGACCAAGCGCAACGTCAACGCCGCCGCCACGCTGCTGACCAGCCGCTGGGATCCCTCGACCTTCGCCCTGACAGGCTCGGACGAGAGCACGGCGTTCAACTCCTTCGCCCTCGACCTTACCTGGAGCCCCACGGAGAGTCGCCTCTACGGCACCTTCTACAACGACGCCCGCGACGGCTACGTCTGGGGCTGGCTCGACCCTATTACCAACACCCGCACGGCCCTGTGCCCCATGTACAAAGCCCTTAACGGCATCGCCGCCGACTACGACGGCACCATCTACGCCATCCAGGGCACCACCGGCGACGTCTACCGCATAGACCCCGCCACCGGCACGCTTGCCCTGATCGGCAACTGCGGCATCACCACCGCCTACGTGGTCAGCGCCGCCATCGAGCCGACGAGCGGCGACCTGTATTGGACGGTCCAGTACAAAAATTCGTCCAACCAGATCGAGGGCCTGCTCTACCGCATCGACAAGGCCACCGGCGAGGGTGAGAAAGTGTACGCCCTTCCCGGCAACGCCGAGGTGACGGGCATCTACTTCCCCGCCGCCACCTACGCCGCCGGAGCCCCCGCGCGCGTGGATAACCTGGCGATCGCTTTCGATGGCACCGCCCTCGACGGCCGTGTCACTTTCACCCTCCCCACCAAGACTTACTCCGGCACCGATGGCACCGGCGAGCTGACGTATACGGTATACGTAGGCGGCGAGAAGGCGGCCGAGGCCGCAGGCACGTGGGGACAGGCAGTCAGCGTGCCCGTAACCCGCACTGCCGCAGGCGCTGTCGGCGTCAAGGTGGTTGCCACCAACGCTGCGGGCACGTCGCCGTACGCCTTCAAGGCCTGCTACGTCGGCCAGGACCGCCCCTCGCGCGTCTCCGGCGTCACCGTCGAGCGCAAAGATGGCAAGAACACCGTCAGCTGGACTGCCGTCACCACCACCGAGCACGGGGGCTACTTCGACCCCACGCGCCTGACCTACGACGTATACCGCAGCCGTGACGGCGGCGACTACGAGTTGTTGCAAAGCGGCGTCACCGCCACGGAGTATACCGACGAGGTGGCCGATGTCGACAGCGTCAGCCTGTATAAATATGGTGTGTTCTCCGTGCTCGACGGCGTGTCCGCCTCCATCGGCACGGCCTCCAACGGCGTGCTCGTGGGCTATTACCGTGTGCCCTACCTGCAGACGTTTGACGACGAGTCGACTCTCGACTACTTCACCATCGTCGACGCCAACTCCGACGGCATCTCGTGGGTATGGAAGATCTACACCAACAACGCCGGCTGCGGCGACAACCAAACCCTCGACATGGACGACTGGCTTATCTCGCCGCCGCTGTACCTTGAGGGAGGCCGTTACTACACCTTCAGCTTCGGCGCCTCGAGCAACGGCCCGTCGTACACCGAGAGCTTCGAGGCCTGGTTCGGCAACGCTCCCTCCGTGGAGGGCATGACCGACCGTCTTGTTTCCAAGACCAACGTAAGCACCAAAAACACCAGCGACTTCCAGCCCTTCAGCGGCGGTGTGGCTGTCAAGGAATCGGGCGTTTACTACTTCGCCATCCACGGCGTCTCGCAGCCCAACCAGTTTAACCTCAACATCGACAACTTCAGCGTTGACGGCGGCATCTCCGACACCACGCCGGCAGCTCCGACCAACGTGTCCGTTGCTCCCGCCTCCGACGGCTCGTGGAAGGCCACGCTCTCGTGCACCGCTCCCCGCACATCCATCGGCGGCGTCACCCTCGAGACCCTCACCAAGCTTGAGATGCTACGAAACGGCGAGGTCATCGACTCCGTGCTCAATCCCACCCCCGGCACCGTCTACCGCTACACCGACGAGGGGATGCCGGGCGCTGACGCCTACAAATATTCCTTCCGCGCATATAACGAAGCCGGCTGCGGCCTCGAGTCGTCAAAGACCATCTTCGTGGGCATCAACGTGCCCAAGGAGCCTGCCTTTGCAAAGATAGCCGAGACGGAGAACCTCGGCGAGGTAAAGGTCAGCTGGGGTCCGCCCATGTCAGACAAGGATGGCTACGCCATCAATCCCAACAACTGCCTCTACCGCGTGTACAATGGCAACGCCGAGCTGGTGCTTGACAGCCTGAAGGTTTACAACGCCACTTTCCGCGCAGTCCCCGAGGGCGAGCAGGCATTCGTGCTCTACGGCGTCAAGGCCTTCACTTCGGCCGGCGAGAGTTCCGATTACGCTATCACGCCGCGGCTGTGTGTGGGCACCTCGTTCAACACTCCCTACGCCGAGAGTTTCTCCGGCGGCGTGGCCACCAAGAGCTTCGTGACCGAGAGCTATAACGGCACGGTGCGCTGGGCCACCACGCTGGAGGGTATCACCTTCGACGGCATAGATTCGCAGGACGGCGACCGCGGATTCCTGTTCGCCTCCTCCTCCGGCCCCGGCGCTTCCGGCGCAATGGTCACGGGACGTATACTCATCCCCGCCGACTGCCACATCAGCTATTGGTGGTACCCCTCCTCGGCAACCAGTCAGAACACTGTGCAGCTCAAGGCCATCGAGCGCGACGGCACGGAAACAAACCTCGGTGAGGCTGTGACCGTCAAGGCTTCTGACAACGCTTGGCACCGCGAGGTGGTTGACCTTTCTGCCGTCTCCGGCAAGGAGGTGCAGATAGCTATTGTCGGCACCACCATGACCGAGCAGTTTATCTACCTTGACAACCTGTATGTCGGCGCCATCCCGGCCATGGATCTCTTCGCCATGCCGCTCGACGTACCCACGCGTGTAAAGGCCGACCAGGCATACGACGTCACCTGCCGTGTGGCCAATATCGGCCTCAACCGCACGGCCCGCGGCTTCACGGCCAAGCTGTATGTCAACGATGAATTAGCAGAGACGCAGGAAGTAGAGGATAATGTTTCACCCGACACCGAGGTAGCGGTCACTTTCAAGCGCACGGCTTCGCCTGACGACGCTGTCAAGAGCGTGCTGCGTGTCGACATCGAGTCTGACGACGACGCAAACTTCGACAACAACAGCGCGACGCTGACCACCTACTTGATGCTCAACGACCTGCCCGCACCGGAGAGCCTGACGGCCCACGACGTGGAGGGTACGGCAAATGTCGAGCTGAAGTGGAGCGCCCCGGCGCTGTCGGAAACGACTGACTCCGTGACCCAGGATTTTGCCTCTGCCGACATACCCGACTTCACCGTCTCCGACTTCCAGACCTGGCAGGTGCGCAACTACAACACTGCCGCGACGATGCTAATGACCGGCTCCGACGGCTCGTTTGTGAAGTATGAGAACTATGGCAAGTCGTTCGGATGGATCATCTTCAATGTCAAAGAGGCCGACGTGGCCTGGACCGACCACAGCGGCGACGGGCGTATGGCTGTTGCCATGAGCCACCAGAAGGGACAGAACGACGGCTGGCTCATCTCGCCCCAGCTGTCGGGTGCCGCGCAGACCGTATCGTTCTGGGCCATGACGCCGATCAGCAAGTATGGGCCGGAACAGATGGA
This sequence comes from uncultured Muribaculaceae bacterium, assembly GCA_964407165.1. Lineage (GTDB taxonomy): Bacteria > Bacteroidota > Bacteroidia > Bacteroidales > Muribaculaceae > CAZPKH01. Next base: position 754 of record CAYOUJ010000036.1, on the reverse strand, counting down.
GGTGCTCTACTCCACCACCGACGATGCAACGGAGAGTTTCCAGACGGTGACCATCAACGGCTACCGCGGCTTTGTCAGCATCAACTCGTGGGCGCGCTACACGGTCGACCTCCCCGAGGGTGCCAAGTATTTCGCCATCCGCAGCCGCTCGGGCAGCGCCACCTCGACGCGCTACGCCTTCTTTGTCGATGACATCACCTATACCCCGGCAGCCACGGCCAATTTGGGCCTGGCGGGCTACAATGTGATGCGCAACGGCGCGAAGGTAAACGCCGAGCCTGTCGCTGTGACCTCTTACCTCGACACGGATGTGGCTGAAGGCAGCTACACATACATTGTTTCAGCTGTCTATCCTGCCGGTGTCTCTCGTCCGTCAAACCAGGCGACCACCGTCAAGACGGGCATCATCGGCGTGGGCACGCTTGACCACTCCGTATGGGGTGAAATCGGCAAAATTGTCATGATCAGTGAACGCGCCGGCGAGGCGGTGGTCACCGACATGGCCGGACGGGTATGGTATGCCGGAGCCTTCACGGGTGAGAAGCGCGTATCTGTTCCCAGGGGCGTCTACGCAGTCAAAACAGACTTTGGCACATACAAAGTGCAAGTGAAATAGGTGAATTATAAATGAGCGGGGGCAGGCGTGCGCGTCGTGCCTCCGCTCTGTTTTTTAGAGCCTGTTTAATAAAAATCGTAAAAAAAAAGTTTTATTCTCACTTTGTTCTTTTTTTGTGGCTGATTTTGGCCATTTTGG
>CAYOUJ010000035.1:3803-23936 GCA_964407165.1 uncultured Muribaculaceae bacterium | reverse complement strand
GTTTTTAAATTATATTTTTCAACCTTTGCATTGGCATCAGCGACAAAGATACAAACGAGGGAGGGCGAGAATTAAACACATGTGTGTTAAACAATCTTAATGCACGGAAGAAAAAACAAAGAAAAAACCAGGCAGCCCTCGCGGGATGCCTGGCCGGTGAATGTTTAACCTCTTAATCCATAAATCGGCAAAGGTTTCACGTAACAGGCACGCCGAGGGCCTCCAGGAGGGCACGGTCCTTCTTCGATGCCTCGGCTAATTGCCACTTGTCATCAAGTCGGACAATGCGCTGTCGGCATAGGATACGGATGGCCTCCCGGGTCGAGAGTTTGTCTGTGAGCCTCGCCTCCACGATTTTTCGTCGGATCATATAGAAAATGTGCAGGGCTATGAAGTTGACGAACATCCATCCTTCAAGCCGGTCGTTGTCTTGCATGTAGGAAGTCAGGGCGTCGAGGTCGGTTTTGAGCACGTCGATTTCCTGCTCCACTTCGCAGCGGCTTTTGTAGTCGACGTATGCCTGGCGAGCATCTTTGCCTTTGGAGACGACCAGGGCAAGCGTGCCGAATTGCGGCGCTTTCAGCGCGTATGTGTCGGGGGTGTATTCTTCATACTTTTCATCATCCATACGCCGTACATAGTCGGCCTCTTCTTCGGCGCCGTGCTTGGTGTCATAATAAAGAAACACGGTGCGTCCGGCAATTTCTTGCACGCTGTATTTTATCAGTCTTCCGGCATAGAAGAAGTGGCCCTGTGACTTATGGTTTTCGAACACCGTGTAGTCGAGCCCTGCAGTGCTTCTTCGTAGGGCGATGACATAGCCGATGCCCCGCTTGTCAAGCTCCTCGACGTTGTGCTTTGAATAGAACCCCTTGTCTGCTATTACCGTTATCCCTTTGTCGCCGAACTCGTCGACGCTGGCCATAAAGGCCGTTATGTCCTTGATGTTGCCGGGAAGAAGGCGGTAATATACCGGTAGCATGGAGCCTGTCGAGAAGGCCATCATCAGGTTTACGGCCTTTGCGAAGCCTCCGAGCTTTGTCTTGCTCATCCTGGGAAAGTCCATTTTTGTCGACGCCGACAGCATGTCGGTGCCATCAAAAAGTATGTTGCCTCCCCTGCCGGCATATTTGCGCATGAATGCAAGCACTTCCTCCCTGTTCTTGCCCAGCGACTTGAGGAAATCAGTCAGTGAGCGCGCCGACAGTCCGGCCGTGCCTAATGCCTGCGACAAATGACTGTCTTCAAAGTCTTCCTTTATGTATTTGAGCGGCGAGGGGTTGCGCACCCTGCAATAGGCCATGGCGAGCACGCGGTTCCACATCCTTGGCATCGTGGACCGGAGATTTTGTTCCAACTCCTTGCAGTTGTTGGAGATGAAGGCAGACAGCCCGTATTCCTGCACTCGTCCCACCTTGACCTCAGGGACGATTGTCACCCCTTTGGATGCCTGCTCCTCGACGGTGCGGTTCTCAATCTCAACCTGGCGCCGGCGAGGGGGCACCAGCCCCTTCTCTTGAGTCACCATGCCCAGATAAGCCCCCGTCTTTTTACGGGTCTTCTTCTTTTCTTTGTCATAGAAACTGGAACATTCATACAGATAGTATTTGCCGCGGATACAGCGCAGCTCCGTTCCCGGCCTTTTCTGGTCGAGAGCCCATTGCGGATGATTAGTTTTCTTTTCCATATTACGTGGTGCGTAATGCAAAGGTACGACCAAATTTCGATACCGCCAAATTTTTTGGCTAAAAAATCAACGACTTGGCAAAAAAAATTGCCAAGTCGATTTATCTGTTACGTAGACATCTTGCCGGATTATGGGTTGATTGATTCTCGGCTGCAAAGGTAGCAATCCAGCGATAAACAGTGGAGCGGGAAAGGCCGAATTTTTTCGTAAAAGCGCTCGGAGCTGCTCCTTGGACGTAAGAAGCGAGCACTTTCTCAAGCAATAACTTTTGCTTGGTGGTTTGATAAGTCTGTTTTAGCTTCATAAAGTTGCTCTTGAGAGTCAACTTTTTTCAGGTAAAGACACCCTCTTCCATAGTTTCTGTGTGAGACAACAGGTCGCCCCGAGATGCTATAAGCGTCTCGGGGCGACGGTGCACCATCAACGGTGGTGTCTGCCGGTAAAGGGTTAGTATGTCAATACATTGGGGTAAATGGTTTTGCAGTCTTGAAGTGGCCCGTGGCGTCGCCCACGAGGTTGAGGTTGTCGGTCGGGACTATCTTGAGCACGGGCGAGCCGGGAGTCATCAGGCAGTGGTTGAGGTCGACGTACCACAGCCCGTTAGACGTCGCCGTCTCGAAGTAATAGCGCAGGTCGCGCAGATTGCTAAAGGAGCGCCACTGTGTCATAGACACGTTAGGCTCGCCGTCAGTGCTTGTATTATATGTGTAGGGGACGCAGCAGGTGTTAAGCACCGTGCGGCAGATGCTTGCACCCTCGTCGGCGTCACCGACGGCCTGCACATGCTGTGCGAAGTAGTTGCCGCGGACGCAGCGGTCAGGGCTGCTCACGCTGCCCGGCAGAGCTTTCTGGCCGCCGATGTTCTCCCAATATTTCACGATGGCCTTCATGGAGGGCCAGTCAGGGTCGTTAGTCATGCACGGAAGGGTGACGTCGGTGTAGATGTTCATCACACCATTCTGAAACTCGATGATTATGGTACGGCCCGAGCGGTCGGTCACACCCCAGTGGAGTGTGGTGGCGGTGCCACCGTCGAAGCTGGCACCGTAGAGCGAGAAGTTCTGGCCAGCCAGCAGGTTCTCGACATCTTGCGTCGTCTCGCACATATCGAGTATCCACGCCGGAAACATCGCCAGGGAGATGGGTGCGCGGCCGTCGTTGGTGTTGTTGGTGTACGTTGTGCCCTTGCAGAAGAGCCCGTTGACGCTGAGGCCCCGCTCGTTCATCCCCTCGCTGACGCCGGCGTCGTAGCTAACGGCGTATACTGCGCCGTATTTCGAGGTCCACTCGATGGCACCGGGGCCGGGAGCGCCGACTTTATGCATCCCGCGGGGATATACGTAAACGTTTGTGGGTATGGGGGTTTTCCAGTCGAGCGAGCGCCCTATTATATACAGGTTGTCGGTGCCTCGATACACTATGCGTGTGCATGCGTCCGCCGGCTCGTAGCCAATAGTGGCGGCGGCGACCGTCGCGGCGGCGATTAAGGAGGATAGCGGTTTCATTTGCTTGGCGTAAACTTGATGGTTGGTAGGATAATCTTTACCTAAACAACAACCGCGCGCCCCCAAATGTTTAGCTCCGGCAAACAACAAGGGCCTTTAGCCGGTTATCCGATTAGCCGGTTAAAGACCCTTCTTGTAAGGCGTGTTGGCTTAGAACGAGTAGCTCACGCCAATGGAGGGGGCGACGGCATGCAGCGTGTAGTCAGCCTCGAAGGTGACGGGCTGCTGCGTCACCATGTCGGTGTAGGTGCACTTGCGGCTGTCGGCGCCAAGGCCCTTGACGTAGAGGAAGGAGGCGTTGATCGACAGGTTCTCTATAGGCTTGAAGGTGAGGCCGACGGAAGGCTCTATCTTGGTCATGCCAGGGGTCTCGGGGTTGTAATAGTCTTTGTTGCAGGGGGTAGTGTCGATCATCAGGCCGCAGCGCACGTCGAAGCGGTGCGTCAGCTTGTACTCGGCGCCGATGCTGAACAGGGCGGCGTTCTTGTAATTTTTCTCAATGTGCTGGTCGAAGCTGTTGGCGGGCGTGCCGGCAAACTCTATGTCGAGCTGCTTGTAGCTGTTCCAGGCGGTCAGCTGTGCGTCGAAGGCCAGGGTAAGCTTCTCGATAGGCTTGTAAGCCACGCCCAGGCGGTAGACAGCGGTCATCGGCATCTCAGCGGCAAAGCTGGCCTTGTCAATTTGGTTGAGCATGTTGATGGAGGCAAATTGCGGATATGCTGAGGCGAGCTGAGCGAGTTTCTCAAAGTCAGGAGCGGTGCTCAGCGACGCTGTGCCAGCCTTTACGCGCATGGTGACCTCGGAGCGGTAGTTGAATCCCACGGTCCACTGCTTGTTGATGTCCCACATAATGCCGACGTTGATGCCGCAGCGGGGGCGTGCGCTACCGGTGAGGTTGACCGAGGCGAGTGCGTTGTCGCCGAACATGGCGGGGAATCCGGCAGACTCCAGGGCAGTGTTGACGCTCTGGCCCATGATGAGCGCCTTGTTGAGGTCTACGGTGGCCCAGTTGATGGTCAGGCCGGCGCCGACGGACAGGTTGGGGAGTATCTTCCACGCGACGGTCGGTTGCACGGTGAACATCTGCAGCTTGACGCTCTGGGTGAGCATTGCGCCGGGCCAGCTGTCACCCCAGTTGATGCAGCTGCCGTAGGGGGTGTAGAAGGCGACGCCGAACTTGAGGTTGTCATATACGCTGAAGCCGAGCATGGCGTTGATGGGGGTGGCGGCGTCGGAGTCGGTGGTGTAGTTGGCAGACGCCGTTTTGGCCGTGCACTCTGAGAAGATAGCGGTGAACGAGCCGGTGATGTCTACCGACTTGTCGAGGAAGCCCAGTCCGCCGGGGTTGAAGAACATGCTTTCGGCGCCCAGGTGCATGGCGGTGCCGGTGTGGCCCATGCCGTTCTGGCGGGCTGAGAGTGAGTTGACTTGGTAGCCTTCGGCCTGCGCGGCCAGGGCGACGACGATGGCTGTCGCAGCCAGAGTTAATCTCTTCATAAACAAAACTGTATGTGCAGGTGGCCTACCGGCCGCTGCTGTTAGACGGCTGCAAAGGTACAACTTTTAGACTAAACGGACAAATTTTCGTGAATATTTCGCCAAATTTTTCCAAAAACGGCAAATAACGAACTACGAACTACAAACTACAAACTACGAGCTACGAACTACAAGCTGCTTTGAGAGATAGTTCGTAGCTCGTAGTTCGTAGTTCGGTGCTTATCGGATGATAATCTTGTGCGCCTTGGGTGTGGTGAGTATATATATACCGGCCGGCAGCGTAACCGTCTCGAAGCCAGATGCCATACACCGCCCCGTCAGGTCATACACCCTTGCCTCGCGGCTGACGGTGAGAGTGCGTCCGTTAACGTAGTATGTGCACTCGTCGGCCGTCACCAGCGGAGCCGAGGAGGTATAGGTGACCGTTGCTGTCACCGATCCGTCGTCATGGCGCGTGATGTTGGAGAACGTGTAGGGGAGAGCCTCGCCCGACTTGGCCACCGGCGTGTAGGTCGTGACGCCAAGGGTGCCCGGGAACGGATACGTGGCCATGCTGTCGGTGCGCGAGGTGTAGAAGCCGCCGGCCTCGATCAGGTCGATGAGCTGGTTGGTGCCGTTGCGGTTGGCCGTGTTGGTGTACCACGTCGCCTGCTTGTAGGCGATGTGCCAAACTAACATCCCCTCACCCGGCAGGTACGCGTCCCATCCCACCCGGTCGCGTGCCTCGAAGAAGAATATCTCCGTGTCGCTCACCGGTATGGCGTAACCGTTGGCCTTCTGCGACAGCGGCAGCAGCGTTATCTCGCAGCTCTCGTCGATAATTTCCGGCTCAAACCATCCAAGTGAGAAGCGCTCGAAGGTAGAGGTGGTCGGCGGGGTGCGCGAGTCGTTGTTGTAGATGCCTACGTCCATCACATCATAGTAGCGCGGTGTGTAGGCCGCGCCCGTCTCGTAGGTGTTGTACACGTCGGCCAGGCCGAGGCCGTGCATGAACTCGTGCACGAACGTGCCAAGTCCGTCGTACACTCCGTCCGACAACTCATTTATTATTGTGTAGGCGTTGACGTAATAGCCGTCGGTGACGGCCATGCCCTTCGAGGAATACTGCCTGTCGTTGTACTTGTCATACTGCAGGATATACGACTTGGGCAGCGGCGCGTCGGTCCCGCCGGTATATTCGTCGTTGCCGGCGTAGATGAGTATCACCGCGTCGACCGACTTGTCGCCGTTGGAGTCATACTTCGAGAAGTCGATCTTGTCGGCCATCGCCGTGATGGCCTCGATGATCATGTCGCCGTTGTTCTTGTCGACGCCGCCCGTGTTGTTGGCGCCGTAGTAGGAGCGGTCGTTGGTTAGGGTGACGCACCCGTAGAAGTCAAACACGGGGGTGAACCGGCCGTCGGAGGCGTGGGTGAAGTACTCGCGGACGCTGCCCGTGGCACCGTAGCCGGTGTAGCCGGCGCCGTTGAAGTGTCCCTCGAAGTGCTCGATGACAGCGCTGATGCTGTCGGCGAACTTCACATCCTGAAACTCCACGAGCACCACGGGGAAGCGCGTCTCCCCCTGGGCGGGGCACGTGAAGTAACTGATCTTGCCGAACAGGCCGGTAGGGGAGAGCTGCTCCCCCATGGCCGATGCCTGGAGGGCCAGGCCTATCACGGCGGATAGAATGAATGCAAAGCGTTTCATGGTTAGTAAAATGAATTATAGGTGTTTGGCTTTTAGATAATTCCGATAATCTGGTGGATGTCGGTGATGGAGTGGCACTCGCAATAATCCTCGATGCCGCGGAGCACCTGCATCGTGGCAGATGGCTCGACGAAGTTCCATGTGCCAACCTGAACGGCTGTAGCGCCCGCCATCATAAACTCCAATGCATCAGAGGCGCAGGTGATGCCCCCGAGCCCTATAACCGGTATGCTCACGGCGTGCGCTGTCTGCCAGACCATTCGCACGGCCACAGGCCGCACGGCAGGCCCGGAAAGGCCACCCGTCACGGTCGATAGCTTCGGGCGTCTCCGCTCCACATCGATGCTCATGCCCAACAAGGTGTTGATCAGCGACACTGCGTCAGCGCCCTCACCCTCCACGGCCCGCGCGATGTCGGCGATGGAAGTCACGTTAGGCGACAGCTTCACTATCAGCGTCCGCGGCCACGCGCGCCGTATGGCCCGTGTCACCTCGGCCGCGCCGTCGGTGGTGGTGCCGAAGGCCATGCCCCCTTGCTTGACGTTGGGGCATGAGATATTGACCTCGATGGCCGACACCTTCTCAAGCGGCGCAAGCCTCTCGGCTACGGCCACATAGTCGGCCACGCGAGCCCCTGACACGTTGACTATCAGTTCCGACCGATAGCCGGTCAGGTCAGGATAGATATATTTTGCGAAGTGGTCAACCCCCTTGTTTTGCAAACCCACGGCGTTGAGCATCCCCGACGGTGTCTCGCACATACGCGGGTAGTCGTTGCCTTCGCGGGGCTCGAGAGTGGTGCCCTTGACTATGTAGGCTCCGATGGCGTCGAGATCCACGAAGTCGGCAAACTCGGTGCCGAAGCCGAATGTGCCGGAGGCCGTCATCACCGGATTGGCCAGCTGCAGCGAGCCTATGTTGACTTTGAGATTGGTCATAATCGTTACCAGTTGAGGAAGTTGATGTCAAACACGGGGCCGGAGGTGCAAACGCACTGGTTGCCCCACTTGGTTTTCTCCACGCAGCACAGGCAGGCGCCCAGGCCGCACGCCATCATGTTTTCGAGCGACACCTGGCATGCCGCCCCGCGCTCTTGCGCGAGTCGCCCCACGGCCATCATCATCGGCTTGGGGCCGCAGCAGTATACTTGGCTGAACGGGGTGTCGAAAGACGGGTTTTGTGTCACCAGTCCCGGGGTGCCATACGACCCGTCGTCAGTGGAGATGTTTACCGGCCCGAGCTTTGCAAACTCGTCAATAAGCAGCAGGTCGGTTTTAGAACGCGCACCGATGACATACTCCGGCGTGATGCCCGCCGCCTTCAGATCAATGCCGAGTTTCAGCAGAGGGGCCACGCCCACGCCGCCGCCCACCAGCAGCACTCTTCCTTGAGCGGTGGGGGCTGACCAGCCGTTGCCGAGTGGTATTATCACGTCAAGGGTGTCCCCCTCCTTAAGTTCACACAGCCGGTGGGTGCCGCGGCCGGCGTCGCGCACCAACAACCATAGTTCACCCTTTGCGGAGTCTGACTTGCAGATGGATATGGGGCGGCGTAGCATCACATCCTGCGCCCGCGTGAGCACTTGCACGAACTGGCCGGCCTGACACTCAGGCATGGCCTCCTCGGTGACGAGCTTGAGCAGTGCGTAATTGGTCGACGGATGGTCGACTGTGCGCACCGTATAGAGTAGTTGGCGTTTCATAAGCAATAAATGTGCGTACAAAGGTAATGTTTTTTGGTCATTTTTGCAACAGGCTTATAAAATATGTGGGAAATTTCGTAACTTTGCACTCGTATGAAGATAGGGAGCATAGACCTTGGCGAGCGCCCCGTGATGCTCGCGCCGATGGAGGACGTCACCGACGTGTCGTTCCGACTGATCTGCCGCGAATACGGGGCCGACATGACTTACACGGAGTTTGTGTCGGCCGACGCCTTGGTGCGCTCCATAGCTTCTACCACCCGCAAGCTGACCATCAATCCTGCCGAGCGTCCCACGGCCATACAGATTTACGGTCGCGAAGTCGAGCCGATGGTCGAGGCTGCACGCATGGTCGAGGAGGCCGCTCCTGACATCATCGACCTCAACTTCGGCTGTCCCGTCAAGAAGGTTGCCGGCAAGGGCGCAGGCGCCGGCATGCTCCGCGACATCCCCAAGATGCTCGCCATCACCCACGCCGTGGTCGATGCTGTCAAGCTCCCCGTCACCGTCAAGACACGCCTGGGCTGGGACCATAACAGCAAGATAATTGTCGACCTGGCCGAGCAGCTGCAGGACTGTGGCATACAGGCCCTGACAGTGCACGGACGCACACGCAGCCAGATGTACACCGGCGAAGCCGACTGGCAGATGATAGGCGCCGTCAAGGCTAACCCCCGCCTGCATATCCCGGTTATCGGCAACGGCGACATCGACACCCGCGCACAGGTCGAGGAGGCTTTCGACCGTTACGGCGTGGACGGCGTGATGGTCGGCCGCGCCACTATCGGCGCCCCCTGGATATTCCGCGAGCTAAAGGGAGGGGTGGCCCCCGGGAGCGGGGAGATGATGGAGGTGATGCGACGCCAGATACGAGAGAGCATCGACCGCATCGACGAATACCGAGGCATCCTCCACATACGCCGTCACATTGCTGCTTCCCCCCTGTTCAAGGGCATCCCGAATTTTCGCCCCATGCGCATAGCCTTGCTGCGCGCACAGACGTGGGAGGAACTTGACCGACTGCTTGACGAAACTCAAACTATCATAAACAATCATCACAACCAAACCGAAAACACATGAAAATCACTAAGATAGCATTTTTAATGACCCTTATGGCACTCACAGCCATGGGCCTCCAAGCAGCTGAGCCGCAGACCTACGAGCTCAAGCTAAACTGTGACTTTACCGAACTAAAGGTGGTCGACGGCCTCAACGTAGAGTATCGCTGCAACCCCGACTCTGCAGGCTACGCAGTGTTTACCACTACTGCCGACAAGGCTTCGCTGCTGCTATTCAGCCCCAAGAAAAACAAGCTCAAGATAGAGCTTGCAGACTTGGAAAACATGCCCGCAGATCTGCCTGTTATCACCGTCTACTCATCCTCGCTCGAGAAGGTTGAGAACTGCGCCGACTCGCTGGTGCGAGTCATCGCTCCCGCCGAGGTCGCCAAGTTTCAGGCAAAGGTGGTTGGCAACGGCCGCATATCCGTCCATAGCATTTCGGCCACCACTGAGGTCAAGGCATCTATCGTCACCGGCCGCGGACAGATAGTCATCTCGGGCAACACCCCAAAGGCCGGCCTCTCCATCACCGGGGGTGCCGGTGTCATTCAGGCCGACGGATTGATAGCCAATGAGGTGTCAGCACGAATTGTCGGCACCGGCACCATCGGCTGCTACTGTTCCGGACGACTGGGCGTCTACGGCGCCGGCACGGGCAAAGTGTACTATACCGGCGAGCCTACCGAGATAGCGGGCCACGGCGTCGGCATCAATGCCTGCCGCATGGAATAGTTTATAACTTATAGTTTATAGTTTATAACTGCTCCTTAAATTCCTTACACTCCTTAAATTCCTTATTCCCTAAATGGCCGACGAGGGCATGAAGCGCCGTGTGGCGCGCACCATGAAGTGGAACGTGGTCGACAAAGTGGCCTCGCAACTGCTCTATGCCCTGACCGGCGTGATCCTCGCGCGCCTGCTCAGCCAGGAGGACTTCGGCCTCGTAGGCGCCGTGCTTGTCTTCCAGGCTTTCGCCACGCTCTTCGTCGACAGCGGATTCTCCTCCGCCCTCATCCAGCGCAAGCGTCCCGACCGCCTCGACTACAGCACCGTGCTGTGGTTCAACCTCGGCATAGCCGTCGGCATCTATATAATCCTCTGGTTCTGTGCTCCCCTCATCGCACGATGTTTCCAAGACGACCAGCGCCTGATACCCCTTTCTAGAGTGATGTTCCTGAGCTTCATCATCAACGCCGCAGCCATCGTGCAGACCAACCGGCTGATGAAGCGCATGGACGTGCGCATGGTGGCCGTCAGCAACTCCATAGGACTCGTCATCAGCGGCGGCGTGGGTGTCTGGCTCGCTGTCACCGGCTGGGGCGCCTGGGCCATCGTCTGGCAGACTATAACCCTCGCTACCGTCAAAACGCTGATACTGTGGTTCACGGGCCACTGGCTACCCCTTCTTAAATTTTCATGGACGCGGCTGCGGAGTTTCTTCAAGGTCGGCGTCGGCGTCATGGGCGCCAGCTTCCTCAACGTGCTCTTTCAAAACATCTACTCCTTCTTTATCGGCAACCGCGTAGGCCTCGTCAGCCTCGGCTACTACACCCAGGCCGACAAATGGAGCAAAATGGGAGTCTCGTCACTCGCGGCTGTGCTAACCCAGTCGTTCCTCCCTGCACTCTCAGAGTACCAGGACGATCCCGAAAAGTATGCCGCTGCCACGGCTAAGATGAACCGCACCACAGCCTATCTGCTTTTCCCCTTCACAGGCCTGCTCATAGTCATGGCCACGTCCATCTTCCACGCCCTCTTCGGCACAAAGTGGGACGCAGCCATCGCCCTCTTCTGCATCCTCCTGATCCGCGGCGTGTTCAACGTCATCACGCAGGTATACAGCTACTATTTGCTGTCGCTCGCGCGCTCGAAGTGGATGGTATGGACCGAGGTTGTCCGTGATGGCGCCGCCATTGTTGCAATCGTGGCGACACTACCGGTCATGGGTATGTCAACGGAGGCCGACCCGTGCCTGGGCCTGCGTTATTTCCTTTGGGGACAGGTCATTGCCTCCTTGCTCTCGTGGGTGTTCACCCTCGTGGTCACCGCAAGATACACCTGGCGCAGCTGTCTTCAGTATCTAGCCGACCTCCTGCCATACATCGTCATTACCGCCGTAGCCGTCGCCCCCTGCTGGTGGCTCGGCACGGTCATTGCCAACCCATGGCTGGCCATCCTCGTCGAGAGCGTTGTGGGGCTGGGCATATACATGGGTGTCAACGGGCTGCTGCGATCAAAGGTGCAGGCTGACGCCCTGGCATATCTGCGCGGGCGCTTGTGATGTGTAAAATTTGTTAATTTCGTGATTTTGTGGTTTCAACGCTTTTTTTGTTGAAATTTCTCAAAATATTGTGTACCTTTGTGGCAATCTAACAACCCCCTTCTACTTTTACGCCATGAATGTAGTTGACCGCTTCCTACAGTATGTGAAGTTCGACACGCAGAGCGACGAACTCACCAATCTCACCCCGTCGACCCCGGGGCAGATGATATTCGCCCAGCACCTGCAGAAGGAGCTCGAGGCCATGGGTCTGAGCAATATCTCACTCGACGACAACGGCTATCTCATGGCCACCCTGCCGTCGAACATCGACCGCAAGGTGCCTACTGTCGGCTTTATCTCTCACCTCGACACGGCTCCCGACATGTCCGGACGCCATGTCACCCCCCGCATAGTCGAGAACTATGACGGCGGCGACATCACCCTCAACGCCGAGAAAGACATCATACTTAGTCCCACCGAATTCCCCGAACTGCTCAACCACGTAGGGGAGAGCCTTATAGTCACCGACGGCAACACCCTGCTCGGAGCCGACGACAAGGCCGGTATCGCCGAGATAATCTCTGCCGTGGCATACCTCCAACAGCACCCCGAGATCAAGCACGGCGACATACGCATCGCCTTCAACCCCGACGAGGAGATAGGCCAGGGTGCCCACAAGTTTGACGTGCAGCTCTTCGGCTGCGACTTTGCCTATACAATGGACGGCGGCGAGGTCGGCGAGCTCGAGTACGAAAACTTCAACGCCGCCGCCGCAAAGGTCACCTTCAAGGGCCGCAACGTGCATCCCGGCAGCGCAAAACACAAGATGCTCAACTCGATACGCGTCGCCAACCAGTTCATCATCATGCTCCCCCGCTGGGAGACCCCCGAGCACACCGAAGGCTACGAAGGATTCTACCACCTCACCGGCATCACCGGGAACGTAGAGGAGACCGTGCTCAGCTACATCATCCGCGACCATGACCGCGACCGCTTCGAGCGCCGCAAGAAGGAGCTTGAGCACCTCGTGCGCAAAATCAACAACGAGTTCCCCGGCTGCGCCTCCATCGAGATCAAGGACCAGTATTACAACATGCGCGAGAAGATCGAGCCTGTCATGCACGTGGTCGAGATAGCCGAGGAGGCCATGCGCCGCGCCGGTGTCACCCCGCGCGTGCAGCCCATTCGCGGCGGCACAGACGGCGCACAGCTCTCCTTCAAGGGTCTCCCGTGCCCCAACATCTTCGCCGGCGGAATGAACATGCACGGCCGATTCGAGTACGTGCCTATCCCCTCGATGGAGAAAGCCACCAACGTCGTAATCGAGATAGCTCGCCTTGTCGCCGAGCGCTAAACCCATTTTAGACCAATCGATAATAATCGATGGCTATCGATGATTATCGATAGCCATCGATTATTTTATTGGAAAACAAAACCTTAATAATAGTCCAAGGACCCACCGGCTCGGGCAAGTCAGCCCTGGCAGTCGACCTCGCCCGCGAGCTCTCCACCGAGATCATCTCCGCCGACTCCCGCCAGATATACCGCGGCATCCCTATAGTCACCGCCGCTCCCACCCCCGAGCAGCTGGCCGCAGTGCCTCATCATCTCGTCGGCATACTCGACCTCGACCAATATTACAGCGCCGCGCAGTTTGAGGCAGACGTGCTCGATCTCCTTCCGCGCCTATGGGAGCGCAGCGAATATGCGGTGATGTGCGGCGGCTCGATGATGTATATCGATGCCGTGGCCCACGGCATCGACACCCTCCCCACAGTCTCTCCCGAGATACGCGCCCGTGCATACGATCTCTACCATACCCAAGGCCTTGAGGCGCTGCAACAGGCTGTCCGTGAGGCTGACCCCGACTATTACGCCGCCGCCGACACGTCAAACTACAAGCGCCTTGTCCACGCCCTCGAGCTGACCTGGCAGGCAGGACGCCCGTACTCATCCATGCTCACCGGCGAGCGCAAGGGTCGTCCGTTCCGCATCGTCCGTATGGCCATTGACCGGCTCCGCGACCAGCTTTTTGACCGCATCAACCGCCGCGTGCTGCAGATGATGGAGGACGGACTCGAGGCCGAGGCACGGTCGGTGTACCCGCTCCGTCACCTCAACTCCCTCAACACCGTCGGCCTAAAGGAGATGTTCGCCTGGTTTGAGGGCCGAATGACCCGCGACGAGGCCATCGCAAAAATTCAGCGAAACACCCGCGTATATGCCAAGAAGCAGCTCACCTGGCAGGCGCGCCACGCCGATGAACTGCGGCTGCTCGACCCCTCGCGCCCGCTCCTGCAGCAGGCGCTCGCTCAGGTATAGTTATTTTTTAGCCTGTTTTGCACTCCGTTCACGAATAAAATTCGTACCTTTGCACACGTTTTAGTAAGACCCCGCCACACATTAAAAATATGAGCAAGAAATTCAATACCTACGCCGACTTCAATCTGTCGCAAATCAACAAGGAGGTCCTCCGCCGCTGGAACGACGAGGGCCTGTTTGAGCAGTCGCTGAAGTTGCGCGAGGGCGCACCCTCTTACGTCTTCTACGAAGGGCCCCCTAGCGCAAACGGCATGCCAGGCATCCACCACGTCATGGCTCGCACCATCAAAGACATAGTGTGCCGCTACAAGACCATGCAGGGCTTCAGCGTCAAGCGCAAGGCCGGCTGGGACACCCACGGACTGCCCGTGGAGCTCGGTGTTGAAAAATCGCTCGGCATCACCAAGGAGGACATCGGCAAGAAAATCTCCGTCGACGACTACAACGCAGCCTGCCGCCACGAGGTGATGAAATACACCCGCGAGTGGGAGCAGCTCACCAACTCAATGGGCTACTGGGTGGACATGAACGACCCCTATATCACCTACGACAACCGCTACATTGAGTCCGTTTGGTGGCTTCTCCAGCAGCTGTATAACAAGGGGTACCTCTATAAGGGTTACACCATCCAGCCTTACTCACCCGCCGCCGGAACAGGCCTCAGCACCCATGAGCTCAACCAGCCTGGATGCTACCGCGATGTCAAAGACACCACCTGCATCGCCGAGTTCCCGGTCATCGACCCGACCCCCCAGATGCTGGGCTGGGGCAAGCCCGTGTTCATAGCCTGGACCACCACCCCCTGGACTCTCCCCTCAAACACCGCCCTCACTGTCGGCGCAAACATTGAATATTCCATCATCCGCACATACAACCCCTACAGCGGCAACCCTGTGACCATCGTCATGGCCACCGCCCTCGCCGAGGGCCTGCTCAAGGCAAAGGCCAAAGACCTTCCCCTCGAGGAGTACAAGAAAGGCGACAAGCTCATACCCTGGCAGGTGGTATGCACCGTAAAGGGCAGCGACCTCGTGGGCATGCGCTACGAGCAGCTTATGCCCTGGATGAACCCCGGCGAGGGGGCCTTCCGCGTCATCTCCGGCGACTTCGTGACCACAACCGAGGGTACTGGCATCGTCCACACCGCCGCCACCTTTGGCGCCGACGACAACAAGGTGTCGCGCCAGAACGGCGTGCCCCCAATGCTGCTCACTGACGTTGACGGAAACCAGCGCCCGATGGTCGACCCCACAGGCCGCTTCTACCTTCTCGCAGACCTCGATCCCGAGTGGGTAAAGGCCAACGTGAACGTCGAGGAATACTTCCCCTGGCAGGGCAAGTATGTCAAGAACGCCTTCGACTCGGCCAAGGGTCCCGACGATGAGACCCTCGACGTCGCGCTTGTGATGTATCTCAAGCAGCGCGACCTCGTCTTCAAGATCGAGAAGCACGTCCACTCATACCCCCACTGCTGGCGCACCGACAAGCCGGTGCTCTACTATCCCCTCGACAGCTGGTTTATCCGCACCACAGCCGCCCGCGACACGCTGATGGCCCTCAATGACACCATCAAGTGGAAGCCCGCAAGCACAGGCAGCGGCCGCTTCGGCAAATGGCTCGAGAACCTGCAGGATTGGAACCTGTCGCGCAGCCGCTACTGGGGCACCCCGCTCCCCATCTGGCGCACCGAGGACGGCGCCGAGGAGGTGATCTTCGGCAGCGTCGAGGAGCTTTACAACGCTATCGACCGGGCCGTCGAGGCTGGAGTCATGGCCTCCAATCCCCTCGAGGACAAGGGTTTCATCCCCGGCGACTACTCCAAGGAAAACTATGAGCGCATCGACATCCACCGCCCGTACGTCGATGACATCGTGCTCGTCTCTGAAAGCGGCAAGCCCATGCGCCGCGAGACCGACCTCATCGACGTGTGGTTCGACTCCGGCTCGATGCCCTACGCCCAGATCCACTATCCCTTCGAGAACAAGGAGGGGCTTGACAACGGCTCGCTATACCCCGCCGACTTCATCGCCGAGGGCGTAGACCAGACACGGGGATGGTTCTTCACCCTACACGCCATCGCCGGCATGGTCTTCAACTCCGTGGCCTACAAGACCGTAATCTCCAACGGCCTCGTGCTTGACAAGGACGGCAACAAGATGTCGAAGCGCCTGGGCAACGCCGTCAACCCCTTCGAGGCCATCGAGACCTACGGCTCCGACCCGCTGCGCTGGTACATGATCAGCAACTCGTCGCCATGGGACAACCTCAAATACGACCCCGACGGCGTGGCCGACGTAGCGCGCAAGTTCTTCGCCACGCTGCAGAATACATATAAGTTCTTCGCCCAGTACGCCAACCTCGACGACATCGACTACAAGCACACGGTGCCGGTAGGGGAGCGGCCGGAGTTTGACCGCTGGATCATCTCGCGCCTCAACACCCTCGTGGCCTCCGTTACCGCTTCGCTCGACGACTACGAGCCTACCCGCGCTGCCCGTGCTGTCAGCGAGTTTGTCATAGACGACCTCAGCAACTGGTACGTGCGCCTCAACCGCTCCCGCTTCTGGGGCAAAGGCCTCGGCTCAGACAAGGTGGCGGCCTTCCAGACGCTCTACACCTGTCTCGAGACCGTGGCACGGCTGATGGCCCCTGTGGCTCCGTTCTATGCAGACCGCCTCTATATTGACCTGCTCACCGGCGCCGGATTCGAGTCTGTCTCCGTGCACCTCTCCGACTATCCAAAGGCCGACATCTCGCTCGTCGACGCCGAGCTTGAGCGCCGCATGGCCGTCGCACAGCAGATCACGTCGATGACCCTTGCCCTGCGCCGCAAGGTGAGCATCAAGGTGCGGCAGCCCCTGCAGACCATCATGGTGCCCACCGTCGACGACGCCCAGCGCGCCGACATCGTCGCCATGAAGGAGATCATCCTCTCCGAGGCAAACACCAACGTCAAGCAGATGAAGTTTGTCGACGGCGACTCCGGCGTCATCGTCAAGCGCGTCAAGCCCGACTTCAAGAAGCTAGGCAAGAAGCTAGGCAAGCAGATGAAGGCCGTGGCCGCTGCCTTGACCTCCCTGTCGCAGCAACAGATCGCCGCCCTTGAGAAGGATGGTAGCATCACTCTCGACATCGACGGCACGCAACCCGTGGTCGAGGTGGCCGACGTGGAGATCATCTCCGAGGACATACCCGGTTGGCTCGTCGCAAACGAGGGCAACATCACCATCGCACTCGACGTCGACATCACCCCCGCTCTGCGCCGCGAGGGCATAGCTCGCGACATCATCAACCGCGTGCAGAACATCCGCAAGGAGCGCGACTACGACATCACCGACCGTATAATCCTCACCTTCGGCACCGGCGCCGACGAGGCCATCCGCGACTTTGCTGACTTCATCGCCCGTCCCGTGCTCGCCGAGTCGCTGACCGTAGACCCTGCCGTCACCGCCGACACCGAGGGCGCCGAGGTGCTTGCCATTGACGACATCTCCCTCCCCGTCATCATAAATCGAGTCTGATTATCCCAACCAAAACTATAAACTATAAGTTATAAGTTATAAACTAAAACTAACCCGCTCATGGACCAAAAAACAAGATACTCCGACGAGGAGCTTCAGGAGTTCAAGGAGCTGATACTCAAGAAGCTCGAGAAGGCCCAGCGTGACTTTGACATGCTGCGCGCCAACGTTAACAACTCCGACGGCAACGACATCGCCGACACGTCGCCCACCTTCAAGGTGCTCGAGGAGGGCGCGTCGACGCTCTCGAAGGAGGAGGCCGGCCAGCTCGCCGCACGCCAGCAGAAATTCATACAGCATCTGCAGGCCGCCCTCGTGCGCATCGAGAACAAGACGTACGGCATCTGCCGCATCACCGGCGAGCTAATCCCCAAGGCGCGCCTGATGGCCGTCCCCCACGCCACCACCACCGTCGCCGCCAAGGAGCAGCGCCGCAAGTAACTACGAACTACGAGCTACGAATTACTAACTACGAACTTGAAACTGTCGAAAGGCGCCATCGCCGCCATCATCATCGTCGCTGTCATCCTGCTTGACCAGGCTCTCAAAATCTGGGTCAAGACCCACTTCTTCCTGGGCGAAGACCTCAAGATCTTCCCCTGGTTTCACTTGCTGTTCATCGAAAACAACGGCATGGCCTTCGGCATGCAGATCGGCAGCAAGCTCGCTCTCACCATCTTCCGCATCATCGCCGTCATCGCCATTATTTGGTATATAGTGAAGATACGAGGCCGCGAGTGGGTCAAGCGCGGCTACATAGTCTGCTGGGCGCTCATCGCCGCCGGCGCCGCCGGCAACATCATCGACTGCCTCTTCTACGGCGTTATTTTCAACAATCCCATGCCCCCCGAGGTGGCCGTGCTCTTCCCTGCCGATGGCGGATATGCACCGATGATGATGGGCAAAGTGGTCGACATGCTCTACTTCCCCCTATTCTCCTTCACCTGGCCCGAATGGATGCCCTGGTGCGGCGGCGAGCACTTCACCTTCTTCCAGCCGGTGTTCAACCTCGCCGATGCCGCCATCTCTTGCGGAATCATAGCCCTGCTCATCTTCTACTCCCGCACCTTCGGCCACCGACACGACGACGAGGAGCATGGTGAGCCCAAACCCGACACCACCGAGGCGGATGCGTAATCTGCGCCACTGCATATTGCTCACGATGCTGGTCGCGCTGCTCACGGCGTGCAGCAGCACCCCCGATGGCATCCTGTCGAAGCACAAGATGGCGCGGCTCCTCGCCGACATCCACGAGGGGGAAGGCGTGGTCGACTCTGAGCGCACCACCTTCGCCACCGACTCCATGCGACTGTTGCTGCAAGAGTCTATATACCGTAAGCATGGCGTCACCCGCGAGCAGGTCGACTCGTCGATGGCCTGGTACGGCCGCCATATCGAGAAATACATGGAGGTGTATGACGAGGTCATCGAAATACTCGACAAGCGGCTGGCGCAGGCCAACACGATGTCTACCCAGGTGGTCGAGAATCCCAACCGCCAGGTGTCGCTCGAGGGTGATTCCGTGGATGTCTGGACGCTCCCGCGCCACCGCCGATTCTACACCCTCGGCGCATCCGACTTCATCTCCTACCGCATTACCAAGGATCCCAAGTGGGAGCCGGGCGACACGTACACCCTCAACTTCAAGGCACTTAACCCCAAGCGTGCCATCGGCGTGGTCATAGTCACCGAGTACACCGACGACACCCGCGACGTGGTGGCCCGCAGCGCCAACACCCCCGGGTGGAGCCACATCTCCCTCACGCAGAACCCCGAAAAGACCGCCGCCAACGTCCTCGTGAGCATCAACTACTCGCCTGAGCAGGGTGAGACAATGTATGTCGACTCCATCTCCCTGGTGCGCCAGCACCGCAAGATAACCCGCGCCGGAGTCCATGCCGGCCAGTCAGCCACCGAAGACACCGACAATGCGCTACCTCTCCCCGACAGTATACACTGACCAGCAAGCCCCCCCCATCCCCCCCCCAAGGGGGGGGGCTTCCCAAGTTCTTGGCTCCCATGCAGAGGCCTCTTCAGGCTTGGAAGCCCCCCCCTTTAGGGGGGGGATGGGGGAGGCTTGCCTCCGCCCCGGCATCGTCGAGGTAGCCGACGACGGCACGGTAATCAGCGTGCAACCCTTCTCCACCGAGATCCCCGCCACCGTCTACGTCCCCACCCCCCTCACCGTCCGCTCCTCGCGCCTCTACGGCCTCAAATAAATTTGTTGATTTATTTGTAAATCAAGGTTAATTGAAAAAATTTTCGTAAAATAATTTTTGTATGCTAATTAATTTGCCTAACTTTGTCATACTCATTGAAGAGCAGACAAGGGAGCCTGTCTCCATGCCCAATCGGACTCCGGCCTGAATAGGCACAATACATGTTTATAAGGTGTTATTCGCATCTGTCCTTTGACTTTTAGAGCCTGTTGCATAAAAATAAACAAATAAAGAGCATAATGCCAAATTTTATGAAAAAGGCTGTTAAAGTCGAGAACTGACAGGAATATAGTCCCTGCACCTTTCTTATGCACACACACTTGAGGCCTCCGGGGATTAGGGTTTCATCTCAAACATCTTTTACCAATGAAAAGATTCTTAATCTTCTTGTGTGTCAGCTTGACGGTCTGCGCCGCCTCTCTGGCACAAGTCTCACACTCTGACGCTGTCGTTGCCGGCGACACCGATGGAAGCCAAGCCGTGACATCTTACGATGATGACGCCGCTAACGTAACCGTCGAAAACGAGGCACTCACAGCCCAGAACATCTTTAAGAAAACCAACAACAGCGGCACTTCACGCGGCACGAAGACTGCTACACCCACTACGCCTACTACGCCTACTACGCCTACTACGCCTACTACGCCTACTACGCCTACTACGCCTA
>CAYOUJ010000035.1:0-3703 GCA_964407165.1 uncultured Muribaculaceae bacterium | reverse complement strand
CTACGCCCACTCGCTCCACCCGCTCCGACGAATCGCCTCTTTATGCGGGTGTGAGAGCCGGTCTGTCGCTCGTCGACTATGTCGGCAAGGATGCAGATGCCGACATGAAGTGCGGTTTCCATGCAGGTGTCTTTGCCGGTTATACATTCTATGACAACATTTATGCCGAGATAGGCATAGGTGTGGGCCAGAAGGGATATAAGAAAGATGTTGTAATATCAAGTGGCCCTTACTGGTCAGATGATGGTGACAACTATGACAAAGAAGTTGCTTATAAAATGAACACATTAAACCTCGACATTCCCATCTCTATCGGTTATCGTTATAATGGCTTCTTCGGTCAGGTTGGTCCTTACTTGACTTACGCGTTAAACGGCTCTCTTAAAGCCAAAGGTTACGAAAGAACGTATTCTGATATACATAGCTCAGAGACAGGGAAAATCGATGATTCAACCGATATAGGAGAAGGGAGTCTTAGCAACTTCAAAAAATTCGGCGTGGGCATAAATGTATGCATAGGTTACGAGTATCAAAACTTTATGATAAGCGCAGCCTATCAACGCGGTCTGACCAAGCTTGAGAAAAACGGCAAGATTTACGAGCAAAATATCCTGATAACCCTGGGATACAAGTTCAATATATCATTCTAAATGAGTTGTCCACACAAGAAAAGGGGCTGCGTCTTACTGTGACGCAGCCCCTTGTTGGTGCGACGGGGGCGGGTATTCGCAGGAGCATGGCTCCTGTGGTCTTTTAAGAAGGCCTTACCACGATGGCTGCAGCGCGTGCAGCAGAGTTTGATGTCACTCTTTGGGCTTGCACCCATGCCCCCGCCGTATGCATTTATCGGCGGACGCGCACTGGGATGGGTTGCGGCTGCGGCTGCGGCTTCGGAGCAAGCAGCCCTAATAATTTGTCAATCAATCTTTTCATGGTGTATTATCTCTTTAAATCTTTAAAACTTTAATACTTTAAAACTTTAATACTTTAATACTCTAAAGCTTTAATACTCTAAAGCTTTAAAGCCTTGAGTCACTTGCTGGCTGTTTCGTGCTGCACTTGCGCCAGGAGCATGCTGGCGGTCATTTCGCCGCTCCGGCGCCACACCTCTTCGCCGTGGTCGTAGAGTATGAACGTGGGGACGCTCTCAATCTCCACATCGTCGGCCAGCTGGCTATATTTGTCAATGTCGTACTGCAGGACGCCCGCGCGCCCGGAAAGCAGCTTCTTTACATTGTCCATCACCGGCTCCATGGCCTGGCAGTGGGGGCACCAGGTGGCGTAGAACTCCACCAGCGTCATCGGCGTTTCGTTTATCGCTTTCTTATAATCTTTCATCGCTGTATGAGTTATTGAGTAATTGAGTAACTGAGTAACTCTTTGACTCTTTAACTTATTAACTCTTTTACTCGGTTTACTCTATAACAATTCCGCGCTCTCGGTGGTTGTAATTTTAAGAAGTTTTTGTAAATTTGCATCGACACAAACTCTTTAACCGGTTAATCGATTAACCGGTTAAAGACCAATCACCCTGAAACTATGACCCCGCAAGAGACAATACAGCAGCTGCGCGACCAAATCAATCGCCACAACTATAACTATTACGTGCTCAACTCCCCAGAGATTAGCGACTATGACTTCGACCAGCTGATGCACGAGCTTGAGCGCCTGGAGCGCGAGCACCCCGAGCTTGACGACCCCCTGTCGCCGACCCACCGCGTGGGCAGCGACCTGACAAAGGGGTTTACCCAGGTGACCCACGCGCGGCCCATGCTCTCCCTGGCCAATACCTACAGCATCGACGACGTCAACGACTTCGTGCGCCGGTGCGGCGAGGGGCTTGGGGAAGAGCCGTTCGACCTGGTGGGCGAGATGAAGTTTGACGGCACCTCCATATCCATCACCTACCGCAACGGCCGCATGGTGCGCGCTGTCACCCGCGGCGACGGCGTCAAGGGCGACGACGTCACCGCCAACGTCAAGACCATCCGCAGCATCCCTCTCACGGTCAGCGCCCCCTACCTCCCCGAGGAGTTTGAGGTTCGCGGCGAGATCGTGCTGCCGTGGAAGGAGTTTGACCGCCTCAACGCCGAGCGCGCCTACAACGAGGAGCCCCTGTTTGCTAACCCCCGCAACGCCGCCTCCGGCACCCTCAAAATGCAGAACCCAGCCGTCGTCGCCTCCCGAGGCCTCGACGCTTACTTCTACTTCCTCATCGGCGACACACTCCCCTCCGACAACCACTATGACAACCTGCTAGCCCTGCGTCGCTGGGGCTTCAAGGTCAGCGACGCCATGACGCTGCTGCGCTCCATCGATGACGTAGACCGTTACATACAGCACTGGGACACTGCCCGCAAGGAGCTGCCGATCGCCACCGACGGCCTCGTCTTCAAGGTTAACAACCTGCGGCAGCAGCTCAACCTCGGCTACACCGCCAAGTCGCCCCGCTGGGCCATCGCCTACAAGTTCAAGGCGGAGCGCGCATGCACACCCCTGCGCTTCGTCTCGTTTGAAGTCGGTCGCACCGGCGTCGTCACTCCGGTGGCTAACCTCGAGCCGGTGCAGCTCAGCGGCACCATAGTAAAGCGCGCCTCCCTCCACAACGAAGACATCATCCGCTCGCTCGACATACACCACCACGACTGGCTCTATGTCGAGAAGGGCGGCGAGATCATCCCCAAGATCACCGGCGTCGACATGAGCCACCGCGACCCCACGCAGCGGCCCGTGCAGTTCATCACCCGCTGCCCCGACTGCGGCACTGAGCTACAGCGCGTCGAGGGTGAGGCCGCTTGGTTCTGCCCCAACCGCTACGAGTGTCCCCCGCAGATAGTCGGCCGCATCGAGCACTTCGCCGCCCGTCGAATGATGGACATAGACGGAATAGGGGAGGAGACCGCCGAGCTGCTCTTCCGCGAGGGTCTTGTGCGCAATGTCGCCGACCTATACACCCTGACGGCCGACAAGTTAGCGTGCCTCGACCGCTTCGGCGACCTTAGCGCGCAACGCATCATGCGCGGACTGGAGCAGAGCCTGACGGTGCCCTTCGAGCGCGTCGTATACGCACTGTCGATACCCTTCGTCGGCGAAACATCAGCCAAGAAGCTTGCCCGCGCCGTCGGCGACATCGACACCCTCATGGCCGCCTCGCAGGAGCAACTCGAGGCCATCGAAGACATCGGCCCGCGCATCGCTCGGGCCATCCGCGAGTACTTCGCCGTGGAGAGCAACCGCGAGACAGTCGAGCGCCTGCGCGCCGCCGGCGTGCAGATGGCAATTTCGGCCGACAAGTTGGAGGGGCGCACAGACAAGTTGCAAGGCGCCTCCATTGTCATCAGCGGTACCTTCACACACCACTCCCGCGACGAGTACAAAGAGCTCATCGAGCAGAACGGCGGCAAAAACGTGGGCAGCATCTCCAAGAAGACCAACTATGTCCTTGCAGGCGAAAACATGGGCCCCGCCAAGCTCGAGAAAGCCACTCGCCTCGGCATCCCCATCATCTCCGAAGACCAGTTCCTGCAGATGATCAAATAAAAGAAGAAGCAGGCAAAGAGAATGACAAAAGCATTGACGGACGAAAACGGCAATGCTTTTTTGTGCGTGTGTCATTGGCCAAACCGACCGAACAGACCGGGAAAATAAGGGACAGCAGATTTTTTCGGTGCATAAAAATTGTTAAATGGAGTGTTAGTTGTAC
>CAYOUJ010000034.1:0-24995 GCA_964407165.1 uncultured Muribaculaceae bacterium | reverse complement strand
ACTAGTGATATGGTTTTATTCTCACTTTGTTCTTTTTTTGTGGCTTATTTTGGCCATTTTGGCTTTTTTCGTCAGTCATTTAGCCCGCTAAACTCTTTCCTCAAAAATCCAAACTGGCGCAAAATCAGCCTACAAAAAAACAACAATTTTTATTAAACAGGCTCTAAAAGCCCTGCAACTATGCAACAATTTATTTTGACTGTAGAAGACACCAAGGTTGTCCCCGCGCTTAAGAAGGTAATAGGCCTGATGAACGGAGTCAGCCTCTCCAAGCCGCAGCGCAAGCGCAAAACGAGTTACGAGCGCGCCTGCGAGGACATCGATGCCGGCCGCGTAACCACATGGAAGTCCACGGAAGAGATGTTTAGCGCCCTCAACATTAAGATTTGATGTACACCATACAAACCACCAAGCGTTTCGAAAAGGCGCTCAAGCGATGTGAAAAAACGAGGGTTGCCAATGGTCAAGATTTTCGAGGCCATAGAGACTCTCCGTCAAACCGGTTCGCTCCCCGCACAATACCGCCCCCACAAGCTGTCAGGCAACCGCGAGGGTCAATGGGAGTGCCATATCGGCAGCCCCAACAGTGACTGGTTGCTCATCTGGGAGCAGCACGACGATGTGCTCCTTCTCATCATGGTTGATACTGGCTCACACTCAGACCTGTTTTAATTATCCTTAAGGGGGTAGTAGTGAGGGGAGCCGTCGGGGGAGAGGCCGATGAGGCGCGTGAGGCGGAGGTTGGAGCGCTTGGCGATGATCTTGTAGCGGTGGCCGCGCCAGGTGACGGTGTCGGTGTTGAGTTTGGTGGGCTCGTAGCGGTTGCCGGTAAGCCGTTCGGTCAGGGCGTGGAGTGTGCGCACGGGGGTGGCGCCGTCGGCATAATACTCGATGTCGTAGCGGTCGGAGCCTTCCATGACCATCCACCACACCTCGGGGCGGGTGTAAATCTTGATGTGGCCGTTGTCAAACGCCACGTCTTCAGGGCGCAGCCCCTCTAAGTTTGGAACAGGCACGTATGGCGGCCGCTCCCCGGCATACCGCTGTCGGATAGCGCCAATCTCAAACCCCTCGCGCGAGTAAATGTTGAGCGGGACGGGCACCGTGACGCCATTAGGTAATATATTGAGCGGGTTAACCGTCGGGTATGTGTCCTCGGTGATTACGTATCCGGTCGGGGAGGAGAGGTAAGCGTTGAAGTAGCGTTGGTGCAGGCGATAGTTGTGCATGCCCTGCGCGAAGAGCACGCCGGAGACCATTGTCAGGAAGATGACTGACACGCCCGAGGCCACTCGCCCGGGGCGCCGGACAGCCAGAAGCACCCTGGCTGTCAGCAATGTCAGCATCAGCCCGAGGGCGCAAAAGCAGCGAGGCTCGCCGCACTTGAAGCGGAACAAGAACGTGCCTGTCAGCAGGCACACCACACCCACGGCCATGGCCAACCGGCTGTCGGACAAGGCCGTGGAAACTTTTTCACGCAGCCCCTTGCGGCGGCTGAGCGCCCACACCACTGCGGCAACGACAATTATAGGGATAAATATCTCACAGACCGTATATAAGTCGCTGAGACAGTTGTGGATATATGACTCGTCTTGAAACGAGGCGTCAGTCGCGCGCCGGTGTATGCCCGGTGATAGGCACACGCTGAGGGTGCCGAGGGCCACTCCGGCCATGAGCCACCACGCGCGACTGTCCCAGCGCCTGTGCCACAGCAGCGTGTACACCGCCCAGCCCCCGAGCAGGGGTACGGAGAATCCCTCGTGGAGCTGTCCGCAAACCAAGCCAAGCAATGCAAAGAGGCATGCCGCCCACCATCGGCACGGGGCGCCAGGCCAGCGTCGGCGCAGCAGCCACAAAACCAGCAGCATAGCCGTGGAGGGCAAGACATAGTTCATTGAAAATGCCGCGTCGCCGAACCACACGCCGCAGAAGGCGAAGAAGGGCATCACCAGGAAGAACACTACCATCGTCACCAGTCGGTCGGCCACCGTCGGCGCCCCCCGCACCGACAGACGCGAGAGCAGCTCCACGGCACAGACCGAGAGCAGCGCAACTGTCACTGCCAGAGCCTTGTATCCCCAGAAACAGATGTATATCTGCACAAGGGCGTGGACTATGAAGCGGCCGTTTTGGTTGGCGTAATGAAGCGCTTGCGAGGGGATTACCTCGCTCCAAGACTCCATGGGTTTAGAACCGGTAAAATCCCACCACGGCATGTTATCGGTCCAGACGCGCGAGTAGATATAGTCGTCGTAGCTCATCACGGCGTTGGGCCACTCAATGAGCAGGAAGAGGATGAAGGTAAAGGCGTAGAAGCCACACAGCGGCAGATATTTACGCAAGCGGCTCACGCAGTCAGAAAGTGGTGTCTTCGTCTATCGAATAGTTGATGAAGTCAACGAAGCCCTTGAGCATGCGCAGACGCTCGGAAGCCTCGTCTATCCACTCGGGGCGGCTGAAGAACTCCTCCGGGCAGGGGCAGAACTTGCCGTATTGGCGCTTGCGGAGCAGGTCGGCCTGCGGATGGTCTTTTGGCCATCCCTTGGGGACGGTCTTGAGGTCGTCGCGACTTTCCCATCCGGGGAAATATCGCTCAATGTCAGGCGTCCGGGTCACCTCGCGCCACTCGTCGATGTTGTCTACGATGGCGTTGCGCACCTTGCGCAGCATATAGGAGTCGGGGCACCAAATGCCGGCATACAGGCCTCCTTCGAGGCCAAGCTCCACATAATATGCTGCATAGCGGGTCTTGCGGCCCATGGGGCTGAGCAGGGCGGAGAAGTGGGTCTTGTAGGGCGACTTGTCGGGGGAGAAGCGGGTGTCACGATAAAATCGGTATGCGGCCGACTTGGCCGTCTGCGTGCGCATCCCCGGCTCCCACGCGGCCATGGTGTCGATGAGGCGGTCAAGGTCGGCGTACCACGCCTGGCGCAGGCGCAGGTATTGCTCCTTGTGCTCCTGAAACCATGGGCGGCTGTTGTTGGCAGCCACTCCGCGCAAAAATTCGTAAAGCTCAGGCACATACTCGCCCGGCACAATATCCACTCGCATAGCGTAATAAAAATCGAGTTTATCGATTGTTATCGATTATTATCGAGTTTATCGATGATTATTTGATTTCTTCCCACTCGGCATCGCTCACCTGGCTCTCGGGGATGTAGTGCACCTCGCTGCGCTCCTCCGCCGCGGTGACGCTTACCTCCTCAAAGTCAACGTATTCGCCATCATCTTTGGTGTAGACCTTACGAGGCCGCGGAGCCGATTGGCGCTGTTGGCGATGCTGCCCGGCCTGACGCTGGGCCTCGCGGTTGATATTGTTAAACTGCGAGCGCACTTGATTGATGCGCCAAGCCAGCTTGATGACGGGCCAAAAGAATATGATTAGGATGAGAAGCAGCAGCAAAAGCCACATAGTCACAGGCTGTTAGTTTTGAATTTTGGTACGGGTGACCACGGAGAGCAGGATGTAGAACAGCACAGTCCAGGCCAGCCCGGGGACTCCGTCGACCAGCACGAAAACGGCCGTGGCGACCACAAGAAGATACCGCCAGAAGTTCTGGCGCAGGCGGAAGTTCTTGAATTTCAGCGAAAACATTGGTATGTTGCTGACCATCATCAGTCCGCCGACGAGTATGAGGATGATCATCACCACGTTGCCGGGGTACTGGTGGAGCTCCATCCACGAGAGGATTCCCACCCACAGCAGGGCGTTTGCGGGGATGGGAAGGCCTATGAACGAGGTGGTCTGGCGGGTGTCGACGTTGAAGCGCGCCAGGCGCAGGGCGCCCATGACAGCGATGAACAGCGAGCAATAGGCCACTACGGTCGAGCCGCCGAGGCTGTCGATGGCGTTGAAGAGCAGCAGCGACGGGGCCACGCCGAAGCTGACCAAATCGCTGAGGGAGTCAAGCTCTTTGCCGATGTCGCTGTAAGCGTGCAGCAGTCGCGCCATAGCGCCGTCCATGAAATCGAAGACGGAGGCGAGGCCTATCCAGATGAACGCCCAGTACATGCCGGTCAGCCCCCACAGCATGGTCTCCTCAAGCCGGAAGGCGAGGATGCACGCCAGCGTGCCCGACAGGAGGTTCATGC
Organism: uncultured Muribaculaceae bacterium; assembly: GCA_964407165.1. Lineage (GTDB taxonomy): Bacteria > Bacteroidota > Bacteroidia > Bacteroidales > Muribaculaceae > CAZPKH01. Next base: position 20,903 of record CAYOUJ010000034.1, on the reverse strand, counting down.
AGGTGATAGTGCTGGGGATAATCTTTATTAGGCGTTTTATCATTGCGTAGTTTAGTGGTTGTGTGTCAATCTTTTATCCGCGCCACTTGGGTGATGCCGCCGACTGTCTTGTCGCCAATTTTCACCATCACCTCAGTGCCAAGGGGGAGGAAGATGTCGACGCGCGAGCCAAACTTGATGAAGCCGAGATGGTCTTCGATGGAAGCCCGGTCGCCGGGTTCGGCGTAGGTGACTATGCGGCGGGCGATGGCACCGGCTATCTGGCGCACGAGCACCTGTTCGCCGTTGTCAGCCTTGATGATGATGGTTGAGCGCTCGTTTTCAGTGCTCGACTTGGGCAGATATGCTGAATAGAAGCGCCCGGGATGATGCTTGACGAAAATCACCTTGCCGTCGAGGGGGAACCAGTTGGCGTGGACGTTGAACACGGTCATGAACACCGAGAGCTGTATGCATCGGCGGTGCAGGCACTCCGGCTCGTAGACCTCCTCGAGAGCCACCACGCGGCCGTCGACGCTGGAGACTACCACGCGGCCGTCATCCACGCCGGGGAAGTGGCGTCGGGGTGAACGGAAGAAGTTGAGCACCAGCGCATATAAGACAGCCGACACAGATGTGAAGATGACAGGTATGGCCACGGGGTGTATAAACATCCATGGCAAGACATTGATAATGAGCAACATTGCACCCAATACCAAAAGTATGTTCGTACCTTCGCGGTGTATCTTGACTTTCATCGGCATAGACTCGTGGGAACCTCGGCTCCTACGATAGTGCAAAGATAGCAAATAATTTTGTAACCTCGGCACAAAATCCTCAAAATCTCATTTTACACCCCTAATCACAGTGTTATTTCTCTGTTTATAAACATATTGCGTAAATTTGCCTGCAAATCCCAACCGACGGTTTGGATTTGCAGGCAAATTTACGCATTTTTTTCATTATCACCAACTTCCACCCCCCAAATTTTGCACCATTGCCAAGCTCAATCTAATTGGCAAGAATAATCCACCCGCATTTTTGTGGAGTTTGAAAGGGGTCAAACTCCATATTTTTGCGGGTACCCGCATTTTTGTGGAGTTTGAAAGAAAATTTACAGGAAGAGGAGGCGGACGGCCATGACGATGAAGAGGGCGTAGGCGCCGGCGAGCACGTCGTCCATCATCACGCCCCAGCCGTGCGGGATGCGTTCCATGGCGCGGCACCCTAACGGCTTGAAGATGTCGATTATACGGAACAGAGCGAAGCCAAGCAGGGCCAGCCACCACGTATCAGGGCCGGCAGGGGCCGCGAGCAGGGGGATCCACGTGCCCACAAACTCGTCGATGTTGACCGCCCGCGGGTCTTCGCCCCAGTAGCGCTCCATGACGTTGGAGGTCCACGCCCCCACCACCGTGGTGACGACGATAAGGCCGAGGGTCACCCACCACAGGGTGACGACGGGCAGCAGCAAGTAGAGCACGTACCAGATGACAAGTGCGAACAGGGCGCCGGCGGTGCCGGGGGCCCAGGGGGCGAAGCCGGTGCCGAGGCCGGTGGAGAGCCACAAGTGGAACTTGGGGACACCGGATGGATCGTGAAAGTTGTTGTTGCTCATGGTGACGGTAGGTTATTTGAGGCGCGACTGGTAGACGGCGCCCTGGCGGAGGTAAGTAATAAGCAGTATTACAGCAAGGAAAGTGATAGGCACGATTATAAACATGCCGAAAGGCATCCCGCAGAAGGTGTCATAGAGCCCGTGGAGCACGGCCGGCACGGCTATGGCCAGGGTGTAGAGTGAAAGGCGGTAGCGCGGATACAGCTTGGCGAAGGAGATAAAATAGCCGGCGATGCCGCACCAGACGGCGTGCAGGAAGGGGAGCGATGTCAGACGCGCAATGTTCATGAAGAAGGCGGCGTCGTAGTCCAGCTCCACGTTTACGGTCATCTGGTATTGCACGCCCTCGAAGACGCCGAAGCCGATACCCGACATAAGTCCGTAGTAGACAAGCGTCTGTGGTATCAGCGGCTGCCGGGCGCGCGCGGCGATGATGAGCAGCGGCAGAGCCTTGACAAACTCCTCGCTCAGGCCCACGCCGAAAGTGAAGCCGAGGAAGTCGAGCAGCAGGTTCCCCTTGTCGAGTATCCAATAGAATGGATTGAGGCTGACTAGCCCAAGCAAGTCCCACACCAGGAACACGAAGATCTGTGTGGCGAAGAAAACTACCAGAGTGGTGCTCATCTTCACCTGCCCGGTCTTGAAGAAGTAATAGAAGAATATGGCCCAGATGACCGAGAAATAGAGGGCCACGAGATAGAAGAGCACAAACCCGCCCAGGGGCAGCGTCATCAACAGCGTGGGTGTCAGGCCCACCACGGCGAGCATGAGCAGGCGCTTGTCGCTTAGCCAGTTGTGGCCGGCTATGGCCTTGGTGGGTATGATAAGCTCGGGGCCTATCTGTCCCAGCTGCTTGAACAGGCCGCCGGCATGGCCTATCACCGGATTCCAGCCCCACATACGCATCAGCTCGCGCACGGTGACCGTGCGACCGTTGTCTATGATATAGACGGTGTCGCTGAGCAGCGCCTGGCCGTCAGAGACAAACCGGTAGACCGTCTGCTCGGTGTAAGGGCCGAACTGCTTGCCGTTGCGTATGATGTAGACCATGGGGGCGGGGGCTATATATGCCAAATGCCAAGCACGCGGGCGTGCTCAGCATTTGGTGTATAAATGAGTGAAGTAGTGATTACTTGGTCTTCTCGATGGTGACAGCGCGGTCGAGGGCGACGAACTTCTCGCCGAGGTCGCTGAGGTTACCGTTGTTGATGGTAACGTTGAGCTGGTTCTCGCTGACGCCGCAGTTCTGGAGCTGCTTGGAGGCGCTGGCGGCACGGGCCTTGCGGAGGCGGGTGTTGATTTCGTCGTTGCCGGTGTAGTTGTCAGCCCAGCCGGTGACGGTGTACTTCTGCGAGGGGTTCCCCTTCATAACCTCGGCAACGGCGCAGAGGACGTTCTCATCCTCCTTGGTCAGCTTGCTGACGCCGATGGGGAAGTAGATGGTGCAGAGGGGAGCCTCTTTCTCGACGGTCTCGACAACGGAGGGAGCGGTGGGGCGCTTGAGGCAGGCGTCGAGCTGGCGCTCGAGCTCGCTGATGCGTGCGTTGGCGTCGTCAAGGGCCTGCTTGTAGGCGCTGCAGTCCTCAGCCGGCGGGCAGACGGGAACGACGGGAGCGCTCCAGTCGGTGCGGTTGAAGAAGTAGGTTGCGCCGATGTAGGCCTGGAGGACGTTGCTGGTACGGTTGTTGACATAGCTGTCGAAGCGGCGGCGGGTGTCAACGGCGCTATAGCGGATGTCGAGCGACAGCGCGAAGTGCTTGGTGATGTTGAACTGGTTGATGAGGCCGGCGCGGACGGTGAGTACGCGGTCGTGGGTCGACTTCCAGCCGTCGGGGTTGTCGTTTTCGTCGTATGCCTTGTAGAACGACCAGTAGCCGCCTGCACCGCCGTAGATGATGGCGTTATAGATACGGCCGGGGCGGTAGCCGCACCACCAGTTGGTGAGGTTGATCATAGCGTCGGCGACGGGGCCTACCTGGCTGAATTTCTGCTTGTAGAGGCCGTCGTATGTGGGTTCGTCGAGGCGGCCGAAGTCAGGGTTCTCGGAGAGGTTCTTGACCTGGAGGAAGTTGCAGCCGATGCGGAGGGCGATGATGGGCGAGAACCACTTGCCAACGTACAGGGATGCAGCGGGTGCGAAACGATCCATGAAGTCGCGCTTGGAGTCGTTCTGGTTAAACTCAATGGCCACACCACCTTCACCGGTGATAAACCAGTTGTCACTAAACTTGTTGAAGACATAGCCCTGTGAGGGATCCTCGACATAGGTAACGTCAGTAGCAGTCTGTGCCATAGCGGCCTGGCTGAGCGCTACGGCACACAGTGCGCCTAAGAGAGTACGTTTTTTCATACTGAAATTATTGAATTTGTGTTTTGAGTTGAAGCGTATGAAATGATGTGGAAATGAATTACATTTGCAGAGTATGTGACAGTTATAGCATACCTCCGCATAATTCGCGGCAAAGGTACGCTTTTTTTGAATTTTAGACAAATAAAACCCAAAAGAAGTTTGCTTTTTCCTAATTTTTTAACTTTTTAACATTTCGCCGCTTATCTCTTAACTCCCCTCTCGCCGCTCTATGCAATCTTTTTAGTAATTTTGCAGCCTAAAAAGCATTTCAATCATGGCAAAACCGGGAGATATAGTACGCTACCTCAACGAAGTGGGTGGCGGCAAGATACTTAGAATAGAGGGCAATATGGCCATTGTGGACGACGACGGTTTCGACACACCCATGCCACTGCGAGAGTGCGTGGTGGTCCAGGAGCGAACAGCGAATAGCGAACAGCGAACCGCCGGCAGCGAACAGCGAACAGCGAACAGCGAAGAACCGGAGCCGGAGCCGGAGGAGATAATAGAGACGCCCGAGGGCGACTCGCTAAACATTGTCCTCGCCTTCGAGCCGGTGGACATCAAGCAGCTGTCGAAGACCGACTTCGACGCCTTCATCGTCAACGACTCTAACTACTTCCTTTATATAAGCTACCTCACCCGCGCCAACGAGGCCGAGGGGTGGACCACCCGCTATGCCGGCGTGGTCGAGCCTAACATGCAAGTGTATGTGGGGGAGGTGCTGCGCTCCGACCTGACGCAGATGGATCACGTGGCCGTGCAGTACATAGCCTTCAAGCGCGGCCGCGAATTCGCCATCAAGGCCCCGGGAGCCGTGGAATACAAGATGGACACCACCAAGTTCTGCAAGCTCCACTGCTTCCGCGACAACATCTACTTTGAGAGCCAGGTGATAGCCCTCGACATTGTAAAAGACGACGTGCCCGTGCGCCCGCAGGCTCTCGAGGAGAAGCTGCGCCAGACCGAGCCGCGAGTCAAGAGCGCCGACCGCCCCCGCAAACCCCTGCGCAAGCCGGTGGTGAAGCGCAAGGAGCGCCGCAATGGTGACATCATCGAGGTTGACCTCCACATCAACCAGCTGCTCGACAACACCCGCGGCCTATCGGCAGCCGACATGCTCAATCTGCAGATCGACGAGTTTCGCCGCGTCATGGACGCCAACCTGCGCAATCACGGGCAGAAGATAGTGTTCATCCACGGCAAAGGTGAAGGGGTTCTCCGCAGCGCCTTGATGAAGGAGTTGACGCACCGCTACAAAGGGCACGACGTGCAGGACGCTTCGTTCCAGCAATACGGATTCGGCGCCACGCAGGTAACTATCAGGTAATCATCGATTAATTTCGATTACAATCGACAACATCGATAATAATCGATAATAATCGATTAATCTCGACAACAACAGGCTTTTATGATAATTTGTTTTTCAGGCTGCGGCAACACGCGGCAGGTGGCACGGCTGCTCGCCGGGCATCTCGGGGAGGCCGACATCGCCGACCTCCGCGGCGACCTACTGCTCGGCCGCGAGCCGCTGACAGTGCCCGGGGGTACTCGCCGGGTGGTGTGGATGTTTCCCGTCTACTCCTGGGGCGTGGCGCCTGCGATGGCAGACTTCATCGACCGCCTCCCCGCCGGCACCTTCCCCTCCGACACAGTGCACTACGCCGTGATGACCTGCGGCGACGAGGTGGGCATGACACACCGCTCGTTCCGCCGTTTGCTCGCCGGCAAGGGATGGACGGTGCGCTCCACCTACTCGGTGACCATGCCCGACGTGTACGTGCTTCTGCCGGGATTCAACGTCGACGACCCCGACGAGCTCCACGCCAAGCTCGATGCCATGCCCCCGCGCGTGCAGGCCGTGGCCGAGAGCATCACCGCCGACGGCCCCGGGGTCGACGACGTGCACATAGGCCCGCTGCCGCGCATCAAGAGCGCCATCTATCCCCTCTTCCGCCGCCTCGACATAAAGCCGAAAAAATTTCACGCCACCGACGCCTGCGTCAGCTGCGGACGGTGCGCAAAGGTGTGCCCTTACAATAATATTGTGGTGGACGACGCGGGCCCGCACTGGGGCCCGGCATGCACCCTCTGCCTGGGGTGCTACAACTGCTGCCCTCAGCACGCCGTGCAATACGGGCGCCGCTCGCGCGGCAAGGGGCAGTATTTCAATACCGCCGGCCGGCCCTCCAAAAAATAGGCCCCACTCATGCTCGAGCTAAAGCACCTGACCATCGGCTACGGTCGCCGCCTCCTACTCGACAACGTCGACACCTCCATCCCCGCCGGCGCCCTCACCGCCCTGCTGGGCCGCAACGGCACCGGCAAGAGCACCCTGCTCCGCGCCATCGCAGGCCTGGAGAAGCCGATGGCCGGACATGTGCTCATCGGCGGCCGCGCCCTCGACACCCTCACCCCCCGCGAGCGCGCCCTCTCCGTCGCCTTTGTCGCAACCAAGCGCGTGCGCGTGCCCGACATGCCCGTGGCTGACCTCGTGGCCATGGGCCGCGCGCCCTACACCAACTGGATTGGCCGCATGCGCCCCGAAGACGCCGACACCGTCAGCCGCGCCGTCCGCCTGGTGGGCATGGAGGAGATGACTCGCCGCCCCCTCGACAGCCTCAGCGACGGCGAGTGCCAGCGCGCCATGATAGCCCGCGCCCTGGCGCAAGACACACCTATTATATTACTGGACGAGCCGACCTCGTTCCTCGACCTCCCCTCGCGCCACGAGCTGGTCGGCCTCCTCCGCCGCCTCGCCCGCGAGCAGGGCAAGTGCATCCTCTTCTCCACCCACGAGCTCGACATCGCCCTGCGCCTGGCCGACCGCATCGTGCTCATCGACCCCCCGGGCCTCATCAACCTCCCCGCCGCCGAAATGGCCGCCGCCCCCCACATCCCCCGCCTCTTCTCCATCCCCACCCCTAACTAACTCACACATAAGCACAAGAAACGACAGAAACAAAAAATTCTGTTTCCGTCGTTTCTTGTGTTTCTATATGAAACAATGTGCTCGAAGTGGGACTCGAACCCACACAGCCGCAATGGCCAAGGGATTTTAAGTCCCTCGTGTCTACCATTCCACCATTCGAGCGGCCTTTTTGCGCTGCAAATTTACGAAAAAATGTGCAATCAGCAATGCACTTTCCACATTTTTTGTATCTTTGCAAACGGATATAGGGTCCTCTCCCTCTGACCACCATTCATTCACCAAACATTCAACAAGCTTATGAACAGATTTTTACTCGCCACGGCCGCGCTGACGCTGCTCAGCGCCGCCTCCGCCAACGCCGCCGGCTGGGAAAGCGCCGGCAACGGCACCGTCTATACCTTCGCCGACCTTAGCCGCATCGACGGCTCGGGCGTGACCTTCGACGGCTCGTTCACCGTCAGCGACGATGTCACCATCGCCGCCGGCGACACCTTGAAGATGGACAACGGCGCCCGCGTGTGCATCAACGCCAAGAAGACCATCACTGTCAAGGGCTACGCCGACTTCACTCCGGCCGTGCCCTCCATCATCACCAAGATCGACTCGCTGGGAGCGCCCAAGGGCATAAAGACTGCCGCAGGCGGCCGCTTCTCAAACATCCTCTTTGAGTACGCCGCAATCTACAACACCGGTGACCAGCCCATCTCGGTCGAGGGTTGCACGTTCCAGTACGTCACCAGCGCCATGAACTCCACCGGCTGCATCGCCTTCGCAGGCACCAGCGCTGGCAGCGTCATCAAGGGCAACACGTTCTATAACAACGACATAGTTGCCGTCGGCTCCGGCGCCACCAACTACTGCGGCATGACCATCGAGGGCAACTTCATCTACGACTGCAACACCGCCAACTCCAACCGCCCGATGCTCAACATGACCGCACCGGGCGCACAGGGCCCGCTGATTATCCGCAACAACGTCATCGTCGGCACCGGCCGCCTCAAGGTGGGCGGCATCTCCGTCAGCAACCTCATGGGCGGCTCCACCGGATTCGGCGAGGTGATAGTGGAGGGCAACACCGTGCGCAACTGCCGCTACGGACTCAACCTGCAGGGCGGATTCCACGCCGAGGTGCGCAACAATGCTTTCTATGACAACCGCTACGAGAGCGTGCCCAACAACGGCGGCTCGGGCATCTCATGCTACGACACCACCGGCCTGCTCGAGGCAATCGTCTCGGGCAACCACATCGAAGGCTCGCTCTGGGGCATGACCATCATCGGCCCCAAGACCGGCTCTTACAAGGGCTTCAAGTATGTCAACCTGGGCCAGCCCGGAAACAAGGAGATCGACTCGCCCGGCGGCAACGTCTTTGTCAACAATGGCAACGACGGTGAGGTGTATGACTACGAGGAGCACCCCTACGACGTCTACAACAACTCCCCCGACACCATCTACGCCCAGAACAATACCTGGAGCGTCCCCGATCAGACGCCCGAGCAGATAGCCAAGGTGATCTATGACTACAACGACGACGAGACCCTCGGCATCGTCATCTTCGAGAAAGACGCCACAGGCGCCGCCGCCCCCAAGGCCGACTCGCAGGTGCAGTTTGACACAGAGAGCGGCATGCTCCTCAGCGGCGAGGAGATGACCTCCGTCATGGTATACAACATGGAGGGCCGCTGCGTCTACGGCGACAAATCGCGCACCACGTCGCTCTCGCTCGGCGAGCTCCCCACGGGCGTCTACCTGGTGAGCGTCACTACCCCCTCGGGCATCAAGAGCCTCAAGATAGCCGTCAAATAACCCCGTAAAGCACAAATTCATAGATAACAACAGATTTCACAGATTACACAGATTTTAATTTTTTATCTGTGTAATCTGTGAAGTGTGTTGTTATCTGTGCTTTATAGGAGGAGGCAGGCGTCGCCGTAGCTGAGGAAGCGGTAGGCGGGGTTGGCCAGGGCATGGTCGTACATCGGCCGCCAGCCGCCGCCGGTGAAAGCGCTGACCAGCAGCAGCAGCGTGGAGCGGGGCTGATGGAAGTTGGTGACCATGCCGCTAACCACTCTGTATGTGTACCCCGGGGCGATGATGATGCGGGTGGAGGCCACGAAGGTTTCCTCACCCCTATCCGTCAGATACTTTTCGAGGGCGCGGAGGGGGAGGGCTGCTGGGGTGGGGGGGGCATCGTATGGGTACCATTGCGGTATCACGGTCGGGGCAGCGCCCTCCTGCACAAGCCGCCCGGCATGGTAGAGACTCTCGAGGGTGCGCACGCTGGTGGTGCCCACGGCGATGACGGGGCGCCCTGCGCCGAGGGCGTCGGCGACGTCGTGGATGAGCGCGCGCTCGACGGCTATGAACTCGCTGTGCATCTCGTGCTCGCCGATGCTGTCGGCCTTGACGGGCTGGAATGTGCCGGCACCGACGTGCAGGGTCAGCTCGCGGCGCTCTATGCCGGCATCGTCGAGGGCCTGCAGCAGCTCCGGGGTGAAGTGCAGTCCGGCGGTGGGCGCGGCCACCGAGCCGTCGATGTGGGAGAAGACGGTCTGGTAGTCGGTGGAGTCGGAGGCCTCGGTGGAGCGGTTGAGGTACGGGGGTATGGGTATCTCGCCGAGGGCGCCGATGACGTCGGCCATAGTCGTGCCCGCGGGCGCGCCGTCGATGGTGAAGCGTATGACGGAGGCGTTACCCTCCTTGCCGACGCGCTCGGCGCGCAGACAGCCCTCGGCTAACGGAACTTCGAGTATCCCCTGTTTCCACTTTTTGGAGTTGCCGACGAAGCAGAGCCAGGTGCAGGAGCCGGTGGTTGCGAACGACTGTGCGTAGTCGCGCGGCTCGCGCGGCTCGAGGCAGAAGATTTCGATAAGGGCGCCGTCACCCCCCTTGCGGAAGCGCAGGCGGGCGTTGATGACGCGGGTGTTGTTGGCCACCATCATTGCCCCCTTGGGAAGTAGCGCGGGCAGCTCGCAGAATATGTGGTCGGAGAGCGTGCCGTCGTGGCCGCGCACGAGCAGGCGGCAGCGGTCGCGCTGCTGCAGCGGGTGCTTGGCTATGCGGCTGTCGGGCAGCGGGTAATCGAAGTCGGCTATGTCGAGTGTCTTTGGATCCATTATATATGAGTTATCACGCGAAGAAACAAAAGAAAAGAAAGAAATTTTTATTTCTTTTTCTTCTTTTGTTTCTTCGCGTGACCATTCGCGTAATTTGTAGTTTTGAGGGAGAGGAGGACGCGGCGGTTGAAGCGGCGGCGGCGAGGGTCGATGAGCCAGCCCCACTTGCAGAAGTAGCGTGCCATGTTGGCGATGTGTATGCGCGCCATGCGTGCGCTGTGATAGGAGGCGGCGCGGTGTGCGTGGACGATGGTGACCCCCGGCCAGTAGAGGGTACGGTGACGCTCGTGGAGGCGGCGGGTGATGTCGATGTCCTCGGGGTACATAAAGAAGCGCTCGTCGAACAGTCCCTCCTCGCGCAGGGCATCGAGGCGGAAGGTCATGAAGCTGCCGAGCAGATAGGGGGCGTTAATGGTCTCGCGGTCGTGCCCGAGGGTGAGGGTGTAGCGCTGGCGTCGCTTCTTAAACCACGAGGCGGGAAGGAAGCGGCGCAGGAGCATGTCGAAGGGGGTAGGGAGCAGCCGCGCCACGTGCTGGATGCGGCCGTCGGGGTAGATCACGCGCGGCACTGTGAGGGCCACGTCGGGCGCGCCGTCCATCATCTCGGTGATGGCCTCGATGGTGCCGGGGTCAAACTGCACGTCGGAGTTCATCACCAGGTGATACTTCACCTCCGGCTGCCCGAGGGATAGGCGGATTGCCCGGTTGTGGCCGGCGCCGTAGCCGCGGTTGGCCGAGGGGATATACACCACGCGGCCGGCCGAGCACTCCCCTGCCAGCGCGCGGATGCGCTCCTCCGAGCCGTTGTCCACAATATATATACGGTGCACCTGCTGCGAGAGCATGAGCGCTTGCAGGCACCGGCGCACCTCCTCCGCGGGCGTGCGGTATGTCACTATCGACACGTTTATCACGCCGCAAAATTACAAATTTTAATGCAGATGGCCTATCGATTGGCCATCGATTTTCGTTCGGCGATTTCGACGAAGTAGACCGAGGCGATGATCATGGCGAAGGCCGGGGGCTGTGTCCACTCGAAGCGGTCTTGGCCGACTATGTAGCTGACCACGGCGGCCACTATCAGTATCAGGTAGCCGTATAGGCTCACCACCGTGGCCGTGAGGTTCTTGAGACCGACGTCGACGAGCAGGTAGCCGATGAAGGTGGGGAAGATGAGCACGAAGGCGAGCACGAGCACGGGCCACCAGTGTATGCCGCCGCTGAACATGGGCAGCGACCAGCCGCTGACGAGCAGGAAGGGTATTGCGCCGATGGCACCGCCGGTGAAGGTCCACTTGGAGACGATGACGGAGGTATGGTTGCGCATGAACTGCTTGCTGACAACGAGATAGACCGAGTAGACTATCGAGCTGCCCAGGCAGCACAGGGCGCCCAGCAGCGGCCGGGTGGCGATGTCGGAGCTCTTCTGGGTGAAGATGATGAGGCACGCGCCGCCGAGGCCTAGGGCGATGCCGACGACCTTCATCCACGTCACGCGCTCGTGGAAAAACATGACGGCCATAAGGAAGACCCATATCGGCTCGGTGCAGATGAATATCGACGACACCACGGGGGTGGTGTACGACAGCCCCTTGAGGAGGAAGATCATGTAGCCGGTCATCAGCAGCCCCCCCGCGGCCATGAGCCAGCGCTCGCGGCGTGTGCTCCGGTCGGGGTAGCGGTCGCGGCAGCAGAGCGAGAGCACCCAGAAGGCCACGCAGCCGAAGCCTAAGCGCAGCATCACGCCCGTCACCGCCGACATCCAGCGCGGCAGCAGGTAGCGAAGCGCGTTCTCGTTAAGGCCCGAGAATGTCTTTGAGACGCCCATGGCCAGGTTTCCCTTCACCAGCTTGTTCATAATCAAACTCTTTTACTAAACTCTTTATCCGGTTAGCCGCTTACCCGATTAATCGGATAATCGGATAATGGGGTAAGCGGATAAAGCTGTTACGGGCGCAGCTGCATCTCGACGTGTCCGATGAGCAGGTCGGCGGCGATGGTCAGCGGCACGCGCGAATCGACGTCTACCTGCGAGCTGACGGGGTATGCGCTCATCTGGCTGCCGCAAGTATAGTTGAAGACGGTCTGGAACACCTCGCGGCCTTGGTATATGGAGCGGCCGTTATAGGTGACGGTGAGCGTCTGCGTGCTGCCGTCGGCGTCCTTGATGGGCACGGTGACGCGGTCGCCGGGGTTGAGGGAGTCAAAGTCTATCATCTGGGCCACGGTGTAGAAGCCTATCATGTCGACGGTGACGCTCACGGCCTCCATGGTGGCGTCGTCGGCGTTGAGTGTGCCTGTGCCGTGGGTGGTCTTGTAGTTGGCGGGGTCGTCGAAGAAGCCGGCGGGCAGCTCGGGCACGGTAGGCTTGAAGTACCAGCCGATGGCCTTGAGGTTGCGCTGGGTGATGATGCCGTCGAGGTCGGCGAACTCGGCGGTGAGGGTGTCGCTGATGCTGTAGTAGCGCCCCTCCCAGTCGATGGAGTGGCCGTTGATGGTGCCGGTGACCACGCTGTCGGCGCGGGCGAGGGTCACGGTGCAGCTCGCGGCGGTCTTCTCGATGAAGCCCCAGCGGTAGACTATGTCGTAATTATAAGATGTGGCAAACTCCGACTTGGTCTCTTGGGCCGGCGTAGGGCGCGGCTCGGAGTTGCCCTTGAATGCGAAGAGCAAAGCCACTATGGCGAAGAATAATACGAGGCGTTTCATGACGGTGAGTTTCAGTTGAAATCGTGGTTTTACTGATATAACCGCCGACGCCCTCAAAAAGTTTAAGCCCTCAGCATGGCAAGGGGATGAAAAAAGTGACAGCGGAGCGCACAGCTTTCATCACCCGTCTCTTCAATGGAAGCTGTAAGTGCCCCCCCCTCAGTGTGTTAGCCTCACACCGTCTTAGCGCCTCCACGTTGTCGGCGAGCGCCTTCTCAAGGTTGGTGCGTGCCGGAGATGGCAGGTCGAGGTGCTCCAGTGCCCGCTCGCGAACGGCAATGGCGTTGTCCAGGCGGCGCCGCTCGTCGGCACCGCTCCACAGCGCCTGTCGGTGCTTGCGATAGACTGCCATCGGGCGCCTTATATATATGATGTGTCCGTGGCAGGCATTGATCAGGTGCATGGCATAGTCGCACAGCAACAAGTCGGCCATCCACTGCGGCGGCTCGGGACAATATTCGCGCCGCCAGAGGCTCGAGCAGTTGGTGATATAGTTGCCGCGGCAGAGGTCGTCGATGGTGGTGAGCGCGCCTTGGCCGCCGTTAGAGAGGCTCCATGTACCGGTACCCATATAGGCATTGACAACGCGGTGAAAGCACACGGCGGCCTGCGGGTCGGCGTCCATGGCTGCTACCATGCGGGCGAGTTTGCGACGCGAGCACCAGTAGTCGTCGCCGTCGCACATGGCCACGAACTCCCCGCGGGCGGCATGCATGGCAGCGAGGAAGTTGTGAGGTATTCCGCCGTTGCGCTCCTGCTGCATAAGGGTGATTCGACCGGGGTAACGGGCCATCATCTCACGCACGATATCAAGCGTGCCGTCAGTGCTACAGTCGTCGCTGACGATTAGCTGGAAAGCGAACGGCGCTTTCTGGCGACAGATGGCACGGATGCCCTGCCGGATGAAGCGGGCATTGTTGTAGGCGAGCATGATGACGCTCACGCGCGGACGCTCCGGGGCGTCGTCACGGATGACAAGTTTGCTTATATCCATGGTGCAAATTTACTAATTTGTGTGAAAATGGCCGCGGATACCGAAAAAATTCGTAACTTTGTCAGTCGCAACAGCGAACTACGAACTACGAACTACGAACTACGAACTACGAACTACGAACTACGAACTACGAGCTACGAGCTACGAACTATAAACAATAAACTATAAACTAAAATGTCAATTTGGTTTGAATGTAAGGTAAGATACCACAAGCAGATAGAGTCTGGCGACATCAAGAAGGTCACCGAGGCATTCCTCGTGCAGGCCGAGTCGGTCACCGAGGCTGACGCCCGCATCATCGAGGAGCGCACGCCCTACACCAAGGGCGACCTCGAGGTGAAGAGCGTAAAGACCACGCCCTACAGCGAGGTGTTCTACGACGAGACGGCCGAGAAATGGTACATCGTCAAGGTCGCCTTCATAGTCATCGACGAGAAGACCGCCAAGGAGAAGCGCTCCGTAAGCCAGATCATGGTCAGCGGCAGCGACTTCAAGGAGGCCTACGACAACTTCGTGGAGGGGATGAAGACCTCCATGGCCGACTACGAGATAGTAAGCATCGCCGAGACGCCCATCATCGAGGTCTACAAAGTCAAGCTCGGCGACTAACTGCGTTACTCATACAGAAACAAAAGAAACGGAAGAAACTGATTTTCATTAAAATATATTGTTTCGGTTGTTTCTATTGTTTCTGTATGCGCCATGTAACTAAAAAGGGTCATGATAAGCGAAAACTTGCAGCGCGTGCGCGACACGCTCCCCGAGGGCGTAACCCTGGTGGCGGTGTCGAAGTTTCACCCCGCCGAGGCCGTCCGCGAGGCCTACGACGCCGGCCAGCGCGACTTCGGCGAGAGCCGCGCGCAGGAGCTGGCGGCGAAGGCCCCGGCGCTCCCCGCCGACATACGCTGGCACTTCATCGGCCACCTGCAGACCAACAAGGTGCGGCAGGTGCTGCCCCACGTCGCGCTGATACAGAGCGTCGACTCGATAAAGTTGCTGCGTGAGATCGACAAGGAGGCGCGGCGCATCGGCCGCACGGTCGATGTGCTCCTGGAGGTGCACGTGGCGCAGGAGGAGACCAAGAGCGGCTTCGCCCCCGACGAGCTGTTTGAGGCCGTCACCCCCGAGCTGCTCAACTCCCTCGAGTGCGTCCGCGTGGTCGGCGTCATGGGCATGGCCTCCCTGACCGACGACACCTCCCGCATCGCCGCCGACTTCGACGCCATCCGAGGCGTCTTCGAGACCCTGCGCGACGGCGTCATGGCCGCCCGCGGCCACTTCACCCTGCTGAGCATGGGCATGAGCGACGACTACCTCGTCGCCGTCAGCCACGGCTCCGACATGGTGCGCATCGGCACCGACATCTTCGGCCCCCGCGAATACTAACTACGAGCTACTAACTACGAGCTGCGCGCCAGGCAACCGATCATTGTGCTTGGGGGCTGTGCCCCCAAGCCCCCAAGCCCCCTAAAAAGAAACTAACACTACCTGACATCTTGCATAATGGAAACTAAACAAACCTCCTCCGGCGGCGGACGAGTAATAGGCATCGTGGCATGCTTCTTCCTCTTCGCCATGATCTCTTTCGTCACCAACCTCGCCGCCCCCATGGGCACCATCTGGAAAAACCAATACGACTGGAGCGGCATGGTCGGCAACGCCATGAACTTCCTGGCCTACCTCTTCATGGGCATCCCCGCCGGGCGCATGCTCGAGCGCGTGGGCTACAAGCGGACGGCGCTCTGGGCCCTGGCCCTCGGCTTCGTAGGCATGGGACTGCAGCTGCTGTCGAGCTATGTCGGCGCCGACACCCTCGTCTGCGGCATCTCGCTCAACTTCTACATCTACCTGCTCGGCGCCTTCGTCGCCGGCTTCTGCGTGTGCATGCTCAACACCGTTGTCAACCCCATGCTCAACGGCCTCGGCGGCGGCGGCAAGTCGGGCAACATGCTCCTGCAGTTCGGCGCCTCGTGCAACTCCCTGGCGGCCACGCTCACCCCCTTCTTCGTCGGCATGCTCATCGGCCAGGTGACGGCAGCCACCTCGATGGTCGACGTCGCGCCCCTGCTGTGGATAGCCATCGGCGTCTTCGCCCTATCGTTCGTGGCCATCAGCTTCACCCGCATACCCGAGCCTAACCTGCGCCA
Organism: uncultured Muribaculaceae bacterium; assembly: GCA_964407165.1. Classification (GTDB taxonomy): domain Bacteria; phylum Bacteroidota; class Bacteroidia; order Bacteroidales; family Muribaculaceae; genus CAZPKH01. The sequence goes on along the minus strand of CAYOUJ010000034.1, from coordinate 5,058 downwards.
GGATGCCAAGCGGGTGCGTAACGCCCATTCCCCCTGGAGCTTCCGCCACACCGTGCTGGGCGTGGTAGGCATCTTCTTCTACGTCGGCATCGAGGTCGGCATCCCCGGCATGCTCATCTTCTATCTGAGCGACAGCGCCGCCAGCGGCATCACCCTCAACGCCACCGCCGTGGCCGGCGCCGTGGCCGCATGCTACTGGCTGCTCATGCTCATCGGCCGCATCTGCGGCGGCTTCCTCTCGATGATATGCTCGAGCCGCACCCAGCTCATCGCCGTCAGCCTTGTGGCCCTCGGACTGGTGATCACCGCCATACTCATGAGCGGCGACGCCCGCGTGTCGATGTTCGCCTTCAGCGTCGAAGACGGCTTCACCTTCGCCGACGTCCCCGCACGCGCCCTGCTGCTCGTGCTCTGCGGCCTGTGCACCTCCGTGATGTGGGGCGGCATCTTCAACCTCGCCGTCGAGGGCCTCGGCAAATACACCGCCCAGGCCTCCGGCATATTCATGATGATGGTGGTCGGCGGCGGCATCATGCCTCTGATACAAAACTGGATGGCCGGTGTAATGGGCTACATGCCCTCCTACTGGCTCATCGTCGGCATGCTCGCCTACCTGCTCTTCTACGGCCTCGTCGGTTCCAAGAACGTCAGCACCGACATCCCCGTCGAAGACGAGCCGGTGCTCCCCGAAGACCCCCGCAACCTCTAAAACCCCTATACCGGCCTTTAACCGGTTAACCGATTAACCGGTTAAAGGCCACATCAAATACATGGCAGAAGACATATTCGACATACCCGACAGCGACGTCCCCGAGCAAGACAACGTACGCTATGACGAGGACGACATACAGAGCCTCGACTGGCGCGAGCACATGCGCCTGCGCCCCGGCATGTACATCGGCAAGCTCGGCGACGGCACCAATAGCGACGACGGCATCTACGTGCTGCTCAAAGAGGTGATAGACAACTCCATCGACGAATACATGATGGGCTTCGGCCGGCAGCTGATGGTGACAGTCGACGCCGCGTCGGCCCGCGTGCGCGACTACGGCCGCGGCATCCCCCTGGGCAAGGTGGTCGACGTCACCTCCAAGATCAACACCGGCGGCAAGTACGACCCGACGGGCGCCTTCAAGAAGTCCGTCGGTCTAAACGGCGTCGGTCTCAAGGCCGTCAACGCCCTGTCGTCGTCGTTCACCGTCGAGAGCTACCGCGACGGACAGTGCAAGCGCGTGGACTACTCCCGCGGCGAGATAGTCAAGGAATACGACCAGACCCCTACCGAGGAACCCAACGGCACGCTTGTAGCGTTCACCCCCGACCCCGACGTGTTCGTCGGATACGCCTTCAACCCCGAGTTCATCGAGCCGATGATGAAGAACTACTCGTTCCTCAACACCGGCCTGACCATACGCTTCAACGGCCACCGCTACCACAGCCGCAACGGCCTGAAGGACCTGCTCTCGGAGCGCCTCACCGCCGAGCCGCTCTACCCCATCATCCACCTCAAGGGTGACGACATCGAGATAGCGCTGACGCACGGCAAGCAGTACGGCGAGGAGTATTACTCCTTCGTCAACGGCCAGCACACCACCCAGGGCGGCACGCACCTGACGGCCTTCAAGGAGGCCGTGTCGCGCACCATCAAGGAGCGGTTCAAGGGCAACTTCGAATACTCCGACATACGCAACGGCATGATCGCCGCCGTCTCCATCCGCGTCACCGACCCCGTCTTCGAGAGCCAGACCAAGACCAAGTTCGGCTCACGCGACATGGGTCCCGACGGGCCGACGGTGGCCAAGTTTGTCGGCGACTTCGTCAAGAAGGAGCTTGACAACTACCTCCACCGCGAGACCGAGACGGCCGAGATCATGCTCAAGAAGATACAGGAGAGCGAGCGCGACCGCAAGGCCATGGCCGGCGTCACCAAACTCGCCCGCGAGAAGCAGAAGAAGGTCAACCTCCACAACCGCAAGCTGCTCGACTGCCGCGTGCACCTGAGCGACACCCGCGGCAACGAGGAGAAGAAGCTCCTCTCGAGCATCTTCATCACCGAGGGCGACTCCGCCGCCGGCTCCATCACCAAGATACGCGACGTCGAGACGCAGGCCGTATTCTCGCTGCGCGGCAAGCCAAAGAACTCCTACGGGCTGTCGAAGAAGGTGGTGTGGGAGAACGACGAGTTTAACCTCCTGCAGGCCGCGCTCAACATCGAGGAGGGCATCGAGGGGCTGCGCTACAACCGCGTCATCATCGCCACCGACGCCGACGTCGACGGCATGCACATACGCCTGCTGCTGCTGACGTTCTTCCTGCAGTTCTACCCCGACCTGGTCAAGAAAGGGCATGTCTACGTGCTGCAGACCCCCCTCTTCCGCGTGCGCAACAAGAAGACCGCCCGCCGCGCCGGCGGCAAGTCGGCCGCAGCCGACGAGACTTATTACTGCTACACCGACGACGAGCGCGTGGCCGCTATCGAGCGCCTGGGCGCCAACGCCGAGATCACCCGGTTCAAGGGCCTGGGCGAGATCAGCCCCGACGAGTTCCGCGGCTTCATCGGCTCGGACATGCGCATCGACCGCGTGCAGCTGCGCAAGGAAGACGCCGTCGACGAGGTGCTCGAGTTCTACATGGGCAAGAACACCCCCGAGCGCCAGAATTTCATAATCGACAACCTGATAGTGGAAGATGAAGACATCTCCTGAAAATACGGCACACGAGGAGCGGACGGCCCTGTTCACCGGCTCGTTCAACCCATTCACCGTCGGCCACGCGTCGATAGTGGAGCGGGGGCTGCGCATCTTCGACCGCATAGTCATCGGCATCGGCGTCAACGCCGACAAGCAAGGGAGCGGGGCGGCGCCCTCGCGCCCCGCCATAGAGGAGTTTTACGTCTCCGACCCGCGCGTCAGCGTCATCACCTTCACCGGCCTCGCCGTCGATGCCGCCCGTCAGGTCGGCGCCTGCGCCCTGCTCCGCGGCGTCCGCAACGCCACCGACTTCCAGTACGAGCGCAACATGGCCGACATCAACCGCCGCCTCACCGGCATCGAGACAGTCCTGCTCTTCTCGCTGCCCGAGCACGACGCCATCAGCTCCTCCCTGGTCCGCGAGCTCGCCTCCTACGGCGTCGACACCTCCCCCTTCCTCCCCCAAACCACCCAACCAAAAGACCATTAAATAACCGATTACCGTGCTTGGCGGCTGTGCCGCCAAGACCCACCTTCAAATAATCACTGATGAAGAAAACACTTATCACCCTCCTCGCCCTGCTGGCCCTGGCGTTCTCGGCCCCGGCTCAGACCGACCTGCTCAAAAGCGTACGCAAAGGCGTCACCGCAAACCACGAGAGCGAGGCCGCCGCCAAGATGCGCCAGGCCGAGTCTTATATCTCCAACTTCTACGTCGACCCCGTCAACTCCGACTCACTCGCCGAAGAGGCCATCCGCGCCATGCTCCGCGCCCTCGACCCACACTCCACATATTCCACCGCCGAAGAGACACGCGCGCTCAACGAACCACTCGAGGGCAACTTCTCCGGCATCGGCATCAGCTTCAACGCCCAGAGCGACACCGTGCTAGTCATCGAGACCATCGCCGGAGGCCCCGCCGAGAAGGTCGGCCTGCAACCCGGCGACCGCATCATCATGGTCAACGACACCGTCATCGCCGGCGTAAAGATGCCCCAGAACGACATCAAGAAGCGCCTCCGCGGCCCCAAGGGCACAAAGGTCAAAGTCACCGTATACCGCCCCTCAACCCGCCGCACCATCGACTTCATCATCACCCGCGACGACATACCCATCTACAGCATCGACGCCACATACATGGTCGACGACCACACCGGATACGTCCGCATCCTCCGCTTCGCCGACAGCACCTTCGACGAGTTTGAGCAAGCCCTCGACAAACTGCAAAAGCAGGGCATGACCGACCTCATCATCGACCTGCAGAGCAACGGCGGCGGTTACCTCAACCGCGCCGTCGACATCGCCCAGATGTTCCTCCACCGAGGCGACAAGATAGTTTCCACACAGAACTCCCGCTCGCTCCCCCGCTACTACGTGGCCGAATACACCGGCTCGTTCCCCGACGAGGGCCGTGTGGTAATACTCGTCGACCAGTACACCGCCTCCGCCTCCGAGATACTCTCCGGAGCCCTCCAGGACAACGACCGCGCCGTCATCGTCGGCCGCCGCACCTTCGGCAAGGGCCTCGTCCAGCGCGCCTATAACTTCTCCGACGGCTCCATGATGCGCCTCACCGTCAGCCGGTACCACACCCCCTGCGGCCGCTGCATACAGAAGCCCTACACCTCCGGCGACGACGAGCACTACAAGTCAGACATCCGCGACCGCCTCGACTCCGGCGAGCTCACCAGTGCCGACAGCATCCACTTCGACGAAAGCCAGATATTCTACACCGCCGGCGGTCGCAAAGTGTACGGCGGCGGCGGCATCATGCCCGACTGCTTCGTTCCCCTCGACACCACCTACTTCACCAACTATTACCGCGACCTCGTCGCCAAGGGCGTCATCTCAAAATACACCATCGGCTACTTCGACCAAAACCGCAAGGCACTGCTCAAGCAGTACAAGACCGAGCAGCAGTTCCTTGACCGCTTCGTGGTCACCGACGCCATGATGCAGGCACTCGTCGCCCTGGGCGCCGAGGAGGGCGTGCCCTTCGTCCAGGACCAGTACGACACCGCCGACCCCTACATGCGCGCCGTCATCAAGGCCATCCTCGGCCAGGACCTCTATACCCGCGACACCTACTGGAAGGTCATGAACCCCTTCTCACCCATCTTCCGCGAAGGCCTCCGGGTCATCTCCTCCCCCGAATACCCCGCCCTCCTCCGCCCCTGAATAATGCATAATGCACAATGCATAATGCATAATTGACCATCCGGACGGCAATTATGCTTTATGCATTTTGCATTATTTAATTATGCATTATGCATTGTGCATTATGCATTTTTTTGTAACTTTGCAGCCGCAAAGGCGGGGCGTAGCGCAGTCCGGTAGCGCACCTGGTTTGGGACCAGGTGGTCGCAGG
>CAYOUJ010000033.1:16796-25716 GCA_964407165.1 uncultured Muribaculaceae bacterium | reverse complement strand
CGATATTTAAGGAGATTAAGGAAATTAGGGAGGTTAAGGAAATTAGGGAACAAGGTCTCCTTAAATTCCTTAATCTCCTTAAATTCCTTAAGGCATAGTTAAGATGCGACGCGGGGGCGGGTCGCTTCCAAAGCTATAGGCTTTGGCGGATGGTGCGGTAGATGAAAGTCTTGCCACGGCGCATCTGCTGCCCCGTGGGACGGTTGGCCGACGGCAACTTGACGGCGCCCGAGCGCTGCATCCAGTCTATCACATTGTCTATCCACTTGATGGTGGCCTTGCGCGTGGGGTGCGGGTTGGTCTTGCTCTGCCGCTCGATGGTCTCGCCCAGCGAGCAGTAATAGTGTCCCGGGCCCATTTGGTTCTTGAGCCACGTGTCGAGCTTGTTGGCCGCCCCCTGCTTGGTCTTGCCCGGCCAGTACGGGGGGCCTATCCATATCACGGGGATGTCACCGAAGGCCCTCTTGAGGCGCTGCATGGCTCCCGAGAGCGACTTCTCCGGGTTGGGCTCGAGCAACTCGTTCAGGCCCAAGCTGACAATGATGGCGTCGGGCTTCTGCTGCGCGATGATGCTCTTGAGGCGGTTGATGGAGGCGGCCTTGCCCCACTTGCGCAGCGTCGAGCCGTCCCAGCACACGGTGGCCACCTCGAAGTGGTTGGCGTGCCCGTAGGCCCCGAAGCGCTCCCCGATCCACCCCGACATGGAGTCGCCGATGACCAGCACCTTCCTGACCGCCCCCCGGCATCCGGCCACCCCCAGCAACACGACCATGAGCACCGCCAAACATCTCAGACGCGAGTTTGTGGCGCAGCCACAACTCCATCTGTTATCCCCACGCTTCAACGTGGGGCAGACGCGACGGTCCACCCCCGCGTGCGCCTTGGCGCACGGCTCTGTATCAAATTTCATCGACGCTTTCATCAAGCCAGTCTCTGCGGTTAAATGAGTCTTTAAAAAAGTCGGCACCAAAAATCTGCTCAAGTTCCTCCTTGAATGACAGGAGCCGGTGGTGCTCCTCTTGGTTCTTTATGTAATTGACGATAGTCATTATGTGTTCGTGCGACTTCGACAGCGCCCCGTACCGGCGTGCCCACCCGTCAAAGTCGGGGAAGTCAGGGTGCCCTTTGAATGTGCGTGAAGAGATGCCTTTGATTTTCTGAACATACTCGGCAATGTTCATGTTGGGTGGTAAGTCGACCAAAATGTGAACGTGGTTCAAGTAGCAGTTAAGCCGGAACACCTTCTTGACACCCATGTCCATACTTACCGAGTACAGATACGCCAAGAGGGTTCGCTTTGACTGCTCGGGAATGGTGCAACGGCTCCCCTTGGTGCGAAACACCACATGATAGATGCATTGTACTGTGCTCATCGGCTTGTTGCGAGGCGTGCGCCAAGGCGCACGCGTGATTAGTTCGCTGCTGCTACCCCACGCTGAAGCGTGGGGTTAACAGATGGAGGTGTGGCTGCGCCACACGCCTTTAAAGCATCACTTCTCGCGCATGTAGACGTTTATGGGGGTGCCGGTGAAGTCCCAGTTCTCGCGTATCTTGTTCTCGAGGTAGCGGCGGTAAGGCTCCTTGACCCACTGCGGGAGGTTGCAGAAGAAGATGAAGGTGGGCACCGGCGAGCCTTTGAGCATGGTCACATACTTGATTTTCACGTACTTGCCCTTGTTGGCCGGCGGCGGGTATGCGGCGATGGCCTCGAGCATGACCTTGTTGAGCGTGGAGGTGGGCACCTCGCGGCGGCGGTTCTTGTAGACGTCGACGGCGGTCTCGAGCACCTTGTAGATGCGCTGCTTGGTCAGGGCGGAGCCGAAGATGATGGGGAAGTCGGTGAAGGGGGCGAAGCGCTCGCGGATGGCGTACTCGAAGTGGGCGATGGCCTCCGGGCTCTTGTCCTCCACCAGGTCCCACTTGTTGACGCACACCACCAGACCCTTCTTGTTGCGCTGGATCAGCGAGAAGATGTTGACGTCCTGGCTCTCGATGCCGCGGGTGGCGTCGATGAGCAGTATGCACACGTCGGAGGCCTCGATGGCGCGGATGGAGCGGATAACGGAGTAATACTCAATGTCTTCGTTGACCTTCGTCTTCTTGCGGATGCCGGCGGTGTCGACCAGGTAGAAGTCGAAGCCGAACTTGTTGTAGCGCGTGTAGATGGAGTCGCGGGTGGTGCCGGCGATGTCGGTGACGATGTTGCGCTCCTGGCCGATGAACGAGTTGATCAGCGACGACTTGCCGGCGTTGGGGCGGCCGACGATGCAGAATTTGGGTATGTCGTCGAGCTGCTCCTCCTCTTCGTCGCGCTCGGGGAGCTTCTTGACCACCTCGTCGAGCAGGTCGCCGGTGCCGTAGCCGCTGACGGCGCTGACGGGGTACGGCTCGCCCAAGCCAAGCTTGTAGAACTCGGGGACGTTGTAGAGCCAGTCGTTGGAGTCAACCTTGTTGGCGACGAGTATGACGGGCTTCTTCGACTTGCGCAGTATCTCGGCCACGTGGTCGTCGAGGTCGGTCACGCCGTTCATGGCGTCGACCACGAAGAGTATTTCGTCGGCCTGCTCGATGGCGAGGTGCACCTGACGGTTGATCTCGCTCTCGAAGATGTCGTCGGAGTTGACCACCCAGCCGCCGGTGTCGACTATCGAAAATTCCTTGCCCGCCCAGTCGACCTTGCCGTACTGGCGGTCGCGGGTAGTCCCGGCCTCGTCGTGGACTATGGCCGTGCGGCTCTGGGTGAGGCGGTTAAACAGCGTTGACTTGCCCACGTTGGGGCGTCCTACTATGGCTATCAGTTGACTCATAATATCATTAGTTTTTAGTTTTTAGTTTTTAGTCTATAGCCTAAAATAGCAGGTTTGGCGGAAAAATTCAGCGAAAACAGCTATAAACTAATCACTGACAACTATAAACTAACTGTCGATGTATCCGAAGGCGCGGAGCTTGTTCTCGCGGTTGCGCCAGTTTGGCTCGACCTTGACAAACAGCTCGAGGAAGACGCGCTTGCCGAAGAAAGTCTCGATGTCTTTGCGGGCCTGCGTGCCCACCTTCTTGAGCATGGCGCCCCCCTTGCCAATGAGGATGCCCTTCTGCGAGTCGCGCTCCACGTAGATCACTGCCATGATGTGGATTGACTCCTCCTTCTCCTCAAACTTCTCGACGATGACCTCCACGGCGTAGGGTATCTCCTTGTCGTAGTTGAGCAGTATCTTCTCGCGGATGATCTCGGTGACGAAGAATCGCGCGGGCTTGTCGGTGAGGGCGTCGGTGCCGAAATACGGCGGATGGACGGGGAGCAGCTCGACGATGCGCGCCATCAGGTTGCCGACGTTGAAGTGCTCGAGGGCTGAGGTGGGGAACACCTCGGCGTTGGGCAGCCGCTCTTTCCACTTCTCGATGATGGCGTTGAGGTCGTCGTTGCCCTTGAGCAGGTCTATCTTGTTGATTACGAGCAGCACGGGCACCTTCTCCTTGGCCACCTTGCCTAAGAAGTCGGCGTTCTTCTCCGGGTTCTCCACCACGTCGGTGACGTAAAGGAGCACGTCGGCGTCGGTGAGAGCCTCGTTTGAGAACTCGCGCATCGATTCCTGCAGCTTGTATTTGGGGACGAGCACGCCGGGTGTGTCGGAGAAGACTATCTGATAATCAGGTGCGTTGACAATGCCCATGATGCGGTGGCGGGTGGTCTGCGCCTTCTGCGTGATGATGCTCACGCGCTCGCCCACCAGGTCGTTCATGAGCGTCGACTTGCCCACGTTGGGGTTGCCGACGATGTTTACGAAGCCTGCCTTGAAGTTCTGATCCATTACGTTAGTCTTTTAGGGTATTACCTAATTATAACACCGCGGCGGGGGCAAAAGTTGCATGGAGTTTGTGTTGAAATTTGGAGTTCGCAAATGGTTGTGGCGGAGCCACAACTCTATTTGTTAACCCCACGCTTCAGCGTGGGGTGGATATCTCCACTTACACGAGCGTGCCGCAGGCACGCCTCTCCGGGCGCCTATCATAGAGGCGTGCCTGCGGCACGCTGATGGTGAGGGTTCCTTTTTACCCCACGCTGAAGCGTGGGGTTAACAGAAGGAGTTGTGGCTGCGCCACAAGCATTTTGACGGGGTTACAGATCCCAGATGACGTACTGGGCGCCCCAGGTGAAGCCGGCGCCGAAGGCGGTCAGCAGTATGCGGTCGCCCTTCTTGAGACGCTCCTTGTACTGGTCGAGGCACAGGGGGATGGATGCGGCCGAAGTGTTGCCGTAGTGCTCGATGTTGACAAGCACTTTCTCGCGGTCGATGCCGGATCGGGAGGCCACGGCCTCGATGATGCGCAGGTTGGCCTGGTGGGGCACGAACCAGTCGACGTCGTCGGCCGTCAGGTTGTTGCGTTTCATCACGTCGAGCGACGAGGTGAGCATGTTCATCACGGCGTGCTTGTAGACGGCGCGGCCCTCCTGGTATACAAAGTGCTCGTGGGCGTCGACGCTCTCGTGGGAGGCGGGCTTGACGGAGCCGCCGGCCTTGTAGACGAGGTGCTCGAGGCCCGAGCCGTCGATGTGGTATACGCCGTCGATGATGCCCACGGGGCGGTCTGTCGGCTCGAGGAGCACGCCGGCGGCGGCGTCGCCGAAGAGGGGACAGGTGGCGCGGTCGGTGTAGTCGGTCATCGACGACATCTTCTCGGCGGAGACCACGATGACCTTCTTGTAGCGGCCGGTGCGCACGTACTGTGCGCCGTCCTCAAGGCCCACGAGGAACCCGGCACATGCGGCCTGGATGTCGTAGGCGTAGGCGTTCTTCAGGCCGCACTGATATGCGATGACGGAGGCTGTGGAGGGGAATCGGTAGTCGGGGTTGGATGTGGGGCAGATGAGGAGGTCAATCTCCTCGGGGCGGGTGCCGGTGCTCTCCAAGAGTTTGTTGACAGCCCTGATGCCCATGTAAGATGAGCCGGCGCCGGGCACTTTGAGTATGTGGCGCTCCTTGATGCCCACGCGGGTGGTGATCCACTCGTCGGTGGTGTCGACCATGCGGCTAAGCTCTTCGTTGTCGAGTATGTCGTCGGGCGTCCAGGAAGCGATGCCAGCTATTCTTGCGTTATACATGATTGGTATGCTGATGATTACTGTCCTATTGAAAAAAGAAAATCTCCCCCGAGCGGGTCCGCGGGCGGTGCCTGCGGCCTGCTGCTACAAGGAGACGGGCGTCGAAAAATCCGGCATAGATTTTCCGCACTGGTGTGAATATAGTTGAAAACCCGACGTCCCGAGGGTGAGGGAGGTCGAGGTTTTCAAAAGAGCCGGCCCGGGGGTTAGACGGCGGCGTCTTTCTCAATGGCTATCTTGCCGCGATAGTAGCCGCACTCGGGGCATACGCAGTGGTATACGTGCCAGGCGCCACAGTTGGGGCAGAGGGCGATGGTGGGCATCTGAGCCTTGTCGTGGGTACGACGCTTGGCCGTACGAGTCTTTGATTGCTTACGTTTAGGATGTGCCATATCAGTTTTTAGTTTTTTGTTTTTAGTTTTTAGCTCGATGATTTATCGAGGGTTATCGATGGGGTATCGATTTTTGTCGATTGGTTTCTTAGTCGGTTTCGGCCAGGTCTTTGAGGGCGTCCCAGCGGGGGTCGGCGGGGGCGTCGGCGGCCTCTTCGCGGGCCTCCTCGGCCATCTCCTCCTCTTCGTCGGTGGCGCCGGGGGCGCGGTGCTTGCTGAGCAGGGCGCTCATGGCGCGGTTGCATTTCCCTTGCGGGTGCACGTGGCGGATGGGGATGGTGAGCACCACGGTGTCGTAGAGCATGTAGGCCACGTTGAGCGTGGGGTCGGTGCGGGGGATTACGAGCAGGGTGTCAGACTCGTCGTTGTAAGCGTCGCCTATCTCCACGGCTATGCTGTATGCGGTGTCGACGGGCCACGGTAGCTGGTCGAGGCAGCGCGTGCATAGCAGGGTGAGGGTGCCCTTTACGTCGAACAGCAGGCTGTAGATGTCGTCCTTGAGGGTGACGGTGAGGGTGGCCTCGACGTTGGCGTCATGGATGTCAGTGTTCTCCATGTCGGCAAAGAACTGCTTGTCGAGATGGAAGCTGAAGGTGCTTACCCCCTGCTTGAGTGTCTGGAGAGGCACGTTGAATCGGCTGAGCTTACCCATGACTTGATGCGCTGGCGATTAGTTTGCGGGAGCCTCGACAGCGGCGGCAGGAGCTGCGGCGGCAGTAGTGGTGTCGGCGGGGGCTGCGGGCGCGGGGGCCTTGACTGCGGCCTCGATGGCCTTTGCGGCCTCAGGGTCGGCGGCGAATGCCTTGGCGCGCTCGAGGCTCTTCTCGACGTCGACGTTCATCGTCGGGCCAAACTGGGGATATTCGTCGACTATCTGCTGATAGATCTTCTCGGCCTCGGCATAGTTGCCCTGGGCCATGTATACGGTGGCCTCCTTGAGCAGGAAGGTGGGGGTGTAGGAGGGGTTGTTGTCGGAGATTTTGACGGCCTGGGCGAAATATTTGAGGGCCTCGTCATATTTCTCGAGGTTGACGTAGCAGTCGCCCTCGAGGCTCTTGGCGCCGGCGGCGACTATCTTGTCGGAGCCTTTGTAACGGTCGAGGTAATAGATGGCTTTCTCGTAGTCGCCCTGCTTGTAGAGGAGGATGGCGGCGTTGAGGTTGGCGCGGTTGCCGGCGTCGTAGCCGTAGTGGTCGGCGATGTCCATATACTGTGCGAGGGCCACGGAGTCGTTGCCCATGGCCATCTCGATGTCAGCCTGGCCGATGGCCTCGTTGGCCTTCTGGATGCCGGGCTGGCGGATGCCGTAGAAGTAGAAGAGCACGAGGCAGACGATGGCGATGGCAATGACGGTGCCCCACAGCAGGGGACGGGTGTTGTTTTGCACTTTCTGCTCAATGTTAGTGAGAGAGTCGTTGATGTTGTCGACTGCCGTGCGGGTGGTTTCGGAAGAGTCTTTTTTAGCCATTTTATTGTGTAGGTAGTAAAATTTCGGACTTTTAGGACTGCAAAGGTAAGAGTTATTTCGCAAACAGAAAAATTATTGGCCGAAAAAGTTTGTTTTTTTGGAGGCGACGCGCCCTCGCGTCGCGTTCCCCGCCTTGGCCGCCAGCCGTGCACGGTAGTCGAGGTGGGGCGAGTAGACACGCCTGGTGGCGCGACGCGAGGGCGCGTCGCATCCAAAACGTGCCTTCGGCCCGTTACTTGATGACTTTGACGGCGGAGGAGCCTTGGCGGAGGATGTAGACGCCGTGGGCGGGGGCGGCGACGCGCACGCCCTGCAGGTTGTAGTATTCGGCGGGGGCGTCGGTGTCATAGCGGACGCCCTCGATGCCGGACAGCTCGTTGACGCCGCTGACGGTCATGCGCTTGAGGTCGACGGTGACGGTCCACGAGCCTTCGGTGTAGGCAGGGACGATGTTGCCGGCGCCGCTCACCAGCTCATACTTGGTGGCGCCGGTGTTGTCGGAGATCTTCTCGCCGTCTTTGATGCTGTAGGCCTCGGCGTCGAAGTCGGTCCACGTCCCCTTCATCTGCGAGATCTTGAACTCGGAGGTGCCCGCGGGGAGGGTGAAGGTGTAGACGCCGTCGGTGCCGGTCACTTCTGTGGGCGCTGCCGGGTCCCATGTGCCGCCTAAGCCGGCGACGTAGAGCGACAGGCCCGACTTGTCGACCGTGGTGAACGTCAGCGTGGCCGGCTCGCAGTTGCCCATGGTGAAAGAGGTGAGCACCTCGCGGGCCTTCCACTGCGTCGAGCCGGAGTTGGTGCCCTTCCAGGTGACGGTCTTGTAGTCGGAGGTGTATTCCCCCTCGACGTAGCACTTGTTGCTGTAGTTGGTCAGGCGGTAGAGCAGCAGGTTGTCGTCGCGGCGGCTGTAGGCGCTGTAGGTGATGTATGCGTAGTCGTCTTCGGTGAACTGTCCGGTGCGCGCCTGGCGGTCGATGACCATGCGCACGGGGCTGCCCTGGCAGGTGTATACCACGGGACCGACCTCCATGTAGTCGACGCCCCCATCGGTGTAGTAGCGGCCGAGGACGGGGATGGTGTATGTGGCGTCGTTGTAGCGCTCGAAGGTGACGGTGCCGTTGGCGGCCACCATGCCGGAGACGCCGGCGGTGGTGAGGCTCACGGCGACGATGGCCTGCGTCGTGGTGTCGCGGGCGCAGATGCCCAAGCCGGTGTATTCGAGGCCGTTATAGGTGTAGGGGAGGGAAGTGCACTCGAGGGTGCCGTCGTCGGTGAAGGCGAAGGTGACGTTGACGCCGCCGAGGCAGTTGTAGCTCGTGCCGGAGGCGAAGCGCATGGCGTAGTAGTAATATTCGGTGGTGTCACGCTCGCCGATCTTGGTGTAGGGGGCGGCGCCGCAGGTGGGGAAGGTGAGGGTGCCGGCGTCGAGGTCGACCGCGGCCCATGCCTTCATCGACTGGTTGACGGAGGCGCCGAGCTGGGGGAAGGTGACGCTGACGCGGCCGGTAGTGTCGCCCCGGGAGATGGTGACGGGGGTGTAGACGTCGGTGTCCCAGTATGGGCTGCGGCTCTTGATGATCCAGTTGCCGTAGATGTCGGAGATGTTGGTGATGGCGCGTGCGGGTCGGGAGGCTGCGGGGGTTACGGGGCAAAGCTCCTGCTCGCAAGAGACGGCCACGGGGGCGTCCTGCTGTGCCGACGCTATCGCGGGTATGGTTAGGGCGGCGACGCCGATGGTCAGGCGGGAAAAGATATTCATAGCAAAAGGGGTTTATTCGGCGACAAATATACCACAAAAATTGCTAAAACCCAAATAAATGTTTGGAGCGGGGCGGCGCCCTCGCGCCCCGCGCCGCGGAGGGTGTCTACCGGCCTCATGCCACTACCCCTGGTGACGTGGGGCGGGGATGTGCGGGGCGCGAGGGCGCCGCCCCGCTCCTATAATGCGGGATGTGCGGG
>CAYOUJ010000033.1:0-16696 GCA_964407165.1 uncultured Muribaculaceae bacterium | reverse complement strand
GCCCCGCTCCTATAATGCGGGATGTGCGGGGCGCGAGGGCGCCGCCCCGCTCCAATGATGCAGAGAGCCGCGCCCGGGGTGCGGGCGCGGCTCGTTATAGGGGATAAGCTAAGCGCTAATTTACTTTACATAAACCTTGGCGGCGGTGTTGCCCTGGCGCATGATGTAGACGCCGTTGGACGGGTTGGCAACGCGTACGCCCTGGAGGTTGTAGTACTCGATAGGCTCGACGGAGTTGAAGATGATGCCCTCAACGCCGGTGAACTCGTTGACAACGACGGTCATGTCCTTGAAGTTGACCACGATGGCGGCAACGCCGGGAGCCTCGACGGCCATCTTGAAGGCGTTGTCATTGTTGCCCTTGACGATGGTGGCGGGAACGCCGACCTCGAGGTTGTAGTCGTTGGTGACAGCTCCCCAGCGGGTGCCGATGGAGCTCCAGTCGCCCTCGGTGCCCTGCTTCTCGCAGATGCTGAAGTATACACCGGAGAACTCAACGGAGCCGGAGAATATGCCTTCCTCGGTCTCAGACTTGGTCAGGGCTACGACGGTGGCGGGGTTCCAGCTGCCTGCGGCAACCTCACCGATGATGTAGCAGGTCTCGGGGATCTCGGCCTTGGGCTCGTCGGTGGCGTTGACGCCGCTGATCTTGAGGTTGGCAAGGTCGACGGTGATGGTCCACTGGCCCTCGGCGTAGGCAACCTGGATGTTCTGGTCGCCGCTTACGAGCTCATACTTGGTCTCGCCGGTGTTGTCGGCGATCTTCTCGGTGTCTTTGATGTTGTATGCGCCGGCGTTGAACGTAGTCCAGTCGCTGCTGTCGGCACCCTTGGCGGTGGAGATCTTGAACTGGGTGTCGCCCTCGGGCATTACGATGGTGTAGACACCGTTCTCTGCCTCGACCTCCATCGGGTTGGAGGGATCCCAGTTGTTGTTGAGACCGACTACGTAGAGGGTCGGGTCGTTGCTGTAGGGCCAGGTGACGTAGTATACGCCGTAGAGGCTGCCCATGTAGCCCATCTGGAGGACATAGCCGCTGTCGGTGCCGTTGTCTTTGACGTAGCCGTAGCCGCTTCCGACGTAGGCCTGGAAGTAGTAGTCGCTGTCGCCGGTGAGGCCGGTGTAGACGTTGGCATAGCCGCTGGTGACCATGGTGTCCTCGACGCCGTTGACGATGCCGGCGATGCCGACGACGTTCATTGCGGAGTCGTAGGCGACCTTCATGTCATATCCCTCTACGCCTGCGAAGGCGCGGACGATGACGTAGCCGTCATAGCTCTCGACGGTCGGGGTGATAGCGCCGTAGGTGCTGTCGGGGAGCACGGCCTTGCCCCAGCTGTCATACGGGCTGACGATGCCGGTGGCGGAGTAGTTGGGCTCGGGAACCTCAATCTCCTCGCCATAGACTATGGTGCAGTTGGAGTAGCAGGGGGTGGTCAGGTAGTTGCTCGTGTCGTAGGCGTAGCACCAGTTGCCCAGGGCGATGGTCTTTATGCCTTTCTCGTCAGTGATAGTGCCGGTGACGGTGGTCGCACCTTCGGTCTTGCTTATAGAGATGCCGGAGGAAGTGGCGGTGAAAGGATAGGTGTAAAGACTGCCGTAAGAGGAGGAGGTGTAGCCGGAGTACTGGCTGGGCATCGATACGGAGGTGCCGTCAATGTAAATAGTGACGGGATTATAGTCGCTCTCACCAAGACCGTAGACTATGATAGAAGAGTCAGCCTCTTCGACTACAATGGGATAGGACTGGTCGGTGGTGCCATAGTAAGCGTCGTCGTAATTGATGACGGCGTTGCAGGGCACGATGACGGTGTTTGCACCCGTGTTGTAGTAATAGTTGGTGCCGCTGTAGGTATAGATGATAATCCAGTTGTCATCGATAGTGATGGTGCCGTCTTCGTTGAGCTTAGCGGTGATGTCATCGGTGGTGCTGTTGGAAGAGGGCGTGCCCTTGCGGAGG
Source organism: uncultured Muribaculaceae bacterium (assembly GCA_964407165.1). Taxonomy (GTDB): domain Bacteria; phylum Bacteroidota; class Bacteroidia; order Bacteroidales; family Muribaculaceae; genus CAZPKH01. The sequence goes on along the minus strand of CAYOUJ010000033.1, from coordinate 14,736 downwards.
TAGAAGTTGCCGTAGGCGCCATAGTTCCAGGCTATCTGGTTGCCGGGGATGACAATCTTGCCGGTGGCTGCGTCATACGAACCCTTGACAGCGAAGGTCGAGCCGGGGATGAACATGCCGGTGAACGAAACCTCGTTGTTGACACCGTCGAACGTGACGCCTATGCCGGCGCTGGTGGTGGGGGTGTCGTAAGCCTTGGTGCTGCTGTTGTAGGTGTCAAACTTGGCAACATAGTCAGCATCGAAGGGGTTGGGTGCAACGGTCTGGAGGGTGACAGTCTTGGCAGCCATGTCGACGGTGACGAAGTATTCGCCGCCCTCGATGCAGAACGCGTTGTCATTGTTGCCTTTGACGATGGTGGCGGCAACGCCGGGGGTGATTTCATAATTGTTGGTGGAGGCGCCATAGCGGGGCTCGATGCCACTCCAGTCACTCGACGATGAGCCGACGTTCTCGCAGAAGGAGAAGTAGGCCGGGGAGCCGGTGAGGGTGATGGTGGCGGTGAACACCTGGTCGTCGCGGGTCATGGGGAATACCTTGGCGGGATCCCAGCTTACCTGCTCGCCGTCCATCTCGTAGGTGCCGACGATGTAGAGGTGCTCGATCTCACCCTCCTGCAGACGGTTGTCGACCACGTTGGTGAAGGTGACGGTAGCGGGGGTGCACTGGCCGAACCAATAGGTGGAAAGCAAGTCCATTGCGCACCAGTCCTCGGAAGATGAATAGTTGGCTCCCTTCCAGTTGACGGTCTTGAGGTCCTCGGAATATGTGCCCTGAACGTCGGCGACGCCGGCGGCGTTGCACATCGAGTAATACATCAGATAGTCGTCGCGCTTGGAGTTTGTCGTGCTGTAGTTTACGTAGGCGTAAGTGTCAGCGGGGAAGAAACCGGTCTTCTTCTCGCGGTCGAGGGTCATTTTGACCGCAGCGCCCTGGCCGCCGTAGATGACAGGACCTACCTCGAGGTAGTCAACGCCTTCCTCGGTGTAATATTCGCCATAGACGGGGAGATTGTACTCGACGGAGCTTCTGGTGAAGTTGATGGTGCCGTTAGAGGGCTTCATACCACTGACACCCACGGTAACGAGGCTGATGCCGGAAAGGGTGCCGGTTGAGTTGTTGCGAGCGACAACGCCAAGACCGTCGTACTGCATGCCGTTATAGGTGATGGGCAGGTTTGTGCTGCTGAGGGTGCCATCCTCATTCATCTGGAAGATGATGGAGGAGCCGGAGAGGCAGCTGTAGTTGGTGCCCGAGGTGTGGCGGAGAACATAGTAATAGTAGCCGGTGGTGCCGTTGGTGCCCATCGTGTAGTCCGTGCTTGAGCTGTAGCATGGGAAGCTGATTGTGCCGGCATCGAGATCAACGAGTGCGTAGGCATCGCTCATGTAGCCCTGAATGGCTGTCGAGAGCGAGGGGAATTTGACTGTTACGCGGCCCTCGGTGTCGTTAGCGGAAAATATTACGGGTGTGTAATACTTGACGCTATCGTCGTAGGGCGAAACGCTTGCAATCATCCATGTGCCATAGACGTCGCTGATGGAAGAGATCTTCTTGGCGGGAGCCTTCTTGGCCATCGACTGCGCGGAGGCGGGAGCCTCGACGACGTCGGCGATGGTATAAGACTCGGCGGGAGTCAGCTCAAAGTGTTTGTTGACAGCTTTGGTAACGACTTTGGCTGCGGTGTTCATAGTCGAGACGAGGGCCGTCCGGCCTTTCTCAACAGCGGTAGCCGCACGCTCGGCAGGCGTAGGAGCCTTCACGGCAACATCTGCAAAAGCGATGCCAGGAAGAGCAGCCACGCAAAGAGCGATAGCCAATCTGGTAAATCTTTTCATTTGCTGTTTGGTTTAAGTGAATAAAAGAATATCTATAATTATTAATGTGTATTGAGCACTCCCAAAGGCACGAGCCGGGTTACTCGGCGTGCAAATCAAATGCAAAAGTATGAATAAATTTTAAAACGGAAAAATTTTTACCCAAAAACTTTGAAAAAATTGCCCAATTCCCGCCTGAAATAAAAAATCTCATACAGAAACGTAACTATTCACCGAATATAATTCAATAGGCATTTCTGCCCCAAAGGGGCAGTTTGATGATAACCCCGGGCAAGCGAAGCGCAGCCCGGGGTGAAAAACAAACCGCCCGGACATGCACCCCAAAGGGGTGCGCTGATGATCGGCTCAACTATCATCAGCGCACCCCGTTGGGGTGCCGGGGCGCGAGGACGCCGCCCCGCTCCCCCGGGCTGCGCTTCGCTTGCCCGGGGTTATCATCAGCGCGCTCCTTTGGAGCGCATTTATAATAATATTGGTATTCGGTGAATAGTTACTACAGAAACGCACGAAACAAAAGAAACTAAATTTTTTTATTTTTATTTTGTTTCCGTAGTTTCTGATGTTTCTGTATGAGATATTATTGCAAATTTGGCGAAAATTGTGAAAAAAGTTGCAGATTTGGCCGAAAAATTTGTATATTTGCCGCCAACAAGCAAAATATACCGCAGTTATGAGACTTTATCTATCTTTGGCATTGGCGTTTATCGCTGTGACGATGAGCGCCCGGAGCTACGACACGCTTTACCTGGCCTGGAACGACGGCACCGAGCAGTCGACCTCCTACGCCGTCAGCGACGTGTCGGGCATTACATTCGACGCCACGGCGGGGACGATGACGGTCACCCTCGCCTCGGGCAAGACAGCAACCTACAGTGATTCACAGGGCTGGACGATGGGCTTCTCTGCCGACATCACCGGCATCGAGCAGGTGGGCGCCGACGCCTCCGAGGGCGCGGCCCCCGTGGAGGTGTACAACCTGCAGGGCGTTCGCGTGGCCACCGGCAGCACCGACGGCCTCCCCGCCGGCGTGTATATCCTGCGCCAAGGCACCCGCGTAACCAAAATAATGAATCGATAGATAATCGATAACCCATCGATAGACCATCGATAGACCATCGATAACCATCGATAATAATCGAACAATCATGAAAAAATATATACTCACCGCAATAGGGGCCGCGATAGTGGCCTTCGCAGCCATCGCCGGCACCCCGTCGCTGCGCATAGTCGACACCGACGGCAACAGCGTGCTCGTCCCCTACGCCGACATCACCTCGCTGACGCTCAGCAACGACAACACCGTGGTCGGCACCTCTTACAACACCTACACCCGGGCCGACGCCACCGTCAAGTATATGACCTCGGCCGACGTGGCCAACGTGATGATGGTAGACATCGTCTGGAACGCCGACGGCACCGTCACCTACGAGAACCCGCTGGCCCACCGCGGCGTCACCGTCAGCGTGTCGGGCGGCTACGTCACCGTCGACAATACCAACACCACCGACGAGATCACCGTGCGCCTGACGGGCACCACCACCGACGGCGGCTATACCTACAACGGCTCCTACAAGACCACGCTGCAGCTCAACGGCGTGAGCATCACCAGCAAGCAGGGCGCGGCCATCGACATCGAGTGCGGCAAGCGCATAGCCGTGGTGCTCAACTCGGGGACGGTCAACACCCTCGTCGACTACTCCGGGGGCAAGCAGAAGGCCGCGATGTATTTCAAGGGCCACCCCGAGTTTGAGGGCGCCGGCACGCTCAACGTCACCGGCACCTGCAAGCACGCCATCTCCGCCAAGGAGTACATACAACTGAAGAAGACGGTCGGCACCGTCAACATCCTCGGCTCGGCCAACGACGGCATACACGCCGCCCAATACTTCCAGATGAACGGCGGCTCGGTCAACATCAGCAACGTGGCCGGCGACGGCATCCAGGCAGAGATCACCGACGACGCCACCGACGAAGACAACGGGCAGATGATCATCAAGGGGGGCTCGCTCACCATCAACTGCTCGGCGGAGGATGTGGCATGCCTCAAGGCCGACAGCCTCATCACCGTCAGCGGAGGCACCATCAGCCTGACCGCCACGGGCGCCGCATCGAAGGGCATCAAGGGCAAGGGCGACCTGAAGGTCACCGACGGCGACTTCACCTTCGTCAACTCCGGCAACGTCATCATCGAGGACGGCGACCCCAGCTACTCCACGGCCGTGAAGATCAACGGCGACGCCACCATCAGCGGCGGCACGTTCACCGTCACCAACTCGGGCCAGGGCGGCAAGGGATTTTCGGTCGACGGGACGTTCAACATCACCGGCGGCACGTTCAACATCACCACCTCGGGCGACGGCGCCCTCTACGACCCCACGTCCACCGGCTCGTCTGAGAGCTACAAGGTGTACGTCAGCGTGCCCTCCAGCGGCGGCATGGGCCCGAACCAGCAGGGGGGCGTGTGGAGCACGGTATATGTCTACGCCGAGGACGGCACCCTGCAGGGTACCTGCCCCGGCAGCGTCAGCGTGAGCGTCAACGGCCGCTCGACCACGTTCTATTACTACGACTTCAAGAAGGCCACCGAGGGCACGTTCTACTTCGGCGCCCCTGACTATACCAGCGGCGGCGGCTTCGGCGGCAGCAGCGGCACCACCTACACCATCAAGAGCGGCAACTTCAGCGGACCCACCGACGGCAGCAACCACTTCTACACCATCTCGTCGAGCTACTCCACCTCCGGCACCGTCCGCACCTACAGCATCAGCGACGTGACCTCGACATACCAAAGCGGCACCATCAAGAGCGACGGCAACGAGAGCTACTCGGCAGCCGGATTCAAATGTGACGGCAACGTGACCATCACCGGCGGCAACATCACCATCACCTCGACGGGCAAGGGCGGCAAGGGCATCAACATCGACGGCGTGCTCACCATCGGCACCGAGGGCGCCACCGACGGCCCGAGCGTCAGCGCCTCCACCACCGGCGCCGCCATCAGCACCAGCGGCTCCGGCATGAACTCCAGCCTCACCGGCCAGCCCAAGGCCATCAAGGCCCTCGGCGACATCTACATCAACTCCGGCACCATAGTCACCTCAACCAAGAACGACGGTGGCGAGGGCATCGAGAGCAAGGCGTCGATTACCTTCAACGGTGGCACCACCGTGTGCACCACCTACGACGACGGCATCAACGCGGCCACGAAGATTACCTTCAACGGCGGCGTGGTATGGGCCAACGCCTCGGGCAACGACGGCATCGACTGCAACGGCAGCCAGGGCTTCGAGTTCAACGGCGGCATCGTCATCTCGCAGGGCACGTCGTCGCCCGAGGAGGGCTTCGACTGCGACAACAACACGTTTAAAATCAATGGTGGAACCCTGATGGGCATCGGGGGCAGCACGTCGACGCCAACGTCGGCCACGCAGCCCTACAAGAGCCAGTCGGGCCAGAGCCTGACGGCCAACACCTACCTGACGCTGCAGAAGAGCGACGGCACGGTGATCGTGGCCTACAAGGTGCCCCGCGCCATCAGCAGCGCCACGGTGCTGGTCAGCTCGCCGGAGTTTGTCAGCGGCACCTCCTACAAGCTCGTGCGCAACTGCACGGCCGTGAGCAACCCGACGGAGAGCTACTTCGATGGCGTGATCACCCTCGGTGGCACCGCCACCGGAGGCACCAGCACCTCCATCACCCCGACTACGAAGTAATTAGGAGGCGACGCGCCCTCGCGTCGCCCTCCCAGGCGTGTTTGCCAGGCGTGTCTACCGGCTTTGCACAGCACTTATGGTGCTTAGGGGCGGGTAGGCACGCTTGGTGTGGCGACGCGAGGGCGCGTCGCCTCCTTTAGTGGAAGCGGAAGAGGGGGGTGGGGGTGAAGCGAGGGAGGGGGAGGAGCTGCAGGGCGGCGTCGCGGGAGGCGAGGGAGTGGGTGCCGTCGCCGATGGTAAGCGACGGGTGCGCGGCGAGTAGTGCGCGGCGCACGGTTTCGGTGGCCAGCTCGGGGGTGTTGTTGTCGTGGCTGAGGTGACAGAGGAACACGGCGCGCAGCCCGTCGGTATAGATGCCGGCGAGGAAGTCGGCGGTCACGCGGTTGTCGAGGTGGCCGTTGTCGGCGACGATGCGCGCCTTGAGGTATTCGGGGTAGGAGCCGCGGCGCAGCATCTCCTCGTCGTAGTTGGCCTCGACCATGATGTAGCGCGCCAGGCGCATGTAGTGGTCGACGCGCTCGGTGATGCACCCCAGGTCGGTGGCGATGGTGAAGGTGTGGTGGCCCGAGCGGATGAAGTAGCCGACGTTGTCGGTGCCGTCGTGGCTGACGTCGAAGGGGGTGATGGAGAAGTTGCCGATGCGGAACTCAAACTCCTTGTAGACAGGCTTGTGATAGTCTGTCAGGCGGCGGCTGATGTTGTGTCGGCGCATGATGCCGCCGAGGGTCTTGGGGGTGCAGTAGACGAGGAGGTGGCGGTAACGGCGCACGGTCGAGTAGACGTAGCGTATGTGGTCGCCGTGGTCGTGGGTGAGGATTATGCCGTGTACCATCTCGGGCTGGATGCCGTTGCGGGCGAGGGCCGTGAAGACGTTGTTGGGTTCTATGCCGGCGTCGATGAGGAATCCGCCGTCGCGGTCGCCGATGTAGGCGCAGTTTCCGGAGCTGCCGGAGCCGAAGGAGATGAAGTCGATGGGAGAAAGGAGGGGGGCGGCGCCCTCGCGCCCCCCTATAAGAGGAGTATTCGCTTGAACGCCTGCAGCGGCGGGGCGCGAGGGCGCCGCCCCCCTCCTATTGTCTTCAAATTCGTCGAAGAGCCCGGGGAGGTCGTCGTATGGGTGGTTTCTGCGCTTGCGGGGCATGGTGGGGGTGTTGGTTATGAGCGTCCGATAAGGAAGATGGTGGGCACCTTGGCGTAGTCGTAACTGTCGCGTGCCCAATGGGATACGGGTTTGGTTATGATGCTTTCGCGCTGTCCGGTGATGTCGGAGGCCACGCACAGCAGCGTGCGCGGCGACAGCGTCCTGGTCAGCTCGGCGATGAGGCGGTTGTTGCGGTATGGCGTCTCGATGAATATCTGCGTGGTGCCGTGGGTGGCCACCTCGCGCTCGAGGCGGCGTATGGCGGCGGTGCGGGCGGAGGCATCGATGGGGAGGTAGCCGTTGAAGGTGAAGCTCTGGCCGTTGAAGCCCGAGGCCATAAGCGCGAGGAGTATGCTCGAGGGTCCGACCAGGGGCACCACGCGGTAGCCGCGGCGCTGGGCTTCGGCCACCAACAATGCACCGGGGTCGGCGACGCCGGGGCACCCGGCCTCGCTCATCAGGCCCATGTCTTCGCCGCGCTCGAGGGGGGCGAGCATGGCGGCGACGTCGGCGGCGGGGGTATCGACGTTGAGTATGCTGAAAGTCAGCGAGTCGATGTCGATGGCGCGGTCACAGCGCTTGAGCCAGCGGCGCGCCGTGCGCAAGTTCTCGACGACGAAATACCGCAGCCGCCGCACCGTGTCGATGTTCACGGGCGGCAAAACACTCGCCGGCTCGACGTCGCTCAGCGGCACCGGCAGCAGGTATAGGGAAGCCCCCCCCGACCCCCCCCCAAGGGGGGGGGACACCAAGCTGGTAGCCCCCCTCAACTCCCCCCCAAGAGGGGGAGCTTCTAAGTTTGCGGGGGCTTCGGCGTGGGAGCCAAGAGCTATGGAAGTCCCCCCGGCATCCCCCTCAAGTGGCGGAGTTGTCTTCTTATGATATTTTTTCTCAAATGTTGCCAAGATAGCTATTGGAAAAGATGACAAGGAGATATATGGTTGACTTAATGCCATGAATTTGTCCGACGTCGTCGGACAAATTCGTGGAGAGGAAACCGTAGCCAAAGGAGTGTGGAAGAATTTATCCAACAGCATCGGATAAATTATTGACACTTAATTTTATTCGGCGGCGAGCATGACGAGTTCGGCAAGGGTGGGATGGGCGTGGACGGTGTCGGCGATGGCGCTGACGGGCAGGCCGTTGGCCATTGCCGTTGCCACCTCCTGGACCAGGTCGGAGGCGTGGGCGCCGATGACGGTGCAGCCGAGTATGCGCCCGTCGGGGGCGGTCATCATCTTGACCTGACCGAAGCTCTCGCCCATGGCCAGGGCCTTTCCGGAGGCGCCGTACATGACGGTGCGCACGCGCATGTCGGGGCATTTCTCGCGGGCCTCCTCCTCCTTCATGCCCACCATGGCCAGCTCGGGGCAGGTGAACACCGCCGAGGGGATGACGCTCAGGTCGATGTCTGCGCCGAGCACCACCTTGCCCTGGGCCGTGGCGGCGTGGGCGAGCATGCAACGGCCGTTGACGTCGCCGATGGCGTAGACGCCCGGGCGGGTGGTCTGCATTTGGTCGTCGACCTTTATACCCTTGCGGGTGTACTCAATGCCGGCCTCGTCGAGTCCGTCGGGGAAGACGGGCATGCGTCCGGTGGCCATGAGCACGGCACGGGCCTCGACAGCAGCCTCGCCCTTCTTGCCGGTGTAAGTGACTGTATACGTGCCGTCAGCTTCGCTTATGGCCGTTACGGCGGCGCCGACGATAAACTTGACGCCTCGGCGGCTCATGGCCGTGCGCAGGCGCTTGGCAATGTCGGCGTCGAAGGGGGGGAGTATCTCCTTGCAGTATTCGACGACGGTGACCTGCACGCCGTAAGTGGCTAAAATAGAGGCGAACTCCATGCCGATGACGCCGCCGCCGATGATGACGATGCTCTCGGGGAGGGTGTCGAGAGCGAGCAGGTGGTCAGAGGTCATGGCCAGCTCGGCTCCGGGGATGGGCAGGGAGGCGGGTCGGGAGCCGGTGGCGATGATAACCTTGGGCGCGGAGTAGACCTGTCCGTCGGCCTCGACGGTGCCGTCGGGGAGGATGCGGGCGGTGGCGCGGACTATGTCGACCTCCTTTAGCTGCATCTCGATGCCGGAGCGGAGGGTGGAGACCACGTCGGCGATGCGTGCGTGGGCCTTGTCGTAGTCGGCGGTGACGTCGCCGACGGTCACGCCGAAGGCGGCGGCGTCGCGGACGGTGGCGAGCACCTCGGCGGCGCGGCACAGGGCCTTGGTGGGTATGCAGCCACGGTTGAGGCACGTGCCGCCGAGGGCGTCGCGCTCAAAGAGGGTGACTTTCAGCCCCTGGCGGGCTGCCGCGGCGGCGGTCTCATAGCCGCCGGGGCCTCCGCCGATAATGATTAAGTCGCTGTTGTTCATATAAAAACGAGGTCTTTAACCGGTTAATCGGTTAACCGGTTAAAGACCAAATTTGGAGTTTAGAGTTCGAAGAAGGTGACGATGGGGTGCAGGGCGGCCTCGGTGTCGTCGGGGTGTGAGATGGGCGTGCAGTGGGGCGCGCTTTTGACCACCTCCGGCGTCTCGGCGGCCTCGCGGGCTATGTCGCGCATGACGGCGATGAAGGCGTCGAGGGTCTCGCGGCTCTCGGTCTCCGTCGGCTCGATCATCAGCGACTCGTGGAAGAGCAGCGGGAAGTAGATGGTGGGCGCGTGGAATCCGTGGTCGAGCAGGCGCTTGGCGACGTTGAGCGTGGTGACGCCGGTGCTCTTGTCCTTGAGGCCGTCGAAGACGAACTCATGCTTGCATACGGTGTCGATGGGCAGCTCGTAGACGTCGCGGAGGCTCTCCTTGATGTAGTTGGCGTTGAGGGTGGCCAGCGGACCGGCCTGCATGAGGCCCTCGGCGCCGAGGGAGAGGATGTAGGCGAGCGCGCGCACCTCCACGAGGAAGTTGCCGAGCCACGAGCTGACGCGGCCGAGGGCGTCGGGGGTGCAGACAACGTCGAAGGTGCCGTCCTCCTTGCGCACAACGCGGGGGTTGGGCAGGAACTTCTCCAGCCCTTTGCGGACGCCGACAGGCCCGTCGCCGGGGCCGCCGCCGCCGTGGGGCGTCGAGAAGGTCTTGTGGAGGTTGATGTGCATCACGTCGAAGCCCATGTCGCCGGGGCGGCACTTGCCGAGCATCGGGTTGAGGTTGGCGCCGTCGTAGTAGAGCAGCGCGCCGGCGGCGTGCACGGCCTCGGCTATCTCGGGGATGTGCTTCTCGAAGATGCCCAGGGTGTTGGGGTTGGTCATCATCACGGCGGCAACGGTGTCGTCGAGCTTCTCGCGGAGGTCGTCGACGTTTACGGTGCCGTCCTCGTGGCTCTTGACCTCGACTATCTGGTAACCGCAGACGGCGGCGGAGGCGGGGTTGGTGCCGTGTGCCGAGTCGGGGACTATCACCTTGGTGCGCTTCATGTCGCCGTTGGCGTCATGGTATGCGTGGATGACCATGAGGCCCGTCAGCTCGCCGTGGGCGCCGGCGAAGGGGTTGAGCGTGAACTCGCTCATGCCGCCGATTTCGCTCAGGGCGCGGGCGAGGTTGTAGTAGATGGCGAGGGCGCCCTGGACGGTGCTCACGGGCTGCAGGGGGTGCAGGGAGGCGAGCACGGCGTTTGCGGCCATCTCCTCGTTGATCTTGGGGTTATACTTCATGGTGCACGAGCCGAGGGGATAGAAGCCGGTGTCGACGCCGAAGTTGTTGGTAGACATGTTGTTGTAGTGGCGTACAACGGTCGGCTCGTCGACGGTGGGGAGGCGAAGCGGCTCTGTGCGGCGCAGGCCCTGGGGTATGGAGGCCGCGGGATATTCGTTGCGGGGGAGTGAATAGCCCTTGGCGCCGGGGCGTGAGATCTCAAAGATGAGCTTGCCGTAAATTTCTCTGTTCATGGTGCTTGGGCTAATTTAGAGTGAATTGACTATTTCAACGAGACGGTCGGCCTGGGCCTTGGTCTGCATCTCTGTGACGGCGAAGACCACGGTGTCGTCGGCTATCTTGACGCCGGCGAGTATGCCCTCCTCGGCCGCGCGTGCCTGCAGGCGGTCGACGTCGACCGTGGTGGTGACGGTGAACTCGTTGAGGAACGGTGAGTTGGGGAACTTGAGGGCCATCCGGCCGGTCTTGCACAGCTGGTCGGCGAGGTAGTGCGCGCCGTCGCAGCCGATTTGGTTGACCTCGCGGAGGCCGTCGGGGCCCATCACGGCCATGTAGATGGTGACGTAGAGGGCCATGAGGCCTTGGTTGGAACAGATGTTGGAGGTGGCCTTCTCGCGGCGTATGTGCTGTTCGCGTGCCTGGAGGGTGAGCACGAAGCAGCGGCGGCCGTTGCCGTCCTTGGTGGCGCCGACGATGCGGCCGGGCACCTTGCGGATGAGCGCCTTGGTGGTGCACATATAGCCGAGGTAGGGGCCGCCGAAGTTGAGGGGTATGCCGAGGCTCTGGGCGTCGCCGCAGGCCACGTCGGCGCCCCACTCGCCGGGGGTCTTGATGGCCGCAAGGGTGCTGGCGGGGGCGTTGACTATCAGCAATGCCTTGGCGCTGTGCAGCTTGTCGGCCACGCCCGTGATGTCTTCGACTATGCCGTAGCGGTTGGGGGTGGCGACCACGAGGCCGGCCACGTCCTTGTCCGCCAGGCGCTCGTCGAGGCCGGAGAAGTCGGTGACGCCGTCGGCGGTCTCCGGGAGCATTTCCAGGTCGATCTTGTGGTAGCGGGCGTAAGTGCGCATCACCTCGAGCACGGCGGGGTTGACCGTGGGGCTGACGAGCACCACGTTTTTCTTGCGCGCGGCGGCTACGGCGAGCATCATTGCCTCGGCGGTGGCGGTGGCGCCGTCATACATCGAGGCGTTTGACACCTCCATGCCCGTCAGCGTGGCCATCATTGACTGATACTCAAAGATATACTGGAGCGTGCCCTGTGAGATTTCGGGCTGGTAGGGGGTGTATGCGGTAAGGAACTCCGAGCGGCTGATGAGCGAGGCGATGATGGAGGGGGAGTAGTGGTCGTAGAAGCCGTATCCGGCGAAGCAGGTCAGCGGCTTGTTGAGTGCGGCGAGGGCGCGGAAATAGTCGCGCACCTCTTTCTCGCTCATCTCTGCGGGGAGGTCGTAGGTGTGGTCGAGGAGCAGCTGCGGGGGTATGTCGGCGTAGAGGTCGTCGATGCTCTCCGCGCCGCAGCGCTGCAGCATGGCGGCCACATCCTCGGGGGTATGCGGGAAATAGCGGTGAGGCATATTCGGGTGAGTTTAAAAATTGTGAGGGTATGGGGCACAGCCCCACACCACAAGGATCGGTTGCCTGTAAGCTTTTTATAGTGTCTGGAGGTAGGCGGCGTAGGCGTCGGCGTCCATGAGGGCGTCCAGCTCGGCGGGGTCGCTGAGCTCTACCTTGATGATCCAGTTGGCCATGGGGTCGTCGTTGATGAGCTTGGGGTTGTCGACAAGCTCCTCGTTGACCTCGACGACGGTGCCGCTGACGGGCGAGAAGAGGTCGCTGGCGGCCTTGACAGACTCGACGGCGCCGAAGTCCTCGCCGGCGGTGACGTCGTCGTCTACCTCGGGCATGTCGACGTAGACCACGTTGCCAAGCTGCTTGGCGGCGTATTCAGAGATGCCGATGGTGCCGATGTTGCCGTCGACGGTTACGTACTCGTGGCTCTTGAGAAAATAGGTTTTTGCCATGGTGATGTGTTGGTTGGGTTTTATATGGTGAATGACTTTATTTCTTGTAGTTGGGGACGTAGAAGCGCTTCTTGACGACGACGGCGGGGAAGGTGCGGCGGCGTATCTTCACCTGCAGGGGTGTGCCGAGCTTGGAGTAGTCGACGTCGACCAGGGCCATCGCGATGCTCTTGTCGAGGGTGATGGAGTGGTATCCGGTGGTCACTTCGCCCACCTTGACGCCGTCGGCGTTGAGCACCTCGTAGCCGTGGCGCGGGATGGCGTTGCCCTCTAATTCGAGGCCCACGCACTTGCGGCGCACGCCCTCGGCCTTCTGCTGCTTGAGGGCCTCGAGGCCTATCATCTCCGGCTTGTCGAGCTTGGCGAACATGCTGAGCGTGGCCTCCAGCGGGGTGATGTCGTCGGTCAGCTCGTCGCCGTAGAGTGGTAGGCCTGCCTCGAAGCGGAGGGTGTCGCGGCAGCCGAGGCCGCACGGCTCAACCACCTTCGAGTCGATGAGGCGGTCCCAGGCCTTGACGATGACCTCCGGCGCGGCATAAAGCTCGAAGCCGTCTTCGCCGGTGTAGCCCGTGCGGCTGACGATGGCGGGTTTGCCCTCAAAGGTGATGTCCTTGAAGGTGTAGAATGTCAGCTCCTTGCAGTCGATGCCCAGCACCGTCTGCATGACCTCTTCGGCCTTCGGACCCTGGATGGCCAGCTCGCCGAACTGCTCGCTCTGGTTGCATACCTTGACGTCGAACCGGGCGGCGTGCTCCTCGATCCAGGCCACGTCCTTGTCGATGTTGGCGGCGTTGATCACCAGGAAATATTCCTCGTCGGAGCGCTTGTAGACGAGCAGGTCGTCTACCACGCCGCCGCGGTCGTTGAGCATCATGCCGTAGATGATCTGGCCGGGGGCGATGGTGCGGATGTCGTTGGAGAAGATGTAGTTGACGAAGCGCTCGGCGTCGGGGCCGGAGACGGTGACCTCGCCCATGTGGGATACGTCGAACACGCCGCAGGCGGTGCGGACGGCGTTGTGCTCCTCGACGATGCCGCGGTACTGTATGGGCATGTCATAGCCGGCGAAGGGGCTCATCTGTGCGCCCATGGCCACGTGGCGGTCGTGGAGGCAGGTTTTTTTGATGTCTTCCATGATTTATAGTTTTCAGTTTTTGGTTTTTAGTTTTTAGCAATATGCTTTTGTCGGTATAGATTGCGCTAAAAGAGGAGGGAGAGGAGCAGCTCGGGCGTGAGGCCGGGGATGGCCGCCGAGGGGTCGTGGACAGAGAGCACGTCGGCGACGGCCTCGCGCGAATATTTGACGCCGCGCAGGGGGCGTATGACGGCCTCGTCGATGTCGACGCGCGGGAAGAAGTCGCCGCTGATGTTGAGGTCGGCGATGCGGCCGTCGGCAGTAAGTTCGACGCCGGCCTGCATGTTGCCCACGCCGGGTATGTTGCGGCTGCGCTGGTGGGCGGCGCGGCTGACCTTGCCCATGATCCACGAGGGGCGGTAATATCCCTCCTCGATGGCGTGCACCTCCTCTATGTCCTTGTTGGTCAGATGATACTCGCTGTCACAGAGGGCACGGGTGGCGCGGTCGACAAACTCGTCGATGGTCATCGAGGTGTAGCGGTTGAGCAGCGTTACGCGGCTCTCGACGCTCTTGACGCCCTTCGACTCGAGCTTTGCGCGGGAGGGGGTGATGGCCTGCGACAGTTCGGCTATGTCGGTGCTGAAGAGCATGGTGCCGTGGGATATGGAGGCGCCCTGGGGGGTGCGGTAGAAGGCGTTGCCGCTCACCTTGCGGCCGTCGACGGTGATGTCGTTGCGGCCGCTGACCTCGGCGGGGAACCCAAGCTGCCGGAGCATACCGGCAATCAGGCCGGTGTAATGGCGGAATATCTCCGCAATCTCGCCCGGGCGGCGGGTGACGTAGCTGAACATGATGTTGCCCGGGTCGGCCACCACGCATCCGCCGCCGCTCTTGCGGCGGTAATACTGCACGCCGTGCTGCCGGCAGTAGGCGAGGTTCACCTCAACGTCTATCTGCTGGTTGCGGCCGAAGATGACGGTGGGGGCGACGCGCCAGGTGAAGAAGGCGTCGTCGGTGTCGCCGGTCTCGACGATACGGCGTGCGGCCCACTCCTCCATTGCAAGGTAGAACGGCAGTCTCTGTACGGGGAACCCCGATGGCAGGACGTAATGTTTCATAAAATACGCGTATCTGAATTCAGAAGCCAAAGTTAGATATTATTTTTCATCCGCCCAAAAAATTCACCTTTTTTCGGATTTAAAAATGCTTGGTCGGCGAGGGCAGACATAATATAATCCACGAATTACAAAGAATTTTTAAGAATTTGAGAAAAGGAAATTTTTCTTTTAATT
>CAYOUJ010000032.1:0-27280 GCA_964407165.1 uncultured Muribaculaceae bacterium | reverse complement strand
GTAAATTTGCCGAATATTAATCATCAAACTAACATTGCTATGGATAACTATTCCGCACCTCAGGGCATGCCCGGGCAGCCCGTCAACCCCAATATGTACGCACCCGTAGCCGCGCCGCAGAAGAACGGCATGGGCGTGGCCGGCTTCGTACTCGCACTCTGCGCCTTCGTGTTCTGCTGGGTGCCCGTTCTCGACTGGATCCTGTGGATACTGGGCGTGGTCTTCTCGCTGATCGGCGTGTTCCGCCAGCCCAAGGGCCTTGCCATCGCCGGCCTGGTGATCAGCTTCATCGGGCTGATCATCCTGATAGTGGCCGCCGCAGCGTTGGCCGCGATGTTCCTCTAATCGAGCAGCCGCGTATTTACTCCGCGAATTACAATGAATTTTTAAGAATTTCAAGGATAATTTTTTGTTCTTCACATTCTTAAAAATTCTTTGTAATTCGCGGACTAAATCAAATTATGAAACACCCCCATTGTGCATTGATTTAATATTTTTGCAACAGGGGGTTAATTTCCATGAAACATTTTAGGCGCACCTTTGTGTGACTAAAATGACATAACTCATGGAATATGCTATTATTGGAATTATTGTTTTTCTTTTTATACTCGCTGTTTTTGACCTGTCTGTGGGGGTCAGCAATGATGCGGTCAACTTCCTCAACTCGGCGGTGGGAGCGCGGGCGGCGCGCTTCCGGACGGTTGTCGCTGTCGCCGCCGTGGGGGTTTTCATAGGCGCGGCGCTGTCGGACGGGATGATGGACATCGCCCGTCACGGCATCTTCCGTCCGGAGCACTTCTCGCTGATGGACTTGCTGTGCATCTTCACGGCGGTGATGGTGACGGACATTATATTATTAGATGTGTTCAACACGCTGGGGCTGCCGACGTCGACCACGGTGTCGATGGTGTTTGAGCTGCTCGGGGCCTCGACGGCCGTGGCGCTGCTCAAGCTGCATGCCACCGACTCGGCGCTCACCCTCGGCGACATGCTCAACACTGAGAAGGCGCTGTCGGTGATCATCGGGATCTTCCTGTCGGTGGCCATCGCCTTTGTCTTCGGCACGGTGGTGATGCGCTTAGCGCGCCTGTGGTTCCGCTTTGACTACCGCCGTGGCCTGCGGTGGAAGATAGGCCTCTTCGGGGGCGCCTCCATCACGCTCATCGTCTACTTCCTGCTCATCAAGGGTGCGCGCAACCTCACGTTCATGACCCCCGAGCTGAAAGGGTGGGTGGCCTCCAACACCTGGCTGCTGCTCGGGGGCTGCCTCGTGGGCTTCACCCTGCTGTGCCAGCTGCTGCACGCGCTGAAAGTCAACGTGCTGCGCGTGGTGGTGCTCACGGGCACGTTCGCCCTGGCGATGGCCTTCGCCGGCAACGACCTGGTCAACTTTATCGGCGTGCCGCTGAGCGGCCTCGCCTCTTACCAGGACTATGCCGCCACGGTCGGCGCGGATCCGCACACCCACCTCATGGGCGCGCTCAACGCCCCCGCCTCGACGCCGTGGCCGCTGCTCGCCGCCGCCGGCGCGATCATGGTGGTGGCGCTGGCCACGTCGAAGAAGGCGCGCAAGGTGGTCAATACCTCCGTCAACCTATCCAGCCAGGTCGCCGGCGCCGACGAGATGTTCGGGTCGTCGCGGCCCGCGCGCCGCCTGGTGCGCTACGCCACCACCGTTGGCACGTACGTCGAGAGCCACACACCGGAGCGCGCGCGCCGTTGGATGGAGCGTCGCCTCGACCCCAAGGACGCCGTCATCGAGCAGGGCGCGGCCTTCGACCTGGTCCGTGGCTCCATCAACCTGGTGCTCGCCGCCGCGCTCATAGCCCTGGGCACATCGCTGAAGCTGCCGCTGTCGACCACCTACGTCACATTCATGGTGGCCATGGGCACGTCGCTGGCCGACCGCGCCTGGGGCCGCGAGAGTGCCGTGTTCCGCATCACCGGGGTCATCAGCGTCATCGGCGGATGGTTTCTTACCGCTGTGGTGGCCTTCATCGGTGCAGCGCTGATAGTCAGCATCATGCACATCGGCGGCGCCGCGGCCATAGTCATCACCGCCCTCATAGCCCTCGTGGTGCTCGTCTGGCGTGCCATCCGCCACCGCGAGCAGACCCCCGAGACCTCCGACCTCTTCCGCACCATCATCAAGTGCACCGACCCGCGGGAGGCGTGGACGCTCCTGCGAAAGTACATCGTCGGCGCCCACCGCGACTTCCTCGAGTATGCCGCCGAGATGCAGCAGGCTGTCACCCAAGGCTTCCTGACCGACAGCCACAAGATGCTCTCCACGGCTGTCGCCTCGCTCTCGCGGCAGAAGCAGCGGCTGAAAAACCACCGCCGCCGCGCCACGCTGTGCCTGCGCAGCATCCCGACGGACACGGCGGTGGAGAAGAGCGCATGGTTCTACCTCGGCGCCAACAGCGCGATGGCCATGCTCTACAACCTGCGGCGCATCGCCGAGGTGTGCCACGAGCATGTCGACAACAACTTCCGTCCGCTGCCTGCTTGCCTCATAGACCGTGCGACGCCCTTGTGCGACGACGTGCAGGCCACGCTTCGCGAGGCCGTCGGAGTGATTACCGGCGACGACGAGACGGCAATATGCGACCTGCGCAGCCGCTGCAACCTGCTGAAAAACCGCCTCTCGGCCGAGTGCCGCAAGGTTTACGCCGACATGCGCACCCTCTCTGAGGCCGACATCTCGGTGCTCTACGTCTATCTCAACCTGCTCCAGGAACAGCAAGAACTCATCTCGGCCCTGCGCAAGCTCCTGCGCGCCGACCATCACCTCGACCGCGGAGCAGGCAATTAGCGAGCAGTGAGTAGTGAGCAGGTAATTAGTGAGTACCTCCTGTGTCAAGAAATTGCCAAGTCGATTTACCTGTCACGTAGACATCTTGCCGGATTATGGATTAACTTTGCACCGTCACCCCATTACAGCCTGGCGGCAGACCGGCCCCAGACACACTCGGTGGAACACTACCTTGCGAAATCGTTTCGATGAGTTGCATATTATGAGTCCCACTTGCGGCTCCAGTAATAAAGCAAGCAGCCCTTCCGGGCTGCTTGCTTTATTGTGGGGCGGTGGGCCCGCGATTATTTATTGATTTGCGGTCAGTTGATGAGGGCGTCGGCTTCGGGGGTGAGGTAGGGTGAGAGGACGTATGAGTCGATCTCGATGTCGACGTCGCCGCGCGAGTAGGGGGCTATGTCGTAGGGGTTGTAGTGGAAGACCACGCCGCCGGAGGAGAGGTAGATCAAGGGGCTTACGTGCATGTCGTCGATGAAATAACCCTTGTCTGCGAGCTCGCGGACGGTGCATCCCTCCATCTCGGCGAGCACGGCTTTGAGCAGGTCGAGCAGCTCCTTGTCAGTCCCCTTGCGGAACATGTTGTCGAGGGTGAGGATGCGGTTGTTGGTCAGGTCGTAGGTGAAGGGGTAAGAACTGGTGTTGCCGTGGGCTCCGCCGAGATAGGCGGAGGTGTATATATTATATGTGACGGTGCGCTCGGTGAGCTCGATGAGCTTGCCGGTATATTCTATCTTGTATGACTCGGGACCTTCGATGGGCACGTCGTCGACGCGGGTGAACTGTGCGTCGGGCCCCAGGATGGTGTCGTTGAAGACGAATCCGCGTATGGCGTCGTCGATGTCGGTGCCCAGAGGCACGTGGTACATGCGTGTGAGCAGGGAGTCCTGAAGGGGCCGCAGGTTGCTGTCGCCGAACTGCTCGGGCCAGATGACGGAGGTGTAGACGCTGAGGTAGATGGTGTCGGCGCCGGTGACCACGCGGAAGTCGGCGGAGGCTGACTTTAGCGTCTCGCGGACCTCAAACTGGGTGAAGCCGTCGTCGTCGGTGACGGCCTTGTGCGAGCATGCGGCGGCGGCAAGGATGAGGGCTATTGCGGTGGTTATGGTGAATAATCTGTTCATTTCCTGTCGAGTGGTTGGGTGATTGATCTAAAGAGTTAAGGAGTTAATCGGGTAAGGGGTAATCGGTTAAAGGTGAGGTGTGAAACACTCATCAACTCATTAACTGACCAACTCATTAACTGAGATGCAAAGGTGGTGAAAAAAAGCGGCATTTTCAAATTTTTTTAAAGACAATTTGGGTGTGAGATGTGTTAACGTCTGTTAATGCCATCACTGAAAAATCGGGGGGATGGGTTGGGAGGGGTGTTAAAAATTGCAAAAACTATGTGGCGGCAGGGGTATATGTTTGAGGCTGTGAAGGTTGTGGGGTTAGGAGCGAGTGTGCCGGGGGTGAAGGCACTGTTAATGTCTGTAAAATTACGCGGAGGCAAGTATGAACAAACCCTAAATTTTGTGCACACTTTCTAACTTTGTGTGCAAAACATTTTCACATTTGCCGAAAAATTACTTACTTTGCACCGCAAAAACAAAAAATTTAACCGCAAAAAAGAGAACAATTATGTCAGACATCGTAGAACGCGTAAAAGCCATCATCGTTGACAAGCTCGGCGTAGACGAGAGCGAAGTAACTGAGAACGCATCTTTCACCACCGCTCTTGGCGCAGACAGCCTCGACACCGTGGAGCTCATTCTGGAGTTCGAGAAGGAGTTCGGCATCAAGATACCTGACGAAGACGCCGAGAAGATCGCCACCGTCGGCGACGCCATCGCTTACATCGAGAAGGCAGGCAAGGAGCAGGCTTAAGCCGCGCCCTTTGCGACACGCAATCGACACCACAGACACATACCACCCGGCGCGGGGGTCCGCCTCTCCGGGCACCCCCGAGCGGGTGGATTTGTTTTCTAAACGGGGCAAGCCCCGAAATCTCGAAATCCCGAAATTTCGAAATCCCGAAAATAACCGAACACTCATAATAGAATGGAACTCAAACGAGTAGTAGTCACAGGCCTCGGCGTCCTCTCCCCCCTGGGCAACGACGTGGCCTCCACCTGGGAGGCCGCCAAGGTCGGCACCAGCGGCGCCGGCCCCATCACCCATTTCGACGCCTCGCTGTTCAAGACCCAGTTTGCCTGCGAAGTAAAGGGGTTCAACCCCGCCGAGCACTTCGACCGCAAGAAGGTGCGCCAGCTCGACCTCTATTCTCAGTATGCGCTGGTGGCTGCCCGCCAGGCAGTGGCCGACTCCGGCATCGAGGAGTATGACGGCCTGGACAAGACCCGCGTCGGCGTCATCGTAGGCGCCGGCATCGGCGGCCTGCACACCTTCGAGGAGGAGGCCGGCTACTATGCCAAGAACGAGGAGCAGGGACCCAAGTACAACCCCTTCTTCATCCCCAAGATGATTGCTGACATCGCCTCCGGCCACATCAGCATGGAGTATGGCTACCACGGGCCTAACTACGGCACCGTCTCGGCCTGCGCCACCTCCAACCACGCCATCATCGACGCCTTCAACCTCATCCGCCTGGGCAAAGCCAACGTCATGGTCACCGGCGGCGCCGAGGCTGCCATCTATCCGGCCGGCGTGGGCGGCTTCAACGCCATGCACGCCCTGTCGACGCGCAACGACGACCCGCAGGGAGCGTCGCGTCCCTTCAGCAAGAGCCGCGATGGCTTTGTCATGGGCGAGGGCTCGGCAGTGCTCATCCTCGAGGAGCTGGAGCACGCAAAGGCCCGCGGCGCCAAGATCTACGCCGAGGTGGCCGGCGGCGGCATGAGCGCCGACGCTTACCACATCACGGCCACCCATCCCGAGGGCCTGGGCGCCAAGCTGTCGATGCGCAACGCCCTCGAGGACGCCGGCATGAAGCCTGAGGACATCGACTACATCAACACCCACGGCACCTCCACCCCCGTCGGCGACGTCGGCGAGGTGAAGGCCATCATCGACGTCTTCGGCGACCACGCCTACAAGCTCAACATCAGCTCCACCAAGTCGATGACAGGCCACCTGCTCGGCGCTACCGGTGCCATCGAGGCCCTGTTCTGCATCAAGGCCATCGGCGACAGCATCGTGCCCCCGACCATCAACCACGCCGCAGACGACGAGGACGAGAACATCGACTACCGCCTTAACTTCACCTTCAACGAGGCCCAGCCGCGCGAGATACGCGCCGCCCTGAGCAACGTCTTCGGTTTCGGCGGACACAACGGTACCATCATCATCAAGAAATACGAGGAGTAAACCTCCACTTCTTTAAAAACAACGGATTTCACGGATTAAATTTAATCTGTGAAATCCGTTTTTGTAATATTTTGTTTGGGTTGCTAAAGATTTGTCAGTATATTTGCGGCATATTGACAAACTATAACACTATCTGCTTTATGAAACACGGACTACTCACACTGCTTATGCTCGCGGGGGCGTGGCTGACGGGGGGCGCCCAGACGGTGGTGTAGCATCTGTCAGAGATCTTGGGAATGGAGGACGGGACGCCGTTCATATTCCAAGGGGAGGCCACGGTCATCTCTTTCTCGTTTTCCGACGACTACTACACCAAGGAGGGCGATGACGGCTCATTCGCCGGAGGCTCGATGTTGGTGCAGGAGAACGATGCCGGCTATGTGCTTGATATTCGGGGCGCGGTCGATCAGACGTTCAAGTTGGGCGATGTGCTGACCTGTTTTGCCGGATGCAGGGTTTACAACGTGGGCGGGGGCGGCTGTGCCACGCTCAAGGGTGACTCGATATTCTGGGAGGGCAAGCATGTGGAGGTGTCGCCGCTGAAAGTGGACGATTTCACCTATCCAAACTGGCACTATTACAGATATGTGCGGGTTGAGGACGTGGCGGTGGCATATAGCGCGGATTTCAAGGCATACGTCGCGACGCTGGGCAACGGCAGCTGGTGCCTGATAAATCGGCAGCTGCAGGAGGGGACGTATGACTATCTAGTGGGGATAGTCTATCCCCGGGGCGACATAGGCTATTTCCCGTGTATCTATCTCAGAGAGGTAGGCACTGTCGGCATCGAGGGTGTGCGCACCGACGCCGGAGCCGAAGGTGAGTATTACGACCTGGCGGGGCGCCGGGTGGTCGCTCCTGCTGCAGGAGTCTATATCCTACGCACCGCAGGTACTGCTCGCACGGTGCTTGTCAAGTAGGACCATCTTATACAATTCGCGATTTACAAAAAATTTTAAAGGATTAATGCTTTAATTCTTTAAAAATCTGGTTTAAGAGACAAAATTACGCACAATTTTGTCTCTTAAACCAGATTGGGCCTAATTTAGAGAGTGGGGGGCTTATTGAATGGGTGTGAGGGTGGCCTCGAAGGGGTTGATGTCGCCGGTGTAGCCGCTGCGGAAGGTGCCAGAGTAGTTGTTGCCGGTCAAGGTGCCCGTAAGGGTGCGGCCTACGGTGCCGGCGGTGACCACTTCGATGTCGAGGTCGTTGCCGGTGAGGGTGCCGGTGACAGTGCCGGCGTTAGTGGAGATTGATGTGGAGTATGTGCCGGTGACTGTGCTCCCGTCGATGTTAATGCTCATGTAGAACGGGTATTGGCCCGCGAGCATGCCGCTAACTTCGTAGTTGCCGGAGTATGTGGGGGCAGGTGCCGGTGCCGGCTCTGGTGCCGGAGCAGGTTCGCTCGGGGTTGAACGGAAAATGAACAGCGCTGCCAGGATGATGATGACGAGCGCGACGATACCGACGGCGACTATGACACCTGTGCGGTTGCTCGAGTTACGGTGCGGGGCACCGTTTGGCGCCGGGGTGGTAGAGGGATTATAGGCAACACGGGTGTAGTTGCTTTCGGGCTGGTTGTCAGTGTTATGCATGGGCATGGGAATTAATCGGGTGATGGGGTGATGGTGAAATCAGGTAAAGGGGGGGAATGGCACGAGGGCGTGCCGGCGGGGCACACCCTCGTGTTGTGGTTATCGCAGGCAGTGAGTGCCTTAGGCGTTCTTGACCTTGTCGACGATGGCCTTGAAGGCGGCGGGGTTGTTGAGGGCGAGGTCGGCGAGCACCTTGCGGTTGATCTCGACGCCGGCCTTGTGGATGAGTCCCATCAGCTTGCTGTAGGAGAGATCCTCCATGCGTGCGGCGGCGTTGATGCGCTGTATCCAGAGAGCGCGGAAGTTGCGCTTCTTGTCCTTGCGGTCGCGGTAGGCGTAGGTGAGGCCCTTTTCCCAGGTGTTCTTGGCGACGGTCCAGACGTTGCGACGGCAGCCGTAGTAGCCGCGGGTGAGTTTTAAGATTTTCTTTCGGCGAGCACGGGATGCTACGTGATTTACTGATCTTGGCATTTTGTTGGTTGGTTTGTGAATGACGGCGGCCCTGTGGGGACACTTAAGGAGCCTGCCATTCGGTTAATGAAATTGATTTAAGATTGTTACAGGAAGAGAGTGGTGGCAGCGGCCGTTACGACTTGAGGCCGAGGAGCTCTTTCACCTGGCCTTCGTCGGCGCGGGTGACGATGGAGAAGTGCGTGAGGTTGCGCTTCTGCTTCTTGGTCTTCTTGGTGAGGATGTGGCTCTTGTAAGCGTGCTTACGCTTGATCTTTCCTGTCCCGGTGAGCACGAAACGCTTCTTGGCACCGGAGTTGGTCTTAATCTTTGGCATTTTGTTTGTTGGTTAATTGAATGATTATCTGATGTCCCCGGCAGGAATGCTTGCCCTGCGCGAGAGACTGTTTAACTTATAACTTATAACTTATTATTAGGCACCTCTCAACTTCGCCGCTGAAGGGGGGGGGCTAAAGAGGAGGTTGTCATTTGTTGCCGCTGTCGGCGGGTTTCTTTTTGGGAGCGAGCATCATGGTCATGCGCTTGCCTTCGAGCATGGGCATCGACTCAACCTTGCCTACCTCCTCGAGGTCCTGGGCAAAACGGAGCAGCAGCACCTCGCCTTGCTCCTTGAAGAGGATGGAGCGGCCTTTGAAGAAGACGTATGCCTTGACTTTCGAGCCTTCGCCGAGGAATCCCTGGGCGTGCTTGAGCTTGAAGTTGTAGTCGTGGTCGTCGGTCTGCGGCCCGAAGCGTATCTCCTTGATCACCACTTTGGTGGCTTTGGCCTTGGCCTCCTTCTGGCGCTTCTTCTGCTGGTAGAGGAACTTCTGGTAGTCGAGCACCTTGC
This sequence comes from uncultured Muribaculaceae bacterium, assembly GCA_964407165.1. Classification (GTDB taxonomy): domain Bacteria; phylum Bacteroidota; class Bacteroidia; order Bacteroidales; family Muribaculaceae; genus CAZPKH01. The sequence goes on along the minus strand of CAYOUJ010000032.1, from coordinate 18,264 downwards.
AGACGGGGGGCTGGGCGGTAGGGGAGATCTCCACCAGGTCGAGTTCCTGTTCCTCGGCTATCTTACGGGCCTGCTGAATGGTGTAGATGCCGGTTTCGACGTTGTCGCCGACGAGGCGCACTTCATGGGCGCGAATGCGCTCATTCACGGCATACGGTTCCTGTTTGACTACACGGCCGCCGCGGGGGCGCTGCGGGCGTGGCGGGCGGGGGCCCTGGGGGTGGAAGGGTTTTTTCTCCATTCAGTTGGTTTAAGAGCCTGTTTAATAAAAATCGTTAAAAAACAGTTTTATTTTACTTTGTTATTTTTTTGTGACTTATTTTGGCCATTTTGGCTTTTTTCGTCAGTCATTTAGCCCGCTAAACTCCTTTCTCAAAAATCCAAACTGTCTCAAAATCAGCCTACAAAAAAATAACAATTTTTATTAAACAGGCTCTTATAGACAGTGGCGCGCCAGTGGTGTGGGGGCCATCCTTGGAGAGGAATGTCGGGGGGTTGTTGTTAAGGGGTTAATTTAGTTATTGTTGTTTCGATTGGCCATCGATAAATATCGACAGCCAATCGATTTTAATCGATTTTTTGAGCTTGGGCCTACTCGGTGGCTATGGCCACCTCGTCGGCGATTTGCGCTGCAAAGGTAGCAATTTTTACGGAACCTTGGTCACCTTCGCCCTGTTTTCTTACAGAAACTTCGCCTGAGGCGGCCTCTTTCTCGCCCACGATGAGCATGTAGGGGACGCGCTTGAGCTCGTTGTCGCGGATCTTCTTGCCGATCTTCTCGTTGCGGTCGTCGACGGTGACGCGGACGTCGGCGCCCTCAAGCTGGCGCTTGACCTCGAAGGCGTAGTCGTTGTATTTCTCGCTGATGGGCAGGATGATGGCCTGCTCGGGGGCGAGCCAGATGGGGAATCGGCCCGCGGTGTGCTCGAGCAGGACGGCCACGAAACGCTCCATCGAGCCGAAGGGGGCGCGGTGGATCATGACGGGGCGGTGCTTGGCGTTGTCGGCGCCGGTGTACTCCAGCTCGAAGCGCTCGGGCAGGTTGTAGTCAACCTGGATGGTGCCGAGCTGCCAGCGGCGGCCGATGGCGTCGCGGACCATGAAGTCGAGCTTGGGGCCGTAGAAGGCGGCCTCGCCCAGCTCTTTGCGGGCCTTGATGCCCTTCTCCTCGCACGCCTCGATGATGGCGCGCTCGGCCTTCTCCCAGTTTTCGTCAGAGCCGATGTATTTCTCGCGGTTCTTGGGGTCGCGGAGGGAAATCTGTGCCTCGTAGTTGTCAAACTTGAGGGCCTTGAAGATGTAGAGGATGATGTCCATGACCTTGAGGAACTCATCCTTGATCTGGTCGGGGGCACAATAAATATGTGCGTCGTCCTGCGTGAAGCCGCGCACGCGGGTCAGGCCGTGGAGCTCGCCTGACTGCTCGTAGCGGTATACCGTGCCGAACTCGGCCAGGCGCAGGGGCAGGTCGCGGTAGCTGCGGGGCGAGGTCTTGAAGATCTCGCAGTGGTGGGGGCAGTTCATGGGCTTGAGCATGTACTCCTCGCCCTCCTCGGGGGTGTGTATGGGCTGGAAAGAGTCCTTGCCGTACTTTGCGTAGTGGCCTGAGGTGACGTAGAGTTGCTTGTTGCCGATATGAGGGGTGATCACCTGGAGGTAACCGTACTGCTTCTGTATCTTGCGGAGGAACTGCTCGAGGCGGTCGCGCAGGGCTGCGCCCTTGGGGAGCCACAGGGGCAGGCCGGCGCCGACGCTCTGCGAGAAAGCGAAAAGCTCCATCTCCTTGCCGAGCTTGCGGTGGTCGCGCTTTTTGGCCTCCTCGAGCAGGGAGAGATACTCGTCGAGCATCTTCTGCTTGGGGAAGGTGATGCCGTATACGCGCACCAGCTGCGGGCGCTTCTCGTCGCCGCGCCAGTAAGCGCCTGCGAGGCTCATCACCTTGACAGCCTTGATGGCGCCGGTGTTGGCGATGTGGGGGCCGCGGCACAGGTCGGTGAACGCGCCCTGGGTATATGTGGTGATAGAGCCGTCGGCAAGCTCGCTGATGAGCTCGCACTTGTACTCCTCGCCGCGGTCGCCGAACATCTTCATTGCGTCGGCCTTGGTGATGTCGGCGCGGACGATGGCCTCCTTGCGGCGCCCCAGCTCGAGCATCTTCTTCTCGATCTTGGGGAAGTCGGCGTCGGTGATCTGGTGCTCACCGGGGTCTATGTCGTAGTAGAAGCCGTTTTCGATGGCGGGGCCGATGCCGAACTTCACGCCCGGGTACAGCTCCTGCAGCGCCTCGGCGAGGAGGTGAGCCGACGAGTGCCAGAAGGCGTGCTTGCCCTCGGGGGAGCCCCATTTGAACAATTCGATGGTGGCGTCCGAGTCGATGGGGCGCGAGATGTCCCACTCCTGCTCGTTGACCTTGGCGGCGAGAATGTCGCGGGCGAGTTGGGGCGAGAGGCTTTCGGCGATTTGCAACGGGGTCACGCCTGTTTCATACTGGCGTACGCCCCCGTCGGGGAAAGTGATATTAATCATTGATTTATAACTAATTGGGTTGAGCGGCGCCCATACGGACGGGCGTCGCGGACAAAATCGGCTACAAAGGTACGCAAAATCCCCCAATCCGCCAACGTCCTTAACCAAATTTTTTTCAAATAATTAACGCTATTGGTTTAAAGTTTGCTAAGGGGGGTTAAAGGGGAGGGAATTTTGGGGGGAGGGTTGTTTAAGTTTTGTAAGTTTAAAAGCATCGAGAAGATATGAAGACACTTATGATAGCCGCGGTCGGGGCGCTGATGGCGATGCCGGCCGCACACGCTCAAGACAGCGTGCCACAGACTAATGTGGATGAGATAGTTACACCAATGCTTATCGAGGAGTTTGTGACGGACCCGCGCGAGGGGCCGTATGCCGACTATTTCCTGCCGGAGGGGGTGGAGGTGGTCAGCATCTTCCCGCAGGACGATGACGAAATCGTTGAGTTTGAGATAGATGCCGAGGACGGTGTCACCATCGACGAGGTAGAGCAGGCGCTGCAGGCGCTTCAGTCTGACCTGACGGACTACGCCAAGAAGTTCCTGGGCACGAAGTACGTCTGGGGCGCCAAGGGCCCGAAGGCGTTTGACTGCTCGGGGTTCACGGGGTATGTGTTCAAGAACTTCGGCTACGACATCGGCCCGTGCTCGCGCGTGCAGGCCACGCGGGGAGAGAAGGTTGACATCAAGGATGCCCGTGTGGGCGACCTTATGTTCTTCTCGCGTCCCGGCGGGGGCAAGACCGTGGGGCACGTGGGGATGGTGATAGACGTCGACCCTGAGAACGGCTCGCTGAAGTTTATACACGCTTCGTCGAAGAAGGGTGTTACGATACAGCAGTTCCCCGACTCGGGACACTATAACCGGCGGTTCTTGCAAGTGCGTCGCGTGATCGATGACTCGAAACTCGTCTGAAGAAACAAATATCTCATACAGAAACATCGGAAACGAAAGAAACTTATTGAGTTTCTTTCGTTTCCGATGTTTCTGTATGAGATTTTTAGAAGAAGCGGGCGAGGAGGCGGAGGGAGGGTGAGCGGGATATTTGGGAGGGGTGTGTGCCCGGGACGCCTTCGGGGATGGGTGCGCCGTGCTCGTGGAAGTAGTCGATCCAGGGCTGCTCGATGACGCCGGTCCGGACGTTTTTGAACGACATTGGGTATCTCTCGAACAGCTGTCGGCCGTCGGCGTCGAGGTATGACAGCTGCACCAGCTCGCTGCAGTAGACGGCGTCGTTGTAGGGGCTGAAGACGAAGTCGTATGGGCGGCCGAGATACCGGCGGGCGCGGATGACTGCGGAGTCGGCAAACTGCACCAGGTCGGGGCGCAGGCGAGCGGCGACTACCATGGGGAAGCCGTCGGGGGAGCGGTCGGAGTGAACGAGGAAAGAGTCGAGCGGGACCTCGACGACGCCGCGGAATACGGCCTGAATGACGGTGGTGTCACTGCCTTCGATGGCCACTATACCCACGTGTGAGTATGCCACGCTGTCGAGGCCTGCGGCGTAGGAGGTCTTGACGGAGCCGGTGAACTCGTCGGGCTCGGAGGCCTGGAAGAGGAGGTCGCCGTTGCGGAGCGTGGGGCGCGATTGCGCGGCCGCGGTCGACAGCGCCAGCGTTGCCGCTAACAATATAATAAGTCTCATGTCTTGCAAATTTTTTGCAAAATTAAGGAAAAACAACGGATTTCACGGATTTCACGGATTAATTTTTTTCTGTGAAATCCGTGAAATCAGTTGTTTTATGTATTGATGTTGGCAAAATGTCGGAAAATGTTTGTATCTTTGCGGCGTTTTTCCATCAAAATTGCAAAATAACCGACAAAAATCAAGATAAAATGTGTGGAATAGTGACAGTTTTCCAAGCCGACGGCCACGACGGCGAGCTACGTTCAGAGGTTCTGAAGATGTCGAAGCGCATACGGCACCGCGGCCCGGACTGGTCAGGCATATATTGTGGCGCGGGGGCTATCCTGGCCCACGAGCGTCTGTCGATAGTCGACCCGGAGAGCGGCGGGCAGCCGCTGAAGTCGCCTGACGGCAAGGTGATACTTGCCGTGAACGGGGAGATATACAACCACCGGGAGCTTCGGCGCCGCTATGCCGGGCGCTACGACTTCCAGACGGGGAGCGACTGCGAGGTGATACTCGCGCTGTACTGCGACCGCGGGCCCGACTTCCTCGAGGAGCTCAACGGCATCTTTGCCTTCGCGCTCTACGACGAGGAGACGGGCTATTACATGGTGGCTCGCGACCATATCGGCGTCATCCCGCTCTACATGGGCTCTGACGCCAAGGGGCGCCGCTGGTTTGCCAGTGAGCTGAAGGCTCTTGAGGGCGTCTGCGACGTCATCGAGCCGTTCGTGCCCGGCCACGTCTATGACAGCCGGACGGGGGAGATGCGGCGATGGTACACTCGCGACTGGGAGAGCTACGAGGCTGTGAAAGACAACGTCACCTCCATTCCCGACTTGCGCCGGGGGCTGGAGGAGGCTGTGCGGCGCCAGCTGATGAGCGACGTGCCCTACGGGGTGCTGCTCTCGGGGGGCCTCGACTCGTCGATCATCTCTGCCGTGGCGGCCAAGTATGCGCCGAAGCGTGTCGAGAGCGACGGGTGCGAGGGAGCATGGTGGCCGCGGCTCCACTCCTTCGCCGTGGGCCTCAAGGGTGCGCCCGACCTGGCCGCCGCGCGGCGCGTGGCGGAGCATATCGGCACCGTGCACCACCAGATAAACTATACAATACAGGAGGGTCTCGACGCCGTGCGCGACGTCATCTATTACACGGAGACTTACGACGTGACCACCGTGCGGGCCTCCACGCCGATGTATCTGCTGGCGCGAGTGATCAAGTCGATGGGCATCAAGATGGTGCTGTCGGGTGAGGGCGCCGACGAGATCTTCGGGGGGTATCTGTACTTCCACAAGGCTCCCGACGCGCGGGCCTTCCACGAGGAGACGGTGCGCAAGCTCTCCAAGCTGCACCTCTACGACTGCCTGCGCGCCAACAAGGCGCTGTCGGCGTGGGGCGTGGAGGGGCGCGTGCCGTTCCTCGACAAGGAGTTTATGGACGTGGCCATGCGCCTAAACCCGGGGGACAAGATGGCCGGTGAGGGGAGGATGGAGAAGAGGGTGCTTCGCAAGGCGTTTGAAGACATGCTGCCGGCGGAGGTGGCGTGGCGGCAGAAGGAGCAGTTCAGCGACGGGGTGGGCTACTCGTGGATCGACACCCTCAAACGTGTGGCGGAGGAGCGTGTTACCGACGAGATGATGCGCAATGCAGCGCGGCGGTTTCCCATCAACCCGCCGATGAACAAGGAGGAGTATCATTACCGCAGCATCTTCGAGGAGCACTTCCCCTCGGCCACGGCAGCGGCGTGCGTGCCGTCGGTGCCGTCGGTGGCGTGCTCGACGGCGGAGGCGCTTGCGTGGGATCCTTCCTTCTGCGGCGTCAACGAGCCGTCGGGGCGCGCCGTGGCCTCTGTCCATAACGGGTGACTGTCTAAAATGCCCCAATGTGTTGGAGTGGTCTTCCGACCACTCCAACCCGTTGGGGTATGTTGGTTTATTGAATTTTGTTTCTTATGATATGTTATTTTAAGGTCCAGCCGATGCCGAAGCGGATGGCGGTGGAGGTGTCTTTGGCGATGTTGACGTCCAGCCCCAAGGAGAAGACCACTCGCTCATAGCGTGCGAAGATCTGGGGTCCGGTGTAACATCCGAAGTGCAGCTTTTGGTCGTAGTTGCCTTTGTCATTTTGCTCGTCGACCGCCGACATCCCAAGACATACGGGGAGCGACACCCACCAGCGGCGCTCGGGGTCGGGGAAGAAGCTGAACGCTGGGCCGAGGTTGAACTGCAGGACTGCGCTGTGGCGGTCGACCATGCCGAAGTTGGCTATGGCGCCGAAGGTCATGCCCCAGCCGAACTGCTCACGCCAGGTGCGCTGGATGTAATAGTTGGCGCCGTACGAGCTCTTGACCTTGAAGTTGCCGCTGCCCTCGAGACTGTAGTCCCAGTGGACGAGAGCCCAGTTGATGCCGTCGGCGTAGGGCGAGTCGACGACCTTTGCAGGCGTCGTGGTAGTGGTGGTTGTGGTCGAGGTGGCGTTAGTCTGGTTGGAGAAGGTCTTGCCGAAGAACTGAGCGTTGGCGGCCCGGGCGCCGACGATGGCCATGGCGGCTGCCATGAGGATGTGGGTGAGTTTCATTGTGGGGTATTTGTTAAGGTGTTTGTCGTTTTTGTTTTTTTGTTTACGATGCAAAGATAGCGCCGGGGGGTGACGGTTTCCTAATTTTTGTGGAGGGAAGTGGCGGGGCAAAGGGATTTGGGATGAAACGGCGGCTATTTGCTACGGACCTGGGCTGCGGTTTCCAAAGTTACGGCGGCTATAGCGGAGGATACAAAAGCGAAACGGACAGACCGTGTGGTCTGTCCGTTGGTGTGACCCCCGAGGGGCTCGAACCCTCGACCCGCTGATTAAGAGTCAGCTGCTCTACCAACTGAGCTAGGGAGTCATCGGCGCTTGACGGTTTTTCCCGTTTCAGCGCTGCAAAGGTAGGGTGTTTTTTTTGATTGGCAAAATTTTTTTGAATGTTTTTTTGAGTTTTTTTGTAATTGACAAGAAATCAGGCAAGGGGGATTTTAATCGGGTAAGGGGTAATAGGGTAAAGGAGTTAAATGGGTGCGGCGGGACTCGGAGGAGTCTCGCCGCACGGGTGCAAGTTGTGAGTAGGTGGGGTGGGCGGGGCGCGAAGGGGCGGCCCCGCACCATTAGTTATTTATTTACGGCGCGTTGAGCGCTTTTTGGTTGTGGTCTGCTTCTTGGTCTGCTTCTTGGAGGCAGTGGTTGTCTGCTTCCGGGTGCCGGTGTTGCCCTTCGAGGCGGTGGACTTGCGGGGGCCGGTGACCTGCGAGCGCTGGTAGGAGGCTTTGTCGAAGGTGTAGACGTCTTTGATGGTGCAGTGGTGTTCAAAGTCGAAGATGCCCTCGGGGTTGACGGCGAGGCCGAGGAAGCGGGTCTCGAAGTGGAGGTGGGGGCCGGTGGAGCGGCCGGTGTTGCCGCCCAGGGCTATGGGCTGGCCGGCCTCGACGCGCATGTCGGGCTTGACGAGAAACTTGGAGAGGTGGCCGTAGACGGTCTCCATGCCGTTGTCGTGGCGGACGACGACGTAGTATCCGTAGCCGGCGGCCTCATATTTGCACAGGCGCACCTTGCCGGGGAAGGCTGAGCGGACGGTGTCGCCGACACTGAGTTGGAGGTCGACGCCGCGGTGCATGCGTCCGAACTGTGCTCGCCAGCCGTATTTGCTGGTGACGCGTCCGGGGACGGGCACAATGCCTGTGGCGACGTTGATGTCTTCGCGAGCGGGGATGGCGATGTTGCCGTAGGGGTTGACGCTCTGGCTGTTCCAGTAGTTGTTGTATATCTCGTCGAGGCGCTCGCGCTCGGTGATGGAGGCGGCGGCGCGGTTGTCGATGTCGGCCTTGAGGGAGCCGTTGACGTTGCGCTGGTCGGCAATGAGTGCGTCGTGGGCGGCGTTGTGCGCCGGGGGGAGGGTGCGGTTCTGGGCAGAAGCGCTGAGGGTGATTATGGAAGCTGCAAGAAGGAGAGTGGACTTGAAGTTGAGTTTCATGACTGGTGGTTTTGCCTTGTGGCGTGGCATAAAATGCCACGCGCGGTGGGCGGTTATCTGATTGGTCTTAAGCCTAAGTTTAGAAGTTTAGAAGATCTCTGAGGGGAGGAAGAACCGGCGCAGCTCGGCGGCGGCGTCTTCGGGGGAGGAGGAGGCGTGAATGATGTTCTCCTGGTTGCTCATGCAGAGGTCGCCGCGGATGGTGCCTGGCAGGGCCTCGCGGCCGTTGGTGGCGCCGGTGAGGAGGCGGACGACTTTGATGGCCTCCTCGCCTTCAAGGCAGCCGACGATGACGGGCGTGGCGGTCATGGAGGCGACGAGCGAGGGGAAGAAGGGCTTGTCGACGAGGTGGGCATAGTGCTCGCGCAGGATGCGTTCGTCGAGCTGCATCATTTTCATGCCGGCGATGCGGAGTCCCTTGCGCTCGAAGCGCTCGAGGACAGTGCCGACGAGGGCACGCTGCACGGCTGAGGGCTTGAAGATGATGAGAGTTTTTTCGATCATTGCACGGTATGTTTCGGTAACAGATGGTTGTCTGTTAACCAATTTTTACATTTGATTTGTTGAACCGTACAAATGTAGTCATTTTAAGTTAATTGGCAAAACGGGTGCGTTATTTGACATGCACATTTTGGTTGTAAGTGTGCAACCTTAAATCTCAAATGGCTGAAATTCAGGGGTGGTTTTTGCAGCGTTAAGAAAACATAAATGTTGTTTCACACTCTGAATGCGTGAAACAACGGGTTAATTTGTGTAAAATTTTGTGTGCTTTGCTTAATTGTTGCCGGTTCCTTGCATGCGTTCCTTGTTGACGCGCTGCACCCACGAGGTGATGTAGACGGTGAAGATGGGCAGCATGAGCATGCCCAGGACGGGGGCGATGACGGAGATGACCTTGCCGGCGCGGGTGACGGCGGAGAAGTAGCAGCCGACCGTCGAGGTGTTCATGGCTACGAAGTAAAGGGCGTCCCAGAAGGACCGGACGTTGGTGTTGACCCCATGCTCCTCGTAGAAGAAGAGAAGCGAGAGCATGTATACGCAGGCGAGCATGATGGCGATGTATTGCGACAGCAGGCTCAGGGCGCGGTTTTTGGAGATGTAGCCCATGACGATGCCGAGCGAGTAGGCGCCGCGTATCATGGGGATGAAGCGGAGATAGTAGAGCACCTCGGAGGGGAGGAGGATGTTGTAGGCGTTTATTATATTAAGGTAAGGGATGCTGATGAGGAAGAAGGGCCAGCGATGGCGCAAGTAGCGGCGCTTGTCGTCGGCGAGCATCCATTCGATGAAGAAGTCGAAAAGGAAGACGTAGCACACCCACAGCTGGAAGGTCATGTATGTGTTGTTCTCCAGGAAGGGTATCGACATGAAGGTGTCGTAGGAGATGTAGACGATCAGGGCGAGGGAGAGTATGAGCACCACGATGTGTATGAGCGTGGTGACCAGTCCCTTGTGTCGTATGTGCGAGAGGTCGAAGGGGTTATGGCGGGTTATTTGAGGAGGCGTGGTCATAATGGTTATAGTTGAAGCGTCTGTTATAATAAAACGCTCGGCCCCCGCGATGGGTTCGCGGGGGCCGGCAGACAACAGGGGGGGATGGTTATTTGAGGACGCCGAGGGCCTTGCCGACCTTGACGAAGGCGGCGATGGCGCGGTCGAGCTGCTCGCCGCTGTGGCCGGCGGAGAGCTGGACGCGTATGCGTGCCTGGCCCTTGGGGACTACGGGGTAGTAGAAGCCGGTGACGTAGATGCCCTCGTTCTGCATCTCGGCGGCGAAGAGCTGTGAGAGCTTGGCGTCGTAGAGCATGACGGCGCAGATGGCGCTCTGGGTGGGCTTGATGTCGAAGCCGGCCTCGAGCATGCGCGAGCGGAAGTATTCGACATTGTCCATCAGGCGGGTGTGGAGCTCATCGCTCTCCTCGAGCATCTTGAACATTTCGAGCGATGCGCCGACGATGGCCGGGGCGACGGAGTTGCTAAACAGGTATGGGCGGGAGCGCTGGCGGAGCATGTCGATGACCGCCTTGGGACCGGTGGTGAAGCCGCCCATGGCGCCGCCGAACGACTTGCCGAGGGTGCCGGTGAAGATGTCGATGCGGCCGTAGCAGCCGTATTTCTCGGCCACGCCGTGGCCGGTGGCGCCGACGACGCCGGCGGAGTGGCTCTCGTCGACCATGACCAGGGCGTCGTATTTCTCGGCGAGGTCGCAGATCTTGTCCATGGGGGCGACGTTGCCGTCCATCGAGAAGACGCCGTCGGTGGCGATGATGCGGAAGCGCTGTGCCTGTGCTTCCTGGAGGCAGCGCTCGAGGTCGGCCATGTCGGCGTTGGCGTAGCGGTAACGCTTGGCCTTGCACAGGCGCACGCCGTCGATGATGGAGGCGTGGTTGAGGGCGTCGGAGATGATGGCGTCTTCCTCGGTGAACAGCGGCTCGAAGAGACCGCCGTTTGCATCGAAGCAGGCGGCGTAGAGTATGGTGTCTTCGGTCTTGAAGTAGCGGGAGATGGCGGCCTCGAGCTCCTTGTGCATGTCCTGCGTGCCGCAGATGAAGCGCACGGAGCTCATGCCGTAGCCGCGGCGGTCCATGGCCTTCTTGGCGGCCTCGATCAGACGCGGGTTGTCGCTGAGACCCAGGTAGTTGTTTGCGCAGAAGTTGAGCACCTCCTGATTGGAGCCTTCGACGTTGATGCCCGCCTTCTGGGGGGTGACTATGATACGTTCGTTTTTGTAGAGCCCGGCCTGGCGGATGTCTTCAAGCTCGTGCTCGAGATGGGTTTTGAAGTTGTCGTACATGGCTATTAGTTGGTGTTGGTTGCAACGGCAAATTTACGGCATAAAATCAGTTTTTCCAAAAAAAATTTACATGGCGGTTTCAGACACAAAACCCGAGGGCTTTTACATTTGTTATAAATAGTAAAAATAAGATACAAAATCAACAAATTCCCTTATAACTTGCGCCCTCGCGGTTATAAGTTATAAGCTATAAGCTATAAGTTATGACTATTGCTACCGGAAAACAGCCTGTGACACTCACGGCCCTGGCAGCCGTGCTGTCGCTGTCGCTGGTGGTCAACCTCCCCGGCCTGGCCATCACGCCCATGCTCTCAACGCTTTCCAAGGTGTTTCCCGACACCACGGAGCTTGAGAAGCAGTTGCTCACCATCCTGCCCAATCTGCTGATAATCCCCTTCGTGCTGCTGTCGGGCAAGCTGAGCCTGACGCGCCACAAGTGGGGCACGATAGTGTCGGCGCTGATACTCTTCGCGGCGTCGGCGGTGGCCTACATGTTTGCCCCGTCGATGGGTGCGCTTATCTTCATCAGCTGCGCCTTGGGTTGCGGCGCCGGGCTGATCATCCCCTTCTCGACGGGGCTGCTCGCCGACATCTTCGCCGAGGGGCCTCTGCGCATGAGGATGATGGGCATACAGAGCGGCATCTCCAACCTGACGTTGGTGCTGGCCACATACGCCGTGGGGTGGCTCAGCGCGGCGCACAACTGGAGGGTGCCCTTCGTGGTATACCTTGTGGTGTTCATACCTCTTATATATTCGTGGAAGCTTGGGCCGGTGACGTCGACATACCGCAAGGAGGCGACCATCCCCGCCAAGGTGCCCCCCGACAATACTGCGGGCGTGCAAGCCGGAGCATCGCACGGTATTTATGTCGGCAAGCTGCTGCAGCTGGTCGGGATGTATACCTTCATCACCTTCGCCTCGATGGTCATCTCGTATTACTGCCCGTTCTTGGTGCAGGCAGAGCATCACCCCGACTCGCTGTCGGGCACCATCACCTCCATATTCTTTCTGTTTATCTTCCTTCCGGGCTTCTTCCTGCCCGATGTGGTGAAGGTGCTCAAGGGGTACACGTTCCACGCTGCCGGGCTGCTGATGTTCACGGGCATGCTGCTGATCACCATCTGGCACGCACCGTGGAGCCTGTGTGTCGGCGCCGGCGTGGTGGGCCTGGGCTACGGGATGTGCCAGCCGCTGATCTACGACAAGGCCTCGCGCGCCGTGCGCAACCCCGGACAGGCGACCATGGCTCTGGCGATAGTTATGACGGCCAACTATGTGGCCGTGGTCATCACTCCGTTCATAGTCGACGGCCTGTCGCACATGCTCGGCTTCTCGGCCTCCGTGGTCTTCCCGTTCGTGCTCTCCGCCGTGCTCCTGGGCCTGTACATCGCACTTATGGTTGTGAAGAAGAACTCGTTTGCATTCTCCCTCGACTCGCGTTACTGGAAGAGTTGATGAGTTGATGAGAGGTATGAGTTGATGAGTGAAAAATATTTAGTATCTTTGCACACTGAATACCGAATACTGAATACTCTCAATGACCGACGAAAAAGCTGTAATAGTGGGGCTTATAACTCCGCAGCAAAACGAGGAGCGCGCCATGGAATACCTCGACGAGCTGGCCTTCCTGGCCGATACTGCCGGGGCGGAGGTGGTCAAGCGCTTCCTGCAGCGCCTCGACTATCCCAACCCGCGCACCTACGTAGGCAAGGGCAAGCTCGAGGAGATACAGAAATATATCGAGGAGCAGGGCGACATCGGCCTGTGCATAGTCGACGACGACCTGTCGTCGAAGCAGGTGCTCAACATCGAGCGCGAGCTGAAGGTGAAGATACTCGACCGCACAAGCCTCATCCTCGACATCTTCGCCCGACGCGCCCAGACAGCCAACGCCAAGGCGCAGGTGGAGCTGGCGCAGTACCAGTACCTGCTGCCGCGCCTGACACGAATGTGGACGCACCTCGAGCGCCAGCGCGGCGGCATAGGCATGCGCGGCCCGGGCGAGACGCAGATAGAGACCGACCGGCGTATCATCCTCAACCGCATCTCGCTGCTGAAAAAGGAGTTGGCGGCCATCGACAAGCAGAAGGCCGTGCAGCGCAAAAATCGCGGAAAGCTCACCCGCGTGGCCCTTGTCGGATACACCAACGTGGGCAAGTCGACGCTCATGAACCTCCTGAGCAAGAGCGAGGTATTTGCCGAGAACAAGCTGTTCGCCACCCTCGACACCACCGTGCGGAAGGTGATTATCGACAACCTCCCCTTCCTGCTCACCGACACCGTGGGGTTCATCCGCAAGCTCCCCCACCACTTGGTCGACTCGTTCAAGAGCACCCTCGACGAGGTGCGCGAGGCCGACATACTCGTCCACGTGGTCGATGTGTCGCACCCCAACTTCGAGGAGCAGATAGAGGTGGTCAACCATACTCTTGCCGAACTGCTCGACGGCTCCGAAAAGCCGATGCTCATGGTGTTCAACAAGATAGACGCCTTCACATACACCCCCAAGGATGAGAACGACCTGACGCCGGTGCGTCGTGAGAATATCTCCCTCGACGAGCTGCGCCATACATGGATGGCGCGGATGGGCGACAATTGCGTCTTCGTCAGCGCCCGCACGGGCCAGGGCATCGACCTGCTCAAGCAGAAGCTCTACGACATGGCCCGCGAGGTGCACATCGCCCGGTTCCCCTACAACGACTTCCTTTTCCAGAAATACGACGACTTGAGTGATTAGTGTTGAGTGATTAGTGATTAGTTGTTTTATTTTGGGACATTCAAGAAAAAAGGTTACCTTTGTATTCAAGTTTAGTGCGCCAAGTAACGCTAAAATCGAATAGAACTCCTAACACCCTCAATTACTATCGCTTAGTATTAGTCAACCGATTACCGTGGCGTGGCGCTGATCGCCACGCAATCTATATCTAACATGCAGTGGAGCAGACTTATAAATGACCGGCGACTGGGGCTGGAGGAGTACCACGGCGGCCACCGCGGCAGCCGCACCGACTTCCAGCGCGACTATGACCGCCTGGTGTTTTCATCCCCCTTCCGGCGCTTGCAAAACAAGACGCAGGTGTTCCCCCTGCCGGGCAGCATATTTGTGCACAACCGCCTGACGCACAGTGTTGAAGTGGCCTGCGTCGGCCGATCGCTGGCCAACGAGATTGCGGGCCTGCTGCGCGAGCGCTACGCCCATGACCACGAGACGCTGCAGGCCCTCGAGTCGATAGGCGACGTGGTGGCAGCGGCGTGCCTGGCGCACGACCTGGGCAACCCCCCGTTCGGCCACTCAGGGGAGAAGGCCATAGCCACATTCTTCAGCGAGGGCCCCGGCACCGCTCTGCGCGACCGCCTTACCGAGCACCAGTGGGCCGACCTGACCAACTTCGAGGGTAACGCCAACACCCTGCGCTTGCTCACACACCAGTTCAACGGGCGCCGCCCGGGCGGCTTTGCCATGACCTACTCCACCATCGCCGCCATCGTCAAATATCCCTACGACTCGACGGCTCTACGAGGTGGCGGCGGCAAGTTCGGCTTCTTCTGCACGGAGACGGAAACGTTCCGGCGCGTGGCCGAGACGCTCGGCATGAAGCAGCTCAGCGGCGACGGAGAACCCCTGCGCTACGTCCGCCACCCGCTTGTGTATATTGTGGAAGCGGCCGACGATATCTGCTACGAGATCATGGACATCGAGGACGCCCACAAGCTCGGCCTGCTGCCCACGTCGGAGGTGATCAGCCTGCTGCTCACCTATTTCGACAATGAACGCCAGGAGCGCTGCTGCCGCGTGATGAGCCGCCTCGACGATCCCAACGAGAAGATAGCCTACTTGCGCTCATGCATCATCGGACACCTCGTGGAGGCCTGCGCGCGCACTTTCGCCGACCACGAGGCGGAGATACTCGCCGGCACCTTCGAGGGGCCGATAATCAACCGCATACCGGCCCCTGCCTCAGAGGGCTACCGCGCCTGCGTCAAGCTTTCGTGGCAGCGCATCTACACCGCTGCCGACGTGGTCAACATCGAGTTGGCCGGCAACCGCATCATCTCCGACCTTATGGAGCGCCTCGTCAAGGCCGTCTGCCACCCCGCGCTCACCTACTCGCAGCTACTGCTCTCGCAGGTGCCCAAGCAGTACGACATCGCCGCCGACAACCTCTTCAGCCGCGTGCAGGCCGTGGTCGACCACACCTCCGGCATGACCGACGTCTATGCCCTCGAGATGTACCGCCGCCTGAACGGCATGTCGCTCAAGCTCAACAATTAGGTAATTAGTGAGTAGTGAGTAGGAATTTCCTACTCACTACTCACTACTCACTAATTTCCTACATATAGATGGGTATGCAGCGCGTCATGTAGTCACGCGCCTGAGTCCAGGGCAGGTATATCACCTCCGACCCTGGCATCAACGGCACCGGCTCCTCGTTGAGGTCCACGCGCAGGTAGTAGGCCCCACTCTTGCTCTTGAACAGTATGAACTGCACGTTGGCGCCCATGGGCACGATGTCAAAGTCCTTCCAGTGGAGGCCCACCGTGTCGAAGTAGTTGGTCATGTAATAACACCCCCGCAGGCGAAGCAGCGACAGCAGCGGCATCAGCGTCTCGGCGTGGCCGAAGCGCAGCATCACCTGCGGCATCCCCTTCTCGCCATTAACGACGGACTCGGTGGTGGTTACTATATTGGTAACCAACGGAGAGGCCATGTCGCCAGGGATGGTGGAGACGGTGTTGGAAGCGTAGAGCAGATATTGCCGCATGTTGTAAGCCGCCCACTGCTTGTTATACTCCTCACGGGTGAAGAAGCGGGAGATGTTCACGCCGACCCCGGCAGCCGCGGCGCCCGCAACCACCACATACTCGTCCATGGCCAGCTCGCGAAGGTCAGCCGGCTCATACTGTGATATTTTGCCTAGCACGCGCGCGATGGGCACCAGGCTGATGTCCTGCGCGCGAAACGCCTCCAACGTCTGCTCCCACCCATCGCTCTGGCGGTAGGCCTTGTACTCTGCGTCGATGTCGAAAGGGCGCAGCAGGTAGGAATACTTCCGGCCCGACGATGTGCTGATTTCCAGTTTGTTACTAAGCCGTGACAGCTGGTGAGCGAAGGAGTACATCGACATTATGCACCTCGGCGAATACGAGCTGATGGCCTCTACCGACGCCCCGTCGGCAAACAGCGGCTTGTACGCTGCGTACATGCGCGACGCTATTCCGCGCTCCTCGGCCTCGCCAAGAGAGTCGAGACTGCCCCACCGTCCGGCCACCGTGGCCTCGATGCGCGTGATCAGCGTGATCATCTCCTTGCCTTCCGCCGTGATGGTCTTCTCGTCTACAGCCGTCTGCAGAGCCTCCTTCAGCCGCGTGATGCTCTTGGCCGACGACGGGAACCGTGCACCGTGGCGCCCCACGTGGTTGATGAACACCGGCGTCAGCGTGTCTGGATAGGCAACTATCTTGCGGTCAGTGGGATATGGCGACTGGCTGCCACGGCATTGGTCGTAGGTGTAGTTGGTGGCCGTCGGGTCGGCCGCAAAAGCCGTCAGCGCCGTGGCCAGCGAGAGCAATATTATGAGTAGCTTATTCATGATTTTTTTGTAACTTTGCGTCAAAAGTAATAAAAATATGAGTGAACTGCAAAATATTCGCGAACTAATTTTAGCCGGGCGGCTCGACGAGGCGCTCTCTGTGGCCTCTCAACTCCTTGATGTGCAGGGCGAAAACGCCGAAGTGCTGTACCTGCGTGGACGCGTCTACTGGCGGCTGGGACAGCGCCGCGAGGCCATCACCGACTACACCGCCTCGGCCCTCCTCCAGCCCGGGGGCCCCGCCAGCCTCGCACTCGCCCAGGCCACCGAAATCATGGACTTCTACAACCACGACCTCTACAACCCATAACCGGCAAATCTCTGTGAATTGCCGAAATTTTATTGTGGGAAAATCCACCCCGGATTTTGCTATAGCCTCAAAAAGTGTATAGCGCCGTGTTTCCGCCCTCTGTCCTACCGCCTCATAACCGCCTGACTATAAACGAAAAACTGCTCATAATCCATTGGATTACAAGCAGTCTATGTCGGGGTGAGAAGCCCCGCTATATCTGTGCCGTAGTGGCTTAATATTCAAGTTGTTACGCTGGCTGATTGAGTTTCACCCCAAACTTTCACCCCAAACTTTGGGTAAAAGTGGCTTGCTCAATGCGTCAAGGTTCAACGCCACAAAGGTAGGCAATAATTTCGGTTATGCAAGGGCTAAGGGCAAGAAAAATTTGCAGTTGTCTGTATCACTTTCGTAGAAAGTGAAAATTTGGCCTATCGTGGGGCGGGTTTGGGTAACACCCCAAAGCGGGGGCGGGTGTGGTTGCTCCAGTCGGCCAAAGAAACGAAAAATAAAGGGGTGGGTGTGCCGTTGGGGTGGAGTTCCGCATATATACTCCAGTCCCGATTTCTGAAAATGATTTTTTGGGCTGAAAGTTCAGCAGGGAAAATTTTTGTAATATTAAACTTTCGTGGGCAACGTGGCCTATTCATAACCAAAGGGCAAATTTCCCCCTTTGGTTAAATTATGGAAATATCACAAACTAAGAGAAAACGCCTACAACGATTGTTGGCGGCTATCGTGGAGCAATACGGCCACGATTGCAACGCCACGTTAAGCATACTGGCGGCGTTGGTTGGTACGTCTTACCAATCTGTTTCCGTGTATCTCCAGTTAGCGGAAACACTTACCCTACTCCAAATTGAGCGGGGGCAAGGTTGCCGCCGTGCTAACTGGCAATATCACTTAGACCCCGCAAAGGTACAAAATTTCTTAGAACAATGAAACGTAGAGCGAATAAGACCCACACACCCAGCGGGGGGCGGTTGTATCTCAACTTAGAGGAACACGGCCACGATAAGAATTATTGGACTACTAACCCCGATTTGATTTTGTGGTTGCTTACCATAGAGCATTTAACTGGCTTAGAAATGGCCGTATTTGTGTCCATCGTGGTTGCCTATGAACGTGACCCCGAACACACTCCAGTTAGAATTAGTGCAAGCCAACTGGCGGCTAAGTTAGGCTTTCGCCGTACCGCAATACAGAAAGCATTTTGGCGGTTGGTTGGGCGTAACATACTGGTTAAGGTCAGCGGGGCGGGAAAGGCGGCTAATATCTATGCACCCAACGTTGACAGCTTGCAGAGGGTTGTACTGGAGTTAGCCAACGGCACAAACCCCAAAGAAATAGATTTAGCACCCAACGAAGATAAAACTTAGTAGCCTACTCCAGTAGGCTATAACGGCCTACTCCAGTAGGCTATAAGGTTT
>CAYOUJ010000031.1:0-29300 GCA_964407165.1 uncultured Muribaculaceae bacterium | reverse complement strand
GCTCGCAATGTGCGGGTTGCGCGCCCTCGGGTGGGGAAATAAATCGTCCCTTTTTGGGCAGCAGCGTATCAGCAAGTTACACAAAAGTCCGTAAGGGTCTGCTTTGCAGGCCCTTACGGATTTATGCATGGCGCACAGCCCCATGCCATGGTGATCGGTTACCTATCCTCCTGGGCGGCACGGCGGGGCGCACAGCCCTCGGCGGACACAGCGGGGAGGCGGGGCGCGGGGGCGCCGCCCCGCTCCAGGGCTGGCGGACAAGGCGGGGAAGCGCGGGTGATTGGAGGGGGGAAAATTGAACTTTTTTTGCGGGGGAGGGGTTTTTGTTGTATATTTGGGGAAATTTTCGAACGGTATGGAGAAGAAACTGTT
Source organism: uncultured Muribaculaceae bacterium (assembly GCA_964407165.1). Taxonomy (GTDB): domain Bacteria; phylum Bacteroidota; class Bacteroidia; order Bacteroidales; family Muribaculaceae; genus CAZPKH01. The sequence goes on along the minus strand of CAYOUJ010000031.1, from coordinate 28,928 downwards.
TCTGCTGGATGCCTACGCACTGATTTACAGGGCGTATTATGCGCTGATACGTGCGCCTCGGGTGACGTCGACGGGTATGAACACGTCGGCGATATTCGGGTTTGTGAACACGCTGAACGAGGTGCTTCGCAAGGAGGAGCCGACTCACATTGCGGTGTGTTTCGACCCGCCGGGGCCAACGTTCCGGCATGAGATGTATGACGACTACAAGGCCGGGCGCGACAAGCAGCCGGAGGACATCACGGCGGCGATACCGTACATCAAGCGGATATTGGCGGCGATGCGTATACCTGTGATCGAGATAGAGGGTTATGAAGCTGATGATGTGATAGGTACGTTGTCGCGGAGGGCTGAGGCGGCGGGGTTCACGACGTATATGATGACTCCGGACAAAGATTATGGTCAGCTGATTACGGATCACGTGCTGATGTATCGGCCGTCGATACGCGGCGAGGGCTTCGAGATACGCGGGCCGCAGGAGATAGAGGCTAAATACGGCATCCAGCACCCGAAGCAAGTGATTGATTTGCTTGCGCTTGAGGGTGACGTGAGCGACAATATCCCGGGATGTCCGGGCATCGGTGAGAAGGGCGCGGTGAAGCTGATCAACGAGTGGGGGTCTGTTGAAAATCTGATAGCGCATATCGCTGATTTAAAGGGTGCTATGCAGCGGAAGGTGTCGGAGAACAGGGAGCAGATACTGTTTTCGAAGGAGCTTGCCACTATTCGCACGGATGTGCCTATTCCTAAGGAGATTACCTTGGAGAGCTTCGCTGTGGAGGAGCCGGATGTGGAGGCATTGCGGAAGGTGTATACAGAGCTGGAATTCAGGAGTTTTCTGGCGAAGTTGTCAGCCCAGCCGGCCCCCCTCAACTCCCCCCCAAGGGGGGGAGCTTACCAAGCTTCCCAAGAAGGGATGATGGGGAGCCTGTTTGACACAGTGCCAGTCCCCCCCGCCTCCCCCCTAAAGGGTGGGGACAAAAACTCTGAGATGATGGCGGTCAGGGGGTGCGACGTGCTCCCCTCCCCTATTCCCAAGACGGTGGGTATCAGCTTGGTAACGGCAGGCACGACGCCCATGGATATGGAGCTTCGCGGCGTGGCCGTGGCATGGGAGCAGGAGGGGGAGGTGCTCGTGACGTACCTGGCCGCGGACGATGTGCGCTTCGGCGAAGTCAAGGCGCTGATTGACAGCCATAAGCACGAGATAGTGTGCCATGACGTGAAGACTGCGATGATTGTGCTTCGCGAGCGTGCGGATGTGCGTCTGCGGGCGCCGTACTATGACACGTCCGTCGCGCACTATCTGCTTGAGCCTGAGCGCAAACACGACCTCAGCCAGATAGCGTCGACGCTGTTGGAAGGGTACTCCCCAACCCCGGCATTGGAGGCGGCGGAGGCGAAGAAGCCGGTGATCACTCCGGAGAGCGCGCGGGAGGCTGCGGCGCTGTCGCTGCAGCTGAAGAAGCCGCTCGACGATCTGCTTGCACGCGAACAACTTACACATCTTCTGACAGATATAGAGTTGCCGATGATACGCGTGCTTGCGGCGATGGAGCGCACGGGTGTGCGCATCGACGCGATGGAGCTTCACCGGCTGAGCAAGGAGTACACGGCGCGCATGAACGAGCTGAAACTCAGGGCATTTGAGATAGCGGGCTGCGAGTTTAACGTCAGCTCGCCGAGCCAGGTCGGCGAGGTGCTGTTCGAGCGGCTGAAAATCGACCCGAAGGCGAAGAAAACGAAAACGGGCGCCTACTCGACGACGGAGGACATCTTGGAGAAATACCGCGGGGAGCACCCGATAGCCGGTTTGATACTGGATATCAGAGCACTACGCAAACTGCTTGCGACTTACCTCGACACGCTGCCGACACTTGTCAACCCACGCACCGGCAAGATACACACCACTTACAACCAGACGGTTACAGCCACGGGCCGCATTTCTTCGGCGAATCCCAACCTGCAGAACATACCGGTGCGCACAGCCGACGGGCGAGAGATACGCCGCGCGTTCATTCCCGACAATAACTGTCTGATGCTCAGCGCCGACTACTCGCAGATAGAGCTTCGACTGATCGCGGACATCAGCGGCGACGAGGCGATGATCGAGGCATTTCGCGAGGGGCACGACATCCACCGCGCAACGGCGGCAAAAATCTATCACAAGACGCTTGAGGAGACGTCCGACGAGCTTCGCCGGAACGCCAAGACGGCCAATTTCGGCATCATCTACGGCATCTCGGCTTTCGGGCTGAGCGAGCGCCTTGGCATACCGCGCACGGAGGCTAAAGAGCTGATAGACGGCTACTTCCGCACGTATCCGCAGATACGGGAGTATATCGACACCAGCGTGGCGCGTGCGCGCGAGAAGGGGTACGTGACCACGGTGATGGGCCGTCGGCGCATGCTCCCCGACATCAATTCGCGCAGCGCCGTGGTGCGGGGCTACGCCGAGCGCAACGCCATCAACGCGCCCATCCAAGGTTCTGCGGCGGACATTATCAAGCGAGCGATGATCGATGTGTTCGGCGAGATGGAGGGCCGCGGGATGCGGTCACGGATGATCATGCAGGTGCATGACGAGCTGATATTCAACGTGGTGCCCGACGAGCTTCCGACTCTGCAGGAGATAGTGACGCGATGCATGGAGAACGCGTACCACGGGCGCGTGGCGCTTGAGGTAAGCTCGGGCGTCGGCGCCAACTGGCTGGAAGCGCATTGATTGGGATTTGGGATTTGGGATTTGGGATTTGGAAAATGCCAATCGAGGAATATCGATGGGTTGTCGACGGAAAATCGATAACCCATGTATTTTTTTGAGAATTTTGGGAAAAAGCGTAACTTTGCCGTTTGAAACAGAAACCAAAACTTCTACGATGGAAAAGAAATACCGGAGAACACTGATAACCACGGCTTTACCATACGCCAACGGTCCCGTGCACATCGGCCACCTGGCTGGCGTCTACGTGCCGGCCGACATCTATGCCCGCTTCCTGCGCCTGCGCGGGGAGGAGGTGCTGATGATCGGCGGCAGCGACGAGCACGGCGTGCCCATCACCATAGCCGCTGCAAAAGAGGGCGTTACGCCCCAGGACATCGTTGACCGCTACCACAAGCTCATCAAGGAGTCGTTTGAGGAGCTTGGCATCTCGTTTGACATCTATTCGCGGACGACGTCGAAGATACACCACGAGACGGCATCGGAATTTTTCCGCAAGCTGTACGACGACGGGGTGTTCACGATGCAGACGACGCTTCAGCCGTACGACGAGAAGGCGGGGCAGTTTCTTGCCGACCGCTATGTGCGCGGCACGTGCCCCCATTGCGGCAACCCGGACGCCTACGGCGACCAGTGCGAAAAGTGCGGCAGCAGCCTGAATGCCACGGACTTGATAGACCCGCACTCTGCGCTGTCAGACGCACCGGTGACCATGCGTGAGACCACGCACTGGTATCTGCCGCTCGACCGCTACGAGAACGCCTTGAAAAAGTGGATATTGGAGGGTCACAAGGAGTGGCGCACGAACGTTTACGGGCAGTGCAAGTCGTGGATAGACCTGGGCCTGCAGCCCCGCGCGGTGAGCCGCGACCTCGACTGGGGCGTGCCCGTGCCCGTAGAGGGTGCCGAAGGGAAGGTGCTCTACGTATGGTTTGACGCGCCAATAGGCTATATATCAAACACTAAGGAACTGTTTCCCGACTCGTGGGAGAAGTGGTGGAAGAGCGAGGACACGCGGCTGATACACTTTATCGGCAAGGACAACATCGTGTTCCACTGCATCGTGTTCCCGGCCATGCTGATGGCCTACGGCGACGGCTACCAACTGCCTGACAACGTGCCAGCTAACGAGTTCCTGAACCTTGAGGGCAACAAGATATCGACGTCGAAGAACTGGGCAGTATGGCTCCACGAATACCTTCGCGACTTCCCCGGCAAGCAGGACGTGCTGCGCTACGTGCTGACGGCGAACGCGCCGGAGACGAAGGACAACGACTTCACCTGGGCGGAGTATCAGCAGCGCAACAATTCGGAGCTCGTGGCCATCCTCGGCAACTTCGTCAACCGCGCTATGGTGCTGACACAGAAGTACTTCGGCGGCCGCATGCCGGAGCGCGGAGAGCTTGAGGAGGTCGACCGCACGGCCTTCGAGGAGCTGCGCGCCATCAAGGGCCGCGAGGAGGAGAACCTGTCGACTTTCCACCTGCGCGACGCCCTGCGCGACGCGATGGACATGGCTCGCGTGGGCAACAAGTACCTGCAGGAGACCGAGCCGTGGAAGGTGGCCAAGAACCCGAACGGCATGGGCCGCGTGGGCACGATACTCAACGTGGCGCTGCAGATCTGCGCCAACCTGCAGGTGGCCTTCGAGCCGTTCCTGCCGTTTATGGCGGAGAAGCTCGGCAAAATGCTCAAAGTCAGCAATCTGGCGTGGGCCGACCTGGGACGGGACGACATACTCGCCGCCGGCACGGAGCTTGACACGCCGGAGCTGCTGTTTGAGAAAATCGAGGACGCCGCCATCCAGGCGCAGCTCGACCGCCTCGAGCGCATCAAGAAGGAGAACATGCTAAAGGACTGGAAACCAGCGGAGATATCGCCCGAGGTGACGTTCGACCAGTTCAGTGCCTGCGACCTGCGCGTAGGCACCGTCACCGCCTGCGAGAAGGTGAAGAAGGCGAAGAAACTGCTCAAACTCACCCTCGACGACGGCACCGGCACGCCGCGCACCATAGTCAGCGGCATCGCAAAATATTACGACCCCAAAGAGCTGGTAGGCAAGCAACTGTGCTTCATCGCCAACCTGCCGCCGCGCGAGCTTTGCGGCATCGTCTCGGAGGGTATGATACTGTCGGCCGAGAGCGCCGACGGCAGCCTCGCGCTCATCAGCCCGCTTGGACTCGTCGCCTCTGGCTCTCAAATCAAGTAGCTTTAAATCAGTCTTTAACCGGTTAACCGGTTAAAGGCCCTTTTACCATAAACTATGCCACGAAGACCACGGATATTGCTCATCTACACCGGTGGCACCATCGGCATGATCGAGAACCCGACCACACGGTCGCTGCAGCCTTTCGACTTCAGCCACCTCATCGACAACGTGCCCAAGCTGGCCAAGCTCGACTACCACATCGACAACATCCAGTTTGCGCCGCCCATCGACTCGTCGGACATGGACGTCACGCACTGGCGTCAGATGGCGCGGGCCATCGAGGAGCATTATGCTAACTATGACGGGTTTGTGGTGCTCCACGGCACCGACACTATGTCGTACACCGCCTCGGCGCTGTCGTTCATGCTCGAGAACCTGGCCAAGCCGGTGATAATCACCGGCTCGCAGCTACCCATCGGCGAGGTGCGCACCGATGGCGAGGAAAACCTCATCACCGCCGTGCAGATTGCCGCCGCGCGTACGGCATCGGGACAGATGCCTATGGTGCAGGAGGTTGCGATACTCTTCGAGAACTATCTGTGGCGCGGCAACCGGTCGACCAAGCGCTCGGCCGACAACTTCAATGCCTTCCGGTCGTACAACTACCCCGAGCTGGCGAAGATAGGCCTGGACATACACTTCAACGTCGACGCCCTGCGTCGCGCCGACCTGCGCAAGCAGCTACGCGTGCATTATGATATGTGTCAGGATGTTACGATGATCGACCTCTACCCGGGCATCACCGAGCGCCACCTGCGCCACCAGCTCGAGACTCCGGGGGTGCGGGGGATAGTGCTGCGGACGTTCGGCGCCGGCAACGCGCCCACCGTGCCGTGGTTCAAGGAGGCCATAGCCGACGCCATCGGCCTCGGCGTGGCCATCGTGGTCATCACCCAGTGCGCCAACGGCGGCGTGAACCTGCGGCTCTACGAGAGCGGGCGTCAGCTTGCGGAAACCGGAGTCATCTCCGGCCGCGACATGACCACCGAGGCGGCTGTGACCAAACTGATGTACCTTTTGGGGTGCGGCTACGAGGGTGAGCGGCTGCGTCGCGACATCGAGTGCAGCCTGCGCGGCGAGGTGACGTTCACGGCAATCCCCTGAGCGGTTTACGAGTTTAGAAGTTTTGGAGTTTTGGAGTTTAAAACTTACTGAGCAAATCGGGTGTTATACCTTAAACGGACAATCGGATAATCGGCTAAAGGCCATGCAATATTGCAAGTTATGAAAGGGAAAATAAACTTCTTCACATCGCTGCTGTTTTTCGCAGCCGGCATAGCGCTGATAGTCCTGCACCAGGACAAGGCCATCATCGCCACCGTGGTGCGCCTGCTGGGGTGGACGTTCATCATCCCTGCGGCGTTCAACATCATAGTCGGCGCGTTCAGCCACCGCTCCAACCCGCCTGCCACCTACGAGCGAGCCCGTCGCCACGCCTACGTCTGGGGCCTGGTAGTCAGCATCTTCGGCGTGCTCTTGGGGATTGCCATGCTTGTGGCCACCGACGTGTTTGCCGCCGTGATGGCCTACTTCTTCGGCATACTGTTGATAGTGGCAGGCGTGTATCATGTATTGGCTGTCAGCTACTTGGCGCGTCCGTTCGTGCTCCCCGCCTACTTCTACATCATCCCGATATTGATGATTGCCGCCGGCTGCGTCATCATCTTCGCCCCGACCGTGCAGGAGGCGAAGGCTGTGGTGGTGCTCATCACCGGCATCGGCATGGTATGCTCCGCCGTCAACTCGCTCCTCGAATATATCGGCACGCACCCCTCGCGCCACTCCGAGAAAGTGATTGAGGCAGAAGCAGTTGACACCGACGACCCCGAAAAAACCGAATAAACGAGAAACAACGGAGTTCACGGATTTCACAGATTAAATTTAATCCGTGAAATCCGTTTTTTTAATCTCATCTACATCACTATATGTCTGTATCACAAGAGATTGCGGAGCTACTGGAGAGCGAGGCGCGGCGCATCAACACACCGGCGTTCATCGACGACGACCCTGTGCAGTTTCCCCGCCGCTTCGACGACCTGCGCGACATCGAGATCGCCGGCCTGCTCAGCGCCACCATCGCCTGGGGCAACCGCAAGATGATCTGCCGCAACTGCAACAAAATGTTGGAGTTGATGGACCATCTCCCCTACCGCTACATGATGGACGAGGGGTATGAGGAGCTTCCCGACCGGCTCAACATCCACCGCACCTTCTTTGCCCGCAACCTCAAGCACTACCTGCGGGGGCTTCGCGCCATATACACTGAATACGGGTCGCTTCACGGCTTCGCCAAGCACCTGCAAATCAATGCCTCCGAGGCCCCTGCGTGGACCCTCGCCGAGGCCATGAACAGCCGCTTTGCAGCGGCCAACGGGGGCGCGACCGACAGCCGCTGTCTGCCTCAAAATCTGAAGGACACAGCTCTCAAGCGCCTGAACATGTGGATGCGGTGGATGGTACGCGACGACGGCATCGTGGATCTGGGCGTCTGGCGCGACATCGTCAGTCCCTCACAATTGTTCTTGCCGCTGGACGTGCACGTTGCCGACACCTCCCGCGAGCTTGGCCTGCTCGGGCGTCGCAGCAACGACCGCCGTGCCGTCATCGAGCTTACCGAGACCCTGCGCACCCTCCGTCCCGAAGACCCGTGCCTCTACGACTACGCCCTCTTCGGCATCGGCATGAAACTATAGGGTTATAAATATGCACCTTTGGGGGGCGTTTGTGCAGTTTTTTTGGTTTTTTGGGCACTGTGCCAAATTTTTTTTGTAACTTTGCCGCCTGAATAAGGCCAAGTGCGGCCCGACCCATCTACAATTATGAAGCTATTACAACAGAAACTGTCACGCTACACCGCCCCCCAGGAGGCCAAGGCAGCCGGTATCTACCCCTATTTCCGCGCCATCTCCTCGGAGCAAGACCCGGAAGTGATCATGGACGGCAAGAAGGTGCTCATGTTCGGCTCCAACTGCTACAGCGGCCTGGTCAACGACCCGCGCATCAAGGAGGCGGCCATCGAGGCAACCCGCAAATACGGCACCGGATGCGCCGGCAGCCCCTTCCTCAACGGCACCCTCGACCTGCACAAGAAGCTTGAGGCACGCCTGGCCGAGTACATCGGCAAGGAGGACGTCATGATCTACTCCACCGGCTTCGGCGTCAACCTGGGCGTGGTGAGCACGCTCACCGGCCGCGAGGACTACATACTCTGGGACGAGCAAGACCACGCCTCCATCATCGAGGGTCGGCGCCTCTCGTTCAGCCAGCAGCTCAAATACAAGCACAACGACATGGCCTCGCTTGAGAAGCAGCTGCAGCGCTGCGAAGAGGACAAGGTCAAGCTCATAGTCACCGACAGCGTCTTCTCGATGGAGGGCGACGTGGCCAACATACCCGAGATAGTGCGCCTGGCCAAGCAGTACGGCGCAGCCGTGATGATCGACGAGGCCCATGGCATCGGCGTCTTCGGCAAGGGAGGCCGCGGCGTGTGCGCCCACTTCGGCGTGACGGACGACATCGATATCGTCATGGGCACGTTCAGCAAGTCGTTTGCATCGCTCGGCGGCTTCATCGCCACCGACAAGAGCATCACCAACTACCTGCGCCACCACTCGCGCTCATACATCTTCACCGCCTCCATCACCCCGGCGAGCACTGCAGCAGCCCTGGCCGCCATCGACATCATGGAGCAGGAGCCTGAGCGCCAGGAGAACCTGTGGAAGCTCACCGAGTTTGCCCTCGAGGGGTTCCGCAACATGGGTGCCGAGATCGGCAACACCTCCACCCCGATCATCCCGCTGTTTATCCGCGACGACTGGAAGACATTCCGCGTCACCCGCGACCTGCTCGACGAGGGCGTCTTTGTCAACCCCGTCGTCTCGCCGGCAGTAGCCCCACAGGACACGCTGATACGCTTCAGCCTGATGGCTACCCACACCCGCGAGCAGGTGGCCACGGCTCTTGAGAAGATACAGAAGGTGTTCCGCAAATACGAGATCATCAAATAGCAGAGAGGCCGACAATCGGGTAACCGGATAATCGGATAAAGCATTAGCGACGTATGCCCCACAGGCCGCAGACGGCCTGTGGGGCATACGTTATCTGTCATATTGAGGGTTATTTCTCGACCTCCTGGATGGTCACCTTGTAGGGGTCGACAAGGCGGTCGGGGCTGCGGAACTTGTCGAGTTTGTTGGCATGGACCTCGTCGGCAGTGCAGCCGAGGCCGCGGCGCAGGCACTTGGAGTAGTTGGCGCGGGCGGAGTCGGTGAGGATGCCGAGGTTCTCGGCGGCAGTGTACATCTCCACGGCGTCGCCCTGCTGGACCTTGGACATGTAGATGTCACCGGCGATGCACATGGCAAAGGGGTTGCCCTCACCCACGCTCGAGAGGGCATACTGCAGGGCCTGGTCGGTGTCTTTTTGGACGCCCTGGCCGTCGAGGAGCATGCGGCAAACGGGATAGAAAGCGGTGCCGTCCTGCTTCTTTGCGAGCTTGGCGAGGCTCTTGTAAGCCTTGGTGGCGTCGCCGCGGTAGAGGTCGAGGAGTGCTATCTGGGTCTCGGCGCCGGGCACCTTGGCCTTCTTGGCCTTCTTGAGGTATTCGGCGGCCTTGTCATAGTTGCCGGTTTTGGCATAGCAAACGCCCACGAAATAGTCGAAGAAGGGGAGTTCACGCCACTCGCCGTTAACCTTCTCGCGCAGCGAGCCGATGTAACCGAAAGGCACTGCGAAGTCGATGAAGTAGATAGCCTGGTCATAGTCGGCGGGGACGCCGTCGCCCTTGACGAGCAGGTCGACGAGAGTCCAGGCAGCCTTGTGCGAGCCCATGCCGGCGGCGCGGCGGTACCAGATGGCTGCAGTCTCATGGTTGGGGCTAACCCTGTCGCTGCCGCTATAGTACAGGTCGGCGAGCGATTCCATGGCGGGTATGTAGGCCTCGCAAGCCAGTGTCTCGAGCGAGTCGAGGGCATTGTTGTCCTTGTCGATGTTGAGCATGGCCAGGCGGTAGCGCTCCTCCTGGTTGCGGTCGGTAATCTTGGCGAGGGCCTCGCGGGCGCCGTCGTAGTCATTGCTCTTGTAAAGCATCTGTGCGAGACGGCGGTTGGCCTGGGTGTCACCGGCGTTGGCGGCTATCTTGAGGTATTCTACAGCCTTTGCCTCGTTCTTGACCACGCCTTTGCCCTCGGCATAGCAGTTGTAGAGCACTATGGCGTCGAAGGCAGAGCCGTTCTGGGCGGCGCGGTCGAGCAGTTCTACCAGCTCGCTGTTGCCAAGCTCGATAGAGCGGATATAGAGATTCTGGGCGCGCACGGTGTCGACGTCCACGCCGACGCCGAAGCGGTAGGCATATCCGAGGTTGCCGGTGGCCTCCGGATGATTGTTCTTGTAGGCCATTGCCCAGTAGCGGGCAGCGCCCTTGCGGGAGTCTTCAGAGTTGAAGCCGGGGACGTTGCCCTGGTAGAAGTGGTTGCCAAGGGTGTACTGGGCCTCTGCTTCGTTCTCCTTTTCGGCACGTACGCGGAGCTCCTGATATTCGGCTTTGGTAAGCTGCCCTGACTGGGCGCACACTGCTACAGAGCAGGCGAAGATGGCCAGAAGGGCGAGGATGCACTTTTTCATGGGTAAGTTATAGTTATCTGATTATTATAGCACTTATATGGCTTATAGGCCATGAGGCCTACGTTGCGGGGTGGGTTAAAGTTTGAGTTTCGTTCTTATCCTGGCAACGGCGCGCTTCCACCATGACGCCGGCGAGGTGGGGACGCCGGCCTTAAGCGTGGGCGACGTCGCAGGGACGCCGCCGCGAGTGGAGGCGTGGCGCGACGGCACGTCTATGCTCACGTCGCGCAGCTTCGACTGGTATTCGGGCGGGATGGCCATGGTGCGGCCCTTCTCGGGAGCGCCCTGCTCGACCTGCTCCAGGGGGTTGGTCTCCTCCACGGCCTTGATGCCGATGAGTATGCCCGTATTGTTGTCGCGGCAGCGCATGGCGCACTCCGAGGCTATGTTGCGAGCCTTGATCATCAGCGAGGCGTTGGGGTCGGAGAGCATCTCGGCGAGCATCTCATGGGTGAAGCACTCGCCCACGCCGTCGGAACAGAGCATGAACACGTCGCCGGGCTTTACGTCGGTGAGCGTGATGGTGCTTATGGGCTGCGCGCCGGCGCCGTCAGAGAGGGGCCGGATGCAGCGGGTGATGACGTTGCGGCGGGGGTGGGTGGCGGCGCTGTCGGGGGTGATGATGCCCTGGCGCACCATGTCGTTGACCAGCGAGTGGCCGACGGTATGGAAGATTATGCCGGCGCCGGGGCGGGCCTGGCAGATGACACTGTCGCCGATGTAGGCAAGAAACACGCCGGAGGTGTTGAAGCAAGCGAAGGTGAGGGTGGTGGCCATCGAGGCATTTTCGGAGTTGGCCACCAGGCCCAGGCGCTTGTAGACATACACCATCATCTCCTTGAACGTCTGCTCGCCGAACGAGTGGTTGATGCTCATGCCGGAGGTCCAGTCGCCGATGGCACGGGCTACGGTCTGCGAGGCCACCTCCCCCTTTTCGCGGCCACCCACGCCGTCGCAGACGACGAAGACGCGTGAAGCCGGGTCGGGATAGTCCGTGTCGGGGAAGCGGGCGTCCTCCTGGTTGGGGCGCTGCCCGCGCTGGTGGAACGACAGGGGCTGTTCAAGTGTTATTTTGAGGTATTTGTCCACGTTGCAATGAGGCTATTTGCCTGACACGAGTGTCAGGCGGGTATTGCCCAGTTGGAGTATGTCGTTGATGTTGAGGTATTCACTGCCGCCGTTGGGTATCTGCTTGGAGTTGTGCAGCACGGGGTTGAGCGACTTTAGCACTGTCACCTTGTAAAGGAACGTGCCGCCGGCGGGCACCACGTCGAGGCGCACGCTCTGGCGCGAGATGCTGTCGTCGCCGGTGATCGAAACGTCGGAGGGACGGTCGCGGTCGGCACGGCCTATGATGTTGGCGCCGACACGGAGAGTGAACGTGCGCGCGAAGTGGCCGGAACCCTGGCGGAGCGAGCATACAGCGGCATGTGGCGCCTGGGCTGCGAAAGCGCCGGGAGAGGCCACGACGGTCTTGTTGGGGGCAAACGCCGAGTGCTGTGCGGGCTGCTGCGCGGGCTTGGGCGGCGCGGCCACGGGAGCCGGGATGGGCTTGGGAGCCTGGTGCTTGCCCTGCAGGGCCTCAAGCTCTTGCAGGGTCATGCTCTTCTTGCCCACGAATATGCCGGCGGGTTTGGGGGAGGCCACCTGTGCCTCTACCACCTCTGCCATCACGGGCTGGCCGGAGGGCTTGTTGAGCAGCCCCTCGTCGATGTTGGTGATCTCCGAAGGGTCTATGGGCGCCGCCTTGGGGGCGCCGGGGATGGGGGGCATCCCCTGGGGGAACTGTGGTGCTGACATGGGCTTGGGGGTTTGGGGCTGGGGCGCCGGGTGCACCCGGGGCATCTGCGGGTGCGGAGCCACACGGTTGACATATTGGCACTTGGGGCAGCGGAACTGCGGGGCTGAGTATCCCTCGGGCACGGCCACCACGGCGCCGCAGCCCTCGCACTTGATGATGCGGGGAAGCGATCCCGGCTGCTCCGGGCCCTTGCCCTGGCCGACGTTGAAGCGTATGAACGCCCCGCAGTCGGGGTCGGCGCAAGGGGTCTTGTAAGCACCCGGCTTAGACGGAAGTACGACAGTCTTTTGACTGCCGCACTTCTCGCACTTAAGCGCTACTTTCATTCCGTTCATCTACAGCAGGTTAGTGAAGAGTGTGGGAGTGAACGGTATCTGATTACATGTCGGCGCCGAAGTCGTCGATGGAGGCGAGGTCGTCTACGCCGGGCTCCTCGATGGCGGGCTCCTCCAGGCCGTCGGGCTCGAAGGCCATCTGGCCGTTGGAGTCGTCGACAAACTCGTTGACATCGGCCATCTCGGCTACCTCGTTGCCGTCTGCGCCGGGGACGTCCACGCCCTTGTCCATGAGGATGGAGGCTGCGTCGTCGACGGTGGTGGCGGTGAGGTCGGAGCCGTCGGCTATGGCGTTGCCGTCGCTGTCGTATACCACGTCGAAGTTGCCGTCGCCGTCGCTGTCGAGCAGGTAGACGGTCTCACCGGTGGGGAGGGTAGCCTCTACGGCGGTCACCATGCTGCCGTCGATGTTGGCAACGGCCATGTCGGTGGGGTTGAAGAAGTAGGAGGGGTCGCCCTCGTCAACCTCGTCGATGAGGTAGACGTCCTGTGCCATATCGGCGGTGGCGAGGTCGGGGTCAACGTCGGGAAGCTCGGCCAGGTCGGTGTTGCCGCCGGGGTTGGAGGGGGTGCCGGTCTCGGGGTCTTCGTTCCAGTCGGCGAAGTTGCTGTCGGCGTGGTCGACGGTGCTGCGCTGGAAGTCGGTGAGGTCTTCCTCGGCGATGGCGCCATCCTCAGGATCCTTGGGGGTCGAGGGGGCCTTGGGGGTGTCGGGGGGCACGGGAGCGCCCTCGTAGATGCCGCTGCCGGCGTCGGAGAGGTCGGAGGCCTCGTCGGCCACGGTCTCGCCGTCGCCATTGATCACCTGGTTTGCTGCGTAAGCGAGGCCTACGCCGCTTACTACTGCTGCGCCTGCTATGCCGGCCACGGCTGCGCCGCTGAGGCCGTTGCGCTTCTCATTCTCGGCAGCCTCTGCAGCCACGGGCTCGTTGGCGTTGATGTCAACGGTCTCGGGAGCGGGAGCGTTGTTAAGGTTGCCTACTTGGGTGTTATCGCTCAGGGGGGTGGTGAAGTTGTTGTTCATTGTTGTGATGTTTTAAGGAGTTTCGAGATTTTTGTTTGATTTCTATGTCACAAAGTTACGACCTGAGCGAGGCGAAACCAAATTTTTTGAGAGATTAACCGCGAAACAGGGGGTTTTAGGGATGAAACGTGGAGTTTTTTAGCGATTAGTGATGGGTGATTAGTGATTAGTTTTTTGCAGGTAGTGGGATGAGATTTGGATTGGTGAGATGAGATTCGGCTCAATCATTCAGCTAATCGCTCATCACTAATCACTAACCACTAATCACTCCTTGAGGGGTCAGAATTTCATGAACACGGCATTGAGCATGTCGCCGCCATAGTAGAGCTGGGGAGTCTGCAGGCCCTCCGAGCGCTTGGTGACGTCGTTGTAGAGGTATTCCTGGATCTCCTTGATGGTGATCTTCTTGTCGCCGTTAGCGTCGCAAAGCCCGTGGAGGCAGTTGAGCAGCGAGCGGCTGTAGAATCCGGCGCTTGCCAGGCCCGACTCGTAGGAGTATTCGGTGGCGTCGGAGCTGAGGAAGAGAGCCACATTGTTGGTCTTGGCCTTGCTCTGCCAAGCCGAGGAGGTGACCACGCTGCCAGCCGAGCCGGAGTGGCAAGAGTTGATGAAGAGCACCTTCTGGGCGGCGTTCACCTCGTTGATCTCATTGAGGAGTTCCTCGTAGCTGAGCATCTTGGAGGTGTTGGTGGTGCCGTCGTAGGGCACGATGAAGCCTTCGCCGCCGTGGCCGCAGAAGAAGAAGACTATGCGGTCGGAGCTGCCGGCCACCTTGCCGATGCGGCGGATGGCGCCGAGGATGTTGTCATGGGTGGCATTCTTGGAGGTGAGGACGGTGACGTTGCAGCCGGCCTTCTTCATGACCTTGCCGATGTTGATGATGTCCTGGGCCGGATAGTCAAGATTGTTGCGCGAGTCGCTGTAGGCGGAGACGCCGGCGGCCACCACGTAGGTCTTGGCCCATATTGCGATGACGGCGAATACCATCATCAGGAAGCTGAGGAAAAGTCGTTTCATTGCAGTGATTTGTTAATAATGTGTGTTGATGGGGTTATGCAGGGGTCACTGGGCTTTGCAGGAGAGACACTGCAGGGCATTGATCATATATTCGTTGAGGGGCTTGCCGCACTTGGGGCAAAGGAAGTAAGACTTGGCGTTGTCCTGGGCAGTCTTCATGGCCTCGCGGTTCTTGTCCTTGATGGTCAGGATGGTGACGATGGTACCGGCGATGACACCGCCGAGTATCGTTCCGACTATCTTGAGGTCCTGGGGAAGCACGGCGTAAAGGCCGACGGCTATGACCAGGGTGATGATACCGCGGAGGATGTTCATGGTCACCTGCTTCTTCTTCACCTTCTCCTGCACTCGCTCTTGCCACTCCTTGTGCTGGGCGTAGCGCTGCTGTATGATGGAGAACTCCCGAGAGAAGTCATTGGGGTTGCGCTGGAGGATATGGTCAACCAGGAAGTGGTGCCCGTTGCCCAGGGCGGTACCGCCGAGGTTGAGCCAGGTGCCCGCGGGTACAGTTACAGCCTTGACGCGGTAAAACTGCATCTTGTCGAGACCCTGCGAGTCGTCCATGATCCACGTGCCGTTGGCTGAATTGTGGTCGTTGACGGTGAACATGTTGGTGTGCTCGTCGTAGGAGATGGAGCAGTGGTCTTTGCTGGTAAACTTGCAAGTGATGGGGAAACCCTGCTGCGCGTAGGGGTTCTGGGGGTCCTGGGGGGTGTTCCACCGGCCTATGTTGACTTGCTTTGGCATTTGTTGAAGATGTTAATTATATGAGTGGTTAGTGCGCCGACGCGCGGCGCGGGGAATGTGGTGGGGATGTTACTCGCCCTCCTTGCGGGGCATGGCCTTGGTGAGGAGGTCGCGATAGTTCTTGAGCACGGCCTTGGGGGCAACCAGGGCATACACCTTGTCGCGGAAGCCGGTGATGTATACGCGCTGCTTGAGGATGTTGAGGGCGATGACATATTGCTGGTTGATGACAGCGCCGCGGCCGAGACGGTAGAATGGAGAGGGCTGGCCTTTGGGCCACACCATCGAGATGAGCTCGACGAGCTTGGTAAGGGTGAGGTGGACGAGCACCTGGTGGCCCGAGACGTAGGTCACCTTGGTGTAGTTGTCTTCTGACTGGCAGAAGAGGATCTTCTCGAGCTGGAGTATGTTGAGTTCGTCACGTGAGTTGATGTAAAGCCTAATCATGCGCTGTATAGGTTGGTTAAGTTTTTAGGTGTTATTAGATGCAGGTGCTGTGTGTGCTCCGCTCCCCGCAGAGGGGGGGGCGGCAAACTTGATTGCAAATTTATAAATAATTAGCGTAACCGCCCACATTTTTAACAAAAAAATGACGAAAAGGGCAAAATAAAGGCCCAAACCTTGTGGTTTGGGCCCCGAAACGTTATGTTTTTTACGTGAAAGGGTGTCAGACGACGGGGTCTTCGATGCGGTCGCTCTCGACTCGCTGGCCTCCCTCGGCGTAGGTCTCGTTGATAAACCACACGCACCCGGCGCCAATGAGCAGGAGCACGCCGGCGAAGACGAGCATGTAGATCTGGTCAACGCCGCCGAAGAGGCTGAAGAGCACGCCGCCCAGGGCTGCAGCGACGATCTGCGGGATGGTGATGGTGCCGTTGAAGAGGCCCAGGTAAGCACCCATGTGCTTGCCGTTGATCGAGTTGGTGAGGATGGTGAAGGGGAGGGCGAGCATGGCGGCCCAGGCGGCGCCGATGAGCAGGAAGGAGATGAAGAGCAGCCACTGGTCATGGATGAAGAGCGTGCTGATGAAGCCCGCGGCGCCCATGACAAGGCTGATGGTGTATGCCCACTTGCGGTTTTTGAACTGCGGGAGCACCAGGGCCCAGATGACGGAGCCCACAGCCTGCACGGCGAAGAGGTTGCCTGTCCAGTTGCCGGCCTCCTGGTAGACGTCGGCGGCCGTGCTGACGCCGTCCCAGCCGAAGGCGGTCTGAGCGATGCCGCCGGTGGTGTACGTCCACATGTACATGAAGGCGCACCAGCTGAAGAACTGTACGAGGCCTACGGTCCAGAAGGTCTTGGGGGCCTTGATGAGCAGGGTGATGAAGTTTTCCTTCTTCTCATCTTTGTCCTTGGACGCGGTGATGCCGTGATACTCGGCATACTCCTTCGGAGGCATCTCCTTGACCTTCCAGAAGGTGTAGAGCACGCAGATGATCAGGATGATGGCGCCGATGTAGAACGACCAGGTGACCGTGTCGGGCACCTGACCGGCGTCGGCTATGTTGCTCACGCCGATGTAGGCGAGCACAAAAGGCGCGCAATAGCCCACCACGGAGCCGGCGTTGCACAGGAAACTCTGTATGGAGTATGCCAGGCCCTTCTGTTTCTCGTTGACCATGTCGCCGACGAGCATCTTGAAGGGCTGCATGGAGATGTTGATCGACAGGTCGAGGAACATCAGTGCGAAGGCGCCGAAGATAAGGGCGCCGGCGACGGCCATGTGGAACGAGCCGGCGTTGGGCAGCAGGCACATGACGATGACGGCAAGCACCGAGCCAAGAATGAGGTAGGGCAGGCGGCGGCCGAAGCGGTTCCAGGTGCGGTCGCTGAGGGTGCCGATGATGGGCTGTATGATGAGGCCCGCGATGGGCGGGAGCAGCCAGAAGTAACTGAGAGTGTGGGGATCTGCGCCGAGGGTGGCGAAGATGCGCGAGATATTGGCGCTCTGGAGGGCGTAGGCTATCTGCACTCCGAAGAAGCCGAAGCTGAGGTTCCACAGCTTCCAGAAGCTTAAGTCAGGTTTCGTTTTCATGATGTTATGGTTGGTTTAAAGTAAGTTTTCGGTAAGGAATTTAAGGAGTTTAAGGAAATTAAGGAAGTTAAGGAGAGAAGTTACATAATCAGTAATTACTTCGTTACTTAATTACTCAATTACTCATTAGGGAGTAGAGCCAGGCGATCTCTTGCGGCCAGAGGCTCTCGTCGGGCGTCTCGAGGATCATGGGGATTCCGTCGAGACGAGGATCGTTCATCATGCGCCTGAAGAAGGCCTCGCCCAGAGTGCCCGTGGCAAGCGGGGCGTGGCGGTCGACGCGGCTGCCGACCGGCTTCTTGGCGTCGTTGATGTGCATCCCGCGCAGATACTGCAGGCCGATGACGCGGTCGAAGTCCTGCCACGTCTGCTCATACCCCGCGTCTGTTGCCAGATTGTAGCCGGCGGCGAAGGCATGGCAGGTGTCGATGCACACGCCCACGCGGCTCTTGTCGTCGATACGGTCGATGATGTGGCGCAGATGCTCGAATGAGTATCCGAGGTTGCTCCCCTGCCCGGCTGTGTTCTCAAGCACGGCTACCACCCCCGTGGTCTCGGCCAGACAAAGGTTGACCGACTCGGCGATGAGGTCCAGACACTCCTCTTCGCTCATCTGGTTGACGTGCGAGCCGGGGTGGAAGTTGAGCATCGTCAGCCCCAGCTGCTCGCAGCGTCGCAGCTCGTCGAGGAAAGCCTTGCGGCTGCGGGAGAGCTTGTCGGCGTCGGGCGAGCCGAGGTTGATCAGAAATCCGTCGTGCGGGAGTATCACCTCGGGCGCATACCCCAGGCGCTCGCACTCCTTGCGGAAGAGCTCGGCCTCCTGGGCGGTTATGGCCTTTGAGCTCCACCGCTGGGGGTTGCGCGTGAACAGCGCAAACGCCCTGGCGCCAATCGCCGAGGCCTCCTGCGGGGCGGTGGACACGCCACCTTGCGCCGACACATGTGCTCCTACATATTTCATTGTGTATTTATGTATGCGTTTGAGGGGAGGGAGAGGGGGGATTTACACTGGAAGCAGTTGCTTTTTAACGCACAAATTTAATAAACTCTTTTCATTTTTGAGCCTTTTTTGCAAGAAAAAATTCAGATAAGGGATGATTTTTCGGTTTTTGGGGATGAAATGTCAATGTTTTGGCGTAAATTTGTGGTTATGGAATTGACCAATGCCAACATCAAACTCATCAGCAGTCTCGACCGCGCCAAGACACGGCGCGAGACCGGGCTGTTCAAGGCCGAGGGCACCAAGGCCGTGCGCGAGCTGATGGGAGCTTTCGAGCTGGAGGCGCTCTTTGTCACCGACGCTTGGCTCATGGAGAACCCATGGGCCGAACTTGACGCGACGATGGTGCGTCCGCGCGACCTCGAGCGCATGTCGTCGCTGACCACCCCGCAAGGTGTCCTGGCGGTGCTGAAAGCCCCCCCCATCCCCCCCCTAAGGGGGGGGGCTACCTTAGCTCTTGGCTCCCACGATGAAGCCCCTAACAACACTACTAACTTGGTGCCCCCCCCCCTTGGGGGGAGGGCGGGGGGGGCTGACCTGCTTTTGTCCCTCGACACCATACAGGACCCCGGCAACCTCGGCACCATCATACGCACCGCCGACTGGTTCGGCGTAACCACCATACTCGCCTCGCATGACACCGCCGACTGCTTCGCGCCCAAGGTGGTGCAGGCGACGATGGGCGCCCTCGCGCGCGTACGTGTAATATACTGTGACCTTGCCGACGAGCTTAAAAAAGCTGCCCGCGCGGGCACCGCCGTAATGGGCACCTTCCTCGGCGGCGAGAGCATATTCGCCGCCGATCTCCCTGCCGGGGGCATACTGGTCATCGGCAACGAGGGACGCGGCATTTCCGACGCAGTGGCCTCCACGGTCACCCGCCGGCTCACCATACCCTCCTACCCCCCTGATCGGCCCACCTCCGAGAGCCTCAACGCCGCCATTGCCACGGCCATCGCCCTCGCCGCCTTCCGCCGCCCCCTCACGAAATAGCCTCCCTAAATTCCTTAATTTCCTTAAATTCCTTAAATTCCTTATCCCCCAAAGTGGCCAAGCAAAAATCCGTCTGGTATTGCAGCAACTGCGGCGCCGACTTCCCCCGCTGGGAGGGCCGGTGCCCCGCCTGCGGCGAGTGGAACACCATGGTGGAAGAGCGTGTCAGCGCCAACGCCTCCACCCGCCAGAAGTCGCTCCTGGGCGCAACTCCCAAGAGCCGCCCGCTCAAAGTCTCGGAGATAGAGACTGCGGGCGATGTGCGCATCACCCTCCCTTCGGGCGAGCTCAACCGCGTGCTCGGCGGCGGACTCGTGGCCGGCAGCCTCGTGCTCATCGGCGGCGAGCCGGGCATCGGCAAGTCGACGCTAGTGCTGCAGAACGTCCTGTCGATACAGACGCGCCGCGTGCTATATGTCAGCGGCGAGGAGAGCGCGCAGCAGCTGCGCATGCGCGCCGAGCGGCTGGGACGTCTGAGCGACTCGTGCTACATAGTCTGCGAGACCTCCATGGACTCTATCTTCGACCACATACGCACCGTCAACCCGGGCCTGCTGGTGGTCGACTCGATACAGACCATCGCCGCCGACGACCTCGACAGCGCCGCGGGTTCCGTCAGCCAGGTGCGCGAGTGCTCGGCGCGGCTGCTCCGCTACGCCAAGGAGTCGGGCGTGCCCGTGCTGCTGATCGGCCACATCAACAAGGAGGGGAGCATCGCGGGGCCGAAAGTGCTCGAGCACATCGTCGACGCCGTGCTGCAGTTTGAGGGTGACCGCCACTACATGTACCGCATACTCCGCAGCATCAAAAACCGTTTCGGCTCCACCTCCGAGCTGGGCATCTACGAGATGGTGCAGCGGGGCTTGCGCGAGGTGACCAACCCGTCTGAGATGCTGCTGAGCCAGCATGCCGAGGAGCTCTCGGGGGTGGCCGTGGGCGTGACCATGGAGGGGGCGCGACCCTTCCTCATCGAGGCGCAGGCGCTGGTGAGCACCGCCGCCTACGGCACCGCGCAGCGCTCGGTCACCGGATTCGACGCCAAGCGAATGAACATGCTGCTGGCCGTGCTGGAGAAGCGGGCGGGCTTCAAGCTCGCCGCCAAAGACGTGTTTCTCAACATCACCGGGGGCCTGCGTGTCAACGACCCCGCGCTCGACCTCGCCGTAATCTCCGCCATCCTCTCGAGCAACGTCGACATGGCCATATCCCGCTCCGTCTGCATGGCCGGGGAGGTGGGCCTCAGCGGCGAGATACGCCCCGTCACCCGCATCGAGCAGCGCATCGCCGAGGCCGCCAAGCTCGGCCTGGAGCGCATGCTCATCCCCGCGCACAACCTCAAAGGAGTAGACATCAATAAGTTAGGCATCGACATCATCGAGGTGGCCAAGGTCGACGAAGCCTTCCGCGCCCTCTTCGGCTAACCTCCAATCGACAGGCAATCGATTTTCATCGGAGTTTCCTCGGGATTTCATCCCCAAACCCCCGACTTTCAAAATCAATCACCCGCCCGCAGCTTGACATCAGGCTCGCGGGCGTTAACTTTGCAACATCAAAACAAACAAAACTGCCATTAAACATCTCAATACCTATCACATGAAACGCACGACCCTCCTCGCCTCCCTCCTGGTGGCACTCATCTCCTCTCTCCTCCCCACAGCGGCCCGCGCCGAGGCCTCCGCCTCCGAGGCCCCCACGCCGGTGTTCTCAAACTTCACCGACCGTGACCATTACCGCCGCTCGTCGCTGACGCTTATCCTGCTCACCCACCGCGACAAGGCCTACGCCACCGAGATGGCGCAGGTGTTCCGCGACTTCCCGATGCCCCTGCGCTACAACAACCACAATATCGACGATGTGCGCGTAATCAGTGTTTCCGGCAAGCAGAGCCGCGAAGATATCGAGGACTTGCTGCGCGCCAACCACGTCGCCGAGAAGGTTGTCGGCCGGTGGTTTAACCGCACCTCCGGCGGCTACATGGACCTCGGCCTCATCCACGACCGCGGCGGCTACGGCGCCTTCTACGACGACTACCGGCGCGCCACCGCCAGCCTCCGCGGCCCGGAGATGCTGCAGGACGAGGGACTCGAGCTGCTGCAAAGCTCCTTCGTGCTAGTCTGCGATATGGACTATATCGACAAGAAGAAGGGAGCCTTCTGGGGACAGCTCGGCCTCGCGCTGGTAGGCGCAACTTTCCAGACCATCGGGGGCGTAGAGTACCAAAAGGGTTTTAACAACCACGACCCCCACGCCCGACAAAAGCAATTCCGCCAGGCCCAGATGTACAACGAGATAGGCCAGCTCATAACCGTCACCTCCGAAGTGGTCGGCGACATCGGCGGATTCCGCGTGAAGATGCACGCCTACCTCTACCGCCTCGACTGGACACCCGGGATGACCAACTACATGTTCAACAACCTCTGGGTCGACTCCTCGACCCCCGCTTCGGAGCGTGACAACCGCCGCAAGGAGTTCGGCAGCTACTTCTTCTTCTCCGACTGCCTCAAGTACGTCGGCGACTACAAGTGCTCAAGCTCAAAGACCATCCTCCGCTCGCTCAGCGACGAGGGCAAAGTGATACTCGACGTCACCAGCCGCTGCGTCGACAAGGGCATCGCCAAGCTCGCCCGCAAGTTCCCCGTCTTCCGGCCCCGCGCACCATTCTACTTCGACGAAGACGACGCCATGTACGCCCATATCGGCACCAAGGAGGAGGTCACCTACGGCAAGAAGTACGACATCCTCGAGCCTTACAAAGACAAGAAGGGCACCATCTGCTACCGCCGCGTGGGCACAGTCAAGGCCGGCTCGCCCTGGAACAACCTCGACGTCCGCTACGACTACCACTTCGACACCTCCAGCCGAGGCACCCGCTTCTATGTCAAGAAGACCAACGTCGACCTCAACAACCCCGGCCTCCAGCTCCGCGAATCCTAACCCTAATGCATAATCCATAATGCATAATTGCTCATCCTCCTCTCCCCTCTCTTGACTAATCACTAATCACTAAACACTCAAAATGCGTCACCTGACTTTGACAATAATTGCGCTCATCTGCGCCCTCACAGCCCTCGCCGACGACTACTCCGTCACCTCCGCCGGCATCGGCCAGGGTGGCCGCGTGATGGTAAACGTGCTCGTCAACACCAAGAAAGACCCCAAGGGGACGGCCAACGACCTGCTGCTGCAGAACGCCGTGACCGCCCTGATGCTCCACGGCATCCCCTCGATCGACGGCAAGCCCTCGTTCAGCCCCATCGTCACCAACGCCGCCACCGCAGAGCAATACTCCACCTTCTTCGAGGCATTCAACCGCGAGCAGCGCTATCGCACATACGCCACGGTCGTCCCCACCTCCGTGTCGGTGATGAAAAACAAGAGTACCAAGATGTATGAGACCGTCGGCATCGTGGTCATCGACAAGGAGGCCCTCGCCAAATACCTCGAGGAGTGCGGCATAGTCTCCGGCTTCAACTCGCTCTGGTAACCTACTCACCACTCACTAACAACTAATTACCTACCATGTACTCGTCACTCAAAAATCTCGCCATCATCGCCGTGGCAGCCCTGGCCATCTCCGGCTGCTCGTCGAAAAAGGAGGTCTCGACCTCCGCATACCAGCCACAGCCCACGCAGTCGGTTGGCTACAACGCCGACGGCACCCGCACGCTCGTGGTCACCGAGCGCGGCCGCGACCGCAAGGAGGCCGTCGAAAACGCCCGCCGCAAGGCTGTCTACGAAGTCACATTCTACGGCGTCCAGGGCACCACTGCAAACACATCTGCCTATCCCATCATCGACTCCCCCACCGTCCGCGAGCAGCACCCCAAATACTTCGACAAGTTCTTCGGCAACGGCGGACGATACGAGAAGTATGCCAAGGTGGAAGGCTCGGCCAAAGAGCTCCAGGGCGACGGATTTGTCACCGTAACCGTCACCGTCAAGGTCAATACCATAAAACTGCGCAAGCAGTTTGTCGACGACAACATTATTGAATAACCTTGCATCACAACCATGAAACGCATAATCCTGTCACTTGCCATACTAGCCGCCGTCTGCTGCGCCGTCGCGGCACAGAAGCCGCTCACGCCCCCGCGCATGATGATAGTGCCCGACATCACCCTGTGCAAGCAGAAGGGCTACACGCAGCAGTTCAATTCCGGCGGTGCCACAGTCACCGTCCCCGACTATGAGCGCGCACTGCAGTCCGACGCCTCACTCCGCGCAGTGCTCACCCAGATAGCACAGCTCATCACCGACCGTAACGACCAGATAGTCATCGTCGACCTCGCCGAGGCCATCAACGCCGCGCGCGCCGACCGCGCCATCAGCGACGCCAACTTCGGCGACGTCAGCGAGAGCGTCGAAGAGGCGGTAATCCGAAACTCCAACGCCGACATCCTCATCAAAGTCGGCTACTCCGTGGTCTCCTCCGGCCCGCAGCGCCGCATTTCCTACACCCTCAACGGCATCGACCCATACACCCAGCACACCTTCGCACCCGTCGAGGGTATGGGCGAACCCTCCACTGCCTCCGCCCCCGAGGTGCTCATACGCGAGGCCGTCTATGCCAACATGGATCCCTTCCTGCGCAAGATGCTCACCTATTACCAAAATATGTGCACCAACGGCCGCATGGTGGCCTTCGACATCAAGACCGTCAGCGGAGCCTCCGTCGACTTCAACACCAAGGTCGGCCCATACACCCTCCGCGAGGTCATCGAAGACTTCCTGTATGACAACAGCGTCGACGGTCGCGGCATCGAGAACGTCAAGGGAGGCGCCACGTTTATGCAATACACCGGCGTATACATCCCCCTGGAGAGCACCATCCGCGGTCGCCAGCGCAAGCAGGGCGCCAAGGACGTCGCCCAGCGACTCGTCAACTATCTCGCCGAGCGCGGCGTCACAGCCGACTTCAAGATCCAAGGCCTCGGCAAAGTCAACATATTCATACGCTAACGCCATGAAAATCACACACAATATAGCCATCGCCGCCATCTGTGCCGCCATCGCCGTGCCTGCACTGAAAGCCGCCGACTGCGACGTACCCGTGGCCGTGGTATCCAACTCCGACCGCCTCACCGGCGCCCTCACAGTGGCCGCTAACGCCTCCGGCCTCGCCGGTGACCCCGACCTCGCTCTCTTCGTCATCTCCGCCCGGGTAGAGCCCGTCAGCCAACAGGTCATCTCCGGCATCCAACCGACCGTGGCCGTCGAGGCAAACGTCACCATCAAGGTCTACAACCGCCTCACACGCGAGGTGTTCGCCTCCGCACAGGTGCCTGTCCGCGGCGCCGGCGTCACCGAGCAGGCAGCACTCGACGCCGCAGCCGCCTCCATACGCGCCAAGAGCCCCGAGGCCGTCAACTTCCTCGCCGACGCACGCCAGCGCATCGGATCATATTACGAGGCCAAGTGTCCCGGAATCATAGCACAGGCCAAAGCCGCCGCTTCAACCGGCGAATACGAGAAAGCGATGTGGCTCCTGGCCTCTGTGCCTGACTGCTGCAGCGGCTATGCAGACGTGCTCTCGGCCATAGTTGACATCTACACTTATCACATCGACGACGTCGCAAGCACTCTCATCGCCCAAGCCCGCACGCTCGCCGCCAAGGGTGACTACACAGGCGCCCTCGACCTGCTCGCCGCCGTCGACCCCTCATCCATCTGTTATTCCAACGCCACGACCTTGGTCGACGACATCGCCTCCCGTTGCGACGCAGCACGCGCCCATGCCGACGAGATTGCCACGCGCCGCGAGGCCGATACCCGGGCCCTCCGCCTGGCCCAAATCGAAGCCTCGCGCACCCTCGCCACCCTCTACTACTGCCCCCTCATCCTCCTATAATTGGGATTTGGGATTTGGAACTTGGGATTTGTAAGCGACCAAGAGTAAATCAGGAGTGCCGTCGCCCCGCCCGGAGCGGGGCGGCGCCCTCGCGCCCTGCATCCCCGCCGTGCCCGCCAGCATAGGAGCGGGGCGGCGCCCTCGCGCCCCGCCGCCACAAAGGGTGTCCACCCGCCGTGCCCACACCCCAAATGTATTTCAGCTCCGCAGGAGCGTAATTCTTGTTAACCCCGTACGTAGCGAAGCGGAGTGCGGGGTTAGGGGTGCCCATCACACTGATAAGTCCCGCAGGGACGACATTCTTCCCGCCCACCCGCTCGTGCGCGAAGAATATCGCCCCTGCGGGACTCGAGTATGTAGAGTTGACCCGTCCATCCCCGCACTCCGCTTCGCCACGTACGGGGTTAACAAGGATGTCGCCCCTGCGGGGCTAACTTGCATTACAGTGACTGCTTGGTCAGCGTGCAGCGTATCTTGGCCTCGTCGAGCTTCAAGCGCACCATCACCGGATTGATGACGTAGGGCACGATGCCCGTAACCGTGGTGGTGCTGGAGGTGGTCCCGTAGTAGTAATAATAGTAATAGCTTGACGACGAGCTGCTTGACGACGTCTCCGTGACAAGCGACACAGGGATGATGAGGAACTCCTTGTCGTCGTCGGTCACGCCGCCGGCGTCCAGCATGGCCTGTGCATAGTCGACCATATCGCTGAATATGTAGCTCTTGGAGGTGGAGCTGTAGGTGGCGTAGAACGAATTGACGCCGTCCGTAAGCTGGTTCTTGGCAAAGAAATCGTCGGCCTTGCTCTTCTTGACCAGCAGCAGGTAGGTAGGCGGCTCGATGCCGTAGTCGTTGGCTATCTCCTCGGCCGGTATCTCCATGGTCAGGCCGTTGAGCAGTGCCAGGCGCCCGGCGTTCTGCGTGTACCAGTCATAGACCTCCTGTGCGGGGAAGTTGATGGCCAGCTCGTAGCCGATGGGGGCCACCACGAGAGCCTCACCGGCAGCCACGCGCTGCTCGAGCGCCGACGACATGTTGTAGCGTATGGCGTTGTCGGTCACTATCTCCGGCGAGACCGCCAGCAGCGTGTTGGCGTAATAATACGTCGTGTCGTTGCCGGTGTCCTCAGAGACGCTGTTATAGTGGTAGAAGAGGGTGATGTAGCTGCGGTCGATGCGCGTCACGCGGCCGTTGCCAAACGAGTTGGCGATGTACAGGCCGGGGAACCACTGGGCGAATGCCGACGGGGTGTTGAACGTCGCGGGGTTGTTGACATACTCCGTGTAGAGGTCGACGCCGAACTGCCGTGGAAGCATCACCGTGATCTGGCGCGTGCTCAGACCGAATATCGAGTCGCTCTGGCCCAATGCCGTGGCGCTGTAGATGGTCGAGCCCCAGCAGACGTTGGGGTCGTAGTAGCCGGTCGGGTCGAAGTCGCTGTAGATGGGCGACGGCAGCTGCTGCGTCAGCGGGTAGACCTTTATGCCCATGGGCGTCAGAGAGTCGCCGGTGAAGGCGCCGTTGGTAAGGTGCATGGTCAGGCGCACCGAGTCGATGTCCTCGACGGTGAAACTGTCGGCGTCCATCACCAGGCCGGGCATGAACTGCGTGACTATCTCGCTGCTGAGCATGCCGTAGCCCTCGGCGTCGAGGCGTCCGATGAGCTGTGTGGTGGTGCGCGACTGCACGCGCTCAGAGCGCACACTCGTGCCGGTTACGGTGAACGAAGAGTCGATCAACACCTGCACCGAGTCTTCAACAAGCGACGAGCCGATGGTGTATGATGAATCGTCACAGCTCGTCAAACTTTGAATCATAGTCAGTATCAGGGCCGTCCCAAGGGCCCCTATCGTCAATTTTCTCATCTTGAGTAATACTTGAATATGCGCATTATCGTTTGCGGGGCTTGTGCACCGGCGGCAGCGACGCGTAGAAGTCGGCCAGGCGCTGCATCCGCGCCGGTTCCTCCTCGCCCTCGATGTACTCAAAGAGCGGCTTGCCCGTGGCGCGCGCGGCCTCCATAAGCTCCTCCGGCACGTCCGCCGAAGCCTGAACGAGCGCGTCGGCATACTGCAGTGCCAACTTGTTGAGCGTCAGCACGTCCACAGGTGCCGTGCCAAGCGTCTTGATGTCGCGCTTGGTCACATCCTCCATAAGCAGCTTCTCCTGGAAGCGCGCGTCGAGCGTGCCCTCAAACCCCTCGGGGTGAAGCGAATAGACCACCTTTGCCTCACGATACGACGGATCCTCGTTATACACACGCTTGAGATACATCGGAGCCAGGGCCGTGATCCAACCCGAGCAGTGGATGATCTCCGGGATCCACCGCAGCTTCTTCACCGTCTCCATCACGCCGCGCACGAAGAAGATAGTGCGCTCGTCGTTGTCCTCCGGGGTGCTCTGAGTCTCAAGCTCCTTCGTGCCCGGGGTGGTGGTGAAATAGTCGTCGCTGTCGATGAAATACACCTGCATGCGCGCCGGCTGGAGCGTGGCAACCTTGATGATGAGCGGGTGGTCGGTGTCGTCGATGATGATGTTCATGCCCGACAGGCGTATCACCTCGTGAAGCTGGTTGCGGCGCTCGTTTATGCACCCGTACTTGGGCATGAACGTGCGGGCCTCATACCCGTGCTCCTGGATACCCTGCGGCGTCATGCGGCCAAGCACCGACATCGCCGTCTCCGCCAAGTAAGGCGTTATCTCCTGCGAGATGTAAAGAATCTTCTTCTTTTCGATTGGCATATTCTGTGGTCAAAGTTGCTTCGGAACCTGTGCGCCGCCGCCCCCGCCGCGCGCTCACACATTACGCACATTAGGGGCTAAACTTTGCCAAATTCCAAATATTTTTGCAAAGATACCACAAATTTTCCAATCCGCCAAAATTTTCTTCGGAGGCCCCGCGCCCCCGCGTCGCCATCCTCGACGCGCCCGCATGCCGTGCCCGCGACCCCGGGATCTCGAAATCCCGAGATTTCGAAATTTCGTCTCGTTAAACTCCTTAAGCTCCTTAATTTCCTTACTGCCATAAAAAATGATGGCCGGGAGCGGGGCTCTCGGCCATCAGGGTCTCTAAGGGGCGGTTACCTACTTTCCCACTTTCGCAGTATCATCGGCGTGGTGAGGTTTAACTTCTCTGTTCGGAATGGGAAGAGGTGGAGCCCTCACGCTATCACCACCTTAATGTGTTCGTCTCTTGGGGGGCGCGACGCGGGGCGCGTCGCTTCCAATCGGGCGTATAAGGTGAATGTTGGAAGCATTGAGATGACGCGAGCCTCGGAATTTCGGGATTTCGAGATTTCGAAATCTCGGGGTTTCGAAATCTCGGGATTTCGGAATCTCGGGATTTCGAGCCTAAACTGTCTCGGCAGCTGACGGTTTCGCTGCGCTGTGTTGCTGTCAGTATGCTGTGTTTGGCATTGCTGCTAAGAAAGGGTTTGGGTGATTAGTATCGCTCGGCTGTGGATGTCGCCATCCCTGCACCTGCGACCTATCGACGTCATCGTCTCTGACGACCCTTGTGTGGAGATCTTATCTTGAGGGGGGCTTCGTGCTTAGATGCTTTCAGCACTTATCCT
>CAYOUJ010000030.1:0-30231 GCA_964407165.1 uncultured Muribaculaceae bacterium | reverse complement strand
CGGCGGCTCTGATTACGATTTGTTACTTTCGGTTACGTAATGATTTGTTTTGCAATACCCGCGGGGCGCGAGGGGGCCGCCCCGCTCCCCCGGGCTGCGCTGCGCTTGCCCGGGGTTATCATTAAGTTGCCCCTTTGGGGCAAACATGGAAAGAATGGATATTCCCTGAGTAGTTACTCTTACAGTCCGCGAACTATAATTAGTCCGCGGACTACGTCTGTTGTGGAATTTTGTTTTGGTTACCTCGCGCAGATGTCGTAAATTTGCGTTCAGAAAAAGAAAATACATAATCATTATTTATGGAATTTCAGAAGACTGATATTGAGGGCGTTTGGATTATCACGCCCAAGCGTTTCGGCGACGCCCGCGGATATTTTATGGAGTCGTTCAAGCTCGAGGAGTTCTCCGAGCACGTCGGCGAGATAAATTTCGTGCAGGACAACGAGTCGATGTCGACCTACGGTGTGCTTCGCGGCCTTCACTTCCAGAAGGGGGAGTGGAGCCAGGCCAAACTCGTCCGTGTCAGCCGCGGCACTGTCATCGACGTCGCCGTCGACCTCCGCGGCGGCTCACCGACTTACGGCAAGCATGTTGCCGTCGAGCTGAGCCAGGAAAACGCCCGCCAGCTCTTCATCCCCCGCGGATTCGCCCACGGCTTCATCGTGCTCTCTGACGAGGCCCAGTTCCAGTATAAGGTCGATAACGTCTATGCCCCCCACGCCGAGGCTACCCTGCGCTTCGACGACCCCGCCTTAGGCATCGACTGGCCCGTGGAGCGCGAGAAGCTCAACCTCTCGCCCAAAGATCTCAAAGGCATGAGCCTCAGCGAGATCAAACCGTTTTAAAGATTAACCAACTATCCTAAGTTCCCAACCCTCCCTCCTTAGCTGAATGGCAGACCAGGGATTGCATCTCGGCATCGAGCAACGGCTGCAGCAAGGGCTCTCGCCCATGCAGCTCCGCTATGGGCGCCTGCTCGAAATGAGCGGGCCGGAGCTCGATGACGAGGTGCAACGCGAACTCGATGACAACCCGGCCCTTGAACCGGACGACGGAAGCGCGGAAGCCCCCTCGCGTCCGGAGGACCCCGGCGAGTTTAACGAAACCGCCGAGCAGCTCCAGCGCGCCGACTACGCCTCCGAGGATGATATACCCTCTTACTGCCTCCAGACCAACAACTACAGCGCCGACGACGATGACCGCCCCGACCTGCAGATAGCCGACGGAGGCGAGACGCTGATGGACAGTCTGCTCATGCAGATAGGAGAGCTACAGCTGTCGCCGCACGACGCTGCCGTGGCCCGTTATATTGTGGGCACCCTCGACGACAGCGGCTACCTTACCCGCGCCGTCGCCGACATGGCCAATGATCTGTCGATAGCTGCCGGCATAGACGTCACCGAGGACGACGTGCGCCGCGTGCTGCGCGAGGTGCGCACCCTCGAGCCGCCCGGTGTCGGCGCCGTCGACCTCCGCGACTCCCTGCTGCTGCAGCTCAAGGCTCTCCGCCGCGAAGATGCCGCCGGGACGCTTGCAAAGGAGATAGTCGGAGACTATTTCGATCTCTTCTCCAAGCTGCACCTCGACCGCCTTGCCCAGGAGCTCCACTGCTCCCGCGCCGAGGTAGAGGCCGCCGTGGAGGTCATCAAGAGCCTCAATCCCAAGCCGGGGAGCGCCGTTGGAGCCGCTGATGCCCGAGCCGTAGTGCCCGATTTCAGCGTTACCCGCGACGCCGGCGGAGCATTGCAGCTCACCCTCCTGAGCGCGCGCCACGACCTGCGCATTGCCTCGTCGTTCACCCTCGACGGACCGGCAGCGATGGATCCGTTCGTCAAGCGCAAGCGCGAGGAGGGCACGCAGTTCATCTCGCTGCTGGAGATGCGCGCGGCCACCCTGATGCGTGTGATGGGCGCCATTGTCCGCCTTCAGGAGGCTTTTTTCACCACCGGCGAAAGGTCAGACCTGCGGCCTATGGCCCTGCGCGACATCGCCGAGATCACCGGCGATGACCTCTCGGTCATCTCCCGCGCCACCCTCGGCAAGTACGTGGCCACGGAGTGGGGAGTGATTCCGCTGAAATACTTCTTCAACGAGCGCCTCCACGACGCCGACGGCGAGGAGGTCTCCCAACATCGCGTCATAGAGGCCCTCAAGAAGCTCATCGACGAGGAGGACAAGTCGCGCCCCCTCAGCGACGAGGCTATCACCCAACGACTTACTGCCGACGGCTACGACATCGCGCGCCGCACCGTCGCCAAATACCGCGAGCGCATGGGGCTGCCCGTCGCGCGTCTGCGCAAACGATAACCGCCTATGTTACAGAAAGTAGCACGAATTGTATCCGGCATCTTCAGCCCCCTTTGGCTGCCCACCTACGCCATCTTCATAATTCTCAACACCAGCTATCTGGTGATGGCCACGCCGCTGAGCCGATGGGTGGTCACCGTCGCCGTGCTCATCATCACCGGTCTCATCCCCGCCACGGCCCTGCTGGCCATGAAGCGCTTCGGGCTGATCGACGACATGGACCTCGAGAAGCGCCACCAGCGCACATCGCCATTCGTGGTGATACTCGTCTGCTACATCGGCTGCATACTGATGCTCAGCAAGGTAAACTGCCCGACTGAGGTGTGCTACATGATGGGCGGGGCGGCTTTGGCGGTGCTTCTGATGATAATCATCAGCCAGTGGTGGAAAATCAGTGCCCATGCTGCCGGCATGGGCGCACTGCTGGCCATCATCTACCGCGAGAGCACGACGATGCTCACAGTCATGCCCCTGACGTGGCTGTTCATGTCCGTGGCCTTTATCTCGGGCCTGGTGGGAATGTCGCGCCTGGTGCTCGAGCGCCACACCCCCTGGCAGGTAATGGCCGGATGGGTTCTCGGCTACCTCTGTGTAATCCTTGCAACCATCTAAAAACCAATCGATACCCATCGACTACCATCGACCGATTATCGATAACCATCGATAGATCATCGATAGATCATCGAAAAAATAAAATAACAATGACTCCAATAGTTAGCATCATCATGGGCAGCACCTCCGACCTGCCCGTCATGCAAAAAGCCGCAAAATTTCTCGATGACATGCAGGTGCCGTTCGAGATTAACGCACTCTCGGCGCACCGCACTCCCGCGGCCGTGGAGAAGTTTGCCCGCGAAGCCGCCGGCCGCGGCGTAAAAGTGATCATCGCCGGCGCCGGTATGGCCGCCGCACTCCCCGGTGTGATAGCCGCCATGACCCCGCTGCCCGTCATCGGCGTGCCCATAAGCAGCTCATTGCAAGGGATGGACGCCCTGCTGGCCATCGTGCAGATGCCTCCGGGCATCCCCGTTGCCACCGTCGCCGTCGACGGCGCACTCAACGCCGGCGTCCTCGCCGTGCGCATGCTTGCCATCGCCGACGAGGCGTTGGCCGGGCGCTATGCCGTATATTGCGCCGAACTCCCGCGCAAGATTGAGAAGGCCAACGAGAGCCTTCGTGAGGTAACGTTCCAATATAAAGTCTGATAACAATGGGCGTATTCGACTATCAGCGGCGCCGCACCGTCACGGTCAATGTCGGCGGCATACCCCTCGGCAGCGACTGGCCCGTGCGGGTGCAGTCGATGGCTTCGCTGTCGACCATGGATACTGAGGCTGTCACCGACCAGTGCATACGCATCGCACGCGCCGGCGCCGACTATGTGCGCCTTACTGCCCAGGGTGAGCGCGAGGCACGCAACTTAGGCGTAATCAGCGAGTTGATGCGCCGCCAGTGTGTCGACGTGCCGTTGATTGCCGACATACACTTCAACCCCAAGGCCGCTTTCACCGCCGCCTCGATGGTCGAGAAGGTGCGCATCAATCCCGGCAACTTCGTCGACCCCGGCCGCACGTTCAAAAAACTCGAGTTCACCGACGAGGAGTATGCTGAGGAGATACGCAAGATCGAGCGCACGCTCGTGCCCTTCCTCGAACTTTGCCGCGAGCACTCCACGGCCATACGTATAGGCGTGAACCACGGTTCGCTGAGCGACCGCATAATGAGCCGCTATGGCGACACCCCCGAGGGAATGGTGGAGAGCGCCTTGGAGTTCCTGCGCGTGTGCGTGGCCCACGACTTCACCGACGTGGTGGTGTCAATCAAGGCATCCAATGTCACCGTAATGGTTGATACAGTGCGACTTATGGCAGCGGCCATGGAGCGCGAGGGGATGGCCTTCCCGCTGCATCTCGGCGTCACGGAGGCCGGTGACGGCGACGACGGCCGCGTCAAGAGCGCCGTTGGCATCGGCACGCTCATGGCCGAGGGCCTTGGCGACACCATACGCGTGTCGCTCAGCGAAGAGCCCGAAAACGAGGTGCCTGTAGCCGCCGCACTCGTCGACTATATTGCCCACAAGGCCGATGCGCCGACCATGGCAGGGGCGTACGCCCCGGGTTACGACCCTTTGCGGCCCAAGCGCCGTCGCAGCAACGTCTGTGGACATGTCGGCGGCGGCAACCGTCCGTTCGTACCCCTGCTCGACTGCACGCCCGAGGAGACTGACGGCTGGCTCCGCATCGATGCCAACACATCCGTAGAGGAAATCGTAAAACTCACGGCAGCAGACCCATGCAAGCCGGTGGTCCTAACTTGCGAATCTCCCAACTTCACCGGACGCATGCAGGCAACTCTCCATGCCATGATGCGTGCTGGGGTCGAAAACCCTGTGATACTGTACCGTAACTACTGCGACCTACCCGCTGAGATCGTCCGCCTCCACGCCGCCGTCGACATGGGTACGATGCTTATGAACGGCTTCCGCGACGGCATCTGGCTTGACTCCGAAACGCTCACCCGCGACCAGCTTAACGATCTGTCGCTGAGCATTCTCCAGGCCACGCGCCTGCGCATCAGCCACACCGAATACATCGCCTGCCCCAGCTGCGGGCGTACTCTATTCGACCTCCAGACCACCCTCCGCGCCGTACGCGAGGCCACCAAGCATCTCACCGGCCTGCGCATCGGCGTGATGGGGTGCATAGTCAACGGCCCCGGAGAGATGGCCGATGCCGACTACGGATACGTCGGCGCCGCCCGCGGTCATGTGACTCTCTACAAAGGCCGCACACCCGTCGAGAAAAACATCCCCGCCGATGAGGCCATCCCGCGCCTTATCGCGCTCATAAAGGCCAACGGCGACTGGCAAGAACGAGAGTGACAGATGGTTAGCGACGAGACATACATGCGTCGGGCCCTTCAGCTGGCGCAGCTCGGGCGCGGGTACACCACGCCCAATCCCATGGTTGGTGCCGTCATCGTCGGCCCCGATGGCGAGATAATAGGGGAGGGCTTCCACCGCTGCGTGGGCGAAGGTCACGCCGAGGTCAACGCCGTCGCCTCCGTGCGCCGCCACGACCTCCTGGCCAAGGCCACCATGTATGTCACCCTGGAGCCATGCAGCCATTACGGGCGCACGCCCCCGTGTACCAACTTGATAATAGATAACAAGATACCGCGCGTTGTGGTCGGTATGCTCGACCCTTTTGAGAAGGTCTCCGGCCGTGGTGTCGAGCGCATGCGCGCGGACGGCATAGATGTGACGGTCATGGACGGCTCTGTGGCCGATGAGTGCCGCGCACTCAACCGACGCTTCGTTACCGCACACACCCTCCGCCGCCCCTTTGTCACCCTCAAATGGGCACACAGCGCCGACGGCTACATGGCCTGCGACGGCAAAACCTACCGGTTCAGCAACGCGCTGAGCAAGACGGAGATACACCTTATGCGCGCTCGCTACGACGCCATCATGGTCGGTAGTGAGACGGCCCTTATTGACCGCCCGCGCCTCGACACGCGTCTGGTCAGCGGTCGCTCCCCCCGTGCGTACGTCTATGACCGCCGACACCGCCTCCCAGACGGCTTCCTTCCATACCTCCGCCGCCTCGATGATGCTGATATAAGCGCCATGCTTTCACGCCTTTACGAAGAAGACGGCGTAACATCGCTGCTCGTGGAAGGTGGACCGAAGTTGCTGCAAGCCTTCATCGACGCCGGCCTCTGGGACGCCGCCCGCATAGAAACCGCCCCCGTCCGCCTCTGCGCCCGCGGTACCGCTCCCGCACCCCACCTAACGTGCGCTCCATCAAATTCTTACACCCTCGGCCAAAATTCCATCTCTATCTTCGACGCTTCAAACGTCTGATAAATTTTGCGGTTTGTCGATTTTGCGTTGGGCTATATCGAAAAATGTTGCTAACTTTGCACCTTGAAATCAACTGCACACAGTAACAGTATGCGATATCTATTGACATATATCCTGTCTGCGCTCGCCCTCGCGGTTATCCTGCCTGCCTGCAACGACAGCAAAAGTTCTGACGACGAGGCCACTATCGCCATTACCTACTCAAACGTGGCCGTGACGTCGTTCTCGCTTGCCGAGGACGACTCGGTGCTGGCAGGCCTCGACTCTGTCTACTTCTCCA
This sequence comes from uncultured Muribaculaceae bacterium, assembly GCA_964407165.1. Lineage (GTDB taxonomy): Bacteria > Bacteroidota > Bacteroidia > Bacteroidales > Muribaculaceae > CAZPKH01. Next base: position 23,779 of record CAYOUJ010000030.1, on the reverse strand, counting down.
TCGACCTCAACAACGCGCTGATATACAACGCTGACTCCCTCCCTAAGGGCACTGACATCAGCGCCCTAGTGCTCGACATCGGGTTGCCGACAGTCTCCTCCGCGATTCTTATCGAGAGCCCGGACGCCTCGGGCAACCGCAAGGAGGTGGACTACGCCGAGACCACCACCGACAGCATAAACTTCACCTACGGCGATGTAACTCTGCGCATTACCTCCTACGACGAGGCCGTCACCCGCGACTATACTATTAAGGTGAACGTGCACACCATGGAGCCAGACTCCCTGTATTGGAACTCCACGGCCATGCGTACCCTCCCCGGATCCATCAGCAATCCTACGGCACAGAAATCGTTGACATTCAATGATAAATGCTATTGTCTGGTCAGCAATGGCTCCTCAGCCACTCTCTCTGTTACCGAAAACCCCTATAACGACGACTGGACCGTCAAAACGGCCAACCTGCCCGCCGAGGCTGATGTAAACACGTTCAGCGCCTCCTCCGACGCCCTCTATATCGTTGTCGGCGACGCCCGCACGCTCTACACTTCAGCCGACGGTATTGACTGGACTGCTACCTCTGTCAGCGGCATCCGTTGGATATATGGCGGTTACGGCTCCTCCATACTCGCGTCGCAGAGCAGCGCCGACGGCTACGTCGTTCTCCGCTACCCTGAGATGACTACCACGGCAGTCGACAATGACTTCCCCGTCGACATGACCAGCCAACTGCTCACGTTCACAACCATTTGGAGCGGTACCAACACCTGCATCGTGGTAGGCGGTCGCACCGCTTCGGGCACCATCACCGCCGAGACGTGGGCTTACGACGGCTCCTCTTGGGCTGCCATCTCCAAGAACGGTGGCTTTCCCACAGCCTGCGAGGGTATGACCGTCTTCCCATACTTCTGCTTCAAGACCGACACAGACACGTGGGTAACCACCGAATATTCTGTCCTTGTGGCATTTGGTGGCCGCGACGCCGACGGCACCATGCAGGAGAGCACGTATATCTCTTACGACCAGGGCATGCACTGGGGCCTTGCAGGGTCGCTAATGCAACTTCCCTCCTATATACCATCGACATACAGCGCACAGGCCCTCGTCTTCAAGCAGACCATGTATGCCCGCTCCGGCTCCTCAACCTGGCGCGAGATGCCCGCGGTCAAGCTTCAGCCTTGGTTTAAGATAGACCGCGGCGTCAACTCGCGTGCCGTGGCCCCAATCACCGAGTGGGAGTGCCCGTTTGTATACCTCTTCGGCGGCTACCCCGACAGCGGCGCCCTATGCAACACCGTCTGGCGCGGCGTCATCAACCGACTGATGTTCAAGCCTCTCCAATAAGTTTAAGGTTTAAAGTTTAGTGTTTATGCCATACAAAAATCTCACTAAAAACTAAAAACCAAAAACTAAAAACTAAGAATGTAATTTTAATCACCCGCGTGCGTTTTTATTATATGAAGAAAACTCTCCGGACGATTATAATAATATTGATGCTTTCAGCAGGAGTGCTGAAAATGAGCGCCCAGGAGGCGCCCTACAAGTTTGACCTCGGCGGTGGCATCGGCATGAGCGGATACCTCGGCGACGTCAACGAGAGCAACATGTTCAAGCACCCCGGCCTGGACGTACATGCTCAATTCCGATACATAGCCAACGCCCGCTGGGCCATCCGCACCCAGCTCGCATACGCTACGTATAAAGGTGACTCCGAGGACTTTAACATGGTGTTTCCCGACGGCGAGACATACAGCTTCAGCTCATCGGCCATCCATCTGGACGTTCGTGGCGAGTGCAACTTTCTCCCCTTCGGCATCGGCGAGACCTACAAGCGCCTGAGCCGCTGGACGCCATACGTGGCCGTCGGCGTCGGCGCGTCGCTGACCATGGGCAAGGACGGAGCAGGCAACTCGGTGGCTTTCACCGTGCCGCTGAGCGTGGGTGTCAAATACAAACTCAAGGAGCGGCTGAACATATCTGCCGAGTTCACTTTCGCCCACCTCTTCGGCGACAAGCTCGACGGCGACCTGACGGACCTCTACCGCATCAAAAGCTCGTTTGTGAAAAACAACGACTGGTATTCCGCCATCGGCGTCAGCCTCACCTACGAGTTCGGCAAGCGTTGCGAGACCTGCAACCGCATCGACTGAAAAATTTAAAGAACAGCAACTGAAAACTGACAACGACATATTAGAGCAGCAGCTCGCTGCGCAGATCGACCCCGACCGCCTCCCGGTGCACATCGCCATCATCATGGACGGCAACGGGCGGTGGGCCAAGGCCCGAGGCCTCGAGCGCTCCGCCGGACACGTGGAGGGCGTCGACGCCGTCCACCGTATCACCGAGCAGGCCTCTGACATCGGGGTCAAATACCTCACGCTCTACACCTTCTCCACCGAGAACTGGAATCGCCCCCAGGCAGAGGTCGACGCGCTGATGCACCTCATCGTACTCGCCATCGAGCGCGAGACCCCCGAGATGATACGCAAGAACGTGCGCATGGTGCGCATCGGCGACGACTCCCGGATGCCCGCCACGGCCCTCGAACGCCTCGACGCCTGCATGGCCCAGACCGCCCACTGCACCGGCCTCACACTCTGCCTCGCCATCAGCTACTCCTCTCGCTGGGAGATAACCCGGGCAGCGCGCAGCCTCGCCGAGGACGCAGCAGCCGGACGCATACGCCCCGTGGAGATCGATGACGCCGCTTTTGCAGCCCGCCTCTCCACCGCCGGCATGCCCGACCCCGACCTGCTCATTCGCACCGGAGGCGACCGCCGCGTCTCCAACTACCTGCTCTGGCAGATTGCATACTCCGAAATCATTATCAACGAGAAGTATTGGCCTGACTATCAGAAGGCCGACCTCCTCGCCGACATCATACGATACCAGGGTCGCGAGCGCCGCTTCGGACTCATCTCCGAACAGCTCAAATGACCATCCCTTCATCACGCGCATGCAAATGAAACGCCTACTCATACCTTTTGTCGTGCTCCTGGCAGCCCTCGCGGCCACTGCCCAGGAGGCATCCGACACTATCTACAACCCTACGATCACTTATACTTCCCAGCGCGGCCGCACCTACGAGATTGCCGGCATCGAGGTGGAGGGCGCCCCTAACTACGATCCCACCATCATCATCGGCTACACCGGTCTCAAAGTAGGCCAGAAAATCGACATCCCCGGCGAAGACATCACCGACGCCTGCAAGCGCCTGTGGCGCCAGGGCCTCTTCTCCAACGTGCAGATACTCGTCGACAAGACGGTGGGCTCAAAGGCGTGGCTCACCATCAACCTCCGCGAGCAGCCACGCATCGCCTCCATCAACTACATCGGAGCCAAGAAGGGTGAGCAGAAAGACCTTCAGGACCGCCTCCAGCTCGCGCAGGGCAACCAGATTACCCAAAATATCGTCAACCGCGCCGAGCAGATAATCAAGAAATATTACTCCGACAAGGGTTTCGGCAACGCCGCAGTCAAGATTACCCTTGAAGACGACCTTTCGGCCCAAAACCAGGTATTGGTCAACATCAAGATTGACCGCCACGACAAGGTCAAGGTCCACAAGATCTACATAACCGGCAACGACGTGCTCTCCGACGGCAAGATACAGCGCACTATGAAGAAGACTAACGAGAAGGGCAAACTTCTCAACATCTTCCGCCAGAAGAAGTTCGTCGAGACCGACTACCAGGACGACCTCAAGCGCATCATCGACAAATACAACGAGCTGGGCTACCGCGACGCCCGCATCGTCGCCGACAGTGTAGTGCCCTACGACGACCATACGGTAGACGTATACATTACCGTCGAAGAGGGCCACCGCTACTATATCAATGACATAACCTGGGTGGGCAACACCGTATACCCCACCGAGCTTCTCGCCGACATACTGGGCATGGAGAAGGGCGACGTATATAACCAGAAGCTCCTCAACAAGCGCGTCAGCGACGACGACGACGCCGTGTCGAACCTCTACTACAACCACGGCTACCTATTCTACCAGCTCGTGCCCATCGAGCGCAATGTCGATGGCGACTCCATCGACCTGGAGATGCGCATGGTCGAGGGCCCGCAGGCTCGTATTAACCGCGTGGTCATCAACGGCAACGACCGCATCTATGAGCGCGTGGTCCGCCGTGAGCTCCGCGTGAAGCCCGGCCAGCTCTTCAGCCGCGACGACCTCATGCGCTCGGCCCGCGAGATTGCCGCCACCGGCCAGTTCAACCCCGAGACCATGGACATCCGCCCCGAGCCTAACGAAGACGACGGCACCGTCGACATCATCTTCAACCTCGAGTCGAAGCCCTCAGACCAGCTCGAGCTCTCCTTCGGCTGGGGTCAGACCGGCATCATCGGCAAGGTCGGCATCAAGTTTACAAACTTCTCCATCCGCAACCTCTTCCACCCCAGCTCATACAAGGGCCTCATCCCCCAGGGCGAAGGACAGTCGCTGAGCATCTCCGCCCAGACCAACGCCCGCTACTACCAGGCCTACAGCTTCTCATTCGTTGACCCGTGGTTCGGCGGCAAGCGCCCCAACCAGCTCTCCGTCAGCGGCTTCTACAGCCGTCAGACCGGAGTCAACTCGTCGTACTACAACAACCAGTGGGCAAACTCGTCGTATTACAGCTACTACGGCAGCTCGTATTACAGCGACAACTCCTCTTATTACTACCAGAACTCCTACGACCCCAACAAGTGGCTCCAGATGCTCGGCATCACCGTAGGCCTCGGCAAGCGGCTCAGTTGGCCCGACGACTACTTCACATTCTCCGCCGAGCTGTCGTATAACTGGTACAACCTGAAGAACTGGGAGTATCTGTATTATATGAAGAACGGCACGTCAAACTCCGTCGTCCTCGGTCTCACCCTGGCACGCCAGAGCATCGACAACTCGTATTATACCCGCAGCGGCTCCATCTTCTCGCTCAACCTGCAGGTCACGCCACCCTTCTCTGTCTTCCGCAACAAAGACTGGAAGGCCCTTTACGAGGCCAACACCGACGCCTCCAAGAAAGAGCTGTACAAGTGGATTGAGTATTGGAAGCTGCGCTTCAAGAGCCGCACTTACATACCTCTGACCGACCCCGACGGGCAGTGGACCCTCGTGCTCATGACCCGTGCCGACATCGGCCTGCTCGGCTCTTACAACAAGTGGTGCAAGACCCCCTTTGAGACCTTCTACGTCGGCGGCGACGGCATGACCGGCTCATACACATACGCCACCGAGACCATCGGCCTCCGTGGATATGACAACGGCCAGTTCACTCCCTACACCGCCGAGGGCTACGCCTACACCCGCTACGGCCTCGAGCTCCACTTCCCCTTCCTGCTGCAGAGCTCTACTACCATCTACGGCCTGTGCTTCGTCGAGGCCGGCAACGCCTGGACCTCCGTCGGCGCATTCGCCCCCTTCGACGTCAAGCGCTCGGCAGGCGTCGGCGTCCGCGTCTTCCTCTCCATGATAGGCTGGATGGGCATCGACTGGGCTTACGGCTTCGACAAAGTCTACGGCACCCGTGGCGGCTCAAACTTCCACTTCATTCTCGGCCAGGAGTTCTAAGCACGCTAAACCATTTGTCCATTCCGCAGTCATACTAAACAAAAACGGTTACAGAATATGAAACGAACACTCATAGCACTCTTGGCGCTGGTGGCTTGCACCCTTGGCGCCTACGCACAGAAGTTTGCCCTTGTAGACATGGAATATATCCTCAAGAACGTCCCCGCCTACGAGATGGCCAACGAACAGCTCAACCAGCTCTCGCAGCGCTGGCAGCGCGAGGTCGAGGAGCTCAGCAAGGAGGCCGAGAACCTCTACAAGACCTACCAGGCCGACAAGGTGTTTCTCACCGACGAGCAGCAGAAGAAGCGCGAGGAGGAGATTGTCGCCAAGGAGCGCGAGAGCGCCGACCTGCGCAACAAGTACTTCGGTCCCGAGGGCGAGCTTAACAAGAAGCGCGCCTCCCTGCTCAAGCCCATCATGGACGACATCTACACCGCTGTCAAGAAGGTAGCCGACGAGCGCGGCTATCAGGTGATCTTCGACCGCGCCTCCGCCGGCGACATCATCTACGCATCACCCCGTATCGACGTAAGCAACGAGGTGCTCGAGCGCCTCGGCTACGGAAAGTAGGTAATTAGTGAGTAGTGATTAGTGATTAGTGATTAGCTGATTGCTCCCCTAATTCCCTTAAATTTCTGACTCTCCTTAAATTCCTTACTCTCCTTAAATTCCTTAATTAGCAACCAAAAACCAAACAGTTATACGAAAATGATCAAGAAACTTCTGATGGCCCTGGCCATCATGCTCCCCTGCACCGCCTTTGCACAGGCCAAGTTCGCCATCGTCAACACTCAGGAAATCATCACCACCATGCCTGAGATTACCGAGGTAAACAACACCCTGCAGGCAGCTTCCAAGCAGTATGAGGATGAGATGAAGAAGCTCCAGGACGAGCTCCAGAAGGCTGTCGAGGAACTCGACAACCTCCCCGCCGACACCCCCGAGTCAATCAAGACCCGCCGCGAGCAGAGCGCCCAGGAGCTCTACCAGCGCGTCATGCAGTTCCGCGACACCGCACAGCAGGAGCTCAGCCGCCAGCAGGAGACCCTCATGCAGCCTATCCAGCAGAAGATAGTCGACGCCATCAACGCCGTAGGTCAGGAGGGTGGCTACACTTTCATCTTCGAGAACATGGTGCCCGTGTATGTCGGCACGTCCGTCGACAACGTCACCCCGCTGGTCAAGGCCAAGCTCGGCATCAAATAAATAGTTCACCTCTTTACCGGGTTATCTGCTTAACCGGTTAAAGACCAGTTTGTTATAATTACCCATCACAGCGAGACTGCGGGCATTTGCCCTGGCCTCGCTTTTCCCCGTTTTCTATGAATATGCGTAAATGCTTGATAATTACCCTGCTGGCTCTGTCGTGCGCACTCGGCGCCGCGGCTCAAGTGCGCCTCGGTTATGTCGATGTTCGGCAGGTTTACCGCGGCATGCCCGAGATGGAGGACGCAAAACAGCAGTTTGAGGCCACTTCGCTCCAGTATCAGAAGGAGCTTGAAGACATGCGCTCTGAGTTTCAGCGCAAATACACCGAATACCAGTCGTTGAACGCCGACCCCAGGGTGTCCGACGCCATCAAGGAGCGCCGACTGCAGGAGATACAGACCCTCGACAGAAGTATTCAGGAGTTCCTTGCAACGGTCACCACACAGCTCAACGACTACGAGCAGCAGATACTCCGGCCCGTCATAGCACGTGTCATCGACGCCGTGCGCCAGGTAGGGCAGGAGAACGGGTTCACTATCATCTACGGCGACCTCTCGCCGCAGAAACTTAGCGGCGCGCAGACACCCGGGCTCGAACCCATATACATGAGCCCCGACGTCATAGATGTCACCCCACTCGTGCTCACCAAGCTGGGAATCGGGCAGCCGCCGGTTGAGGAACCCGCAGTCGAGCCGGAGCCGTGAAATGCCGACTGATGGTGGTCGGCCGCACCACCACTGACTACCTGCGCCTTGGCGAGGAGGAGTACGCACGGCGTCTCCAGCGTTACCTGCCCTTTGAGCAGGTGGTCATACCTGACGTGCGCACCACCCGCGCCCTCACCGAGGAGCGGCAGAAGCAGCAGGAGGGGCAGGCAATGCTCGCCAAGGTCGCCGCGGGTGACATCCTCGTGCTCCTCGACGAGCACGGCCGCGAGATGACCTCCCGCGAGCTTGCCGGATTTCTTCAGAAGCGCCTCGCCGCCGGAGCATCCAAAAACCTCGTCTTCGCGGTCGGCGGCCCGTACGGGTTCTCCCCCGAAGTCTATGCCCGCGCCGACTTCAAGCTGTCACTCTCACGCCTGACGTTCCCCCACGAGATGGTCCGCCTACTATTTACCGAGCAGCTATACCGTGCCATGACCATATTGCGCAACGAACCTTACCACCACGATTGAAAATAACACCTCTTTCCCATGCCTCAATCTAACTCCTCTACCGCCATAAAGGAGCGTTCAAACACGCGCCGCAAGACTCCCGACCTGTATGAGGTGGTGCTTCTCAACGACGACTTCACCACCTTCGAATTTGTCATATACGTGCTCATCAAGGTCTTTGGCCTCGGCCCGGAGGATGCCGTGGAGCTTACCTCAAAGGTGCACAACGAAGGCGCCGGAGCTGTCGGACGATACGCCCTCGAAGAGGCCACAGAGAAGGTAAAGACGGTCCACGCACTGGCAAACACGCAGGGTTTCCCTCTGCGATGTCGTATTCGTCTCTTGTCTTAACTGATTGATATTATGGAAGAACAAATATACTACGATGAAGTGGCACTTGAGATACTTCTTCGCTCACAAGCCTTGGCGAAGGAGTGGGGCCATAGTTGTGTCTTGCCTGAGCATGTGCTGCTGTCCGCTGCCGAAAATGCGGTCTACCGACATGTTTTCGCCCCTTTCCCTAATTTGCTGTCAGAGCTGCGCAAGTCAGTTGAAAGTTACGAGTATCCCGAGCCTAAATTTTTTAGTTACCCCTGGTTTCCACCCGGACTCGCCCCTTTGCTTGAGTTGATGTCCTTGTGCAAGCGTGCCATAGAAAGGGTCGCCGGCGCACGTGAAGTTAGCTTCGCGGACATCCTGAACGAGCTATTCGAGAGCGTGCATTTTAGGATGTTTTTCCTGCAAAGTCTTCTTGAGGAATACATGCCCCGTGGCGAGTGGCTCCGACAAGTGCTCGACGCCACCGACGCCTGGCGCCTAGGCATGGAGCCTGACACATTCGCTGACCCTTTGCAAGACCCTGGCGACGAAGAGGATGATGATGCTCCCGCAGAGTCTGACGCGATGGACTTCCTCTCCGACGCTAAGGGACAGGTCGACCGTCACCCGCGCCTGATAGGCCGCGAGCGCGAGATGCGCGACATGATGCGCGTGCTCTGCCGCCGCGACAAGGGCAACGTCATGCTCCTCGGACTCCCCGGGGTGGGCAAGACCGCCATGGCTTACGGCCTCGCGCGCATGGTCAAGGAGGGCAAGGTTCCCCGGCGCCTCTGCGACGCGCGCATATACATGCTTGACAGCACGGCCCTGCTCGCCGGCACGCAGTATCGTGGCGACTACGAGAAGCGCGTCATCCGCATGATAAGGCAGCTTGAACAGGAGGCCTGCGCCGGTACGTTCGTCATCCTCTTCATCGACGAGATCCAGGGCATCATCGGCGCCGGCACCGTCGAGGGGCAGCAGCTCGATCTCTCTGCCATGCTGCGTCCCATGCTCGACCGCGCCCTTGTCCATGTCATCGGCACAACCACCCCTGACGAATACAAACGCACATTTGAGCGTCTGAAAGCCATCTCCCGCCGCTTCACCATGGTCGACGTCCCCGAGCCGTCGGCTGACGAGGCTGTCGAGATACTCCGCGGCGTCAAGGATCTCTATGAAGACTATCACGATGTCGTCTACCCCGACGAGACGCTTGACTTTGCCGTCCGCGCCTCGCAGAAATATATCAACGACCGCTACCTTCCCGACAAGGCCATCGACCTGCTCGACCAGGCCGGCGCGTGGATGCACCTTCAGGGCTGTCCTGACGGTGCAGATGTAACCAAAGACCATATTTCCCAGGTGCTCGCCCGAGTATGCAACGTCGAGACCCTCGCCGACATCACCGACTCACGCGCAGGCGCCGACGAGTTCCCCAATCCTGAGGCTCTTCTTCGTGCCATGCAAAAGTGCGTCTTCGGCCAGGACCAGGCCCTGCGGCAGGTCAACGATGCCGTCATGCTCAACCGCGCGGGCCTCACCGACGACCACAAGCCCGTTGCCTCGATGCTCTTCGTAGGCCCTACCGGCGTCGGCAAGACCGAAGTGGCACGCGTGCTCGCCCGAGAACTCGGCGTCGAGCTCATCCGCTTCGACATGAGCGAATATGTGGAGAAGCACACCGTCGCGCGCCTCATCGGCTCGCCCCCCGGCTACGTCGGCTACGACGACGGCGGATTGCTCACCGACGCCGTGCGCCGCCAGCCCCGATGCGTCCTGCTGCTCGACGAGATTGAGAAGGCCCATTCTGACATCTTCAACCTCCTGCTGCAGGTCATGGACTACGCAACCCTCACCGACTCCCACGGCGTCAAGACCGACTTCCGCCACGTCGTCCTCATAATGACCTCCAACGCCGGCGCACAGTTTGCCTCGCAGGCAGGCATGGGCTTCGTACGCACCGTCTCCACCGGCCAGGCAATGCTCAAGGCTGTCAAGGCTCGCTTCAAGCCGGAGTTCCTCGGGCGCCTGACCTCCACCGTGGTCTTCAACGATCTCTCACTCGACATGGCCGAGCGCATCCTCAAAAAGAAGATAGGGGAGCTCGCCGTCAAGGTCAAGGCAAAGGGCCTGAAGCTGAATGTATTGCCCTCCGCCCGGAAGCTTCTGCTCGAGGCGGGCTTTACCCCCGAGCGCGGGGCTCGCGAACTCGACCGCGTCATAGCCCGCATGCTAAAGCCCGTCATCATGCGCGCCATCATCTACAGCCCGCGCCCCGCCGACGGCGTCCTCCGCATCCGCCCCGCCGACCTAATAACTGATCAAACTCGATAATCATCGGTAATCTCGAAAAAATCGATAATCTCGTAATCTCGAAATTTCGAAATCTCGATAATGTACATCGACCTCGATAAAAATTACACCGGCGGCATCCCGGACCCTGCGGAGCCTCCCTATTCCGTGGGCTGCACCGCCGACCTCTATGCCGTCGGCGGTGACATCACTCCCGAGATGCTGATGCAAGCATATCCCCTCGGCATATTCCCTTGGTTTGACTTCAAACGTCGCCAGCGCCCTTTGTGGTTTTGTCCCCGACGGCGTTTCGTCTTATTCCCCGACGAAATCCACGTCTCCCACTCCATGCGCACCCTCATCAACTCAGGCCGTTACCGCGTCACTGTCAACCAAGACTTTGCAGGCGTCATCAACGGCTGCGCAGCCCTGCGTCTTGATCAGGAAGGCGCCTGGCTCGGCCCAGAGATGGTAGCCGCCTACACCCGCCTCCACGAGATGGACCATGCCACCAGCATCGAAGTGTGGGAGGGTAACCGTCTCGTCGGAGGACTCTATGGCGTCGAGATGGCCGGCGCATTCTTCGGCGAGAGCATGTTCTCGATGGTCCCCTCCGCCTCAAAGCTCGCCCTGATACACCTCTGCCGCGAGTATCTTCCGGCCCGCGGTCTCGCCTTTGTCGACTGCCAGTTCCACACACTCCACCTCGAGAGCATGGGCGGCCGCTACATCCCCTACAAAAAATTCCGCTCCCTCCTTCGCCCCCAATAATGCGTCTATGCCGCAAAAATCAAAATTTTTGACTTTTGCGGCATAGAGGTGTGTTGTACGATGCTTACTTGGTGGAGAAGGAGTAGATGACCACGGCGAGGAAGCGGAAGTTGCTGACGGAGTGAGTGTCGGTGATGCGGCCGTTGGCGGTGTTGATGCTGCCGTACCACGCCCAGCAGGGGGTCACCTCCAAGCCTATTTTCCACGACGGCAGGTTGTATGACAGCTGGGCGCTGACGTTGACCACCTGGTCGAGGTTGGTGTTGGTGCCGTAGACCGAGCCGACTACCTCGTTGCCGCAGCCAAGATTCTTGAGATAGCCCACGAACAGGCCGGGCTGCCACTTCTTGCCGTAGGTGACGTTGAGCCAGGTCATCGAGTGGTGCAGAGGGCTGTAGTCTTGCTCGCCCGTGGTCGGGTCGATGGCCGTGACGGCGTAGCCGCCGGGCATGGAGCAGTGGGTGAGGTTGGAGGCGTAGACCGTTTTGGCGCCCACCGTCCACAGGTTGGCCGAATATTTGGCGTGGGCCTCGGCCGAGATGGAAGTCACGCGCTCGTTTACCTTGTAAGTTGCCCCGTTAATTTCAGCCTTCGTGCGTGGCTTGAGGCTCAGCATCTCCACGCCCGCACCGACCTGAAAAGTGGGACGCTTGAAGTCGATGGCCGCATACAGCTCGGGGATGCAGCTGTTCTTAAGATAATTGTGCGTCTTGCCGTCGGGACCGGCGGAGGTGTATTGTGCCTGCCACACGGCTGCGCCGGTCATCATGAAGCCTCCGCGCGAGGTGTATCGGTAGCGCACCTGCGGGCTGCGGTTGAACGGCTGGAAGGGGGCGCCGGTCGAGAGGTTGAGCACAGAGGGGGAGACATCACCGAACAGCGGGTGCCACGTCTGGCCGACTAGCACGGCGGAGGTGCCCCAGTCGAGGTTGACGTACGCGTGGCGGATGCGCGCTATGGAGTATGTCGAGCCTGATCCGCGGAAGTCAAGCTCAATCTTCGCAGAGGTCTTGGCCGAGCCTACCATCGGGCCGGTGATGTCGGTGCCGAGGCGGGTGTATAGCACGTACATGTTGCCCTGCGGCGTCGAGTTGAGGTCCTCGCCGAGGGGGTCGTAGGAGTGGTCCTTGGGGTACATGTAGAACAGGCCGTCGACGGTCTCCTCGTTGGCGCGCGTGTTGTAGAACAAGTCTGCGCGCACGCGGCCGTAGAAGCTGAACGAGAACGGCTTGGGCGCAGGGGCGATAGAGTCTTGCGCGGCGGCGCCCAGCGCCATCACGGCGCACATTGTCAGTAAAATCTTGCGCATAACGATATGTGGTTTTTATCTCGCGAAGAAACTTTTGTTTCTAATGTTTCAGCGTGAGATATTTAGAAGACGAGGACGAGCCAGCACAGGCCTGCTACGATGCCCGTAACGCCGACGATGATGCCTATCTTGACCATGTCAGACTGCTTGATGTATCCGGTGGAGTGGGCGATTGCGTTCGGAGGCGTGGAGATGGGGAGCATCATGGCCACGGATGAGGCCACTGCGATGGCGATGAGCATCTGGACGGGTATCGAACCGTCGCCGGTGTGGCCGGCCATTGCCCCGGCGATGACGCCGATGACGGGCACGAGCAGGGCGGCCGTCGCGGAGTTGCTGATGAGGTTGCTAAGACCGTAGCAGAGCAGCGAGGCCACCACGAGCACGACGACAAACGACCATGAGGCGAAGGGTATCGACATGACCAGATGGTTGCTCAGCTTGGTGTAGTTGAGTGCCAGGCCGAGGGCGAAGCCACCGGCCACCATCCACAGCACGCCCCAGTTGATCTGCTCCAGGTCGCGGCGTCCGAAGAGGCCACCGACGATGAAGGCGGCCACGGGTATCAGCGCCACGATGTAGCTGTTGAGACCGGCGTGGATAAGCTCGCCGAAGCACCACAGGAACACGGTGACTATGAAAGTTATGCCCACCAGCCAGGTATGCTTGGTCACCTTGAAGTCGCTCTCAAAGTTGAGTTCGATGCGTTTCTGCTTGAAGGGGAAGAGTATACGCAGGGCCAGCCAGCCTACCAGAAGCATGAACACGGTGAAGGGCACCATTTTGAGCATCCATTCGCCGAAGGTGACGTGTATGCCAAGTTGCTCGTTAAGGTAGCCCAAAGCGATAAGGTTGGGCGGGGTGCCGATAGGGGTGGCGATGCCGCCGATGTTGGCGCCGATGGGTATGGCCAGCGCCAGGGCTATCTTGCCTTTGCCGTCGGCGGGGAGGGCCTTGAGCACGGGTGCTACGAAAGCCACCATCATGGCGGCGGTGGCGGTGTTGCTGACGAAGGCCGAGAGGATGGCTGTCACGAGCAAGAAGCCCATGAGCACCATCTCGCTGCGAGTGCCGAAGGGCTTTAGCAGAGCCTTGGCGATATACATGTCAAGGCCGGTCTTGGTCAGGCCGATGGCCAGCACGAAGCCGCCGATAAACAGCATGATGGTCGGATCGGCCATCGTGGCCATGATGCTCTTGTAGGGTATGGGCTGCCCGTAGTCGCCTGTAACCTCACCGACTTCAAAGCACGCAAGTGGGGCGTCGCTGACGGTCAGGCACATCAGCACTATAATAAGAAACGAGGTGCCCCAGGCGGGAAGAGCCTCGGTGATCCACATAGTGGCGGCGAAGATAAACAACCCGATTACCCTCTGCTCGATGACCGTAAGGCCCTCGATGCCATAGATGTCGGCGGGCACTAGCACAGCGGCCAGTGCTACTGCCGCGCACGCTATCATGCGGAAATAGTGTGAATTAGTGAAACGTTTTGCAGCCTTCTTAAGGTGCAGGGCTTCCACCAAATGGTAGCCTTCAAAAATAGTAAACATACTGTGACAGTGATTGATATGTCTAAAGCAATCCGTGGGCGCCGTCTGTGTAAAAGAGAGCAGGGGAGAGGATGGCCGGGGCGCCAAAAATCGGGTGCAAAGGTACAAATAATCTCCCAAACAAAAAAACAAAATTTTTTGAGCCTCCCCGCCAAATCGGTTTAATTCATGGGCGCTTGTCATTTACAGCCGTCTGGGTGTTGGGTGAGCAGCCGGCATCTCTGTTACGTTGCTTACTATGGAACATCAATGAAAATAGACAGGACAATAGACAATGTGGCATGAAAAGTTAAAATATCAAGGCAGGGAGTTGTGTCTATCAAAAAGTCAAGAGGGGGACTTGCGCGCGTACGCGATGCGCGTAGTAACTTTGTATCCCTGTAAACAGACAGGGACACTCATCGTTATGCTTAACCCTCACAAAACATTACACCTCGCACTGCTGGCAGCTGCTCTGCTGACGGCGCTGGCGGCATGCACACGCGACGGCGAGACGGTTTGGATTGACGACTCGCAGCTGGTCGACGACCGTCCGACCGTGGTGTTTGTGTGCATGCCTGACCAGCTTGGCGACATGACGTATAACGATGAGATATACCGCGGCGTGGCCTCGGCGGCGAGCCGCTACGACATGCTGCTGCGGATAGAGCAGCTGGAGGCGTCAGGGCTGATGACACTCGGCGACGCCATCGACATCTTTCTCCGGGTTGAGAACCAATACACCGACGCAACAGACCGCACCCTCGTAGTGTGGTGCAACGACGGCTGGGAGGACCTCCTGCGCGAGCGCGCCGAGGATCTGACGGCCAATCCCGCGGTGACACACCTGTTGGTGGAGAGCACCGACACCGCCTTGGCAATGAACACATTATCCCTCTCGCTCTATGCCACGTGCTACCAGACGGGGCTTGTAATAAGTGGCGGGATGGATGACGTGGAGAGCGTGGCACTTGTGGGGGCCGATGGCACCGACGCCATTGGCTCGGAGATGCGCCGTGCCTTCCGCGAGGGCGTACAGGCGGGGCGCGAGGGCGCCCCATCGCTCAATGTCACAGATGTTTACCTCTCGGGGGACGGCAGTTTCAATGTCGCCGACTCTGTATACCGCCTGGCCTTCTCACTTGCCGACGCCTGCGACTTGTGGGTGCCTTTGACGCCGGAGACGGCCCAAGGGCTGCTGCGCTACAACCGCGAGCGCGGCGACGCGTCCCCATACACCGTGGGCATCGACTGCGACATGCGCCCATACTCGGCGCGCGTGCCCCTGTCGATGACTCGCTCTCTTGCGGCCACCGTCGAGGAGTGGATCGGCCAATGGGTAGCCGGCGAGACGCCGCAGCGCCACCTAATCTACGGCCTCGAGTCCGGCCACTGCGGCATCACCGTCTCCACAGACTATTCCGCGCTGCTCTCCCCCCTCCTCGAGGCCACCCGCAACGCCGCAATCCTCAAAGAACGTGAACATTTAAAACAAAAATAGGACACAGGAACGCGAATTATCACGCTATCACGCGAAGAAACAAAAGAATAAAAAGAAAATTTTAGTTTCTATTTTTTCTGATGTTTCTGTATGAGATATAACCAGATGAAACGTGCAGCTGTCATAGCTCTGTCGGCCGTTGCCATGCTCGCCATGGTGACGGCCACGTCGTGCCGTGACGGCGACGTGGTGGAGAAGCACTACTCGAGCGTGCGCACCGACACCTTCCGCGTGGCCGTGGTAATGCCGCTGAGCGACGCGGAGGGATACCGCGAGCGGTTTGTGCAGACCGCCGAGTGGGCGCGCACCCAGCTGCAGAACGCAGAGCGCACCGTGGCCGCGGAGCTTGAAGACAGCACCGCCGTGACGTTACAGTTTGAGTGGTACGACGAAGACAGCGAAGACCTCACGACGTTAGCCTCCACGTTGGCCTCCCGTGACGACCTGCTCATGGTCATCGGCCCCATGCGCAGCACCTCCGTCGAGCTGATGGCCACCCCATTCGCGCGCTATGACAAGCCGCTCGTGTCCCCCGGGGCGTCGAGCGAGGATGTGATACGACGCTACTCCGTGGGCACATTGGGCCAGAAGCGGCCGTTCCTATGGACGCTCTGCGAGACGGACGTCAGCCAGTGCGAGGCCCTGCTGTCGAAGACCTGGGGCGGCGGTGCCCGCAGCATCAGCCTGTTGGTGCCCGACGACGTCTACGGTAAGACCTTTCGCGACTGGATACCCTTTGTCGGCACAGAGATGGGGCTGACTGTCAGCGCTATCGAGGAATACAGCGGCAAAGCAGACTTGGCATCACACGCCACCGCAGCCCTAAGCTCCGGCGCCGACTGCGCCATCTGCGTAACGCAGACATTGGCAGAGACGCGCACGGTGCTCGAGGCCCGCAAGCAGTTAGGCGACAAGGCCCCGCGCCTGCTCTTCAGCGACGCCGCGCTCACCTCCGCCCTTCCCTCACTCGGCACGCTTGCCGAAGGCATCGAGGGCGTCGCGCAATACGCCGAGCCCTCCACCGGCTTCCGCATAGCCTACGAAGACCACTTCGGCCGCGAGCTCTCCGGCGTGGAGGCGCAGCTCTACGACGCCGTGCTCCTCGCCGGCTTCGCCGCGACGGTCAAACACGCAACGGGCGAGACCGACGTCAACGAAATTATCCGCCGCATCACCATGGACGGCGACGACGACGCCGTGGTGTGGACAGAGCTTGGCATGGCCGTGCAGCTGCTGTGGCTCAAGGAGGGGAAATGCACACGGATGACCGGCGCCGGCGGCGTCCTCCGCTTCGACAGTGAGGCCTACACCTCCCTGGTCAGCAGCGCATACGTCCACTGGACGGTATACGACGGCGCCATCGTCGCCGTCGACTTCATGAGCACCGACGGCGGCAACCGCACAGAGGCCACCCTGGCCTCGTGGAACTGGCAGGCGCGGCAGCAAATCACCATCCCCGACCGCGGCACGTCGGTCACCTACGACCCCCTCGCCTCGCAGTGGGCCGTGCTCGTCCAAGGCTCCGCAGGGTGGCGCAACTACCGCCACCAGGCCGACGTGCTCAACGTCTACCAACTGCTGAAAGCCAACGGGTTCCCCGACGACCACATAATACTCGTCATCGCCGACGATATTGCCTACAACAACCGCAACACCACCCCGGGGCAGGTGCGCGCGCGCACCGACGGCCCCGACCTCTTTGCCGGCGCCGAGGTCGACTACCGCACGGCTGACCTGTCCCCCGCCGACATCTGCGACATACTCGCCGGGCGCCCGAGCGACCGGCTGCCCGTCACGCTCGACACCGACAGCGGCTCCAACGTGCTGCTCTTCTGGAGCGGCCACGGCAGCCGCAACAATGCCTTCTGCTGGGGCGACGCCGACTATTTCACCGCCGCCATGCTGCGCGCCACCCTCGCGCAGATGAGCGCCGAGGGGCGCTACCGCAAGCTGCTGATGCTGCTGGAGCCATGCTACTCGCAAAACATGCTCGCGCAGGCCGAAGGACTCCCCGGCATACTCGCCCTGAGCAGCGCCTCCTCCACCGAGCAGTCGTTTGCCGACTGCTACTCCATCGAGCTGGCCACATACCTCAGCGACCGCTTCTCTAACAATCTCGTCGACCGCCTCGCTGCGGCCCCCGCCGCCTCATACAAAGATCTTTACACTTACCTCGTGACCCATACGCTCGGCTCGCACGTGCAGGTCTCCGACGGCTCGCTCTTCGACAACCTCTGCATCTCCGCCCCCGCTGAGTTCGTGATATACTCCTCGAAATCCCGAAAATAACAAACATATATAAAAAATGAACAAGACTATGAAATTCTTCATCAAGACAGTGCTGGCCGTCGCCATGCTGCTGCCGCTGACAGGCTGCAGCGACGACGACGTGACCCCCGGCGGCGGTGACGACGACGAGGTCACCACCTTCGACCCCCGCAGCGATGCCTCCGGCGCGGGCGACTTTGACGCCGGCATACCCTACTCCCCTGACGACGTCAACGTCACCCTCGGCGAGACCGAAGACATACTGCTCGAGGACTTCTATGGCCGCATCATCTCCGAGAAGGGGGGCAGCAACGACCCCGACGACGAGGCCTGGGTAAAGATGGCCGAGGAGGGGCTGTCGAAGATGGACTCCGTCAAGCAGGCCCTGCTCGACGAGACCGGCGCCAACGCTACCGTCGAGGAGGTGCTCCTCAGCGTGGCCGCAACGCGCTACGAATACCAGTCAATCGACGCCAACGGCCAGGCCGTGACCCTCAGCGGCGTCTTCGTCTATCCCCGCAACTACGTGCTGTTCTGGACACTCACGCCCCCGCGCAACATCATCATGGGCTGCCACGTCACCATCTGCTCCGACAAGGAGTGCCCGTCAAACTTCCCCTCCTGGCTCGCCGAAGGAGTCAAGGGCACGATGGCGCTGGCCACCGACGTGGGCATGCTCGCCCTCCACGCCAGCAGCACCTCGACATGCTCCCTTGTCATCATGCCCGACTACGAGGGCTACGGCGTGACCAAAGACCGCGCACACCCATACCTCTACCAGAGCGTGACGGCACGACAGGTGCTCGACGGCATCTCCGCCGGCATCAGGGCTTACGAGAAATACAGCGGCTACTCGATGGGCTCCCTCAACTCCATCTCCGTGGGCTACTCGCAGGGCGGCTCCGTATCTATGGCCGTGCACAAGTATATCGACACCCACGGCCTCGCCTCCACCTATAACTACCTCGGCTCGGTCTGCGGCGACGGTCCGTACGACCCGTTAGGCCACATGATGCAGTATGTCAAGGACGGCGTGGTTAACATGCCCTGTGTGCTCCCCCTGATCATCAAGGGCATGGTCGACGCCAACCCCTACATCAAGGGCTCATACACCGCCGCCGACTTCATGAGCGCCGACCTGATAGCCTCCGGCGCCCTCGACGACATCGCCTCCAAGCAGTACACTACCGACGACATCAACGACCGCATCAAGGCATACTCCAAGGCCCACGGCGACTGCCTGACCAACAGCGACGGCGTATGCACCTTCGAGAAGATGGTCACGCCGGGCCTGTACAAATACTTCACCGGCCAGAGCATGAAGCGCAGCGAGGCCAAGCCTTACATCGCCCTTGCCAAGGCCCTCGAGCTCAACAACCTCACCACCAACTGGACCCCGACAGTCCCCATGGTCTGTTTCCACAGCGTCGGCGACGAGGTGGTGCCCTACTGCAACTTTGAGTCGGCCTACAGCGCCTTCGGCTCCACCGGCTATTTCCGCGGCATCCGCTACGACGCCAAGACGTACACCCACGTGGGCACCGGCCGGTCGTTCTACCTCCTTTACGAGGGCAGCCTGGTCAAGGGCCTTTTCAGCGGCAAGTGGAAAAACTGGTCAGTGCTCTCCACCCAGACCGGCATCTAACCGACTAATGCTCCAAAGGAGCATTCTGATGATAACCCCGGGCAAGCGAAGCGCAGCCCGGGGAACCGACAAGAGATCTTACAAATATGCGCCCTGAAAGGGCGCGCTGATGATTGTAGCATCAATCATCAACGCGCCCCGTTAGGGCGCCGTGGTGCAGGATTCTTTCCTGCCCCCGGGCTGCGCTTCGCTTGCCCGGGGTTATCATCAAGTTGCCCCGTTGGGGCATTACTTAACTCGTAAACTCATTTATTCATGTACTTATCATCCCATAAACTTATATTAGGGGTTGTGGCCGCGGCGGCGGTGCTGCTGCCGGCGGCCGCGGCGGCCGACGGAGTGAAGTGGGGCGGCGACAAGCCGCGCCGTTTCTACGTCCGTGAAGTGCTCGGAGCCTCCCCCGATACCCTCGAGACGGGCACCCCGCCCTTGGGCACGGGCACGATACAGCTGTCGGATGTCCAGTCACAGATAGTGTACTGGGGCAGCCCCTACACTGTCTCCTCGTCAGACCTCAACCCCACGCTGCAGCCTATGGGCGCCACTACTCTCACCCCCGACGGCACCGCGCACACGCTCACAAACGCCAACAGCTTCAATACCACCATTGGCGAGCACTTCCACTACACCTTCCCTGTCACCTACCGAGGCAAGCAGGGCGTGCTCTCCGTAAAATTCGAGCGCTCAGGCTCATCCGGCGCCTCCTTTTACTCCCGCAGCTATTACAACCTGATTTTTAACGTCTTCACCGCAAAGATAGCGGCCGACCGCGAAGCCTCCGCCGCCCCCGACCTTAGCTGGAAGCCCGAGTGGGGGGCAGACGAGATTCCGACGTTCATGTCGGTAGATGTCGCCCACTTCCTCAAGGATGTGTCCGCTGACAACAATGATGCTACGAAAGGCACCCACGCCAGCGCCAAGCGCGCCGCCGACGTCTTCCGCGGCATGTTTGACATCGTGTGCCGCGACCGCGACGGCGACGGCACAGACGAGGTCTACCTCTTCTTCGAGCGCTGGCTCTACGTCTTCAACCTCGCCAAGCAGACCGTGAAGAGGTACAACATCGACGAGAGCGGCACCCACGGCACCCTCCAGGCCTCGGTGCTCCCCTGGAACCAGGCCGCCAACAACAGCGCCATCACCGTCGAGTCTGCTATCGCAGAGACGCTGCCGCCCTACGTCAGCCGCCCGGGAGAATACATCTATGACAACACGGAGTCATACATACCCTCATATATCGACAGCAAAAAGCAAGCCTTGTGGACGCTCGAGCCCTTTATGTGGGCCGCCACGTCGCTCACCCTCCCCGGCACCACGGATCCGCAAGAGCGCGGCATTCTGGCGATGTGCCACACCCCCGGCGACTACCTCTTCGGCCTCTGGCTCCCCGACAGCATCCCCGCAGAAGACGGCGAATTCTATTTCCGCTACATCGGCCTGGGAGCCCATCCGGGCGTGCAGGACAACCCCGTTTACACCACCATCGAGCTGCAGGCCCATGAGGTGATACCCTACGAGCGCCTGTATGTCGCCACCGACGGCGAACTGTATGAGGACCTCAACGAGGACGAGCACTTCGACGGCGCCCCCGTGCTGCTCTTTGCCTGGAACGACTACCAGAAAACCGGCACCAGCTACACCACCGTCGCCACCGTCGGCAACACCTCTCTGCTCATGCTTTCGGTCGACGACGACGACGACAACGGCGACGTGCAAGACTTCAAAGATTTCTTCGAGGGATCCTCTGACAATCTCTGGAGCAACATCTTCAGCAAGAGGGGCGGCAGCAACATACAAGCCGAACTCACCGGCGCCGTCTCCGGCCTGGTGACGCGCCCCGTGGTAGGCGCCTTCCGGCCCTGGTCGAAGCATCCCTCGTCGATGATATACTTCAACGGCGACTTCTATTGCTACGTCGACCAGGAAAAGAGCGGCATCGAGCTGCAAGGTTTCTATGCGCTGCAGAAAGTGGGCACGACGCTCGCCGACGGCTTCAATATCGAAAGCCACAAGTCGTATACCGACAACTCGGGCGAACGTACGACATATCTTCACGCCGACTGCAAAACGGTGCGTCCCTCCGGACGTCCCGCCATCACTGTCAGCGATGCCGCAACGGGCGCCGAGACCATGGACATCTTCGGCTGGCAGGAGCGCGAGGTGTCATATTCTACCTCCCCCACAGGAGACAAGACGCTGCTGAACTGGTTTGACTACCCCTTCGTCGGCGCCGTCCAGGGCACGCTGTCATCTTCTTCGAGCGGCACCAGGGAGAAAGACGGCAAGACCTATTACGAGAAGATGCTCACCCCCGTGTTCGTAAAATCATTGGTAGACGACGCTTTCTCCAAGACCCCGACATACGCTGACGAGTATGCCCCGAGCGCGTCGGAGGGCGGCATCTCGCCATATCCCGCGCCATTTATCACCCTCGTCTACGATCACTCATACGTCAACGCCTCCAATCCCACCATGCTCTGGACAGCCTCCTCTCCCCCTGTCGAGGCCGACGAGGGCAAGGCCAACTGGTACCAAGACATCGCCACCGGCAACACCACTGCCTCCACCCAGCTCACCAGCCCCATAGCCTGGTCGGCTCCGTCAGTGTTCATCGAGGCCGACGACGCCGGCAAGGCCGCTTTCGAGACTTACGTTGCCGGTCGCGGCGACATCACTATCCCCGAGGCCACGACCGTCACCGGCAGCAAGGATGTCTTGCGCAGCCGCGGCGACGCGTACACCATATTGGGCGAGCCGTATTATGAAGACGCCTGCATCACATACGCCGCCATGCCGCTCGACTCCCACGTCTACACCGTGATGCTCAGCGACAGCACTGTATTAGGCTCGTTCACCGTCTCGCAACTGCGCGAGGGAGGCACCTTCGGAGTCTACCAGACCTCGCTGAGCAACTACGAGTACATCGCCGGCCAGGTTCCCAACATGGCCGACGTCTCCGGTCTCTACAGCAACGTCGACGGTGACCTGTCGAGCTACCGCACCATCGCCTCCACAGAACCCGCGACCGTCGCCAAATACTTCACCGCAGACGCCTACGAGTTTGCCGTCGGCAGCGAGCCCGAGACCGACACGATGTGGGCAGAGTTCAACATCGCCCCGGAGACCGCCGACACCCCCCACGTGCTGACAAACGCCCTCCACGCCACCACCTCGGCCAACGTATGGAGCGGGGCCTCGCCCTCGAGCCCCGCCGTAGCCACCGTCACCTACGACCCCGCCGAATGGTACTCTGCGCATCTAAAGCCCGCAGACTACAACGCACACCCGAACATGCGCCCCGTGCGCTTCCGAGTCAAGCGCGAGAGCGGCGAGTGGTATGCCACCGACTGGTACCTTTCCGGCGACGACGCCTCCGACCTGCGGTGCCTGCTCACCCTCGCCGATGCCTCCACCCAGGCGCTCCCCGACGTCCCGGAGGAGGACCGCTACGTCAATATCCGTTATTCCAACAAGCTCAACACCGAGATGTCCTACGAGCCCTCCTGGGACATCCTCCTGCAAGAGGCCGTCCTGTATTACAAGTTCTCCGGCGACGAAGAGTGGACGTATCTCACCTCCCTGAGCTCCCTGCTGCCCCAATCCGGCTCCTACCTGGCGCAGATGACCGAGGATTATACCCACACCTTCGCCATGTCCATCGTCGAGCGCTGGGCTTACTTCGAAAAAGGCCTCACCTCCGTCTACGCCTATTACAAGGTCGAGGGCACCTACAAACACTGGGAGTATGTCGGTGAAACAACGAGTACGGAAGGCGCCCTTCTCGGCCGCCCAATCCCCTCGGGCGACAGTTCCTCCGACACCGAGGGCTACGACTACGTCCCGCGCCCCTTCACCTCCAACGAAGTTGCGGTATTCCTCTTCTCCGAGGCAACCTCGGGAGTGGAAGGGATCGGGGCGGCGCCCTCGCGCCCCGAAGCCCTATACGACGTCCTGGGGCGCCGCATAACCGGCACCCCGGCCCCCGGCGTCTACATTACCGCCTCCGGTCGCAAGGTCTTCATCCGCTAAACAGCGGACAACGAATAGATAACAGCGGACAGTATAAATTTGATACTGTCCGCTGTTTTCTATTCGTCTTGCTATTCACATCTGTCGCCACTTTATACATATATCTTTGCCTCGCGCTTGCCCTCAGACAGCCTCCAAATCTGAGGGCCGATATTTTTTTGTTGGCTGTATAAGGAAGTTT
>CAYOUJ010000029.1:0-32018 GCA_964407165.1 uncultured Muribaculaceae bacterium | reverse complement strand
CTTTTTTTCTAAAAATTCATTTATTTTGCAGAAAAAATATTACTTTTGTAGGCGTAAAACAACAAAAAGACTTGAAGAATGAAGAAATTTTTACTTTTAGCCGCTTGCACAGTGGCGCTTGGCGCCTCTGCCACGGGCCTCAAGGTGGGCTATTCCACATCTTATAATGGTGACGCCACGCAGTTCACGGCCATCGCCGACGGCGCCGACATCTGCATCTCTGCGGTCGAGGACATCGACGAGGGGCGCCAGTATGAGATGCCCATGTATCTGCAGATTACCAACGGCACCACCCCCGCCACCGTCCGCGCCACCCTCGTGCAGAACGACTCGGAGACGACGATGACCGCGCCTGACGGCATACAGTTTTGCATCTTCGGCACGTGCCACGGGCTGGAGGGCGCGGACGTGCAGAGGTCGTTCATGCCCGGCGAGGTCAGCTCGGGTGTGGGCGAGCACATCTCCTATCTGCTCGGCACCGGCGCGTCCACGGTCAACCTTGACGACGCTGCATATCAGGGACAGTGGGTCGGCACCCTGACTGTCACCGACGGCTCGGAGACGATTACCTGCACCGTCCGCTTCAGCCCCACCGGCGCGGGTATCGAGGGCGTGCGCACCGACGCTAATGCCCCCGAGGAATACTTCGACCTGCAGGGTCGCCCCGTTGCCAACCCCGACGCATCAGGCATCTACATCCGCCGCTCCGGTGGCACCGTCACCAAAGTCATCAAGTGACACAGGCGTCACGCTGATTATCACGCGAAGAAACAAAAGAAACCAAAGAAATTATGTCGTTTCTTTGGTTTCTTTTGTTTCTTCGCGTGATAATGCGGGGATTTAGGGAAATTTTTCCGCAATTAGTGTAGTATTTTGCGAAAAGTCGCTATCTTTGCAGCGGGCTTTCACGGCTCTCACTTTAACCTTGGTTATACCTTAAACGAACTTAACATATAATACCAAATCATGTCAGAAAACAAAGAACGATTGTTTGATCAGTTCCCACCCGTCAGCACAGAGGAGTGGCGAGCAAAAGTGGAGGCCGACCTCAAGGGCGCTCCCTTCGACAAGAAGTTAGTGTGGCGCACTAACGAGGGCTTCAACGTTCAGCCCATGTACCGCGCCGAAGACATCAAGGACTTCGACACGCTCGACGCCGTGCCCGGACAGTATCCCTATATCCGCGGCACCCGCAGTGACAACAACTGGCTGACCCGCCAGGAGATAGTCGCCGATACCCCGGAGGCCGCCAACGCCAAGGCCCTCGAGGTGCTCGGCAAGGGCGTCACCTCCTTAGGATTCACCGTCGCCGACGCCGCCGAGCTGGCCGTGGTGCTCAAGGGCATCGACCTGGGCAAGGTGGAGATCAACGTCCGCTGCTGCCCACGCCACGCCGTCGAGATAGCCAAGGCTCTGGTGGAGATGGTAAAGGCTGCCGGCGCCGAGGAAACCTTCCGCGGCTCCATCGACTTCAACCCCCTGCGCAAGGCGCTGAAGCACGGCAAGCCGTTCAAACGCGACATCGTGTCAATGGCCAAGGAACTCATCGAGGCCGCACGCCCCGTCAAGGGCCTGCGCGTGCTCGCCGTCGACTCTGCAATGCTCTGCAATGCCGGCGCTTACATCTATCAGGAGTTAGGCTTCGCTATGGCCTGGGGCGCCTGGTGGATGACGCTGCTCACCGATGCCGGTCTGAAGGCCGCAGAGGTGGCATGCCGCATAAAGTTCAACATGGGCGTAAGCTCAAACTATTTCATGGAGATTGCCAAGTTCCGCGCCGCGCGCATGCTGTGGGCGCAGATTGTCGAGCAATACAAGCCGGAGTGTGAGTGCGCCGCCAAGCAGGTGGTGCACGCCGTCACCTCGCGCTTCAACCAGACGATATACGACGCCCACGTCAACCTGCTCCGCAGCCAGACGGAGGCCATGTCGGCAGCGCTTGCCGGCGTCGATTCCATCACCGTCACCCCGTTCGACGTGCCCTATAAGATGCCCGACGACTTCTCTGAGCGCATCGCCCGCAACCAGCAGTACCTGCTCAAGGAGGAGAGCCACCTCGACAAGGTGGTAGACCCCGCAGGCGGATCGTACTACGTCGAGACGCTGACCGTCAACATCGCCCGCGAGGCCTGGAAGCTCTTCCTCGAGGTCGAGGACAAGGGCGGCTTCGAGGATGCCGTGAACGCCGGCGAGGTGCAGAAGGCCGTCAACGAGGCCTGCACCAAGCGCCACACCGACGTCGCCCGCCGCAAGGAGATACTCCTGGGCACCAACCAGTTCCCCAACGTCAACGAGATGGCTGCCGGGAAGATCGAGGAGAAGGCTTGCTGCTGCGCATGCAAGTGCAACAGCGAGGATGAGCCTGCCCAGGTGGAGGCTCTCGGCTTCAAGCGCGCTGCCAGCGAGTTTGAGGAGCTGCGGCTGGCCACCGAGGCCGCATCGAAGCGCCCCAAGGTGTTCATGCTCACCATCGGAAACCTGGCAATGCGCCTGGCCCGCGCACAGTTCTCGGGCAACTTCTTCGGCTGCGCCGGTTACGAGATTATCGACAACCTCGGCTTCGACACCGTCGAGGCCGGCGTGGAGGCTGCAATGGAGAATGGCGCCGACGTGGTTGTGCTCTGCTCGTCCGATGACGAGTATGCCGAGCTGGCCCCGGCAGCGTTCAAGGCCCTCGACGGCCGCGCTGAGTTTGTGGTCGCCGGTGCCCCCGCCTGCATGGAGGAGCTGAAGGCACAGGGCATCAACGACTTCGTGCACGTGCGCTGCAACGTGCTCGACGTGCTCCGCGACTTCAACGCACGTCTGCTCAAGTAACCCGCTCACCCTTAAAACTATAAGAGATCATGAAACCCGACTTTAAGAATATCGATATAGTGAAGGACGGCTTCGGCGCCCCCGCCGCCGCCGTCGCCGAGGGTGAACTGTGGACCACCCCCGAACTCATACCCGTCAAGAGCGTCTACACCCGCGAGGATCTCGAGGGACTGGAGCACTTGAACTACGTCTCCGGCCTGCCCCCATTCCTGCGCGGACCGTACAGCGCCATGTACCCCCTGCGCCCCTGGACCATCCGCCAGTACGCCGGATTCTCCACCGCAGCCGAGTCTAACGCATTCTACCGCCGCAACCTCGCCAGCGGCCAGAAGGGCCTCTCCGTGGCCTTCGACCTGCCCACCCACCGCGGCTATGACGCCGACCACGAGCGCGTTGTAGGCGACGTTGGCAAGGCCGGCGTGAGCATCTGCTCGCTCGACGACATGAAAGTGCTCTTCGACGGCATACCTCTGAACAAGATGTCTGTGTCGATGACCATGAACGGCGCCGTGCTCCCCGTGCTCGCCTTCTACATCAACGCCGGACTCGAGCAAGGCGCCAAGCTGGAGGAGATGGCCGGAACCATCCAGAACGACATCCTCAAGGAGTTTATGGTGCGCAACACCTATATCTATCCCCCGGAGTTCTCGATGCGCATCATCGCCGACATCTTCGAGTACACCTCGCAGCACATGCCCAAGTTCAACTCCATCTCCATCTCCGGCTACCACATGCAGGAGGCCGGCGCAACGTGCGACATCGAACTTGCCTACACCCTGGCCGACGGCCTGGAATACCTGCGCGCAGGTGTGAAAGCCGGACTTGACATCGACGCCTTCGCACCCCGCCTGTCGTTCTTCTGGGCCATCGGCATGAACTTCTTCATGGAGGTTGCCAAGATGCGCGCCGCCCGCATGCTGTGGGCAAAGATAGTCAAGCAGTTCAACCCGAAGAACCCCAAGAGCCTGGCGCTGCGCACCCACTGCCAGACCTCGGGTTGGAGCCTCACGGAGCAGGATCCCTTCAACAACGTCGGCCGCACCTGTATCGAGGCCATGGGCGCCGCTCTGGGCCACACGCAGAGCCTCCACACCAACGCCCTCGACGAGGCAATCGCCCTGCCAACCGACTTCTCGGCACGCATCGCGCGCAACACGCAGATCTACATCCAGGAGGAAACCATGGTCACCAAGCAGGTCGACCCGTGGGGCGGCTCGTACTACGTCGAGGCGCTGACCAACGAGATAGCTCACCGCGCGTGGGAGCACATCCAGGAGATAGAGAAGCTCGGCGGCATGGCCAAGGCCATCGAGACCGGGCTGCCCAAGCTGCGCATCGAGGAGGCCTCGGCACGCACCCAGGCACGCATCGACTCCGGACGCCAGACCATCGTCGGCATCAACAAGTATCGCCTCGACCACGAGGATCCCATCGACATCCTCGAAATCGACAACACCGAGGTGCGCCGCGAGCAGATCGAGCACCTCAACGCCACCCGCGCCCACCGCGACGAGGCTGCCGTGAAGAAGGCCCTGGAGGCCATCACCGAGTGCGTGCGCACCGGCGAGGGCAACCTGCTCGACCTGGCAGTCAAGGCTGCTGCCCTGCGTGCCACCACGGGCGAGATTTCTGATGCCTGCGAGGCTGTCGTAGGCCGTTACTCAGCTGTAATCCGTACTATTTCAGGCGTGTATTCATCAGAGACAAAGCAAGACCCGGACTTCGTGAAAGCACAGCAGATGTGCGAGGAGTTCGCCAAGCGTGAGGGCCGCCAGCCCCGTATCTTCATCGCCAAGATGGGCCAGGACGGCCACGACCGCGGTGCCAAGGTGGTAGCCACCGGCTACGCCGACTGCGGCTTCGACGTTGACATGGGCCCGCTGTTCCAAACCCCTGCAGAGGCCGCCCGCATGGCCGTGGAGAACGACGTCCACATTCTCGGCGTCAGCTCCCTCGCCGCCGGTCACAAGACCCTCATCCCGCAGGTCATCGAGGAGCTCAAGAAGCTCGGCCGTGACGACATCCTCGTCACCGCCGGCGGCGTCATCCCCGCCCAGGACTACGACTTCCTCTATAAGGCCGGCGTCTGCGCCATCTTCGGCCCCGGCACCCGCATCCCCGTGAGCGCCATCAAGATGCTCGAAATACTGGGCGCAGAGTAGGTAATAAGTAATTAGTGAGTGGTGAGTAATTTTCGATGGATTATCGATAGTCTGTCGATAGTCATCGATTTTGCTCGCCACTCACTAATTTTGTAAACAGTTTATAATGAGAAAATTATTGACGATTTTGGGGGCAGGCGCCCTGGGCTTGTGCCTGTGGAACTGCTCCGACGACAACGATATGGTCTCCACCTGGCATCCGGAGGAGATACCCTTCATCCGCGGCCAGGAGCTCGACCAGGATCCCACGGACACCTGTTTCTCCTACTTGACCCACGAGCATGTATGCTCGCTGGAGATCAACCATCCCAATTTCAACCTCGATGCCAACTGGTTCGCTGTAGTGACCCTCAAGAGCACGCCGCTGTATATGTGCGATAGCGTAGGGGCAGACGAGGACAACGACCGCCCTGGCGACTATTACCTTGTGAAAGGACGCCTGCGCGTGTTTAACCAAAATGCATTCAAGTATGGCAGTTCGCCGGATGTTACATATTGGACCTCCGGCAATTACACCTACTGCGGGTATTACATGAAGTGGTTCGGCGTGAAATGTTGCATCGGCACCCTCGACGCCGCCACCGACACCTTCGTGCCCCTGGCAAACGACGGCGTCGCTGTCACTTTCCCCGGCGGCTACTATCCCCAGCCATCCACCACACAGCTCTCGTGCAAATATAGCGCGGGCAGCACATACAAGTTCTGCGGCACTTTCATGGGGGTGACCACCCCGACGCTGACGGGCAAGTGGTCCGGCTCGTTTGAGTGGAACTCCGACATGAGCCAGACCGTGCCCGACATGTATATTAACGAGGTGTCACACCTCAACGAGCCGGGATGGTTCTTCTGCATGGGCAACCTGCCCACCGACCCCACCGGCAGCGTGCCCTACTACGCCCGCTATACCATCGACATCAACTTCAGCTTCATCTGGCACGTGCCCGGCACAAAGAACAGCACGAAAGACTACTACGTGCGCACCACTCTCGAGCCGTATTACCAGGGTCTTATCAAAAAGAAAAAGAAGAGCACCGACACTTACGACTTCCCCCTCGGCCCCTTCACATACATCGATCCCCTCGGCACCCCCTGCAGATTAGAGAATCAGTGATTAGTGATGAGTGATTAGCTAATTGCTTAAAAAAACAGCTAATCACTACACACTAAACACTAAACACTAAAGAAGATGAAACTTTACGATTATATATTGTGTGGCGCCGTGGCGCTTGCCATGGCTGCCTGCTCCGACGACATACCCGACGCTGCAGGGCTCGAGGGCGACGCCCTGCTCCAACGTCCGGGAACAACCATCACCAACGACGGAGCGACTTTCGCCGGTGCCGTCGAGATTGACGGCTCAATCGAGACGTATGTCTACGAGGCTCTGCGCTTGCGTTGCTCGTCGGCACACTTCGGCTCGGGTGCCGAGATGCTCGTGCTTGCCAACGGCTCGGTTGGCGCTTGCGCTGACCATGCACGTCAGGTTCTCGACGCCGGCGGCGTCGTTGCCGTGGTGCGCCCGACTGTGGAGGCTCTCGAACATCTCGGCGTTGACGCCTGCATGACTCAGCAGGCCGCGTTCTCAACCGGCATACTCATCTACGCCTTCGATGCCGACGGCCACAATTTCATCATGGACGACTTCGCCCCGCGCACTCAGTCGCGCGGCGCCTCCAATACCGTAACAGACGCACGGATAGGGGAGGACGACGTGGTTGACGCCACTGACTATGCCGCCGCTTTAGGCCGCATGGTCGCTTGGTTCAACAGCCGCAATGACCGTGGCGACTCGGGCGACTCGTTCAGCATCGAGAGCTACTTCAAGGCCCAGAGCGTCACCCGCGTGTTCAACCTCACCATTGAAAACCAGGTCGTCGCCAGCGTCCCCGAGGCTCTTCCTCCCACCTACTTTGCCACCATTAAGGCCGAACACGGCGCCTCGTGGCAGGTAATGGTGGCGTACACCATCTATCCCCTCTTCTCGTCGACAGCCAACAAGACGGGTGACTACTACGCCGTTACCGGGCAGCTCACCTCCTTCAACCAGGATGCCTGCCGCTATGACCCCGACAATCCCATGCACTCATATTGGCTAGTCCATGGGGGACTTAAGAGCCATCCCACCGCCGCCTTCTACATGACCAACATGCAACTCGACTGCACCATCGGCACTCTCACCGACGGCACTTTCACCGCGCTGCCCAACGACATCTCCCAGGTTGACTTCGACGCCGCCCCCACCCCGGCAACATACGAGGGAGAGAGCACCTACACCACGGGCATCAAGTGGGGCTTCAGCGGCACCCTATCCGGCAGCATCGGCTCCGGTACCGGCTCCGGAGGTCTCGACATGCAGTTTACCTTCGGCGACGGCACCTCTACGGCGACCTCCAGCCCCGACCTCAAGGTCGGCGCCCGAAATGCCTTCAACGCCGTCGGCTGGGACTTCAACGTGCAAAACTTGACCAACGGCGCCGACCTGACGAGCTATGTGATACCCGGTATCGCCTGCAAGACGTTCACCATCCCCTTCAATTTCGTATGGCACGTCAAGACCACCACTGCCGGTGACAACGCCACACGCCTGGCCCTGAAGACCGCCATCCACCCCATCTACGCCTCCTGCATGGACAAGATGGGCCAGAACGGCAACACCTACGACCTCGGCACCTTCACCACCTCCTTCCGCCTGACCCCGCCTGTCCGTTAGGACGAGAGTGATTAGTGATGAGTGATTAGTGATTAGCTGCCATCCGGATGGCAGCTAATCACTAATCACTCTTTGGTCGGGCCAGCAGTCGGTGTCGGGGGCGATCTCGGGGATGGTGTCGCGGTAGTAGACGGGGTTGCGGCCCTCGCGCAGCTGGCGGGTGTAATCTTTGAGGCAGCGGATGGCGTAACGGCTGAGGAAGGCGAGGGCCGTCAGGTTGATGAGCGTCTGGAAGGCCATGAAGATGTCGGCCCACGTCCAGACGGTCTCGAGGGTGGCGATGCAGCCGATGAACATTACCACGATGAACACTACCTTGTAGCACAGCGTCAGCCGGCGTGAATCCTTGATGAACTTGATGTTGGTCTCGCCGTAGTAATAGTTGGCGATGATGGTGGTGTAGGCGAACATGAAGATGGCGATGGTGACGAAGTATTGCCCGACGGCGCCGACCTCGCTGTTGAGGGCGTTCTGGGTCAGCACGATGCCGCTGACGCCGTCGTTGTAAAGGCCTGACCAGAGGATGATAAAGGCGGTGGCGGTGCAGACGAGGAAGGTGTCGGTGTAGACGCCGAGAGCCTGGATGAGCCCTTGCTTGACGGGGTGGCTGACGGAGGCCGTCGCGGCGACGTTGGGCGCGGAGCCCTCACCGGCCTCGTTGCTGAACAGTCCGCGCTTGACACCTAACATGAGCGCTCCGCCGACGGTGGCGCCGATGGCGGCGTCGCCGTTGAAGGCACAGTGGACGATGGTGTAGAACACGTGGGGTATCTGCGTGAAGTTGATCAGGATGACGTACGCGGCCAGCAGGATGTAGGCCACGGCCATTATCGGAACCACTATCTCAGAGAACTTTGATATGCTCTGCACGCCACCCCAGATGACCACGGCGACGGCGACGGTGAGGCCTATGGCCACCCAGATAGGCGACCACCCGAAGGAGTTTTGGGCGGCGAGGGTGAAGGTGTTTGACTGCACGGTGGTGAACGCCAGCCCGAATGTCAGGGTGATGATGATGGCGAAGAGCACGGCGAACCAGCGGGAGTGCATACCTTTGAGAATGTAGTAGGCGGGGCCACCGCGGAAGGAATCCTCACCGCGCACTTTGAACAGCTGGCCGAGCGTCGACTCCACGAACGCCGTGGCCGTGCCCAACAGGGCTATGAGCCACATCCAGAAGACCGAGCCCGGTCCTCCGATGGCGATGGCTATGGCCACGCCGGCGATGTTGCCGGTGCCCACGCGGCCGGCGATGGAGAGTGTGAACGCCTGGAATGAGGAAACTGTTTTGTATCGCTGCCGCTGCGTCTCGGGGCGCCCGTGGTCGAGTTCGTCGGACTTGCTGGAGCGGAAGAGCAGCTTGATCATGTTTGGCAGCAGGCGTATCTGCACGCCGCGGGTCCATACGGTGAAGACAACGGCGGCCACGAGCAGTGCGGTGACCAGGACGTATGTCCATAGGAAGTCGCTAAAAGATGTGATGGCGTTCATAGGCAGGAGATTTAACGGGTTCCTTTTCATGGGGCCGATTTCTCGCCTCGGCAATGCACGAGCAAGCTCGGCATTGCTCTCGGCTTAACGAAATCGTTAGCATCTATACCCTAAAAACGCTTTGCCGCGCCGGTTTGTTTGGGTAGACGTCTCATACAGAAACAAAAAGAAACTCCATAAAATAGAAAAGAGTTTCTTGTGTTTCTAATGTTTCTGTATGAGATACCAATACATGTATTGTGAAATTTAGCGCAAAGTTGTTAAATAAGTGTTAAATTTGGTAATTTGTAACAATTTTGTGGTGAAAATGCCTAAATTAG
Source organism: uncultured Muribaculaceae bacterium (assembly GCA_964407165.1). Lineage (GTDB taxonomy): Bacteria > Bacteroidota > Bacteroidia > Bacteroidales > Muribaculaceae > CAZPKH01. The sequence goes on along the minus strand of CAYOUJ010000029.1, from coordinate 22,518 downwards.
CCGCGCGTAATGTATGCTTTCGTACAATTTGCTATAAAACAACCTAATCATCAATTTCTATGCAAAGACTAACCTTATTCTTGGCCCTGACGGTGGCAGGATGCCTCGCGAGCGTGGCACAGCTGCTCTCGCCGGAAACACTGCCGGAGCGGGGCGGCGCCCTCGCGCCCCGCGCTTGTGCCGTCTTAGTTAACCCCACAGTGGAGGTGCCGATGGTGTCGGGGCGCGAGGGCGCCGCCCCGCTCCCATCAGGGGACTACACGGGGCGCGAGGGCGCCGCCCCGCTCCCATCAGGGGACTACACGGGGCGCGAGGGCGCCGCCCCGCTCCCATTTCCTAACATGGTCTACGGTGACAAGCGCCAGATGCTCGGCATGGTCTACAACGAGCAGTGGTCGGGCATGTCGTTTCCCCCGTACGGCATCTATTCGGTGAAGATGGGCGTGGACCCGGAATTTCAACTCGTGGCCTCAAACCCGTACTACCTCTATCCCAACGGCGGCGGCGTGGCCATCGCCAAGAAGTATTACATGACCGACTATCGGAGCGGCTTCGTGTTCAACCGCATCTTCGACATGGAGACGTGGACCATGGAGACCAACCTCACCAACGGCAAGATCACCACCGTGGCCACGGACATGAGCTATTCGAAGCAGCGGAAGTATACCTACGGATGCTTCTACAACTCCGACGGCACGGGCTTTGAGTTCGGGCGCTTGACGGTAAACACACTAATGTGGACTCGCTCCAAGCTGGCCACCCTCGACGAGGCGTGGAACGGTTGCGCCTTCACCTCCGACGGAGTGCTCTGGGCGCTTGGCATGTCGGGCACATTATATAAGGTGACGCTGTCGTCGGCCTCGAAGATGGAGGCGATGACCACGATAGGGCAGACGGGACTGGCGCCCAAATACCGCTCGTGCGCATTCACCGACCCGTTCACCGACGACCTTTACTGGATAGTCTGCGACGAGAACGCCATCTCCACCCTCTACCTCATCGACAAGGAGACGGCCGCGGCAACCAAGGTCTACCAATACCCAGGCTCCGTTGAACTGTGCGGCGGCTTCATCCCCGAGCCAGAGGCTGAGCAGGATGCGCCCGACAACGTGCGCAACGTCAGCCTGACCTTCGAGGGTCCGTCTCTGACGGGTGTGCTCAAGTTTGACGCGCCTACGACACTTTACAGCGGCGCCGCAGCCACCGGCACGCTGACCTACAAGCTCATGGCGGGCACTACCACCCTCGCCTCCGGCACCACCGAGTTCGGCGCCGAGGGGATTACAGACACCATAACCGTCGCCTCGGCGAAATCTTACGACTTCGTGCTGACGGTGAGCAACGACGTGGGCGAGTCGCCGCAGTGGACCAAGACCAGCTGGATAGGCCCTGACACGCCCTTGGCCGTGGAGGAGATGACGCTCACCTACGACGAGCCGCTGATGCACCTTAAGTGGAAGCCCGTGAGCACGGTGGGCAAGAACGGCGGCTACGTCAACCCCGACGAGACCACATACAAGATTACCCGCTATCCCGACAAGACCGTCATCGCCACCGCAGCCACGGGCACCGAGCTGACCGACACTGTCAAGATGCCGGCCGACTATACCACCTACTACTATTATATAGTGCCCACCTACTCCGGTAAGACCGGCGCCAACTGCATCTCCGAGTACCTCAATCTCGGCGTGGCCCACCCGCCGTTCACCGAGAAGTTCTCGACATACATCTTCCTCCACGGCTTCACCATCATCGACGCCAACGAGGACGGCCGCACGTGGACATTTTCCACGGCCTACAACAGCAACGGCGCCGCGCGCACCCTCTTCAACGGCATCCAGCCCATGAACGACTGGATTATCTCCCCGCCGCTGCTGCTGGAGAAGGAGAAATATTACCGCGTGAAGCTGGACATCCTCAACAACGACTCTACGCAGTTTAACAGCTTCAGCGTCGCCTGGGGCCGCGAGGCCACGGTTGCCGGAATGGCAAACACGCTAATCGCTCCCACGCGCGTCTGCGGCACTGAATACGTCACCTACGAGACCGGCTTGACGCCCACGGAGGACGGCCTCTATCACGTGGGCGTGCAAGACTGCTCCGACCCCGTGCAGGTGTACCTCTACCTTGACAACTTCATGGTGCTCGCCCCCGAGCCGGGCACCATCCCCGCCGCGCCGGAGGTGACCTCGGCCTACTATGTGCCTGCAGTCGGCGGCGTGGAGCTGAAGTTCACGGCTCCCACGAAGGATGTCTTCGGCCGCGACCTCACGGCGCTTACCAAGATTGACGTGTGGCGCAACGACACGCTTATCACAACCTTAGATGCTCCCGCGCTCGGCGCTGCCCTCGTGTACACCGACACGCAGGCACCCGCAGGCGTCAACCGCTACAAGCTGGCCGCCTACAACGCCGACGGCATGGGTGCCCTTGCCAGCCTGCAGGCCAACTCTGTCCTTGAGGCCCCCGACCGCCCCGCCTCCGCCACTGTCACTGAGATGGAGGACACCCCCGGCACGGTCACGGTAAGCTGGGAGGCTCCCGCCACAGACGCCGCCGGCTGCCCCATCGACCCCTCGACTGTGCGCTATAACCTTATGTATCAAGGCGGCGCAGCGCTCGACACGCTGCTGCGCGAGACCACTGTTACCAGCGTCAACGTCAAGGTCTGCGAGCCTACGGTAAAGGGCTTCGCGATGTTCTTCATCGAGGCCGTAAACGACGCCGGCAAGTCGGCACTCATGACAAACACTGACGCACTTGCTGTAGGCGCTGCCTCCACGATGCCCTTCGCCGAGTCTGTCGCCGGCGGCTCGCTGAGCCACGGCTGGGGCATGGCACGTCCCACCACCTCCGAGGCGCAGTGGTATTCCGTGCGCGACGGGGTCTTCTCCGACGTCTCCTCGCAGGACGGCGACGGCGGATTCCTGCTCATGCAGGGACAGAAAGTCACGCACAAGTGTTCGATGTACAGCGAGAAGATAGCCGTCGACGGTGTCAGCCCCGTGCTGTCGCTGTGGTATTGGACCATCGCCGCCAACAACACTAACACCCTCGAGGTGGCCGTCTCCACCGGCGGCGCCTACGTGCCCGTCGACACCATCACCATGGGCGACGAGGGGGATGCCCGCTGGAAAGAGTACACCCTCGACCTCAAGCCTTACGTAGGCCGTCAGGTGAGCCTGCGCCTTACAGGTGTCATCAACATCTACACTAACATCATGGTCGACAACATCGCCGTAACCGACACATTCGACGTCGCAGACCTGCCGCGTGTCACCGACCTTTCGGGCTATTCCGACTCGCAGTTTGCCGTGCATCTCACATGGAGCGCTCCTGCCGACGCCTCCGGCAGCCCCTACACTCTCGTTGGCTATAACGTCTATCGCGACGGCGCGAAAGTCACGGCTGAACCGCTCTTGTCTACGGAATACTCTGAGCCGGCCACTGACGAAGACGCCCACACGTGGCATGTGACGGCACTCTATAGCGAGGGCGAGTCGCTGCCCTCCAACACCGTGAGCCTGACCGTTGGCATCGACGGCATAGTGACGGATGGCGACGGCTTCCGTATCGAGGCTGCCGACGGCACCGTCCGCCTCGTCAGCGACACCCCGTGCGCTCTGGCCCTCTACGACACCGCCGGACGCACCCTCGGCACCCGAGCCAATGCAACTACACTGACCGTCCGCGGCCTCACCCCCGGCATCTATCTCGCCCGCCTCGGCACCCGCGCCTACCGCCTCTACGTGAGATAACATCTCATACAGAAACAATAAAAACGACAGAAACTCACGCCTTTGAGTTTCTGTCGTTTTTATTGTTCTTGTAGGGTTTTATGGGGAGGTGAAGAAATTTTTTGTGAAATGCTTGGCGAGGGAGATAATGAGATCGTAACCGTTCCTTTGGTTACTAAGGCTGAGAGCGAGAAGCACGCGCGAACGTCGCTGCAAAAGTCTAAAGCCGGTGTATTCATCATGGCGGTAGCCGTGCTGGTTTTGGCAATTGTTGCATTAGTATGTCTGGTACCGGACGGCACCGCCGAGCCGAGAGAGCCTGAGCACGAGGGCGTCACGCTCACGGAGGACGCGGACACCCTCATGCAGGCTGAGCAAGTGGCATCCGGCCGGCCTAAGGAGTCGCTTGACAAAGAACCGAAAGAGGGAAAAGACAACTTGGCATCTGCGCCCGCTGCCGATGGTGCCTCCGAGAAAGCTGACTTTGAATATCTTAACAAAGAAAAGACCACTTGGAGGCGCGACAAGCTGAAATCCAAAACCGGCCAGGCCCTCATCAATGCCATCGCCACGGGCAACATCGATGCCTTCGCCTCAAACCCCTATATTTCACACGAGGGGAACTGCACCAACATCCGCGCCAAGCAGGCTGCAAAATGGGCGTGGACATCTAAAGGCACAGACCATGAGAAGGCAGTGCGGGAGTTGATGAAAAATAGCGTAAAGTCTGACGGCACAGTAGATGTCTTTAACCTTTGGGACAAAATCAGCCGTCACCAGCCCCTCAAGAACCAGGCCAACAAGGAGCCGATGCCGACGATATAACGAAATCCCGAGATTCCGAGATATCGGGATTTCGGGATTTCGGGATTTCGGGGTTTCGGGATTTCGGTTAGGCGAGGTCGCTTGAGCCGTTGCATTGGGGATAACGCGAGCAGCTCCAGAATTGGAGCCCCCGGCGCGTGCCGCGTTTGACGGTGCGCAGGAGCATGGGCGCGCCGCACTTTGGGCAGGCAGGAGCGCCGGCATCCCGAGCCTCTTTCTGCTGGGCTTGAACGCGCTCTTTGGTAAGATTCTCGGTGAAGCCTCCTTCGTGACGGAAACGCTCGAGAGCTTAGGATATCTGCCGCTCAAGCATGCGAATTACGCGAGAACAGAGTATGAGCAGGGTGTTGGCATCGGCGCCTTCCGCCTCTACGTGAAGTAACATCTCATACAGAAACAATAAAAACGACAGAAACTCATATCTTTGAGTTTCTGTCGTTTTTATTGTTTCTGTATGAGATTGGAGGTTAGGCGGGGACAAACATGGAGTAGAGGACGAAGGCCCAGTGGGCGATGACGCCGGCGAAGAGTCCTGCGATGGTGTGGGCGAGGATGGCCTTGGAGATGAGGTGGCGGAAGCCCATGGTGTCGAGCATGGCGGCGTGGGTGCTGAGGTAGCCCGACCAGCACATGCCGATGGCGGTGCAGACGGCGACGGCGTTGGCGTCGAAGATGCCCTTTGACATCATCTCGGGCACGATGCCGAGGGCGGCGCCGACGGCGCCGAGGGCGGTCATGGGGAAGGCTAGGAGCTGGGAGTTCTGGAAGCCGAAGAGCCACTCAAAGACGATATTGATCTTGTCGGCGAGGTACGGCAGCAGGCCGATGCCCTGGTATGCCGAGCCGTTAAGTTCATCAACGGGGGTGTTGAAGGTGAGTATCATCACAATGGTGGAGATGATGAGCACGCCGGGGATGATGGCCATGCCCAGCTCGACGCCGTTCTTGCCGCCGGTGAGGGCAGCGTTGAGTATTCGCATGAACAGGCCGGGGCGCTTCTCCTCGGGGGTGGCGTCGGTGACGACGGTGTCGGAGACTGTCTCCTGGTAAACGTCGACGTCATATTCGGGATGGCTCTTGAGGGTGAAGCGCTGCATGAGGCGTGTGGAGATGAGGCATCCGCAGCAGGCGCCGAAGACGCCGATGAGGGGCGCGGAAATCTGGTATTCGTTGCCCTGGGCCATCATGAAGACCACCACGACGAGGCCCATGCCGAAGGCGGTGCCGAAGTTGGTGAGCGAAACGAGCTGGTATTTCTTGAAGTAGCGTGCAAACTTCTCGTTCTTTGACAGGGAGATGATGGCGGGGTTGTCGCTGAGAAAGGTGACAACGGCGCCGAGGGCTGCGACGCCGGGGAGGTTGAACAACGGCTTCATCAGCGGGCGCAGGAGTTTCTCGAGCAGGGCCACGACGCCAAACTCGGCCAGGAGGCTCGACAGGGCGCCCATGAGCACGGTGATGCCCATGAGGAAGAAGACGGTCTCAAGCAGCAGGTGGTAGGAGGTCTGCATGAGCGTGTTCATCAGGTTTGACATGCCCATTCGGTCGACGAGGTATCCGAAGATGGCTCCGAAGACTACGAGGAAGATGAGGGCTTCGATGGTCTGGCTGCGCTTGGCCTTGGGGGTGCGGGCGGTGGGCACGCGCAGTGTTGCGTCCTTGCGGCGGGGCTTGATGTGTATATGCATGGATAGTTTATGGTTTATATCATACAGAAACATTAGAAACGGCAGAAACTTTTTATCTCGCGAAGAAACAATGGAATTAAAAGAAGTTTCCTTTTGTTTCTACTGTTTCTGTATGAAATCTGTGTTTTATTTTTTGAAGACGTTGACGCGCCACATAACGCCGGCGGCGAGCTGGACGTAGCGGTGGCCGTCGGAGACGCTGTGGTTCATGTCGGCGACGGCGTGAAAGCGGAGGTTGCGGGAGTTCTTAAGGGGATAGTATTCTACGGCCATGCCGTAGAAGCCCTCGTCATAGCGTGCCGGGGAGGCGGGGTCGGGCCGATAGTGCTCGTATCCGCCCTTGGCGTAGATGTCGACGTGGGGGCTGACGGAGCCGCCGAGCTTGCCGATGAGCGAGTAGTCGTCGAACCAGAAGGGCTGGTGGCCCCAGTAACGGTTCATAACGTCAAACTCAAAGTAAACGGGGCTGAAGTCGAGGCGGTTGCCAAGGGATATATAGTTGCCGTAACGGTCGCGTGCGTACTCCATGAGATTGACGGACCAGATGGTAGTCAGCGGACCCATGGAGCCGTTCCACATAAGGTTGTAGGCGTAGCAACTCTTGCCGAGGTCTTGATAGGGGGAGTTGCACACCTGGGCGGTAAGCCTGTGCTTGCCGGAGTTGGAGACGTAGGCGGCGGAGACGCCGAACTGATAGCAGGCGATGTTGTTCCAGTAGAGCGAGGCGAAGAATATGTCGATAGGGCGCGCGTCATATTCAAAGCCGCCGATGGCCACTACCTGCTTGCCGCCGCTGATGACCCAGTTGGGGGTAGGGGAGTAGTCGACGTAGATGAAGTCGGTGGCAGAGAAGACGTCGTTGTCGATGTCCTTATACTTGTTGAGGCGCTGGCGGAAGTTGAAAGAGATCTTGTCGGTGATCTGTCCGCTGATCATAAGGTTGAGATATCGGCCGTGGAAGCCGGACTCGTGCTCGCCGTGTTCGGGGTTCTCGTATTCGAAGTCGAAACGGGTGTCGAGGGCGACGTTGATGTGGAAAGGGTTTTGGGTGGGATCTTGCGGCTCAGGGCTTGTGGCTTCCTGAGCCGTCAGTGGGGAGAGGGAGCACAGGGCTGCCCAGAGCAGGATGGGGACTTTTTTCATGCAAGTGACTTAAGGTTAAGTTTATAGTTTATAGTTTATAGTGATTAGTTTTTTGTTAAAGAAGCATTTAGCTAAAAACTGAAAACTAAAAACTGAAAACTTGTAAAAGACGGTGCAAAAGTAATGAATTTTTATAAAACGGCAATAAAAAGGTGGCAAATTGTTGCGATAAAAAGGGGGATAAAATAATTATTGTGTTAACGTAGGGTTAAATAAGTGTAATATTTTGGGCGTGTGGGATTAATTTGCTACCTTTGCGGCGGAGAAAAAGGCTCCAAGCGCACCGACCGTGTCACGTGTTAAGAGAGACGCTTAGTCACAGACCCGGGTGCATATAAAAAAGAAACAATAGGTTACAAAATCAATAACTCAACACAACGACTATGAGTAAAGAGAAGAAATTCCTTACATGCGACGGCAACCAGGCCGCAGCCCATGTGAGCTACATGTTCACCGAAGTTGCCGCCATCTACCCCATAACCCCGTCGTCGACCATGGCTGAATATGTCGACGAGTGGGCAGCCGCCGGCCGCAAGAATATATTCGGAGAGACAGTGATGGTGCAAGAGATGCAGTCGGAGGGGGGTGCCGCTGGCGCCGTTCACGGCTCGCTGCAGGGCGGTGCGCTGACCACCACCTACACCGCCTCGCAGGGCCTGCTCCTGATGATCCCTAACATGTATAAGATAGCCGGTGAGCTGCTGCCGTGCGTGTTCCACGTGTCGGCGCGCACCATCGCCAGCCACGCCCTCAGCATCTTCGGCGACCACCAGGATGTCATGTCTGTCCGCCAGACCGGCTTCGCCATGCTTGCCGAAGGCTCCGTGCAGGAGGTCATGGACCTGGCCGGTGTCGCACACTTGAGCACCATCAAGGCCCGCGTGCCATTCGTCAACTTCTTCGACGGCTTCCGCACGAGCCACGAGATACAGAAGATTGAGGAGATCGACGCCGACGACCTGGCAGCCCTGCTCGACCGCAAGGCTCTTGCCGAGTTCCGCCAGCGCGCTCTTACGCCCGAGGCACCCGTTGCCCGCGGCATGGCCGAGAACGGCGACGTCTTCTTCCAGCACCGCGAGTCGGCCAATCCCTATTATGAGGCCGTGCCGGAGATAGTCGAGGACTACATGCACAAGATCAGCGAGATCACCGGCCGCCGCTATGAGCTGTTCAACTATTACGGCGACCCGGAGGCTGACCGCGTCATCATAGCCATGGGCTCCGTGACGCAGGCCGCCCAGGAGGCCATCGACCACCTCAATGCCAATGGCCAGAAGGTTGGCATGGTTGCCGTACACCTCTATCGCCCCTTCAGCGCCAAGCACTTCCTGGCCGCCGTGCCCAAGAGTGTCAAGCGCATCGCCGTGCTCGACCGTACCAAGGAGCCGGGCGCCAACGGCGAGCCTCTGTACCTCGACGTCAAGGAGTGCTTCTACGGCGTCGAGAACGCGCCCGTCATCGTCGGCGGCCGCTACGGCCTGGCCTCCAAGGACGTCACTCCAACGCAGATCATCAGCGTCTATGACAACCTGGCCCTGCCGATGCCCAAGAACGCCTTTACCGTGGGCATCGTCGACGACGTGACCTTCACCTCTCTGCCCGTTCTTCCCGAGGTGCCCCTGGGCGGCGAGAGCATGTTCGAGGCCAAGTTCTTCGGCCTCGGCGCTGACGGCACCGTGGGCGCCAACAAGAACTCTGTCAAGATTATTGGTGACAACACCGACAAATATTGCCAGGCATACTTCGCCTACGACTCCAAGAAGAGCGGCGGCTTCACCTGCTCGCACCTGCGCTTCGGCGACGAGCCCATCCGCTCGACCTACCTGGTCAACACCCCCAACTTCGTGGCATGCCACGTGCAGGCCTACATGCACATGTATGACGTCACCCGCGGCCTGCGCGACGGCGGCACGTTCCTGCTCAACACCATCTGGGAGGGCGACGAACTGGCCAAGAACATGCCCGTGCGCGTCAAGAAGTACCTGGCAGCCCACAACATCAGTGTCTACTACATCAACGCCACCAAGATAGCGCAGGAGATAGGTCTGGGCAACCGCACCAACACCATCCTCCAGAGCGCCTTCTTCCGCATCACCGAGGTCATCCCCGTTGACTTGGCCGTGGAGCAGATGAAGAAGTTCATCGTCAAGAGCTACGGCAAGAAGGGCCAGGACGTGGTCGACAAGAACTTTGCAGCCGTAGACCGCGGCGGCGAGTACAAGCAGCTGCCCGTCGACCCCGCCTGGGCCAACCTGCCCGACGAGGCTCCGGCCGCCAACAACGATCCCGCCTTTATAAATAATGTGGTGCGCCCGATCAACGCCCAGGACGGCGACCTGCTGCCCGTGAGCGCCTTCAAGGGCATCGAGGACGGCACCTTCCCCGCCGGCACCGCCGCTTACGAGAAGCGCGGCGTGGCAGCCTTCGTGCCCGAGTGGATCGATGAGAACTGCATCCAGTGCAACAAGTGCGCCTACGTCTGCCCCCACGCCGCCATCCGCCCGTTCGTGCTCGACGCAAAAGAGATGGAGGGTGCCCCGTTCAAGGAGGACGAGACCATACCCGCCATCGGCAAGACTTTCGCCGGCATGCGCTTCATCCAGAGCATCGACGTGCTCGACTGCCTCGGCTGCGGCAACTGTGTCGACGTCTGCCCCGGCAAGAAGGGCGTGAAGGCTCTGAAGATGATGCCGCTCGAAAGCCAGCTCGACAAGCAGCCCGAGTGGGACTACTGCGTCGGCGGCGTCGCAACCAAGCAGGCCCTCGTCGACGTCAAGGCCAACGTGAAGAACTCGCAGTTTGCAACGCCTCTGTTTGAGTTCTCCGGCGCATGTTCCGGCTGTGGTGAAACACCCTACCTCAAGCTCATCAGCCAGCTCTTCGGCGACCACCAGATGGTGGCCAACGCCACGGGCTGCTCATCCATCTACTCCGGCTCCGTGCCCTCCACGCCTTACTGCACCGACGAGCAGGGCCACGGCCCGGCTTGGGCAAACTCGCTGTTTGAGGACTTCGCCGAGTTTGGCCTGGGCATGAAGATAGCCGACGAGAAGCTCTCGGCACGAGTGGCCGACCTGCTGACGCGCATGCAGGACTGCCCGCACTGCTCCGACGAGATGAAAGCCCTCGGCCGTCAGTGGCTCGAGAACCGCGGCGACGTGGCTGTCTGCCGCGAGGTTGCCGCCAAGCTCATCCCGATGGCCGAGGCCTGCGGATGCGACATCAGCAAGGAGCTGATTCCTCTTAAGAACTTCATGGTTCCGCGCTCGCAGTGGATAGTCGCCGGCGACGGCGCCGCCTACGACATCGGCTTTGGCGGCCTCGACCACGTCATCGCCTCGGGCAAGAACGTCAACATCATCGTGCTCGACACCGAGGTCTACTCCAACACGGGCGGCCAGGCCTCGAAGGCCACGCCCGTGGGCGCCATCGCCAAGTTTGCCGCCTCCGGCAAGCGCGTGCGCAAGAAGGACCTTGGCCTGATAGCCACCACCTATGGCTATGTTTACGTGGCGCAGGTGGCCATGGGCGCCGACAACGCACAGACGCTGAAGGCCATCCGCGAGGCAGAGGCCTACAACGGTCCCTCGCTGATCATCGCCTACTCGCCGTGTATCAACCACGGCCTGAAGGTGGGCATGGGCCACTCGCAGGAGGAGGAGCGTCGCGCCGTGGAGTGCGGCTATTGGCACCTCTGGCGCTACAACCCCGCCGCCGAGGCCGAGGGCAAGAACCCGTTCACCCTCGACAGCAAGCAGCCCGACTGGGACAAGTTTGAAGACTTCCTCAAGGGCGAGGTGCGCTACGCATCTGTCATGAAGCAGTATCCTGCCGAGGCCGGCGAGCTCTTTGCCGCCGCCAAGGCCAACGCCCAGTGGCGCTACAACAACTACCGCCGCCTGGCCCAGCAGCAGTGGGGCATCGACCCGGACGTGAAGTAATACGACGGGATACCCTGTAAAAAAGGTCTTTAACCGGTTAACCGATTAACCGGTTAAAGGCCTTTTTTGTTAAAATATCGCGCAAAGCATTGCGGAGTTTGCAAATTTTTGTAACTTTGCGCGATAATGGGACGACTGATGGCCATAGACTATGGGCGACGCCGGTGCGGCATCGCGGTGACCGACCCGCTGCAGATTGTTGCCACGGGACTTTGCACAATGGCCACCAGCGAGCTAACAGCATACGTCAAAGCCTATTGCAAGCGTGAGCCGGTGGATGCCATAGTGGTCGGCGAGCCGCGTGACATGCACGGCGAGCCATCAGACTCTACGCGTTACATCAACCCCGGACTCGGGGCGCTGCGCAAGGCAGTGCCGACCGTGCCGATAGTGCGCTACGACGAGCGGTTCACCTCCGTGCTGGCCCACCGCGCCATGATAGACGGCGGCCTCCCGAAGATGGCACGGCGTAACAAGGCTTTGGTGGACGAGATGTCGGCGACCATTATCCTTAACGATTACCTAAACTCACTGCAAAGATGAAACTTCCGGTGTATCTATACGGCCACCCGGTGCTACGGCACCTCTCGGAGCCTGTCACGGCCGACTATCCTGAGCTCAAGCAGCTTGTGGCAGACATGTATGAGACGATGTATGCCTCTGAGGGCGTGGGGCTTGCCGCGCCGCAGATAGGCCGCAACGACCGAATAGTGGTCATCGACGCCTCCCCTTTGGGCGAGGACTTCCCGGAGTGTGCCGATCGCAAGATGACACTGATCAACCCGGAGATAGAGGTGCTTGACGGGGAAACTATTACCCGTGCCGAGGGGTGCCTCTCGCTGCCCGGGCTGTCTGAGAATGTGCCCCGCGTGGAGCATATACGCCTGCGGTGGGTCGACGAGGAGTTTAATCAGCATGAAGAGGTGATGGAAGGATTCCTGGCCCGCGTGGTGCAGCATGAGTGCGACCACCTGGAAGGTATGATGTATATCGATCACATCTCGGCAATACGCAAGCAGCTGATACGCGGCAAGCTCCGCAATATCATAGATGGGAAGACGCGGACTGACTACCCGTGTCGCTACGCTCCCAAAAAGAGGAAATAAACAGCACACACACACAACTACAATGGAACCAACTTTTCACCTTCGTGACGGACAGCTCCTGCAAGGGGGCAAGTATCGCGTAGAGCGCTTTATATCATCGGGTGGCTTCGGCTGCACCTACCGGGGTCGTCATGTGCTCCTCGGCAAAGCTGTGGCCATCAAGGAGTTCTTTGTCAAAGACTTTTGCAACCGCGACAATACCAACGGCCACGTGACCGTAGGCACCACGAGCAAGACCACTCTTGTCGCCAAGCTCAAGGAGAAGTTTATCGACGAGGCCAAGGCCCTGAGCGAGATGCACCACCCAGGCATCGTGGCCGTGAGCGATGTGTTCATCGAGAACGACACGGCCTATTTTGTGATGGACTTTATCGACGGCATGAGCATGGAGGACATGGTGCGTCAAGGAGGTCCTATGTCAGAGGAGCGCGCTCTCTATTACATCCGCCAGGTGGCCGAGGCTCTGCGATACGTGCACGACCACAACCGTCTGCACCTCGACATCAAGCCCGGCAACATCATGGTGAACAAGGAGGGTCGTGTGGTCCTGATAGACTTCGGCGCCTCAAAACAGTATGACGAGGCCGAGGGCGCCAACACATCGACGCTGCTGGGCAGCACGCCCGGCTATGCGCCTATCGAGCAGATGGCCAATGATGTGACCAAGTTTTTCCCGGCGTCGGACATCTATGCGCTGGGTGGCACGTTATACAAGCTGCTGACATCGAAGACGCCGATGTCGTCGACTCTGCGCGGGGCAGGTGAAACCATGCCTCCGCTGCCGCCGTACATCTCTCATGAGACGCGGGTGGCCGTCGAGAAGGCCATGCAGATCAGCCGCAAGCTGCGTCCGCAGAGTGTTGATGAGTTCTTGGCAATGCTTCCCGGGGGTGGTTCCAGACCGAAGGTCGACGCCACAGTGCCGTTTCAGAAGCAAGATGTTAAGGAGGAGCCCATACTTGACGCCATACCTATTATACCGCAACCTCAGCCGAAGCCGCAACCGCAACCTCAGCCGAAGCCGCAACCGCAACCTCAGCCGAAGCCGCAACCGCAGCCGAAGCCGCAGCCGAAGCCGCAACCGCAGCCGCAGCCGCAGCCGAAGCCGCAACCGCAGCCGCAACCGCAGCCGAAGCCACAACCGCAGCCGAAGCCTCAGCCGAAGCCTCAGCCGCAACCTCAGCCTCAGCCGCAACCCAAGCCCAAGCCTCAGCCTCAGCCGGAACCGGTGGAGGAGTCGAAGACTTATGTGATAAATGCTAAGCCGCCTATTGCGCCGACACCGAAGCAGAAACCGACGCCAAAGCCTGCGCCGAAACCGGCCCCGAAGCCTGCGCCGAAACCGGCGCCGAAACCTGTGCCGAAGCCCGCTGAACCCCAGCCGGAGGTGTTTATTCCCCAGTCGCAGCAGGATGATACGAAGAAAGGTGCGTCGAGCAAGATGGTACTCATCATAGTAGGCATTTGCCTGGTGGTCGGCGCCATAATTGGGCTTGCTGTCATCGGTAGCGATTCGGAGGAGACTCCGGTGACGCCTGTAGAGCCGGTTGATACTGCGGCTGTTGAAAAGGTCGTAGATGAGACCCCGCTGACCGTGACTGTAGAGAACGAGGAGATAAAGAACTCGTTAGGGGAGACGTTTAAGTTTACCGGCGAGGAGTATGACTCTTCCAATCTGGTCAAAGGCAAAGGCGTTTACGACTATGGCACTTACGAAGGAGAGTACAAGGGCCAGCTTCGCGAAGGCCAGGGCACGTTTGTCTCGCAGGACAAGTCCAACAAATACACCGGCACGTTCAAGGCCAATATGTATGACAAGGGTAAGCTGACGTGTGGCGATGGCTCTTACTTCGAGGGAACGTTTGTCGACGGAATGCCATACACCGGCACATGGTATGACTCTGACGGATCTGTGATACAGAAGATCAACCAAGGCAAATAAACATATCTGACAGGCTGTCGACGAATAATCGGCAGCCTGTCGATTTTTATCATTATTGTCGAAATTATCGAAACCTCGGGATTTCGAAATTTCGGGATTTCGAGAACACGTGATTGCGAGATTATGGCCCGCAATGTCGGGCAAAATGGGCTGATGGTCGATTTTTGGCCAAAAAATTTGCAGATTGCCCAAAAGGTTGTAACTTTGCACTCAGAAAAGAGGCATACGGCTGCCCCTGTCCCCGATAATCCAGTTTCTCCAATTCTGTGCAGACCGCTTTTCACGGGCTGAGTGCAATATGCTGTTACCATTAGGATTATCTTTCATAGGCTACAATCTACGGTTTATAAAACCAGCCAATGAAATTCACCCTCCCCCCTTCAACTATTTTCCCAAAACAAACGTTTATAACTTAAAATATAGGCGGCAAGGCGATTATATCCCAATTATCTGTATTCCATTTGTCAATCACTCGCGCCTTGGATGCCTGCCCACCGAACAATATACCCACCACGTATGTACAATATCGATCAGTTACATGCGATGACGGACGATGCCCTTCGCGGGGTCGCCGAATCGTTAGGAATGACCAAAATCGACACCACCGAGCGCGACACGCTTGTATTTGACATCCTCGACCTCCAGGGCGAGATGGCCGCCCAGAGCGGCGCCAAGAAGCGCGGACAGCGGACATCCTCCGGCGAGCAGCGAGCAGCCGGCGCCGAGCAGCCGGCGCCGAAGAAGCGCGGACGCAAGAGCAAGGCTGATAAGGCAGCAGAGGCTGCCGCCGCTGCAGAGGCTGCCGCAATGGAGCCTGTCAGCGACCAGCTTACAGCCAACAGCGAACAGACTGATAGCGAGCAGACTGTTGCCCCTGAGCCAAAGAAGCGGACGCGCAAGGCCAAGGCTGCCGAGCAGCCGCAGTTGCCGCTGGAAGAAAGCGAACAGCTTTCAGCTAACAGCCAACAGCTTGCAGCGAACAGCGAACCGCCGGTTGGCGAGCAGCCGTCAGCCAACAGCGAGCAGCCCGTAGAGAAGTCGCAGCCTGAGGACGTCCCGACAGAACCGGAGGCGCCCAAGACGTCGCGCTTCGCTCCCAACAATGAGGCTTTCGGCTCGTTCTTCCCCCGTACCTCCGGCAAGCGTTTTGTGCCTCGGAGCCAGCGCGAGAAGGATGAGGCCGCCGCACGCGCTGCCATGCAGGCGCAGACGCAGCCCATAGTGCTCGCAGAGCCGGGACGAGCAGGCCAGCAGCCACAGCAACAGACGCAGTCACAACAAGGCAAGAACAAGAAGAACAAGAAGAACCGCCAGCAAGCTGATCCTATGCCCGAACCGGCCCCCGCTTTCAGTTTCGACGGGCTAATCCAGGCCTCCGGAGTGCTTGAAGTGCAGCCAGAGGGTTTCGGCTTCCTGCGCTCGAGTGACTACAACTACATGCCGTCGCCAGATGATATCTACGTCACACAGCCACAGATCAAGCAGTACGGTCTCAAGACGGGCGACGTGGTGGAGTGCACTATACGCCCCCCGCGCGAGGGCGAGAAGTATTTCCCGCTGACCTCCGTGGAGCACATCAACGGCCGCACGCCCGAGTTCATCCGCGACCGCGTGGCCTTCGAGCATCTGACCCCGCTGTTCCCCGATGAGAAGTTCAACCTCACCGGCGGAGTGCGCTCGCACAACCTTAGCACGCGCATAGTCGACATGTTCTCTCCTATCGGCAAGGGCCAGCGCGGCCTGATTGTCGCTCCCCCGAAGACGGGTAAGACCATACTGCTCAAGGATATAGCCAACGCAATCGCCGAAAACCATCCCGAGGTGTACGTGATGATATTGCTCATCGACGAGCGCCCCGAGGAGGTGACCGACATGCAGCGCAGCGTCAACGCCGAGGTGATAGCCTCTACATTCGACGAACCCGCCGACCGCCACGTCAAGATAGCAGGCATAGTGCTGGAGAAGGCCAAGCGTATGGTAGAGTGCGGTCATGACGTTGTGATATTGCTCGACTCCATCACACGTCTGGCGCGCGCATACAATACCGTAGCCCCCGGCTCTGGCAAGATACTCTCCGGCGGCGTCGACGCCAACGCCCTGCAGCGTCCCAAGCGCTTCTTCGGCGCCGCGCGCAACATCGAGGGGGGCGGCTCGCTCACCATCATCGCCACAGCGCTGACCGAGACGTCGTCGCGCATGGACGAGGTGATCTTCGAGGAGTTCAAGGGCACGGGCAACATGGAGCTTCAGCTCAATCGCCCGCTGGCCAACAAACGCATCTTCCCGGCTGTCGACATCATGGCGTCGAGCACGCGCCGCGACGACCTGCTGCTGCCTGCCGAGATACTCAACCGCATGTGGGTGCTCCGCCGCTTCCTGAGCGAGCACAACCCCATCGAGGCCATGGAGTTTATCAAGGAGCGCATGGAGCGCACGCCCAACAACGAGGAGTTGCTGCGCACCATGGACAAGTAACACCCTCAGACCAATTACGAGACTGGTCTTTGACCGATTATTTGATTAATCGGTCAAAGACCAGCCTCGTAATTGGTTGAGGGCCCTAAAGGAGGCCGCGGTCGGCAAGGAGGGTCTCCATCTCATCGCGCATGCGTCGCGCCGCGATGGATGCAGCTTCTGCAAAGTCTGCACCGGCTGAAGCGAATATGATGCCGCGCGACGAGTTGACCAACAATCCGCAACGGTCGGTCATGCCCAGGCGCGACACCTCCTCGAGCGAGCCCCCCTGGGCGCCCACGCCGGGGACGAGCAGGAAGCTGTCGGGTGCGAGGCGGCGTACCTCGGTGAACATGTCGGCGCGGGTGGCCCCGACTACAAACATGAGGCTCTCCGTGTCGGCCCAGGTGCGGGCGGTGGTGATTACGCGTTCATACAACGGACGCCCGTCGGCGTCGGGTACGAGCTGGAAGTCGGCACTGCCGGGGTTGGAGGTCAGTGCGAGCAGTATCACCCACTTCCCATCGTAGCCCAAGAATGGCGTTACGCTGTCATGGCCCATGTACGGGGCGACGGTGACAGCGTCTACGTCAAGGTGCTCGAAGAAGCTGCGTGCGTAGAGGCGCGAGGTGTTGCCGATGTCGCCGCGCTTGGCGTCGGCGATGACAAACTGCGAGGGGTCGGTTGCACGTATGTAGCGCACGATTTTCTCGAGAGTGAGCCAACCTCGGGCGCCAAGAGCCTCGAAGAAGGCGAGGTTGGGCTTGTAGGCCACGCAATAGGGAGCGGTGGAGTCGACTATGGCGCGGCAGAACTCAAACACGGGGTCGTCAGTGTCGAGCAGGTGGCGCGGCAGTCGGTTGAGGTCGGGGTCGAGGCCCACGCAGAGGTATGAGCCTTTGCGGCGGATATTGGCAAAGAGTTGGTCTTGGGTCATATCAGTTGATTAGTGATTAGCGATTAGTTGTTAGCGATTAGTTTTTAGTATTCAGCTTTAAATGAACATTTAGCTAATCACTAAAAACTACAGAGCTGCGGCCTTGAGCTTCTCGGCGTTTTCGGCCACGATTAGGTGGTCGATGACATCCTGGATGTCGCCGTCGACGAAGGCCTGCAGGTTATAGACAGTGTAGTTGATGCGGTGGTCGGTGATGCGTCCCTGGGGATAGTTGTAGGTGCGTATCTTGGCCGAGCGGTCGCCGGTCGACACCATGGTCTTGCGGCGCGAGGCGATGTCGTCGAGGTATTTCTGGTGCTCCTTGTCGTAGATGAAGGTGCGGAGGCGGCTTAAGGCGCGCTCCTTGTTCTTGGGCTGGTCGCGGGTCTCGGTGCACTCTATGAGTATCTCCTCGCTGACGCCGGTGTTGGGATTGCGCCACATATATCGCAGGCGCACGCCTGACTCAACCTTGTTGACGTTCTGGCCACCGGCGCCGCCGCTGCGGAAGGTGTCCCACTTGATCTCCCCCTCGTTTATCTCCACGTCGAAGGGTTCGGCCTCGGGGAGCACGGCCACGGTTGCTGCAGAGGTGTGCACGCGCCCCTGGGTCTCTGTGGCTGGGACGCGCTGCACGCGGTGGACGCCGCTCTCATATTTGAGCGTGCCGTAGACACCCTCGCCGCTTACGGCCATGACTATCTCCTTGTAGCCTCCGGCCGCGCCTTCGCTGAATGAAGTGACAGCCACGTTCCAGCCCTTTGATTCGCAGTATTTGACATACATCTTGAAAAGGTCGCCGGCGAATATTGCAGCTTCGTCGCCGCCAGTGCCACCGCGTATCTCCACAATGGCATTCTTGCCGTCCTCGGGGTCGGCGGGTATCAGCAGCAGCTTGATGTGCTCTTCGAGGGCGGGGAGGGCGGCGGTGGCCTCCTCCATTTCCTCCTTGGCCATGGCGCGCAGCTCGTCATCGCTCTCGGTGGCGAGCACGTCGCGTGCTTCGGAGATGTTGCCGGTGAGGGTGCGGTAGCGCCTGGTGGCCTCCACGAGCTTCTCCAGGTCCTTGTATTCCTTGGTCAGGCGCACGTAGCGCTTCATGTCGGCAATCACGGCGGGGTCTGTGATGAGGGTCGAGACCTCCTCAAAGCGGGCTTCGATGCCGTCGAGACGCTCGAGCAATGTGTTGTCAGCCATCTGTGTTCAGCAGTTTGAGTATTTGGGGCAGCAGGGGCTGCACGTTGTCGTTGATGAGTTGATGAGTTGATGGGTTGGTGAGTGGCTGTTCGCTCGCTTGGGCGGCTATGCGCTGCCGTACCTGCTCCTCTGTCAGTCCGCTGCGGGCCTTGACCCGCTCTATGCGCAGTGACTCGGGAGCCGTCACCTCCCAGACGCACGAAGCCATCCGGGCGATGCCGCTGCCGTGGGCTATGGCCGTCTCGACGAACAAGGGAGTGTCCTCGGGATATTTGGCACACCAGCGGCGCAGGTCGTGGCGCACTGCATGGTGGACGATATGGTTTAGCCTCTGTAGCGCCTGCGTGTCACCAAAGACCTTCGACGCCAGCATCGGCCGGTTTATTGTCCCGTCGGCGGCGATGCACTCTGCTCCAAACGCCCCGACAACTTGGCGTTTGATGTCGTCAGACCTGTCCATGAGCTGGCGCGAGTGCACGTCGCAGTCATAGACGTGATATCCAAGCGCACGGAGCACTCTGCATACCACGCTCTTGCCGCTGCCGATGCCGCCGGTGACGACGGTCAGCAACGGCACTTGGCCGTCGCTATTTCTGTCGTTTCTCAATCAGGTATTCTACGCTGTCAGCAGCCAACGAAGCGTTGTGGTAATACGAAGGCAGCTGGCCGAGAGTGACGGGCACCTTGTCGCCCGGCAGGTTGGTGTCTTCGTAATTGACGGTGACGCGTATCGGGTATTCGTCGTTATACATGCTCATGGGCACGAGGTAGCTCACATCGACCTTCGATGGAAAAGTCAGTACTCGTTCACCTTCGGGGGCGCCGGTTACTTCTACCTGTACGGCTCGCTTCTTGGAGATAAGCGGCTCTACCGGCACTGTAACGAGAACGCGGTCGGGGATGACGCGCACGCCTGCAGGACAGCGCAGGCGCACTTCGTAGGTGGTGGAGTCCTTGAGCCCCGACTTGGCCAGCTTTTCGGTATAGACGGCTGTCAAGCCGTGAGGCAGCTCTCCCGTGGCGGTGTAGACGCTTACTGAGTCGAGATTGCACTTCAGAGGCCCGTTGACAATGCACTGTATGTCAGGGTGTATCTCAGCTTCCACTATTACCGGCACGCGGTGGCCCGGGTGGGTGGTGTATAGTATGCTGATAGTGTCGGGCTTGACTCCGGAGATGCTGCAGCCGTTGCCGAAATAGTCGCGGATGCGAGCATCGATACGTGCTTTTGAGAGGTATAGGCGCCCGTCTCCGGTGTCGTATGAGCGAAAGTCGAGACGCATTACGGGCATCTTGCCCCAGGTGTAGCGCAGCAGTTGTCCTCCCTTGGCCTTGACTGTGACGCTTACAGAGGCGGGTATGTTAGAGATGACCGTGACGCTGTCGGGAACGCCAGTAAGCTCGACGGGTATCTCGTAGTCCTTTTGTACCTCTGTGTCGAGCGAGAGCATAAACCAAAATACGAAAGCCACCATGCAAAACAGCAGGTAGAGGAGGATATTCTTCCCCCTCGATGTGTGGAGCGCGCGGCTCACACTATTGCGTATATTGCTGACTTTGCGACCCATTAGGAGATTGTGCCGATGACAGCCGACAATAACCGGTTATTATCGGGATTATCGATGATTTTTTATTTCTTCTCTTCCTCAACGGCCTCTACGTCCTCGACCTCTGGCTTCTCGGCATCGATCTTCTTCTTGTCGTCTTTCTTGTCGTCTTTTTTGTCGGAGCCCTTTTTCGGGTCGGCCTTGGGATCGGCGTAGGGGAAGACTTTGTCTCGACCGATGGTCACTGAGACGTTCTTTGCTATCTCGATCTCGAGAGTGGCGTCGCTGACCTTGCGCACTTTGGCGATGAGGCCGCCGGCGGTGACAACTTTGTCGCCTGCCGAGAGGTTCTTCTGGAAGTTGCTGATCATCTTCTGCTGCTTGCGCTGCGGGGCTATCATCATGAACCACATGATGGCAAAGATGGCAAAGATGGCGATAATCATCTGCAGCGACATGCCGCCGCCACCACCTTCCTGGAGAAGCACTAAATTGGTAATCATAATCTTATGGGGTTTTAGTTGTTAAATTTCGGTTTTGCCGTCGGAGAGCAGTTTGTGGAGAAGCCCCTCGCCCTGCAGATAGCCGATGACCGACGAGAGGATGCCGTTGACAAACTGGCCGCTCTTGTCGGTGCTGTAGCTGTTGGCAATCTCAATGTATTCGTTGAGCGTCACCGCCAGCGGGATCAGAGGAAAGTTAAGCATCTCGGCTATCGCCGTCATCATCACAATGATGTCCATGAAGGCGAGTCGTTCGGTATCCCACTGCCGAGGGTTGATGAACCGATCGATGTATGAGCGATAGGTGTCAGCGTTGTCCACCACCAACCGGAACAACTCGCCGCCGAAGCGCTCGTCTTCCTCATCCTTGTACTTGGGCAGCAACTCCATCTGCTCAGGGTTGTCAGAGCGAGAGAAGCGCTTGATGGTCTTGAGAACGAATGTGCCCATGATGTCGAGATCATCGTTCCAATATATAGAATTTGACTCGAGGGCTTCGGCCAGGTCGTCGCCGGGTAGTATGACAGTCTTCATTACATTGCGCCAAAAGTCGCAATCTTTCTGATAGTCAGTCTCGGGAGCTTCCATATATTCGCGGTATAGGTCGCTCTGGCGCACATGGTCGAGCATACGTCGTAGCATCATCGGGTCGGCCTCCCAGTCGAGGCGGGGAGGATTGGCCTGGAAGTATGCTTGCATCGCTTCGTTTCCGCTGATGGCGTGGACGAAGGCGTTGTCGACGAATCGGGTGTTTGGGTTGAGGTCTTCGGGGGTGGGGAGGTACTTGTTGCGGCCCTCCTCAATGCGCTCCTCCTCAATGCGCGTCAGCGACACGGGCAGGCGCAGCAGCAAGTGATAGAGTTCGTAAGCCTGCGAAAGCGAGCGCTGGAGGCTCGATGCGGCCTCACGGAGCATCGACTTGTTGTCGTGGTAAGTGTTAAGCGTGTCAACGACTTTCTGGATGCCTGCTTCGTAGCCCTTTAGGGAGAAGTCGGGGTATGCTTTGCGTATCAGTTCCTGGTATGCTTCCGACGAGCCGACGACAGTTTGCATAACGGTCGCCCAGAATGTTACGTCGTCAGTGAGTTCGCGTTTTTTCTTATGGGTGTACGAGCGGTAGACAGAGCTGTTGATAATCTGTTTGTAGAGTGTGGAGAGCACGTTGGTGAACGTGCTGAGGTCGTTCTGGTCGCGCAGTATGGTCTTGCGGATAGTGTCGTCAGTGGCGAGCGCTCGGGCCATTGCGCTATAGTGAAGATAGCTGTTGGCATCCGTGCCGTCCACGATAGGAGCCTGGCGGTCTTTGCTTGAGCTATATCCTGACAATTCGAGCAATGCCAGCAGGGTGGTAAGGTAGACGGTATATGCATAACGCCGGTCTCGGGAGGTGGTCTCCGGGGCCGAGTCTATCTTAAACTCGCTGCGAGTGAGCATATAAGAATAAAGTATCTGCACCACTTTGATGCGGATCAGAACACGATTAATCATATCTCTATAT
>CAYOUJ010000028.1:0-33231 GCA_964407165.1 uncultured Muribaculaceae bacterium | reverse complement strand
GCTTCGGCAGGGTTGGTGCCTGCAATGACACCGATGAAAAATTCATTATATTCGGTGTTATATATCATTGCGAAGAACAGGTCGGCGATGGAGCCTGTTGTCAGCCACAAAACCATCAAGCCTAGATAAATCTTTTTGAACCAACCGAATAATGGGTAAAATAGAATAATAAGGTATACTATAAACACACCTTGTAAAAGTCGAAGGAGAGCCATTATTAGATTGGAAATCAATGAGAAATCATGAAAACAAAACCAACAACCCACTTGTGCCCCGACAGCAAGTACTGTCAGGGCGAGGAGGAGGGGGAGGTGCAGGGTGAGGGGTGCGGCGAGGAAGTCGGCGAGGCGTGAGCGGAAGTTGGGGCGTGCGTCCATTGCTGGCAAGAGCCTGACCCCGAGGCCGTTGTGTGTGACTGACGCAAAAACGTGGGGTCCTTACCGCCGCTCGTCCCCCGTAACTGTGGCCTTCGCATTGCCAATCCAAGTAGAGACAAGCAACGCAGAAGCCCACGTATATACATACGCCCAAGTCGGGCACACCGGGCGCCCGAGGCGTGAATATGCACGTACGCACGCATCTACCGCTGCTGAGCCTTTGACTTGGAAATGAAAGTTGCGAAGTTTCAGTTATGCAAAGACTTAGCGTTTAGTAAACGCTTTTGTGTTATTATGTTGCTGACCGTGTTTGCAGACCCTCCGGCCCGTGGCGGTCAGCGCCACAAAGTTACAAAATTACTCCCACCCCACAAAATCTCCTGAAAGAAATTGATTATTTTTGTAGATGAAATGTTTGTAGTAACTATTCACCAAATATAATTTTGCTCCAAAGGAGCAACTTGATGATAACCCCGGGCAAGCGGAGCGCAGCCCGGGGGTGAAGAAAAATCGTTGAGCCATGCACCCCAAAGGGGTGCGCTGATGATTGGCTCAACAATCATTAACGCACCCCTTTGGGGTGCCGGGGCGCGAGGACTCCTCTCCGATTCCCCGGGCTGCGCTCCGCTTGCCCGGGGTTATCATCATCGCGCTCCTTTGGAGCGCATTTTTAAAATATTGGTATTCGGTGAATAGTTACCTCCGGCCGGCTATAGAGTTAAAACTTGTGGAGATGACTAATCCCCAAAAACCAACCAGCTCAAAACAAAGATATTATCTTACGGAACTGGGCAAAGCGATTCAAACTGCACTCAACAATAATAAAGACTCCTAATCGGTTGTGGGTTAGGGGAGGGGGAAGGCGGGGGTGCGGGTGAGGGTGAATGGGGTGGGGGAGGAGGCGGGGGCGGCGGAGATGAAGAGGGCCTCGACGCCTGGGAGCGAGTTGATGAGCTTTTGGGCGTCGTCGAGGCCGCAGACCATGCAGGCGGTGGCCAGGGCGTCGGCCCACATTGCGTCGGGGGCGATGACGGTGACGGAGAGGAGGTCGGTGCGCACGGGCAGACCGGTCAAGGGTGAGATGGTGTGGCTGACGCGCTCGCCGCGGGGGGTGTCGCGATAGTTACGGTAGTTACCGGAGGTGGCTATGCCGCAGTCGGTCACCTCGATGACGGCTGCCTGCTCGTGGCTGCCGCCGCGGTCTTCGACGGGCGCGTCGATCTGCACGTGCCACTTCTCGCCGCGCGAGTTGACGCCTTTGAGGGCCATCTCGCCGCCGATCTCTATCATGTAGTCGTGGCAGCCGTTGCGCTCGAGCATATATGCCACCAGGTCGCAGCCGTAACCCTTGGCGATGGCTGAGAAGTCAAACTCCGTCTTCTGCGCCTTCTTGACTACGCGGCCGTCGTGCAGGCGGCATGAGGCTATGCCGACGGTGGCCAGCGCGGTGGCTATCTGCTCCTGCGTAGGCGCCTCTGCGCCGGCCTTGTAGCCGAAGCCCCAGAGGTTGACCACGGTGCCGACGGTGGGGTCGAAGCGGCCGCCGGTGAGGCGCGAGACCTCGGCGGCGGTGTTGAAGACGGTGACGAAGAGAGAGTCTACCACGACGTCTTCGCCGCGGTTGACGCGCGAGACGGTGGAGGAGGGGTTGAACATCGACAGCGAGGCGTCGACTTGGGCCATGACGGCCTTGATGGAGTCGTCGAGGGGCCGGTCGGCGCGGTAGGTAATGTTATAGTATGTGCCCCACACCTGCCCTTGGGCTTTGCGGTAGGTGGCGCGGTCGGTGTTGGTGCAGGAGCTAAGTGCCACAAGGATAGCGGCGGCGAGTATAAAATAGTGTCGCATGGCGAGAATTTTTGCCAAAGATAGTGATTATTTGGCGAAAAATTGCTATAATTGCACTTGAAAAAAGCGAACAGCGAACAGCGAACAGCGAACAGCGAACAGCGAACAGCGAACAGCGAACAGCAAACAGAAAACTATAAACTATAAACTATAAACTATGAACTATGTCTATCTTGCCCCCGGATTTGAGGAGGTGGAGGCCCTCACTGTAGTCGATGTCATGCGCCGCGCAGGCATGGAAGTGAAAACCATAGCCGTCACCGGCGCCGGAAAGGCCGTGACGGGTGCCCACGGCGTGACCGTCGAGGCCGACGTGCACGTCGGTGATGTCGACGTGTTTGGCGCCGAGTGGCTGGTATGCCCCGGCGGCATGCCGGGAGCCACCAACCTGGCCGCCTGCTCCAAGGTGACAGAGGCCCTGCTCGTGCAGGCCGGCGCCGACGGCAAGGTCGCCGCCATCTGCGCCTCCCCCGCCGTGGTGCTCGCCCCGTTAGGTATACTCGAGGGGTGCGAATACACCTGCTATCCCGGCTTCGAGAAGGGCGTCACCGACGGCGTCTACAAAGACCGGCGCGTCGTGGCCCTCGACAACCTCATCACTGCCAACGGCCCGTCGTCGTCGCTGCCGTTCGCCCTGGCCATCGTCGCCAACTCGCTCGGCCAGGCAAAGGCCAAGGAGGTGGCTGACGGAATGCTCGTCTAACTTATAACTTATAACTTATAAGTGGCAAGGGGTGGTCTTTAACCGGTTAACCGGTTAACCGGTTAAAGACCACGTTGCAAATTTTTGATTATGCCGAAGGTTGCTATAATAGTCATCGGCGACGAGATATTGCTCGGGCGCGTCGCCGACACAAACTCCGCGTTTCTTGAGCGCCAGCTCGAGCCGCTGTCGTGGCCGGTGGTGCACGTGGAGACCGTGCCCGACGACTTCGAAGCCATAGTCGACGCCATCATGCGCGGCCGCGAGACGGCCGACATCATACTCACCACGGGCGGCCTCGGCCCCACGCGCGACGACATCACCAAGCAGGCGCTGTGCGAGTGTTACGGTGGCGGGTTGATGTTCAACCCCGAGGTCTATGCCAACGTCAAGGAGGTGATGGCTCGTCGCGGGCGCAAGATGAACGCCCTGACGCTCTCGCAGGCGATGGTGCCGGAGGAGTGCAAGGTGATACAGAATCGTGTCGGGACGGCGCCGCTGATGTGGTTTGAGCGCGACGGGGTGGTGCTCGTGGCCATGCCGGGCGTGCCTTTTGAGACGGAGCAAATGTTTGTGGAGGAGGTGCTTCCGCGCTTGCAGGAGCGCTTCGGCGTGAAGCAGAGCATCGAGCACCGCTACCTCCTGGTCGCCGACCTGAGCGAGAGCGCCATTGCCGAGCAACTGCGCCCGATAGAGGACGCGCTGCCCGAGGGGCTGCACTTGGCCTATCTCCCCTCGCAGGGGTATGTGAAACTGCGCCTCGACGGCACCGGCTGCCCCGACAGCGACGCGTGGGCTGACCTTATCGCCGGCATTCTCGGCGAGCATGTGATAGGCCGCGAAGACCTGTCGCTTGCCGCGCTTCTGCTCAAGCGGTTGGAGGCGCGTGTCCTTACAGTGGCCACCGCCGAGAGCTGCACCGGCGGCAACATTGCCCATGAGATAACACTTGTGCCGGGCAGCTCCGCCGCCATGCAGGGCGGTGTGGTCTCCTACACCAACGAGGTGAAGGTTAATGTGTTAGGTGTCAAATGTGAGGTTTTAAGTGAGTTTGGCGCTGTCAGCATACCGGTTGTCGAGCAGATGGCCGAGGGCGCGCGGCGTGTGTGCCGTGCCGACGTGGCCGTGGCCACCAGCGGTATCGCCGGCCCCACGGGTGGCACGCCTGAAAAGCCCGTAGGCACCGTCTGCATCGCCGCCGTCGGCCCACAAGGCATGCGTTCTGACACCTATCACTTCGCCGGCAACCGCCAGCGCGTCATCAACCACGCCACCAACATCGCCTTGATCAACGCATTGCGCACCCTCTGAGGCGGTTTTTCCCTCCAACAGGAACAATAGAAACAACAGAAACTCACTAAAAGCAAGTTTCTGTTGTTTCTGCAGTTTCTGTGTGTAAACTGTGGACGTCAGGCTTTTACGCGGGAAAGGTAAGAGCCGTCGCGGGTGTCGATCTCGATGCTGTCGCCCTCGTTGACGAACAGGGGCACGCGGACGGTTGCACCGGTCTCTACCGTCGCGGGCTTGAGGGTGTTGGTGGCGGTGTCGCCCTTGATGCCGGGCTCGGTGTAGGTGATCTTGAGGACGGTCTTGATGGGCATCTCGGCGTAGAGCACGGTGTCGGTGGAGGCGTCGGAGACGACCTCGACGGTGTCGCCCTCCTTCATGAAGGCGGCGCCGGTGACGAGCTCCTTGGAGATGGGCACCTGGTCGTAGGTCTCGTTGTTCATGAAGATGTCGTCGTCGCCCTCGGTGTAGAGGTACTGGTAAGGACGACGCTCGACGCGCACGTCTTCAAGCTTCTCGCCGATGTTGAAGCGGCGCTCGATCACGCGGCCGTCGACCACGTTCTTGAGCTTGGTGCGCATGAAAGTGTTGCCCTTGCCGGGCTTTACGTGCAGAAACTCCACGCAGAAGTAGAGCTGGCCGTCGAGACGGATGCAGGTTCCGTTTTTGATGTCTTGGGCGTTCATCATAACGTGTAGGGATATTTTATTGTTTTCTTTGTTTGTAATGCGTCATTGGAGAGTGCAAAGTTACAAAACTTTAGGGAATTTGAAAAATTATCGGCCGTTTTTGTGTAACTTTGCCCCCAACAAGCCACAGTCATGAACGAGAACCCCTTAAGCCAGCTATACCTTAAAGACACTGCCTTCCAGGACCTTATGCAGCGCCGAATATTCAACGTGCTGCTAGTGGCGTCGCCCTACGACGCCTTCATGATGGAGGAGGACGGCCGCGTGGAGGAGCAGCTATACTTTGAATATGTGTCGCTCAACCTGTCATCGCCGCCGCGTGTGGCCCGCGTGACCGACACGCGGCGCGCCCTCGATCTGATGGAGCAGAAGCACTTCGACCTGGTGATCATGATGCCCGGCGTGGATATCAGCGAGACTTTCGACGGTGCCCGCCGCATACGCGACGCCCATGCGGGCATACCCATAGTGGTGCTCACACCGTTCAGCCGCGAGGTGTCGCGACGCCTTGCCAACGAGGATTTTAGCGGCATCGACTATGTGTTCAGCTGGCTTGGCAACGTCGACCTGCTGCTGGCCATCATCAAGTTGCTCGAAGACAAGATGAACGCCGAGGTCGACATCAACCGGGTGGGTGTGCAGATGATACTGCTGGTGGAGGACTCCGTGCGCTTCTACTCCTCCGTGCTGCCGCACATCTACAAGTTCCTGCTCAAGCAGAGCCGTGAATTTTCGACGGAGGCGCTCAACGAGCACGAGCAGATGCTGCGCATGCGCGGGCGCCCCAAGGTGATGCTCGCCCGCGACTACGAGGAGGCGATAGAGCTGTATAACAAGTTTGGCAACAATGTGTTGGGCGTCATCAGCGACGTGTCGTTCAACCGCGGGGGTCGCAAGGACTCGCAGGCGGGCATCCGTCTCGCCTACCACCTGCGAGGCCGCGACCCGTACGTGCCCATCATTATCGAGTCGTCAGAGCCGGAGAACGCGTCCAAGGTGCAGGCTTTCAGCGGCATATTCATCGACAAGAACTCCAAGAAGCTGCCGGTGGACCTGGGCAAGGCCATCTCGAAATATTTCGGCTTCGGCGACTTCGTGTTCACCAACCCCGTCACGGGTGAGGAGATCATGCGCATCAAGTCGCTGCGCGACCTGCAGTACAGCATCTTCAAGGTGCCCACCGACTCGCTCTTTTACCACGCCAACCGCAACGACCTCAGCCGCTGGCTCTACTCGCGCGCCATGTTTCCCATCGCCGACATCGTCAAGGAGCACCGCTTCGTGAGCATGGACGAGGCGCCGGCTGTCCGCCAACTCTTTTTCGACTTGATAGTCAAGTACCGAAAGATGAAAAACCGTGGCGTGGTGGCTGTGTTTGAGCGCGACCGCTTCGACTGGTACAGCAACTTTGCCCGCATCGGCCAGGGGTCGCTTGGCGGCAAGGGCCGCGGCCTGGCGTTCATTGACTCCATCATCAAGAAGCATCCCGAGTGTGACAACTTCGACGGGGTGACCATCTCGATACCCCGCTCAGTGGTGCTCTGCACCGACGTCTTCGACGAGTTCATGGCCACCAACGACCTCTATCCGCTGGCCCTGAGCGACGCCCCCGACGAGGAGATCCTGCGCCGGTTTCTCCACGCGCGGTTGCCCGAGAATCTCATCGAGGACTTCTTCGCCCTGTTTGAGGTGGTCGACCGCCCGCTGGCCATACGTTCCTCCTCGTTGCTCGAGGATTCTCATTACCAGCCCTTTGCCGGTATCTACTCGACTTACATGATACCCAAGCTGGCCGACAAGTACAAGATGCTCGAGCTGCTCGGCAAAGCCATCAAGAGCGTCTATGCCTCTGTCTTCTTCGCCGCCTCGAAGGCCTACATGACAGCCACTTCCAACGTTATCGACCAGGAGAAGATGGCCGTGATCATCCAGGAGGTGGTTGGCAACGAGTTTGACGGCGTCTATTTTCCCTCATTCTCCGGCGTCGGTCGCTCTCTCAACTATTACCCCATCGACGGCGAGACCACCGAGGACGGCGTGGCGCAAGTGGCTGTTGGCCTGGGGCGTTACATAGTCGACGGCGGCCGGGCGCTGCGCTTCTGCCCCAAGCGGCCGAAGCACGTGCTCCAGACCTCGGAAATGTCATTGGCTCTGCGTGACACGCAGACGCAGTTTGACGCCCTCGACATGCGCAGCGCCGACGAAGATTTCACCGTCGACGACGGTTTCAACATTGTCCGCCTCAACTTGCAGGACTATGCCAGCCGCGGGCCGCTGCGGCAGATGGTGAGCACCTACGATTTCCGCGAGGGGCGCATGCGCGACAACGACTTCGGTCAGGGGCGTCGCGTGGTCACCTTCAACAACATGCTCAAGCAGGACACCTTCCCGCTTGCCGAGGCCGTAGACTTCATGCTCACGCAGGGCCAGCGCGCCATGAGCCGGCCCGTGGAGATTGAGTTTGCCGGCATCGTCGACCCGGCGCCCAAGGAGGGCCAGAAGGGGAAGATCTACTGGCTGCAGATACGCCCCATCGTCGACCAGAAGGCGATGGTGCAGGACCATCTGCTCGACACCCCCGACGCCGGCCTGATACTCCGCAGCAACACCGCCCTCGGCCACGGCAACATCGAGGATGTCAAGACCATAGTATACGTGCGCCCCGAGACTTTCTCCTCGACCAACAACCCCGCCGTGGCCCGCGAGATCAGCGCCCTCAACAAGCAGTTTGCCGAGCGCGGCGAGGGGTACATACTCATCGGCCCGGGACGCTGGGGCTCATCAGATCCGGCCCTCGGCGTACCCGTCAAGTGGGCCGACATATCCGCCGCTCGGCTGATAGTGGAGAGCAGCATCGGCGGCTACCGCATCGAGCCGAGCCAGGGTTCCCACTTCTTCCAGAACCTCACCTCCTTCGGCGTCGGCTACTTCACCATCGACACACCGGCGGCCGACGGGTGGTATGACATCGACTATCTCAACGCACAGCCCGCAGACTATGAGACCGAGGGAGTGCGTGTGGTGCGCTTCGCCGAGCCGCTTACCATCGGCATCAACGGTCGCCAGAGCCGCGGCGTGGTGCTCAAGCCGTAACTACGAGCTACTTATGTGGCTTGGAAACACGAATTTATCGAATTTAAAATTTAATTGTTTTTAATTCATGGTTCGCATGTTAGCAAATGCTTGTGGCGCAGCCACAACTTGCGAAACTTGAATTTTTAATTCGTTAAATTCTATAAATTCGTGTTCCCGTGCAACACCCGTGGAACAAGTTATTAACATTTTGGGAAATTTTAAGGCATATCCGTGTGTGTTTGAGTTATTTTGTTTAACTTTGCCCATACTCTAAGGGGAGTTCTAAAAATTGCCTTTGCTGTATTTCGTGACAGTTTTTGGGAACAAAACGGCGGTGAGTGAAGGCGCGTAGCGAGCTACGTAACTGAACGAACCGATGTTTTGGGCCAAAAAATGGCCGAAAGACAGCAAAGAGTAATAATTACGGGAATTTTTAGAACTCCCCTTAAAACCGGTGCAAAGATGTCATTGATCTACAAACTCAAGCACGCCTTTGGCTTCGCCCAGGCGGACGACGACGAGGAGCTGCAGGAAGACCGCGACGACGCTGTGGCCCAGCCGTTTCGCCGCCCTGTCATAACCCTCGACCCCAGTCTTGAAAACCGCGACGACAGCAAGCCCGAGGAATCCCATGAAAACTCCCCCGCCGACGCCTTCGGCCAAAAGTCGCTGGAGGCCAAGAACGCCATTATGAGCGAGGCCGACCGCCTGCGCGTGCAGGTGAAGAAGCTCACCGGCGAGCGCGACGCGGCCAAGCAGGCGCAGCTCAGCGCCGAGCGCCAGAAGCGGGCCATGACCGACCGCCTCTACGACCTGGAGGCGCAGGCCGAGCAGGCCCGCCGCGACAACGAGAAGATGGTGGAGGAGATGCGCGCCCTCACCGTCAAGCTGCGCAGGGTCCAGGAGGCCGCAAAGCCCGTCGTTAAACCAAGCACCGAAGCCGGTGCGGGTGAGGCTGCTCCCAACGAGGAGGTGGAGATTCTGCGCGCCGAGTTGGCGCGCCGCGACGAGATGATAGCCGACCTGAATACGCGCCTGGCCGACGAGCAGCGTCAGAACGCCATAATGCGCCGCGACGTGGAGACCGCCGCCGTCAAGACCAAGATGGCCGACGCTATGGTTCAGGACCTTACGGCCAAGGCTGCGAAGGCAAACCGTGACCTGGCAGAGGCCCGCGAGGAGCTGGAGGCCGCCACCGAGGCCGTGAAGCTGCTCGACCGCTTTGACGAGTATAAGCAGAAGCAGGACATTCGCGTGGCCGAAATCAAGCGGCAGATGGTGCTAAAAGACAAGGAGATACAGAGCCTTAACAGCACCATTGAGCACAACCTGCGGCGCCATGCCGAGGCGATGGCGCTGCTGCAGCGGGAGATCGAAACCCTCCGTGGCGAGGCTCCCGAAGATGCTGTCGCCCAGACCGATACCCCCAGGCGCAAGGGCCGCGGCGACAAGGCCGCGAAGGAGGACAAGGATGACAAGCCCGAGCTCAAGCCCCGCATCGACCCCCAGCTCACCCTCTTCTAAAAACAATCGACCGATTATCGACCGATTATCGATAGGCATCGATAATCAATCGATAATCCTCGATGGCTAATCGAATATGACGATGAGAAAATTACTGATACTTACACTTTTGGCTGCTGCGTTGGGAACCAACGCCGCCAACAACATTGCCCCCGGCATTGACCGATACGTAGGTAGCCAGGCGCGCCCCGTGCGCGTGGCCAAGCCGCAGTATAACGCCGCCGGCACAAAAGTGCTCAGCCTCCAAGGGGGCAAGCAGATAGTCGAGCAAGACATCCGCACCGGCCAGCCGGGCGAAGTGGTCTTCGACGTGGCCACGGCCCGCGACTGCACGCTCTCCAAAATCGAAGGCTTCACCGTCAGCCCTGACGGCTCCAAGATACTCGTCTGGGCCGGCTCGACGCCCATCTACCGCCACTCGTACACAGCCGAGTATTTCGTCTATGACCTTCACAGCAAGAAGCTGACGCCCGTGGCGCAGCCCGGCGAACAGCTGCGCGCGCCGCTTTTCTCGCCCGACGGTCGCATGATAGCATACGTCAAGACGGATAACAATATCTATATCTACAAGTTAGACTACGGCACGACCGTCAGCGTCACCACCGACGGCGCCGTCAACTCGGTGATCAATGGCGTGCCCGACTGGGTGTATGAGGAGGAGTTTGCCACCGACTGCTCGATGACGTGGTCGCCTGACAATCTGATGCTTTGCTACATCAAGTATGACGAGTCGGAGGTGCCGCTCTATAGCTTCCCCCTCTACGAGGGCGCCTGCGAGCCGCGCAAGCAGTACGCGCTCTACCCCGGGCAGTTCACTTACAAATATCCCGTCGCCGGGCAGCCCAACAGCCGCGTGAGCGTCCACGGCTACGACATCGAGACACGCGCGACCAAGACCGTTGCGCTCAACGATGCAAACATTGAGTACATCCCCCGCATTACGTTTGCCTACGCCGCTGACCGGCTGATGGTGGTCACCCTCAACCGAGCGCAGAACCGCATGGAGCTTTACGCCGTCAACCCGCGGTCGACGGTGGCCAAGTCGGTGCTCGTCGAGCAGGAGAAAGCCTGGCTCAATCCGGCTACATACGAGGAGATTACGTTCACGGCCGACGGGTTTGTTATGCAGTCGTCGCGCAACGGCTACTCCAACTATTACCAGTATACCTACTCGGGCCAGATGACGCGCGCCATTACCAACGCAACGTATGATGCCACAGCATATTACGGCTACGACGCCAAGACGCAGCGCCACTTCTTCCAAGCGACGCCCACGGGGCCGCTCAACCGCGTGCTGTGCAGCGTCGACGCCAAGGGCAACATAAAGCACCTCACTCCCGACGAGGGCACCGCCTCCGCTTGGTTTACGCCCAACATGGACTATTACACGGTCAATTACAGCAACGTCACCACTCCGCCTACATACACCCTCTACGCCACCTCGGGCGACAAGCAGCAGCGTGTCGTCGAGGCAAACGCCGAATATGCCGCCAAATATGCCAACGCCCCCCGCAAGGAGTTCTTCCAATTTACCACCGCTGACGGCGTGAGTCTCAACGGATTTATGGTCAAGCCGCTGGATTTCAACGCCTCGAAGAAATACCCCGTCATCATGTACCAGTACAGCGGCCCGGGGTCGCAGGAGGTGCTCAACCGCTGGGGCGTAGACTGGGCGAACTATTTCGCCGAGCAAGGGTTTATAATAGTGACCGTCGACGGCCGGGGCACCGGCGGCCGCGGTCGGGAGTTCATGGACATAGTTTACCGCAACCTGGGCAAGTATGAGACCATAGACCAGTGTGCTACAGCCTCTTATCTCGCGTCGCTGCCATATGTCGACGGCTCGCGCATCGGCCTGTGGGGATGGAGCTACGGCGGCTATGAGACGCTGATGTGCCTCACCACCGGCACCTTCGACTGGGCCTGCGGCGTCGCCGTCGCCCCAGTCACCTCGTGGCGCTATTACGACACTGTCTACGCCGAGCGCTACATGCTCACCCCGGGGGAGAACGAGGCCGGCTACAACTCCTCGGCACCGCTCACCCACGCCGCCGACCTGCGCGCGCCGCTGCTGATGATACACGGCACCGCCGACGACAACGTGCACCTGAGCAACACCATCGAATTTGTCTCCGCCCTCGAGGTCAGCGGCGGCTATTGCGACATGCTGCTGTTCCCCAACATGAACCACTCGATCTACGGCTGCAACTCCCGCGCGGTCATCTACTCCCGCATCCTCTCCTACTTCACCGACCACCTCAAGTAACCCTCTACGTTACTCTTTAACTCAATAACTCTTTAACTCATTGGATACAGACAGAAACCAGATGATGAAGCAGGGCTACGGCGTCTACGCCGTATGGCTCAACTGGACCATGTCGGCCGTCGCCCTCATGGTCGCCCTCGCCTTCACCCAGCTGGTCGGCAAGGGCTCCTATCCTCTGGTGTGTCTGGTGATGTGCATCCTCCTCTACGTCGCCGTAAAGGGCAACCGCTCGTCGAGCCGTCCCACGTGCTTCCTCATGCCCTTCATCATGTCGAGGGCTATGTTTGTCTCGGCGGTCATCATGTTTGTTATCAACCTGCTGCACCGCAAGCATTACATCGACCTGCTGGTGGCCGACGTCGAACTGATCAACCCCGAGATACCCTACATTGCTTCGCTCATTCTGTTTCCCGTCACCGCCGCCCTGTGCGCGTGGGCGCTGCTGCGCAAGGACAAGCTGCCCTTCTGCGCCGAGTGCATACGCCAGTTCGGCACCGTCACCGAGCGCGGGTTCATGGGTGAGTTCCTCTCGCGCGAGGGCCGCTATCAGGCGCGGCTAATGTTCTGGCTCACAGCTTCCATGAGTGTCGTCGACTGGGTGTATTACGCCATCTGGTACGTCAACACCAACCTAAACTCCCCCGACCTTTTCCTCTTCGACATCGGCCCGTTGCTCATCTTCGGCGCCTCGATCATCTTCATGACGGTGCGCTGCCTGGGTGTGTGGCAGTTTTTCCGCCTCAATTTCGGCGGCGACAATTCCAAGTTCGGGCGCACCACCACCCTGCGCTTCATCATCATCAGCGAGGAGCAGCTGCTTCTCGAGATCCCCGAGATCACCCCCGACACCGAGATTTCGTCGCTATTCATCGACACCCCCGTCACCCTCCAGCTGCGGCGCAAGGAGGACATCACCGAGGATGACGCCCGCGCGCGCTTCGCCAACTATACGGGGCTGGAGGACTTCAAGTTACGGTTCCTTTACAAAAATCATGCCGCCAACTCCGAGACCTACCTCTACCACTTCCTCGTCGTCCTCCCATCGATGGGGTCGATTGAGGGTTCGCGGCTGCGCGGCGACTGGTTCACGCTCCCCGACGTTAACCGGCTCATCCAGGAGCACTCCCTCGCCCCCTTGATGGTCAGCGAGTTGGGGCGCCTGCACGCCATGACCATGGCCTGGAAGGTGTACGACGAGAACGGCCTGCGGCGCTACGCCATACGCAACTACAAGCCGCAATTTCGGTTCAGTGACCTGGCCAACAGGGAGATAGACTACGGCGACTACCGCAAGTGGCTCTACATCGCCTCCAACAACGAAGACAGCCGCTTCTTCCGCCTGCGGCGCTTCTGGAGCCGTTATGTCAGCGGCTCGGCGCATAGAGAAAAGAAAACACACAAACAATAAATGCCTAATACTCCGTTACTTGTAATCACCGGCCCCACGGCCTCCGGCAAGACCGCCCGCGCCGTGGACATCGCCCGCGCGGTCGGCGGCGAGATTATCAGCGCCGACTCCCGGCAGGTGTACCGCGGCATGGACCTCGGCACCGGCAAGGACCTTGACGAATACGGCGACGTGCCGTATCATCTCATCGACATCACTCCGGCCGGCTACAAGTATAACCTTTACGAATATCTCCGTGACTATCAGCGCGTCTACGCCGACATCGTGTCGCGAGGTCGACTGCCCATACTATGCGGGGGCACGGGCCTCTACGTCGAGTCGGTGCTCAAGGGCCTGGCGCTCCCCGAGGTGCCCGAGAACCCCGGGCTTCGCGAGCGCCTGAAAGACGTGCCTCTCAGCGAGTTGCACCGCAGGCTTGCCGAGATGAAGACGCTCCATAACACCACCGACGTCGACACCTGCAAACGCGCCATCCGCGCCATCGAGATACAGACATATTATAATGAGCACCCCGACGCCGCCGAAGGTGCCGAGCCGCACCCCGTGGAGGGCGCCGTGGTCATCGGCGTGGACATCCCGCGCGAGGAGCGTCGGCGACGCATCACCGACCGTCTGCGCCGGCGCCTCGACGCCGGTATGGTCGACGAAGTGCGTCGCCTGCTCGACAGCGGCATCGCGGCCGACGATCTGATCTACTACGGCCTTGAATACAAGTTTATTACTTTGCATGTCACCGGCGCGTTGACCTACGACGAGATGTTCCGCCAGCTCGAGATAGCGATACATCAGTTTGCCAAGCGGCAGATGACGTGGTTCCGGGGCATGGAGCGCCGTGGCTACCCCATCCGGTGGCTCCCCTACGACCTCCCCGCCCCCGCCTTCACCGCCCAAGTCCTCAACCTAATCAAATAAAATGCACATTATGAAAAAGATAGTGATTGTTTTGCTGGCCGTGCTGGCAGTGTGCACGGTCGCTGCGCCCGACGCACAGGCCCAATACCTTACCAAGAAGAGAAAATCTTCAAAAGAGTCAGTGCTCTACTACCGTAACATGCCGTTGGAGTACGATGCACCCTGCAACCTCCAGGAGGAGACGTTCGCCAACTTCATCGACGACTTCATCGACTATCCCAAAGTGCGGCAGGCTCGCACGGCCGACGTGCAGTGCGGGGTGTATTCTGCCGATGAAGACAGCCTGGTAATCTACGAAAATTCAACCTGCGGAAAGGAGTGGTACCAGAAAATCTTCGGCCAGTTCACCCAATCTAAGTGGAACCGGTTTTTCTCCGCCCGGCGCGTTGAGCGCAAGCTCAAAGACGGGACAACGCAGACTGACACCTACGAGTGGAAATATTGTGCCGAAAACGTGGTGGTCTACAGGTGGATAACCGAGGCTGACGACGGCGGCAGCGGCGTCGACCTGACCTTCGAGCGCCGCGACGGCAAGTGGTATCTCACTGCCATCCTCGTCGCCGGTTAAGGAAATTAAGGAGCTTAAGGAAATTAAGGAGTATCTCGCTAACCGTAACCATTCACCGAATATCAATATTTTTATAAATGCGCTCCAAAGGAGCGCGATGATGATAACCCCTGGCAAGCGGAGCGCAGCCCGGGGGTGAAGAAAATCGTTGAGACATGCACCCCAACGGGGTGCGCTGATGATTGGTTCAACAATCATTAACGCACCCCTTTGGGGTGCCGGGGCGCGAGGTCGCCTCTCCGATTCCCCGGGCTGCGCTCCGCTTGCCCGGGGTTGTCATCAAGTTGCTCCTTTGGAGCAAAATTGTATTCGGTGAATAGTTACCCGTTACTCAAAAAAGTGTTAAAAATAGTTAAAATGGGGGGGGGTGATTTGGCTATTACCCCCGTTTGTGCGTAAATTTGCGCAAAACATTCTTTATACCTGTAATTCATGAAAAAATCCTTTATTCTTGCAAGCGCGCTCGTGATGGGCGCGACCCTCGTCGGCTGCTCCTCCGACGAGCCGGTAGCATCTACCACCGGCGCCAACGGCGTCGTATCGTTCACCATTACCATGCCCGGCAACCTCAGCCGCGCCATCAACGACGGCTACAAGGCCGTGGACGTCACCTACGCCGTCTATGACGCCGACAACGGCGACGCCTTCCTCTTCCAGGACGAGGTGACCGGAGCTTTCGACGGGCTGAACCTCGAGACCAAAATAGACATACAGCTGGTAACGGGCAAGAGCTACAAGGTGGCCTTCTTCGCGAAGAACGCCGCCGCCCCCTACAAGATCGAGAACGGCACCCTCACCATCGACTACTCCGACGTCACCGCCAACTCTGACATCTACGATGCCTTCTACGGCATGGCCGACGTGGTAAAGGTGGAGGAGGGCATGGCCAATCCTTCGGCCACGCTTACGCGCCCGTTCGCCCAGGTCAACGTGGGCGCCGCCGACTATGAGGCCGCTGTCAAGGCCGGCTACACCGTCACCGAGACCGGCATGACCTTCACCGCCCAGATTCCCACCACCATGAGCATGCTCGACGGCACCGTCGGCGATCCTACTGCCGTGACCTACAAGGTGTCAGCAGTGCCTGAGGATCCCACCATCACCGTCGCCTCCAAAGACTATGCCTGGGTGGCCATGAACTATGTGCTCGCCTCCAAGGACGACGCCACGGTCAACACCGTCACCTTCCAGTACGCTGACCCCAACGGCGCCACCACGGGGATTGAGGTCAACAGCGTGCCCGTCAAGCGCAACTACCGCACCAACATCGTGGGCAACTTCTTCACCTCGACTGTTAGCTACGACATCGTCATCGACCCCGAGTTCGGCACCCCCGACAACAATGTGGGCGTTAAGGTAGCTACCCCCTCACAGTTTGCAGCAGCCATTAATGCCATCCCGGCCGGCGGCAGCGGTGTCATCACGCTGACGTCTGACATCAACTGGACCAGTTCGAATATACCTATCAACGGCAAGACAGTGCTCATTGACCTTGCCGGCCATACATTCACCACCTCAAAATATCTTCGCACCTACAACAATGCCGAGATAGAGATCAACAACGGCACCATTGTCTCTACGGGCGAAAACTGTATATGGAATGGCTCCGGCAACACCAAGATGGCCAACGTTACCATTAACCATACCGGCACGTCGTACGCTGTGCGCAGCGGCGTGGGCACTCTCGACATGACCGACTGCAAGGTTACATCTTCTTCTTCCTATGTGGCTATCATTACTCATGGCACAGGCGTGGCAAACTTGACAAATGTTGAGGTCGTGCAAGAGTGCACCAACCAAGCTGCCGTTTACGCCCAAGGCACTTCAACGTTAAATATTGAGGGTGGCAAGATTACGGCTCCAATCGCCGGTGTCAACATTATCCAAAACCCGACGGTAAACATTAACGGAGCAGAGATAGTGCTCACCACTGACGAAGTTACGCCTACATCTGCCGGCGTGGCAATTTATTCCCAATATGCCACTGATACCCCCGTTGTAAATGTCACCGACACCAAGATCTCAGGTGGCTCATACGGCGTCACAACCGAAGGAACCAGAGCATTCAGCCCGACTGCCACGATAACCAACTGCGACATCGAGGCCCGCTGCGGCATCTGTTGGAACGTGCCCGGCACACTCACCGTCACCGGCGGCTCTGTCAGCGGCTACTGGCAGGCAGCGTTCATGCGCGGTGGCACCAGTTCGTTCACCAACGTGGCTCTGACGCTCGACACCGACAAGTATGCCTCCGACGCCGACGCACAGGCCGCCGCGGCAGAGTTTGCCGAGACATGGAGCATTGGTTGCCAAGTCACCAAGTCGGCCTTCACCTTCGGCAACAGCAACACCACCTCCTTCGACTACGAGACTACAGTCACCCTCACCGGCTGCGCTGTCAGCGTGACGGGCGCCTACGCCTCCTACTTCCCGCAGGCTTGCGGCAAGATGGCCAACGACAAGGCTGTCAGCCTCACATACGACGCCGCCACCACGTTCACCGGCGGCCTCACCCCCGACATCGCCTCCGGCGTCACCTTCGCCCAGCGTTAATAGGGATTAACCACTTTAGCCGGTTAGCCGGTTATCCGATTAAGTAATCGGGTAACCGGGTAACCGGCTAAAGTGCGGGTGCTTCAGTGCTCTAAGGGGCGGTGGGTGCGGGGGTGAGGTGGAGGTGCCAGGCGTTGTCGGGGCGGGTGAGGTAGTTCTTTTTTGTAAGGCGTTCTATTTGCTTGCTGACAGCTTGTCGCGTGATGCCCAGAGAGCGGCTTAATTCGGGGATATTGATGTACGGATCGTCGACAATCAGATGAAGCAACTCGACAGCCTTCAGACTTTTGAACTGCACCAGTTCGCCGTCGAACCACCATATATCGGGACCGCTCAAGGTTAGATATCTGACATCTGTATAAATCTCCTCTGTCACAAGTTTCTTGAAATACTCCACAAAGTGACGGGCTTGATTGAGTGTCGCATTTGCTCCTTTTGCCGGAGCCAAACCCACTACTTTGTCTGACTTTGACAGGGCCTCGAGGTAGTCACGCTTGCCTCGCGAGCGCACCACCACCATGGGGTAGCCGTGGCGGCTGAGTATGAAGTTGGCCATCAGGCGGGCGATGCGTCCGTTGCCGTCCTCGAAGGGGTGGATGCGTATGTAGCGGTAGTGGAAGAGGGCGGCCAGCTCGACGGGGGGTATGGCTCCACGCTCCTCCTCGGCATTGTACCAGTCGACCAGGTCGGTCATGAGCGCCGGCGTCTCCTCGGGGGAGGCGTATTCAAACCGCTCGCCCGTGCGGGAGATTACGCTGTTGGGGCGTGTCTTGTACTGTCCGGCGTGTATCACATAAGAGGTGATGACGCCGCCGGGGAGGTTGCGGTATACGGTGTGGTCCTCGCGCAAGAGTGTCTTGTGGAGTTGCCGTATAAAGTTCTGTGTCAGCGGCATGTCGCGAGCGAGGGCCATCACCTCTGTCATCTTGAGGCCGACGGCGCTTGCGCGCATCTCCTCGAAGTCGCGGCCGTTGACCTCGCCGACCACCTTGCCAAACATCAGCAGCAGCTCTGTCTGGCCGTAAGTCAGGGTGTTGCCCTCGATGTGGTTGCTGTTGAAGTTGAAGTCGACGGTGAACCGGCGGCTGAGCGCGAGCCGCTGTGTTTCCGTGAGTGGTTGCAATTTCAACCATTGGTCGTAGGCTTGATGATATGTGATTGGGCTTTCCATTGGGTAAAAATGTTAATTCAACCTTTTTATGGTTGCGTATGTAACCTTAAAACGATTGATTTAACATATTTATTGTGCGAATTTAACAAAAAATGATGCTTAAGCAAAATTACCCCCTTTAGCCCTTTAGCCGGTTACCCGATTAAGTAATCGGGTAACCGGCTAATCGGCTAAAGTCGGGGATTTCCCGGGTGCCTCTTGGGCGGGGCGCGAGGGCGCCGCCCCGCGCCCAAGGGGTTAGCGGTCGCGCAGGGGGGGCGTGGCGGCGAGGAGGTGCTTGAGGATGCCGAAGATGTTTTGGGCGGTGAAGCCGAACTTCTCGTCGAGCACCTTGTAGGGCGCAGAGGCGCCGAAGTGGCACAGGCCGTAGACGTCGGAGCCGGGGGGCAGTATGCTGCGGAGCGTGGAGGGGAGGCCGGCGGTGAGGCCGAAGGCGGGGATGTCGTTGGGGATGACGGAGTGGCGGTAGTCGGCGTCCTGCTCGAGGAAGAGGCCGAGCGAGGGGGCGCTGACCACGCGCGAGCCGATGCCCTCGGCCTCGAGCATGGCGGCCACCTCGCACAGCAGCGACACCTCCGAGCCGTTGGCCACGAGGGTCACCTGCTGGTCGCCGAGGGTCTCGACGACGTAGGCGCCGCGCTCGGCGCCGTGGGCGTCGGCGATGCGGTTGCCGTCGGGCGAGGGGAGGTCGTTGACGTTCTGGCGGGTGAGTATGAGCGCCGTGGGGGTCTTGTCGTTTTCCATCGCCATCTTGTAGCACACGCCTGTCTCGGCGGCGTCGGCGGGGCGCAGGACGAGCATCGAGGGGCGTCCGGAGAGGTTGCGCAGCTCCTCCATCAGGCGCAGCTGTGCCTCCTGCTCGACGGGCTGGTGTGTCGGGCCGTCCTCGCCCACGCGGAATGCGTCGTGGGTGAAGATGTATTTTACGGGGAGCTCCATGAGCGCTGCCAGGCGCATGGCGGGCTTCATGTAGTCGCTGAAGACGAAGAATGTGCCGCAGGCGGCGATCATGCCGCCGTGGAGCACTATGCCGTTCATTATCACGGCCATGGTAAGCTCGCTGACGCCGGCGTGGAGGAAGGCGCCGGTGAAGTCGCCGTGGGTCAGTGCGTGCGTGTGGGCCAGGAATGCGTCGGTCTTGTCGGAGTTGGCGAGGTCGGCGGAGCTGACTATCATGTTGCCGACCTTCTCCGACAGCACTTTGAGCACGTCGGCGGAGGCGGCGCGGGTGGCGATGTTGGGCTTGTGGAGGATGGCGTCGTAGTCGATGGCGGGGATGTGTCCGTCGAAGTAACCGCGTAGGGTGCGTGCCTGCTCGGGATGGGCCTCGGCCCAGGCCCGCTGCTCGTCGCGGCGGCGGCGGACGATGTCGCGCAGCTCCGCGCGGCGAGCCTCGTAGAGTGCCTTCACCTCGGGGCGTATGACGAACGGGTCGGCGGGGTCGCCGCCGAGGTGGCGTATGGTGGCGTCGTAGTCGGCGCCGCTCTTGCTCAGGGGCTGCCCGTGGGTGCTGCACTTGCCCTCGAAGCTCTTGCCGTCTTTGGTGACGGCGCCGCGGCCCATGACGGTGCGGCCGATGATGAGCGTGGGCTTGTGGCGCTCGGCGCGGGCGCGCTCGATGGCGCCGGCGATGGCCACGGGGTCGCTGCCGTCCACCTCGATGACGTGCCAGTGCCAGGCGCGGTATTTGGCGGCGTAGTCCTCGCGGTCGACGGCGTCGACGTCGGTGGAGAGCTGTACGCCGTTTGAGTCATAGAACATGATTAGGTTGCTCAGCCCGAGGTAGCCGGCGATGCGTCCGGCGCCCTGTGAGATCTCCTCCTGGATGCCGCCGTCGGAGATGAAGGCGTAGGTCTTGTGGGCGAAGAGCTCGCCGAAGCGGGCTGCTATGAATCGCTCGGCGATGGCGGCGCCGACCGCCATGGTGTGTCCCTGGCCGAGGGGGCCGGAGGTGTTCTCGATGCCGCGCTCGACGTTCAGCTCCGGGTGTCCCGGGGTATGGCTGCCCCACTGGCGGAGCTGCTGAAGGTCGTCGAGGGTGAACTTACCCTCGAGGGCGAGCACGGCGTAGAGCATGGGCGACATGTGGCCGGGGTCGAGGAAGAAGCGGTCGCGGCTGATCCACCGCGGGTCGTCGGGGTCGGTGACCAGGAACTGCGAGTATAGCACGTTGATGAAGTCGGCGCCTCCCATGGCGCCCCCGGGGTGCCCTGATTTGGCCTTCTCGACCATCGCTGCGGCGAGCACGCGTATGTTGTCGGCCGCGCTGTCCATGAGGTTTTTGTCCATGATATTATATTGCAGATTAATTCTCTATGCTTAAACGTCCGCGGGCGTTCATTTGTTTTTCGCCCATTCGCATTTTCAATCAGCTTTTTAGGCGAAAAGCGCGAAAAGGCATTTGTTTGTTAAGTGCAAATTTAGTAAATTTGCCGAAACAAAAAGCCACAACCGATGAAAAATATAGTTTTTTTTGATGTCGAG
Organism: uncultured Muribaculaceae bacterium; assembly: GCA_964407165.1. Lineage (GTDB taxonomy): Bacteria > Bacteroidota > Bacteroidia > Bacteroidales > Muribaculaceae > CAZPKH01. The sequence continues at coordinate 12,366 of CAYOUJ010000028.1, read as the reverse complement.
GCGTCGATGCGCGCCCTGTGGCCGCTGACGTTCACGCGTCCGGCGGCGTTGCTGCGCTGCGGCATACTCACCGTCGCCGAGGGATGGACGCGGCGTCTCGACGGCCGCTGCTCCTGGCTGACCGTGCCACTGCTGCGGGAGAAATATCCTTTCGACGAGGCCATGGGCGCCGACGCATATTACATCAACGGGACGCTCCTGCCCACCGACGACGTGGTGCGGGCGGTCGATGCCCTGCAGCCCAGCGAGGCGTTGGCGTCGCACGACGGCGCCCTGCTCGCCTTCCGCGGCTCGCGCGCCGATTTCGGCGAGGAGCTGCACGGCAACGTCGGCATCGTCAGCGACCCCGTGCGCCTCACCGGCCCGCAGGACATCTTCCTCAACAACGGCGAGCGCCTGCGCGCCGACTTCGCCCTGCTCACGGCGCGGCGCGTGTCGCAACCCCTGCACCCCTCGTGCACGCTCATCGGCGACCCCTCGCAGCTGTTCATCGAGGAGGGCGCGACGGTGCTCTGCGCCACGCTCAACGTCACCGACGGTCCCGTTTACATAGGCAAGGACGCGGAGGTGATGGAGGGATGCTGCCTGCGCGGTCCCCTGGCGCTGTGCGAGCACGCCGTCACCAAGATGGGCGCCAAGGTCTACGGCGAAACGACCATCGGCCCCTATTGCAAGGTGGGCGGCGAGATGGGCAACGTGGTGTTCATCGGCTACGCCAACAAGGCCCATGACGGCTACCTCGGCAACGCAGTGATAGGGGAGTGGTGCAACCTCGGCGCCGGCTGCGTGTCGTCGAACCTGAAGAACGACTACTCGCTCATACGCCTGTGGAGCTACACCACGTGCTCCTTTGCCCGCACCAAGATGCAGTTCTGCGGTCTCATCATGGGCGACCATTCGAAGGCGGGCATACAGACCATGTTCAACACCGCGACCGTTGTCGGCGTGGGCTGCAACATCCACGGCGCCGGCTTCCCGCGCACGTTCATACCGTCGTTCAGCTTCGGCGGCGCTGCCGGTATGACGCGGCTGCGTCTCGACAAGTTCTTCGAGACCGCGCGCACCGTCATGGCCCGCCGCCACGTGGAGCTGACGGAGGCCGACGAGCGCCTCTACCGCGCCCTCTACGAGCTTGACGACTATGGCAATTAAGCCTTGGGTGGAGGCGATGCGGCTGCGCACGCTGCCTGTGTCCATAGCCGGAGTGGTGGGCGCCGTGGGCATTGCGGTGGAGACGGGCAGCGCCCTCGCGCCCGTCCCGGCGGTGCTCTGTCTCGTGTTCGCGGTGCTGGCGCAGATAGCCTCCAACTTCGCAAACGAATATTACGACTTCCGCGCCGGTCTCGACCGCGCGGGCCGTGACGGGCCGCGGCGGGGCGTCACCGAGGGCGACATCACCCCCCGCGCCATGCTCTACGCCACCTTCATCACCCTCGGCCTGGCTTGCGCCGTCGGGTGCTCGCTCATCGTCTGGGGAGGCTGGTGGCTTGTGCCCGTCGGACTGCTGATAGCCGTTGGCGTCATCGCCTACAGCACAGGCCCTTACCCGCTGTCGCACCACGGGCTTGGGGAGGTGGCCGTCATGCTCTTCTTCGGCGTCATCCCCGTAAATTTCACATACTATCTGTGCACCGGCGCGTGGACGTGGCAAGTGCTCCTCGCCTCCGTCAGCTACGGCCTGATGGGCGCCAACGTGCTGCTGGTCAACAACTACCGCGACTATTACGACGACCTGGCGGTGGGCAAGCGCACCCTCGCCGTCATCTGCGGGCGCCGCACGGCCTCCACCCTCTACCTCTTCAACGGCTTCATGGCCATGGCGCTTATGCTTCCGTGGATGCGGTGGCCCGGGTATATCCTCGCGGGCGTCTATCTCTGCTGCCACGTGACCCTCTGGGAGATGCTGCTCCACCGCACGGGCCGCGCCCTCAATCCCCTGCTTGGCCTCACCTCCCTGCTCATGCTCGCCTTCGCCGTGCTCACCCTCCTGCTGTGAATGGGGCTGTATAAGCATATAACAATATGATGGAAGATCAATCACCTAAATTCATCAACTCCGGAGTCCTCATCTCGGATACCTCTTACTATAAATGGATAGAGGATGTCAAGGCTCGTTATCAGGCCTCGCAAGCCAAGGCCGCAGTGAGGGTTAACACCGAGATGCTCCGGTTCTACTGGTGCCTCGGCGCCGACATCGTGCGCATCAAGGCCGAGAGCAAGTGGGGTACGGGTGTGCTCCAACAGTTGAGCCTCGACTTGCGCAATGCCTTTCCGAATGCAAAAGGCTTTTCGTATACTAACATTAAACGTATACGAGCGTGATATTCGTTTTATAACCAGCGAAATACAATTGACCCCCAAGTTGGGGGCGAATTGGCGTGCTCAAAACGCCCCCAGCTTGGGGGCGATTTGCCAGACCTGTTTATAGAGCAAGTAAATGAGCCCATAGAAATGCCGGAAAAGTTTGGTAAAGTTCCATTTAGGCATCAAGTGGATATAATAGAACATTGCAAGTCGGTAGAGGAGGCACTGTTTTACATCGATTGTACAATCGAAAACAACTGGAGCCGGGCTACGCTGCAAGGCTTGATGAGGGCTGACCTTTATCAGCACCAAGGAAAGGCGCCTAATAATTTTGCACGTTTGCTGCCGGAAATGTTTTCAGAACAGGCCAATGACATGCTCAAAAGCAACTATGACCTGGGTTTCCTCGAGCTGCCGGAGCGACATTCCGAACAGCAACTCCATAACGGCCTTGTCAGCCACATCTCACGCTTCATGCTTGAGCTTGGGCAAGGTTTCGCATTCGTGGGAGAGAAGGTGGAGCTGCGCATGGCCGATGGCGAGTCGTTCTATCCCGACCTTCTGTTTTACCACTACAAGCTCAAGTGCTTCGTGGTGGTCGAGCTGAAAGTTACTGAGTTCAAGCCGGAGCACGCGGGCAAGATAAACTTCTATGTCAAGGCGGTAGACGAACTGATGCGCGGGCAAGATGACAACCCAACGATTGGGCTGCTAATCTGTCGGTCACAGAATAAGACGGTAGTAGAGTGGGCGCTCTCCGACATTCACAAGCCCCTCGGAGTGGCATCCTACGAACTGCAACGGGCCATCGAGGCTTCACTCAATGCTTACCTCGACGCCCATGACCCGGAGGTCGGTGTCACAAAAAAATGATAAATTTGTGACACGTGCAGTTTAGACGACCTCGGTCAGCATGCGGTATTTGGGAAAAATTGCGGGTTGGAAACCCCAAAATTTAGCGAAAACTGGGGGTTGGAAACTCCAATATTTATATAAAAATGGGGTTTTCAATCCCCGTTTTTGTTTGAAAGGCTTGCATAAACGATGTTAATTTGGTAACAACACATGCCTGGCTTACGCCTTGGCCAACGTGACACCCGACATCGGCTCGTTGCGAGAGACGGTGTTCTATCAGATGACACGAGTGACAGAGCGTGTCACGGCATCGAAGAAGACCGACTTCTGCATCGACGGACACTCATTCGAGGTCGGCGGTAAGAACAAGGGCACGCAACAGATAGCCGGCGTACGTGACTCCTTCGTGGTCCGCGACGACACCGAATACCGCACGCTCAACTTCATCCCCCTCTGGCAATTCGGCTTCCTTTACTAAGAGCTATCGCAATTTGAGGGTAGCATGGCGGATTTCTAAAAAAAAATTACAAATATATTGGCCGTAAAGATAAAATTAGTATCTTTGCGGTGTGCAAAGGCCGCGAGAGAGCGGAGCCGGCGCACTCCCTTCACAGGTTAGCCATGGCAGGCCGGGAGGGTATTAGACATAATAAAAGGCGTTTATCCACAACGCTGTCTTCTTTCATCGAAAACTTCGCAACTTTTCTGACTCACAAGAAGATAGTGCAGGGGAGACGTCCAGGGTTGATTATATGACTGCACCGAGACGCCGCCGTAGGGATACGGGGCGCACATCCGGGGCATATATAATCCACACGTGGGCTGACCTGCTGCTTATTTCCGTGAGTTAGGCAATGCGAAGGCCTTCGATGAGGAGATAAGCAGGAAAGAGCATCCCACGTCTTCCGTATCAACCCATGCCAAATCAGGGAAGCTATAGGCACACATAAGGCATTGCACAAAATGCTCCACACTCTGTTTTCCTTTCTTTTTCTGCGCAGGCGTCAGGCCTTAGTCTATGTAGCTATGGCGGCGTTAGTGCTGCTGTGGGGGTGCACGTCCACCAAGTCTGTCACATTCACATGCCAAGAACCCCAAATCGAAATATATGCCGACGGGGAGTATCTGGGTCGCAACATGGTCTCTTACACCTTGCCCAAGGGGCGGGACTATGTCGATGTGTCGTGCTGTGACGGCGGCGAGGAGGTGTACACGCGCCGCTATCACGTTCAAGGCAAAGGTGGTTATCTTATCGAGATAGAGATACCCAAGCACTTCAGATATTCTGACAAACCTTACTAACATAAATAAAGCATCATGAACCGTATCATTACTCTGATGGCCGTGCTGGCCATCGCCCTGACGGCGCTGGGCGCCAAGAAGTAGAAGATCATCAAGATCACAGTCGAGCCTGCCGAGGCAGCAATCTATGTCAACAACACTTTCATCGGCTACGGCTACGGGGAGTTTCAGCGCCCCGAGAAGAAGGACTATGTGGCCGTGATACGCGTGGAGTGTGACGAGTACACGACGGCCCACTCGAAGTTCTACGGTGGCATCCACCAGGGCGTGAAGTGGGGCAATACCAAGAAACTTAACCAGCAGTGGAAACTTGTCTCTGATGGCGATGTGTTGTCGTTTTTCGTCGACGACATGGAGATACTGAAGGTGAAATACATGCCTCTGGACTATGCGGGCGTGGGGTTCTACACCTTCGGCAAGCAGAAGCTGGTGGTTGACGACATCGAGTTCATCCAACTCTAAACAAAAGTCATATAATCAGTAAACAAACAAATGGCAATGAAAAAGCAACTCAAATGGTGGCTGATGGCACTGCTCATCAGCCTCCCCGCCGTAGCCCTGACGGCCTGCGGCGACGATGACGACGACCTCTCGTCAACCGGAATTGTCGGCAACTGGTGGAACGGTGAAAGAAGCTACAGCAGCGGTCGTTCCTTAGTGTATGTGTTCAAGAGCAACGGCCAGTATGTAGGCTACGAGGCTATTGACTTCACTGCGAGGACTTACGACTTTATCTGGTGCGGTACTTGGAAGTACAACAAAGATACGCGCATCCTCACTCTGAACGAGGATGACGGCGATATCGATACCTACAGGGTCGAGAGCGTTTCAGATAAAACATTGGTACTCTATCGGTATTACGAGGATGATGACTCGTGGCACGGCCCTGTGACCTATACACGTGTAGGTGACAGTATGGTACCCACAACCCTTAATCCGAATCGATGATTCGAAGTGGCGCATTCGTTTAGTGTTGTCACAGCCATGCGACCTAAATGACCTTCCATACATCATCCCCTGTTGCGTTGGCACACCCGGGGATGACTTTTAGTTTAGGGTGACATTCTTTCGGGAGAGCAGACATCCCATTGTGTCAATTACACCGGATGTAGGGGAAATTTTTGTGGGAAGTCACAGAAATTTCCCCTATAAGGTGTCTATTTATATGAAAAAACGTGTCATAATAGCCATATAGGCCATATAGGGCTTATAGGGCTTATAGGACGTAAATTTAGCAAAAAGCGCTATATAATCAAAAATTTTCAAAGAATTTCACAAGCCCTATGCTATATATGGCAATTTGTCGGAATTTTTTTCGTAACTTTGCGGCCGTGTTAGGTACATGACCGAAAAAATGGAAAAAAGATTGCTTTATCGTCCCGACTGTGAGCATGATGCTTGCGGTGTCGGGCTGATCGTGAACGTAAAGGGTGTAAAGTATCGCGACGTGGTGGAGCGCGCGCTGACGGTGCTTGAGAACATGGCGCACCGCGGGGCCGAGGGCGCCGACTCGCGCACAGGCGACGGCGCCGGCATCATGCTGCAGATACCCCACGAGTACATACTGCTCAGCGGCATCCCCGTCCCCGAGCCGGGCCGCTACGGTGTGGGCATGCTCTTCGCCCCGAAGGACCCGCAGAAAAGCGCGCGCCTCGACGTGCTGCTCCAGGAGATAGCCTCGGATGAGGGGTTGACCATAATCAACACGCGCAAGGTGCCGGTCGACTCGACCGTGCCCGGCGGCGAGGCGCTGCAGTCAGAGCCTGACGTGGTGCAGGTGTTCCTCACCGCGGGTGACGACCGCCACGCCGAGGTAGACGAATATGAGGAGCGGCTGCAGCGGGCACTCTACCGCCTGGAGAAGCGGCTCGAGCGACGCCTGATGGCCGAGGGGCTCGACGCCGACGCTTCGATAGTGTCGCTGTCGACGCGCACGATAGTCTACAAGGGTATGCTCACCTCCGGCCAGCTGCGCCGGTATTACACCGACCTGCAGAGCCCTTACCTGACGTCGGCCTTCGCCTTAGTGCACTCGCGTTTTTCCACCAACACCTTCCCGCAGTGGCGCCTGGCGCAGCCGTTCCGCATGATAGCCCACAACGGCGAGATCAACACCATCCGCGGCAACCGGCTGTGGATGCAGACGCGCGAGGCGGTGCTTCGGCCCCCGCTGCTGGGCGACGTCGAGCAGCTGTGGCCCATCATCCAGCCCGGCATGAGCGACAGCGCCTCGATGGACAACACCGTGGAGTTTTTTGTCCGCGGTGGCATGCCCCTGCCCCACACCCTGGCCATGCTCATGCCCACGGCCGACATGACTCCCGAGACGAAGCATTTCTTTGAATACCACTCGATATACATGGAGGCGTGGGACGGCCCCGCCACCGTGCTCTTCGCCGACGGGCGCCACGCAGGCGGCATGCTCGACCGCAACGGCCTGCGCCCATGCCGCTACTGCCTGACTGACAGCGGCATGCTCATCATGGCCTCGGAGACGGGGGTGATAGACCTGTCCGAGGAGACCGTTGTGGAGAAGGGGAGCCTGCGCCCGGGGCAGATGCTCATGGTCGACCTGCAGCGCGGCGAGATACTGCGCGACGACCGGCTGAAGGCGGAGATGGCCGCCGAGCATCCTTACCGCGACTGGATGAAGGCCAACCGCGTAAAGCTCAGTGAGATACACTCCGGGCGCAAGGTCAGTCACGAGGTGACGGACTACGAGCGCAAGCTCACCGCCTTCGGCCACGGCGCTGAGGACATCGACCGCCTGCTCATACCTATGTGCACCAAGGGCGCGGAGCCGTCGTACGCCATGGGCGCCGACATCCCGCCCGCCGTGCTCTCGCAGCGCCCCCGGCGTCTGTTCGACTACTTCCGCCAGCAGTTCGCCCAGGTTACCAACCCGGCCATCGACCCCCTGCGCGAAACCTCCGTGATGTCGCTCAAGAGCTTCATCGGCGCCGTCAAGGGCAACGTGCTCGCCCCCTCGCCCGACCTATGCAAGGTGGTGGAGCTTGACACCCCTCTGATCAGCGACACCGAGCTTGACCTGCTCAAAAACTTGCGCTACAAGGGGTTCCGCACCATCACGCTCGACACCTCCTTCCTCGTAGCCGACGGCCCGCGCGGTCTTAAGGCGGCCATACAGCGGCTTTGTCGGGAGGGTGAGCGCGCCGTCGACGACGGCTACAGCTACCTGATGCTCAGCGACAAGGACGCCGGCGCCGACCGTGCGCCAGTGCCGTCGCTCATCGCCGTGTCGGCGTTGCACCATCACCTCATCGCACGCCGCAAGCGCTCGCAGATAGCCCTTATCGTCGAGGCCGGCGACGCCCTCGAGGCAATGCACGTGGCGCTGCTCGTAGGCTTCGGCGCCTCCGCCGTCAACCCCTACATGGCCTACGCCACCATCAACCGGCTTGTGCAGGAGAAAAAGATACAGCTCGACTACCCCTCCGCCCGCGGATACTACACGCAGGCGGTCAACAAGGGGCTGATGAAGATCATCTCGAAGATGGGCATCAGCACCATCCTCAGCTACCGCGGCGCCAAGCTGTTTGAGTCGATAGGCATCAGCCAGCAGATGCTCGACGACTACTTCGGCGGCGGCCTGTCGCCCGTGGGGGGCATCGGCATCGACGACCTGGCCGCTCGTGTGCTCGAGCGCCATCGCACCGCCTTCGGTCCCTCGGAGGCTCCCGAACTGAAGGACTCCGGACGCCTGCAGTGGCGCAAGACGGGCGAGCGCCATGCGTGGACGCCCTCGGCCGTAAAGGCCCTGCGTGCCGCCGCCATGTCGGGCAAGCAGAGTGACTATGAGGCGTTTTGTCGCGAGGCCGACAACACCGGCATCTTCCTGCGCGACTGCCTCGACATCAAGAGCGACCGCGAGCCGGTGCCCGTGGACCAGGTGGAGCCGGCAGACCAAATCATACGCCGCTTTGTGGCAGAGGCAATGTCGTTCGGCGCTCTCAGCCGCGAGGCCCACGAAGACATTGCCCTGGCCCTCAACTCCGTGGGCGCCTGCTCCAACGCGGGCGAGGGGGGCGAGCCGGCCGAGCGCTTCACCGCCGAGCGCGACGGCGTCAGCCTCAACAGCGCCGTCAAGCAGGTGGCCTCCGGACGCTTCGGCGTAACCGTCGAATACCTCATGAGCGCCCGCGAGATACAGATCAAGGTGTCACAGGGCGCCAAGCCCGGCGAGGGCGGCCAGCTCCCGGGGTTCAAGGTCGACGAGATGATAGCGCGTACGCGCAAGTCCATCCCCGGCATCACCCTCATCTCCCCGCCGCCGCACCACGACATCTACAGCATCGAAGACCTCTCGCAGCTCATCAACGACTTGCGCTGCGTCAACCCCACGGCCCGCATCTCCGTCAAGCTCGTCAGCGAGGGGGGCGTGGGCACCGTCGCCGCCGGCGTTGCCAAGGCCAAGGCCGACGCCATCGTGGTCAGCGGCGCCGACGGCGGCACCGGAGCGTCGCCCATGAGCTCGGTCATGCACGCCGGCATGCCCTGGGAGACGGGCCTGGCCGAGGTGCAGCAGACGCTCGTGCTCAACGCCCTGCGTGGCAAGGTGTCGCTGCAGGTCGATGGCCAGATGAAGACCGGCCGCGACGTCGTGGTAGCCGCCCTGCTCGGCGCCGAGGAGTTCGGCTTCGGCACGGCGCTGCTCATAGCCCTCGGGTGCGTGATGGACCGCAAGTGCCACACCAACAAGTGCTGCGCCGGCATCGCCACCCAGTGCGCCGAGTTCCGAAAGAAATACAAGGGGTCGCCGCGACACGTGGTCAGCTACCTGCAGCAGGTGGCCGAGGATGTCCGCCGCCGCCTGGCCGCAATGGGCTACACCTCGCTCGCCGACATCACCGGCCGCAGCGACCTGCTCACCCCGGCCAAAGCCAAATCCCAAATCCCAAATCTCGATTTCTCGCGGATGCTCGCGCGGGTCGACTCCGACGCCGCCACGCGCCGGAGCGGGGCAGCGCCCTCGCGCCCCGCCTCCACGCCCATCGACGACACCCTCATCTCCGCCACGGCATTCACCGTCGGCTCGCGCGTGCCCATCGCCATCGACCTCCCCATAGCCAATACCGACCGCAGCGTCGGCGCCCGCCTCTCCGGCGAAATCACACGCCGCCTCGGGGGCGACACCCCGCTTGCCGACGGCACCGTCACCGTCAACTTCCACGGCTCGGCCGGCCAGAGCTTCGGCGCGTTCCTATGCCACGGCGTGACCTTCAACCTCCGCGGCGACGCCAACGACTACCTCGGCAAGGGACTCTCGGGCGGTTGCATAACCGCCGCGCCCAAGGCCGGCGCCATCTTCAATCCGGGCGACAACACCATCGCCGGCAACACTCTGCTTTACGGCGCCACGGCCGGCGAGGTGTACATCTGCGGCGTTGCCGGCGAGCGCTTTGCCGTGCGCAACAGCGGCGCCACGGCCGTGGTCGAGGGTGTCGGGAGCCACTGCTGCGAATACATGACCGGCGGCACCATCGTGGTCCTCGGCCCGACGGGCGGCAACTTTGCCGCGGGCATGAGCGGCGGGGTGGCCTACGTGCTCAACCCCGACCACAACTTTGACCTCTACTGCAACATGGAGCTGATCGAGCTGACCCTTGTCGAGGAGACCGCCGACCGCGAGCGCCTGCACAGCCTGCTCGAGCGCCACCACCGCCTCACCGGTAGCCCCCGCGCCGCCGAGCTGCTCAAGCGCTGGCCCGCATCCCTCGCCCTGTTCATCAAGGTCACCCCCATCGAATACAAGCGCATCCTCGCCGAGGTCAACGACGCCGCCGAGTAAATGCATAATGCATAATGCAAAATGCATATTGACCATCCGGATGGAATTATGCATTATGCATTATGCATTATGCATTTATTCGGTGGTGGCGGGAAGCTTGGCCAAGGTGAGTTCAAAGGCGTTGATGGCCGAGCAGACACAAACCACTCCTGTCACAAGCCAACCGACTATCTGCCAGTCTATTGTTAAGTCAAAGGGTCCCTGGCCGGGAATGGAGATTATATAGGTCGAGACCGTATTGCCGATGAGCGGCATAAGCAGCGTCAGCACGACGCCCGCTGCAAAGCCTGCGAGGGCCGCCACGCATACGGCTATCCGCGACCTTTTGCGGAGGGCCGCGGTATGCTGCCGGACCAGCTCGACGCTCTCCATGTTGCGCCTTAACTGTGACATGAATAGCGAATCGGAGGAGAGCCGGGGTTGGTAACTATCAAAGAGTTCCTTAAGTTTGTCATCTTCCATAACGGTGATGCTTTATGCGTTTGACAACAGATGGCGTAGGTGCTGTCGCCCCCTTGACAGGTGCTGCTTGACAGCGACTTGCGAGGCTTCGACAATGTCAGCAATCTCCTTTATCGAATAGCCCTCCATGTAGAACAGCAATATGGAGGTCCGTTCTTTCGGCGAGAGTTGGTTCAAGGCCTGATAGAGGGCTTGATACCGGAAAGCGGCGTCGGCCCGGTCATGCGATGTCAGTGCGCTTGCTTCGTCATAGTCCACAAATATCCTGGACGAGCGTTTATGGTCGATGAAGGTGTTGTAGCCTATTCTGAAGATCCAGGCTCTGAATTTCGAGCTGTTCGTAAACTCGTCACAGCAGAGGTAAGCCTTGATATATGTCTCTTGGGCGACGTCGTCGGCGAGCGCGGCATCTCCGCAGCAAAGGGCCACAAGAAAGCGCCGAAGCGCCCCCTGTGTGCCCTCTACGTGAGATATGAACTCCTCGCGTGTCATCGGTTACTTAGAGCCTTCGACCTGCTTTCGGGTGGCAAAGTAGACTATTAGGAAGCCGATGCCTATGGCCAATGAGGCACCCCCGAACAAGAACGAGCCGGTGACGGTGTCGGAGTTGAAGTCATTGCCGGTGCACAGGCTTGCAACGCCGACGGCGCAGATGGCCAGGCCGACCAGGGAGAATATGCAGCCTCGCAGAAGTCGGCCGTAAAGTATCTGGCGGTCGGTCTTCACCGGCTTCTCCGGCTTCTTCAGCGACTCGGCGAGCTTGTCGGCGTCGATGCTGTTGTTGACCTCGATGGCCTTGATGATGATGTTGGCTTTGAGCCTTTGCTTGGTGACTTCGGAGAGCTGGACGATGAGCACGATGGCTACGGGCAGCACCACGCACACGAAGATTGGGATGAGTATACCTTCCATGTTGATATGATTTTGATCTTTAATGTTGTTTCTGAGACATCTCGCCTGTAAGACGTAACCGGCGACCAAAAGGTGACATCAACATTAATTTTTCACTCATTGCCCGGCAACCTGCGCTTGCAGGCGCCGGGGGAGCTTGCGGACCACCTCGTCGTAGGCGTGGTGCAGGAGCTCCTCGACAAGGGCCGCGGGGAGGCGGTCGTAGTGGAGCTGGTTCCAGTATTTCTTGTTCCAGTGAAATGCCGGTTCGATCAGGCCGGCATAGCGCTCGCGCAGGTCTATGGCGCGCTCGGCGTCGCACTTGGTCACCACCATGCGGCTGTCGTCCACCAGCAGGTATGCGAATATCTTGCCGCAGATGGTGAACGCCACGTCGTCATATCCTTGCGTGCGAAACGGGCACCCCTCCTCCACCATCTGATGTATCCCCAAGCACACCGCCCTCACCTCTTCAATATCCATGTCTTCTCCTTGTTAGTTTGTTCTTGGCAAATTTACCCATTATTCTCGAATTATGGCTACAATTATTCAAGTTTCGCAAGTTGTGGCGGAGCCACAACTCTATTTGTTAACCCCACGCTTCAGCGTGGGGTGCCGGTATCCCCACAGAGATCAGCGTGCCTACAGGCACGCCTCTATAGAGGCGCCTCCACAGAGGCGTGCCTGTAGGCACGCTTAGGGAGGAGGAGTCTTGCTTTGCCCCACGCTCAAGCGTGGGGTTA
>CAYOUJ010000027.1:10161-33402 GCA_964407165.1 uncultured Muribaculaceae bacterium | reverse complement strand
TAGCGCACCTGGTTTGGGACCAGGTGGTCGCAGGTTCGAATCCTGTCACCCCGACTATCAATCACACGAAGAAACAAAAGAAATAAAAGAAACTTGCAACCACGAATTTCACGAATTAAGCCAATTTCACGAATTAAAAATTAGTGTAATTCGCTTAATTCGTGAAATTCGTGGTTGCAAATTCGTGGTTGCATGTTTATTCGCGTGACCTTATTAGTCGAAACCGCCACAAAATTAACCAAAAACACCACGGCTGTTGCACGAAAGGATATTTTTTTGGCTCTGTAACGAATTGTGTGTACATTTGCCGATGGAAAGGCTTGGTTTTGACGAGTATCAGACAAGGCGAGTGTTAATCACCTTTAAATTATCACAATCTTGATGCAAAAATTTATACTTTCCCTGCTGGCAGCCATCGTTGGCTGCAGTTTGAGCGTGGCCGAGACGCTTAGCCCTGGGCAGTCCGATGGTACAACCTCCAGGGCCTGCGCGTCACCCCCGACGGCACCGCCACCACCGTGCGCCTCTGACCAATGCACAATGCACAATGCATAATGCACAATAGCCATCCGGATGGTAATTATGCATTATGCATTATGCATTATGCATTTTAAGGAAGTTTTGGGGAATTTGTGGCGGATTGGTGCAATTTTTTGACTAATGGAACAATCATTCGCCGAAAATTATGTAACTTTGCACCCGTAACAACCATATGCAACGTCAATGGATCAAGAAGAACTGGAATTTCCCTCGAAGGCCGGACGCACCATGATCGACCTCTCGCAAGTTTCGGGAATACGCAAATACATAGCCGACTACAGCTCGCTCGAGAGCGACTACATCTTCTCGCGGCTGACGCCGCAGAGCACCACGTCGCCTCTGGTCTCGGGGCCACTGCGCATCAACGGCATGCTCTTCTGCTTCGTGGCAAAGGGGTATATGAACGTCGACATCAACCTGGAGAGCTACACCGTGCAGGCCAACTCGTTCATCACCGCCACCTCGGCCAACATCATCACCATACGCGAGTTTGACCGCAAGGAGCTTGACGCGTACGTGCTCATCATCGCCCCGGAGTTTATGCGCGACATCAACCTCGACATCAACGTGATACAGTCGTCGCCCATCCCACGCAACGCCAGGCCCATGCTCATGCTCACCCCGCAGGAGTCGGAGCTGCTGCAGCTCTACCTCGAGCTGCTCCACCTCAACACCAAGAAAAACCAGAGCGACCTATACATCCGCGCCATCTCGCGCACGCTCATGTCGTCGATCGTCTACCAGCTCATGCAGTTCGCCGCCATGCGCGAAGACCCCGCCGTCACCGCGCGCTCGCACTCGCTGACGCGCCGCACCAACTACGTCCACGACTTCATGGAGCTGGTCCACCGCCACCACAAGCACGAGCGCTCCGTGGCCTTCTACGCCGAGAAGCTCTATATCACCCCCAAATATCTCTCGCTGATAGTCAAGGAGTCGACCGGCCGCTCCGCCGCCGAGTGGATCGACGAGTTCGTCATACTCGAGGCCAAGAACATGCTCCGCTTCTCCCGCAAAAACATCCAGCAGATAGCCTACGAGCTCAACTTTGCCAACCAAAGCTCTTTCGGCAAATATTTCAAGAACCTGACGGGGATGTCCCCCTCCGCCTACCAGCGCAGCTGACCATGCGCATCCTCGCCGGCATATTGACGATGTGCCTAATAGCGTGCGCGTGCACCCGCGGCGACGTGGCCACCCCGCGCCGGCACGCATACCCGCGCGTGGCTTTGGCCGACACGCTCTACACCCGGGCCACTATCCCCGGCACGACTGTCAGCTTCGATGTCAACACTGCCGCCACTCTCCTGCCCGACTCCACAGGGAAGCCTTGGATCACAATTGGCTACCCCGTATACAACGGCGCCAAGATATACCTCACCGCCACGCCCGTGGCCACCGAAGCCGAAATGGCAGAGGTGATGGACAACCGCCTCGAGCGCATCTCCCTTAACTCAGGGGGCGCCGAGACGGAACTGACCGAGCTGACAACCCCCGAGGGCGCGGCCTGCCGCCTTTTCGTCACGCGCCACGGCACGGTCACCCCCGTGCAGCTGCTGGCCGTGGATGCCCGATGGATCGTCAGCGGGGCCGCATACATCGACGGCGCCGCCGAAGCCCCCGACTCGGTGGCCCCTGTGGTGAACGCCATCGCCTCCGATGTCCTCCGACTGCTAAAAACCGTCAAGACACAATGATGTACATCGAAGACATAGACTGTGCCCGAATAGCCGTGGAGGCCGCGGCCCCCCCCATCCCCGCGGCCCCCCCCATCCCCCCCCTAAAGGGGGGAGCTACCAACCTGGCGGTCAACCAACTCCTCGACCGCTTAGTGTCCCTCCCCCTTGGGGGGGGGGCGGGGGGGGTCGAACACGAGCCATCCGGGCGGCCGTACCTCCCCGGCTACGACGGCTTCATTTCAATTTCACACTGTCCCACCGCCGCTGCCGCTGCCGCGTCAGAGACCGCGCGCATCGGCGTGGACATAGAGTCGACACTGCGCGACGGGCAGCTCGAACGCGTCCGCTCCCGCTTCCTCAATCCTGCCGACGTCGGCCCCTCGCTCCTGCATCTCTGGACGGCCAAGGAGGCCGTCTACAAGGCCGCCGCGGTGCAGGACTTCTTCCTCCCCGACATCACCGTCGACATCCCCCGCGGCATCGCCACCGTCCGCGGCCGCACATACCGCCTCTGGCAGCGCTCCTATCCCGATGCACTGCTCACCTTAGCCATCGAGATGATGAGTTGATGTGTAATGAGCTGTTTAGTCTTTAACTCCTTAACTCCGTAACTCTTTAACTCCTTAACTCTTTAACTCTTTAACTCGTGAAAGACGGATACATACGCCTCGCGGCCGTGACGCCGCAGGTCACCATAGCCAACGTCGACGCTAACGTCAAGGCCGTCACCGAGCTCTGGAACCGGGTGGAGAGTCTCGGCGCCGAGATAGCGCTCACCCCGGAGATGAGCCTCACGGGCTATACCTGCGCCGACCTGTTTCACAACCGCCGGCTGCTCGACAGCGCCCGCGCGGGTCTGGAGAGCCTCATCATAGAGTCGCACAACCATGCCGCCGCAGTCATCGTCGGCCTCCCCCTGCTCGCCGACGACGGCGCCCTCTACAATTGCGCCGCCTTCATCCACCGCGGCAGCGTCGCCCTCGTCGCCAAGGCCAACGTGCCCAACTACAACGAGTTCTACGAGCGCCGCTGGTGGCAGCCCCTCCCCGTGGGGCGCGCAGCCACCGTCACCGTAGCAGGCGAGCGGCGCCTGATCACCTCCGGCCGTGTCATCGACTTCGGCGGCGTCACCCTTGGCATCGAGATCTGCGAAGACCTCTGGGTGCCCGTGCCGCCCTCCTGCCAGATGGCTCTCGACGGCGCCAAAATCATCTTCAACCTCTCCGCCTCCGACGACCTCGTGGGCAAGTACGACTACCTCCGCTCGCTCGTCACCGGCCAGTCGGCGCGCCTGCTGTGCGCCTACGTCTACGCCTCTGCCGGCTGCGGGGAGTCGTCCACCGACCTGGTGTTCAGTCCCAAGGCCATGATTGCCGAAAACGGCGTCATGCTCGCCGAGAAGCCCCGCTGGGACGACACCTCCGACTACATCCTCGCCGACGTCGACCTGCAGGCCATCGAACGCGACCGCATGCACCTCAACACCTTCAACTCCGACGCCCGCTTCACCCGCCCCGAGCCGATAGTCATAGCAAATCAGGAGGGCGGCCATTCCGGCCGCACATCCCCGCCTTGGCCGCAAGAGAAACTCCTCCGCCCCGTCAACCCCTACCCCTTCGTCCCCAAGGGCGACGCCGCCATCGACGAGCGTGCCTCCGAGATAATCAACATCCAGTCAGCCGGAGTGCAGCAGCGCCTGCGCGCCATCGGTTGCCGCAACATCGTCGTCGGGATCAGCGGAGGACTCGACTCCACGCTCGCCCTGCTCGTGGCCGTCCATGCCTTCGATGCCCTCGGGCTGCCACGCACCGGCATCCACGGCATCACGATGCCCGGCTTCGGCACCACCGGCCGCACCCACGACAACGCCGTGCAGCTCATGCGCCTGCTGGGCGTGAGCATGCGCGAAATCTCCATAGTCCCTGCTGTAAACCAGCATTTCAAGGACATCGGCCACGACCCGGAGGTGCACAACGTCACCTACGAGAACTCGCAGGCGCGGCAGCGCACGCTCCTGCTCATGGACATCGCCAACCAGGTGGGCGGCATAGTCCTCGGCACCGGCGACCTGAGCGAGCTGGCCCTCGGCTGGGCCACCTACAACGGCGACCATATCTCGATGTACGGTGTCAACGCCGGCGTCCCCAAGACGCTCGTGCGCTACCTCGTCCGCTGGTTCACCGTGCGCCCTGAGTATGCCGGCGTCCGCGACGTGCTCCTCGACATCATCGACACCCCCATCTCACCCGAGCTCATCCCCGCCAACGCCGACGGCACCATTGCCCAGCGCACCGAAGACCTCGTCGGCCCCTACGAGCTGCACGACTTCTTCCTCTACTACATGCTCCGCTACGGCTTCGCCCCCGAGCGCGTCTACCGCCTCGCCTGCCAGGCCTTCGAGGGCACACAGCACACCCACGAGGTAATACGCCACTGGCAGGAGGTGTTCACCCACCGCTTCTTCGCCCAGCAGTTCAAGCGCTCATGCCTTCCCGACGGCCCCAAGGTCGGCTCGGTCTGCCTCAGCCCCCGCGGCGACTGGCGCCTCCCCTCCGACTGCCCCTCCGCCCCCTTCCGCAAATAAAAATCGATGGACAATCGAGGATTATCGATTGCCCATCGATTTTTGGCAATTATCGGTTAGTTGGTTAGGCGGACGGCCATGGCGGCGGCGGCATGGCGCCCGTCGCCCATGGCGAGGATTACCGTGGCGCCGCCGCGGACGATGTCGCCGCCCGCATACAGGTCGGGGAGCGACGACTGCATGTCGTCGGTGACGACGATGGTGCCGCGACGCGAGACCTCCAGGTCCTTGAAGTTGTTGGGGATTAACGGATTGGGCGACACGCCGACGCTCACTATCACCTCGTCGACATCCATTTCCACTATCTGCCCCTCGACGGGCACGGGGCTGCGGCGCCCGCTCTCGTCAGGCTCGCCCAGCTCCATCACCTGCAGGCGCACGGCGCGCACGTGGCCGCTCTCGTCGCCGAGGTATTCCACGGGGTTGTGCAGGGTCATGAATGTCACACCCTCCTGCTTGGCATGGTGCACCTCCTCGATGCGCGCGGGCATCTCCGCCTCGCTGCGGCGATAGATGACATATGCCTCCTCGGCACCCATGCGGCGGGCAGTGCGCACGGAGTCCATTGCCGTGTTGCCGCCGCCGATTACGGCCACGCGCCGGCCGCGCTTCACCGGCGTGTCGTGGTCCGGCTGGCCGGCTCCCATGAGGTTGACGCGCGTGAGGTATTCGTTGGACGACATCACCCCTATCAGGTTCTCCCCGGGGATGCCCATGAACCGGGGCAGCCCTGCTCCGGAGGCCACGAAGATCCCCTTGAAGCCCATCTCGTGCAGTTCGTCGTAGCTCAGTGTCTTGCCTATCACACAGTCTTTCACAAACTTCACGCCGAGTGCGCGCAGGGCGTCGATCTCCGCGTCGACTATGCTGTTGGGCAGGCGGAACTCCGGGATGCCGTAGCGGAGCACGCCGCCGAGAGCGTGGAGTGCCTCGAAGACGGTGACGATGAATCCGCGCCGCGCCATCTCGCCGGCAAACGACAGGCCAGCAGGCCCTGAGCCGACGACGGCGACGGCAGCCGTGCCGGCCCCCCCCGACTCCCCCCCAAGGGGGGGGGCTTCCAAGCCTGAAGAGGCTTCGGCGGGGGAGCCAAGAACTAAGGAAGCCCCTCCCCTTGGGGAGGGGTTTGGGGTGGGCCGGGGAGCCGCTGTATCCGCCGCAAACCGCTCCAGATAGCCGATGGCCACCGGCGGCAGCTTCATCTTGTTGTAGATGCAGCGGCTCTCACACTGCTTCTCCTGCGGGCACACGCGGCCGCACACGGCCGGCAGCGCACTGGTCTCTCGCAAGACCGCGGCTGCGTCGCCAAAGCATTTGCGTTCAATATTTTTGATAAACCCCGGTATGTTGATGCCCACGGGGCAGCCGGTCACGCATTGCGGGTCGGGGCAGTCGAGGCAGCGCGTGGCCTCAAGCACGGCCTGCTCCTCAGAGAGGCCCTGGTTGACCTCATCGTTGCACGTCACGCGGTAGACCGGATCAAGCTCCGGCATCTTCACACGCGGTATCTCGCGCCGCTCGCGGGCGGTGTGCGCCCGCCGCAGCTCCTCGCGCCATTGGGCGTCGCGGGGCGATATAGTTGTTTCCATTATTGATTTCGTTATTTTTTCGATAATCAATCGATGGCCAATCGATAGGCTACCGATTGATTGTCGATGTTATTTATAAGAGCGCAAGCGCATCATCATCTCGTCGAAGTCCACCTGGTGGGCGTCAAACTCCGGCCCGTCGATGCACACGAAGCGTGTCCGGCCGCCCACCGTCACGCGGCAGGCGCCGCACATGCCGGTGCCGTCGACCATGATGGTGTTGAGCGAGGCCTCGGTAGGGATCTCGTATTTCTTGGTCAGCAGGCTGACAAACTTCATCATGATGGCCGGGCCGATGGTGATCACGCGGTCCACTTTCTCGCGCTTGAGCACCATTTCGACACCCTCGGTCACCAATCCCTTGGTGCCGTATGAGCCGTCGTCGGTCATGACTATCACCTCGTCGGAATATTCCGCCACCTGCGGCTCGAGTATGATCAACTCCTTGGTGCGCGCGGCCAGCACGCTGACCACGCGGTTGCCCGCGGCCTTCATACCCTTGATGATGGGGAGCAGCGGGGCCACGCCGACGCCTCCTCCGCAGCATACCACGGTGCCGAACTTCTCGATGCGCGTGGCTCGTCCGAGCGGGCCCACGATGTCGGTCAGCTCGTCGCCGGCCTCCAACGCGCAAATCTTGTCAGTCGACACTCCCACGCGCTGCACCACGAGGGTTACAGTGCCGCGCTCGACGTCGGCGTCGGCGATGGTAAGCGGTATGCGCTCTCCGCCCTCGCCCACACGCACTATCACGAAGTGCCCGGGCCGGCGCGACCGCGCTATCATAGGCGCCTCCACATCGAGGCGCACCACATTTTCTGAGAAATGCTCTTTGTAAACTATCTTTGCCACTGCATTTTCAAGTGTTATGGTTACAAGCGGCAAATTTACAAAATAGTTTTGACTTTAGGCAACTAAAAAATCACGCCATAGCCGCCCCGCAGCCTGTCATCGGCTGACAACAGGCTGCTTGCTTGTCAATTAGGGCCGATGCACAGGCGCAGCCCCAGGAACCCGTTGGCACGGTTGGTGCTCGCCGACATCCGCTGGCTCACACGGCAACCCCGAGGCTTGGAGAACCCGCTGCCGCCGCGGTAGGCAGGACGCTCGCTAAGCCCGTAGTCGTGCGGGTTGATCACCGTGCCGTAGCTGTAGCGAAACTTGCCGTTCATGCACCACTCCGCCACGTTGCCCGTCATGTCGTAGATGCCCAGGGCGTTGGGTTTCTTGGTCATCACCTCGTGGGTGACGTTGTCGCTGTTCTTGCGATACCACGCCACCTCGTCGATGTCGTCGCTGCCGCTGTAGAGGCAGTTGAAGTCCGGCTTCCCCTCGCGCGCGGCAAACTCCCACTCCGCCTCCGTGGGCAACCGAAAGTTCAGCCCCGTCAGGTCGGCAAGCTTCTCGGTGAAATACTGGCAGGAGATCCACGAGACGTTCTCGACGGGCAGCATGTCGCCCTTCCATTGCGAGGGGTTCTTCTCCATGACCGCCACCCAGAGCCACTGGGGCACCTCGCTCTGGCCGATGAAGTATCCGTCGAGCGACACCAGCGGTTGCGGCCACTCGTCGCGCGAGCTGCCGCTGCTGAGCTTGCCCGTCGCACCCATGTTGAACGAGCCGGCAGGCACGTAAACCATGTTGTAAGTCTTGTCGCCGTAACGCAGGCACAGTGAGTCCTGATCCCACTTCACCTGGAGCGGGGCGGCGCCCTCGCGCCCCGCCTCGGAGGGGGGCAGCGCCCACGCGCTTCCGAGAGCCGTGGCCAGAATGGATAATGTGATATACTTTCGTAGCATGATGGTAACAGTTTTGATGTTATGGAAACATTTTGTTTGCAAATATACAAATTTCCAGTCAATTTGATTGTCCTTTTATACCACAATCCTTGCCCTTAAGCATTATTAACACACAGGGTCACGCCTTTTCGTGCCGCAGAGGTGTTTTATTGGTATGAAACAGGAATTGAAAAAGGAGGCGCTCGACTACCATCGCTACCCGCGCCCTGGCAAAATAGAGGTGACCCCCACCAAGCCATATGACACCGCCCACGACCTCTCGCTCGCATACTCTCCCGGCGTCGCTTACCCCTGCGAGGACATCGAAGACCATCCGCAGGACGCCGCATTATACACCAATCGCCAGAACCTTGTCGCCGTCATCTCCAACGGCACCGCCGTGCTCGGCCTGGGCGACATCGGCCCCTTGGCCGGCAAGCCGGTGATGGAGGGAAAGGCGCTGCTGTTCAAGGTGTTCGCCGGCCTTGACTGCTTTGACCTGGAGGTGAACGAGAAAGACCCCGCCAAGTTTGTAGAGATAGTCAAGTCGCTCGCCCCCACTTTCGGCGGCATCAATCTCGAGGACATCAAAGCCCCGGAGTGTTTCGAGATAGAGGAGCGCCTGCGCCGCGAGTGCACCATCCCTGTCATGCACGACGACCAGCACGGCACCGCCATCGTCTCCGCCGCGGCCTTGCTCAACGCGCTACGCCTGCAGCGCAAGCGCATAGCCGACGTGCAGGTGGTGGTCAACGGCGCCGGCGCCGCCGCCATCAGCTGCGCCCGCATGTACATAGCCCTCGGAGTGAAAAAAGAGCACGTGGTGATGTGCGACTCCCACGGCGTGCTCAACCGCAGCCGCACAGGCCTCAACCCCCGCAAGCAGGAGTTCGTCACCGACCGCGACATCTCGACCCTCGCCGAGGCGATGAAAGACGCCGACGTGTTCCTCGGCCTGAGCGTGGCCGACGTGGTCACCCCCGAGATGCTCCTGTCGATGGCACCGCGGCCCATCATCTTCGCCCTGGCCAACCCCGACCCGGAGATCAAGTATGAGCTGGCGCTCGAGACGCGCCCCGACGCCATCATCGCCACCGGCCGCAGCGACTATCCCAACCAGATAAACAATGTGTTAGGGTTCCCCTACATCTTCCGCGGCGCCCTCGACATCGGCGCCACGGCCATCAACGAGCAGATGAAGATGGCCGCCGTGCGCGCCATCGCCGCCCTCGCCCGCGAGCCCGTCACCGACCAGGTCCGCGAAGCCTATGAGGAGCGGGGCGGCGCCCTCGCGCCCCGCTCCTTCGGCCCTGACTATATTGTCCCCAAGCCCCTCGACCGGCGCCTGCTCACCGCCGTGGCCCCCGCCGTGGCCCGCGCGGCCATCGCCTCCGGAGTCGCCACCCACGGCCTCCCCGCCGACTACGCCGCCTCCCTCCTCGCCCGCCTCCCCCAGACCGCCATCTAAAAAATCGACAAGCAATCGATGAATGTCGATTGCCTGTCGATTTTTATCGATTATTGCCTGATATCAGATGCCGAGCTGCGCCTTGATGGCGTCGATCTTCCCCGCGGCGGCAGCCCCCGCGGCCTCGTAGTCGTCGCGGCTGGCCATCTGCTCGCGCACCTCGATGTAGAACTTGATTTTCGGCTCGGTGCCGGAAGGACGGATGCTCACTTTGGTGCCGTCGGCGGTGAAATACTGCAGCACGTTGCTCTTGGCGGGCATGTCTATCGGCTTGGTCTCATCGCCCTCGGTGACGGTCAGGGCGTCGTAGTCCTTCACCTTCACCACGGGGGCGCCGGCAAGTTCCTTCGGCGGGTTCTCGCGGAAGTTCTTCATCATCTGCTGGATCTCCTCGGCGCCGGTCTTGCCGGGGCGGACAACGCTGATGCCCACCTCCTGCGAGAAGCCGAACTGGTAGTAGATGTCCTGCAGCATCTCGTTGAAGTCCATGCCCTTGCTCCTGGCCCAGGCACAGCACTCGGCCATCAGCGGGATGGCGCTCACGGCATCCTTGTCGCGCGCGAAGGTCTCGGCCAGGAAGCCGTAGCTCTCCTCGCCGCCGCCCAGGTAGCGGGCGGTGCCCTCGTTGTCGCGTATCACGCCGGCTATCCACTTGAAGCCGGTGTAGCAGTCATACATGGTCACGCCGAACTTGTCGGCGATGCGCTTGATGGTCTCGGTAGTGACGATGGTCTTGACCACGTACTCCTTGCCCGTCAGACGCCCCAGCTCGGCGTTGCGGGTCAGGATGTAGTAGATGAGTATCATCACTATCTGGTTGCCGTTGACCAGCACGTACTCGCCGGAGTTGTCACGGATGACGCAGCCGATGCGGTCGGCGTCGGGGTCGGAGGCCATGACGATGTCGGCACCGACCTCCTTGGCCTTGGCGATGGCCATGGCCATGGCCGGCGGGTTCTCCGGGTTGGGGCTCTCGACGGTGGGGAACTCGCCGGAGGGCACGTCCTGCTCGGGCACGTGGATGATGTTGGTAAAGCCGTAGTTCTTCAGCGACATTGGTATCAGCTCGACGCCCACGCCGTGGATGGGGGTGTAGACTATCTTGAGGTCGGAGTACTTCTTGACTATCTCGGGGCTGAGCTGCAGCTCCTTGATCTTGGCCAGGTAGACCTCGTCGACATCCTTGCCCACGACCTGTATCTTCGAGGAGTCGCCCTCAAACTTGATCTCGCTGACGTCCTTGATCTTGCCCACATGGTTGATGATGTTGACATCGTGGGGGGCGATGATCTGGGCGCCGTCCTCCCAGTAAGCCTTGTAGCCGTTATACTCCTTGGGGTTGTGGCTGGCGGTGATGTTGACGCCGCTCTGGCAACCGAAGTGGCGGATGGCGAACGACAGCTCGGGGGTGGGGCGGAAGTTGTCGAAGAGATAGACCTTGATGCCGTTGGCAGAGAAGACGTCGGCGACTATCTGCGCGAACTCGCGGGAGTTGCGGCGCACGTCGAAGCCGACAGCGACTTTGATCTCGGGGAGGTCGGCGAAAGCCTCCTTGAGGTAGTTGGCCAAGCCCTGCGTGGCCGCGCCGACGGTGTAGCGGTTCATGCGGTTGGAGCCGGCGCCCATGATGCCGCGGAGGCCGCCGGTGCCGAATTCGAGGTCTTTGTAGAACGACTCCACCAGCTCGGTATGGTCTTCAGCCTCGAGCATGCGCTTGACTTCGGCGCGGGTTTCGGGGTCGTAAGAGTCAGTGAGCCAAAGCTCCGCCTTGGCCTTCACGGTTTTCATAAGGTCGTTTTCCATTATTTAGTTTTAAGTTTTTAGTTTTTAGTGATTAGTTTCTCAGCTTGGTAAGCCCCATCGCCCCCTTTAGGGGGGATAGGGGGGCCCAGGGGGATGGGGGGTTTCCACATTAGTTATAACGCCTGCCCACTCGGGCGAGTTTACAAAATTAACGCTTTTAACCGACACAGCAAAGTTAAATTAACAAAAAATCATTTTTCACCCCTAACCTCACCCTTTCTTTTCTTGCCTGTTTCACTCTTTTGTCGTAAATTTGCCTCTGAAAAAACCGACACCGCTCCAACTATAAACTGTAAACTATAAGTTATAAACTATGAGCATATTCTCCAAAATCGCCGCCGGCGAAATCCCCTCGTTCAAGGTCGCCGAAGACGCCGACCACTTCGCTTTCCTCGACATCAACCCGGTTGCCCCGGGTCACGTGTTGGTCATCCCCCGCAAGGAGGTGGACTACATCTTCGACCTCACCGACGAGGAATACCTCGCGCTGCAGGCCTTCGCCAAGCGCGTCGCCGCCGCCATCAAGGCCTCCATACCCTGCGTCAAGGTGGGCATGGCCGTCCTCGGCCTCGAGGTGCCCCACGCCCACATACACCTCGTGCCCATCAACTCTGAGCAGGACATGAACTTATTCCGCGAGCACCTCAAGCTCAGCGACACGGAGATGGCCGCCATCGCCGGCGGCATCGCCGCCAACTTCAAATAACCCCCTCCCCCACCCTCCCTAAATTCCATAAATTCCTTAATTTCCCTAAATTCCTTAATTTCCCTAAACTGTGAACAAACTTGGCATCACACTCTTAGGCGTCCTGATGCTGGCGCCTGCCGGGGCGCAGGCCCTCCAGATGTCTACCACCACCGCCGACGGCCGCGTGGTGACAGTCACCTCCCTGACACCCTATATCATACGCGTGAGCAACCACCCCAAAGACGTGCTTCCGGCCCCCTCACGCGGCGTTATCCTCACAGAGCAGCGACAAGACCTCCGTGGAAGCGTCACCGACAACTCTCGCTCAATGACCATGACAACAGGTGATGACAACCTTCACGGCAACCTCACCGTCATCCTGGACAAGGCCACAGGCGCAGTGACTATCACTGATGGCAAGAGAAGCATCACTGACACCGGTGTCCGCAACATCTCCAACGGCCGCTGCCGGATGGAACTTTACCCCTCCGGCAAACCCTCATACTATGGCGCAGGAGAGCGCGGCCACTCTCTCAACCTCGCCGGCGACACCCTGGTGATGTACAACCGCCAGAACTACGGCTACACCGCCGGCGACCCGCGCATCAAGCAGATGAACATCACCATGCCTCTGGTAATCAGCTCTGACAAATACGGCCTGATCTTCGACGACTATGCCGCAGCCGAGCTGGTGCTTGGCGACCCGATTACTTATACCACTGAAAGCGCATCGCCTGTCGACTGGTACTACTTTATAGACTCCGGGCCCAGCATGTACAATACATCCGGCGTCCTGTCAGAGCTCATCGGCCGCCAGGAACTGCCCCCCTTCTGGGCCCTGGGTTACATCACATCGAAGTATGGCTACCACGACGAGGCGGAAACACGCGCCGCAGTCGACTCTCTCAAGTCGCTCGGATACCCCCTCGACGGCATCGTGCTCGACCTTTACTGGTATGGCAAGGAGCAGGACATGGGACGTCTCGAGTGGGACAAGGAGCAGTGGCCCACGCACCGGCAGATGCTGCAAGACCTCAAGGACCAGGGTGTCAACCTCGTGGCCATCTCCCAGCCCTACGTGCTGCGCAACGGCCGCGCCATCGACCACTATAACGAGCTGGCGCCCAAGGGCTACTTCGTGGCCGACAGCACCGGCACGGCTCCCCAGGAGGTGACGATATGGGTGGGCGAAGGCGGCATGTTTGACGTCAGCAACCCGCAGACCCGCGCCTGGCTGCGCGACCGCTACAAGCAGCTCACCGACGACGGCATCACCGGCTGGTGGGGCGACCTGGGCGAGCCGGAGGTGCACCCCGAGACCGGACGCCACCACAACGGGCTTACCGCACGCCAGTACCACAACCAGTACGGCAACGACTGGAGCGAGATTATCTACGACCTCTTCACCGAGAAATATCCCGACACGCGCCTGATGACCATGATGCGCGCCGGCACCACCGGTCTGCAGCGCTACTCCGTCTTTCCGTGGAGCACCGACGTGAGCCGCTCGTGGGGAGGCCTCCAGCCCCAGGTCACCATCATGATAAACTCCGGCCTCTCGGGCCTCGGCTACATGAGCCATGACGTCGGCGGCTTCGCCCTCGACGAGGAGCGCCCCTACGACCCGGAGCTTTACGTCCGCTGGCTGCAGCTCGGCGTCTTTTCCCCCATCCTCCGCACCCATGCCCAAGGCACCGCCGAGCCTTTCCACTACCCCGAACAGCAGGACATCATACTCCCCTTGATCAAGGAGCGTTACCGCTGGCTGCCTTACAACTACACGATGGCATACGACAACACCGAGCATGGAATACCCCTGGTAAAACATCTCGGATATTTAGACAGCAGCACCGAGTATGACAATATAACGGACGAATATATTTGGGGCTCGGACGTGCTGGTGGCTCCCGTGCTCGAGCAAGGAGCGACCGAGCGCCAAATCACCTTTCCCAAGGGAATTAACTGGATAGACTACCGCGACCCCTCCAAGATCTACGAGGGAGGCACCACCGTCACCTATCCGGCCCCGCTCGAGGTGCTTCCCCTCTTCATCCGCGAGGGCGCCCTCATACCCACCGCCGACTACCCGATGGAGAACACCCTCGACTATGACCCCTCGCGCTACACCATCAATTACTATCCAGGCAATGAAAAATGGAGCGCAGGGCATCTTTTTGAAGATGACCGCACTTCTCGCGAGACACTGTGCAAGAGCGGCATGACTCTGGGCGAGTGCAAAAGCACCAACATGGAGTTCTCGGCCAAAAACACCGAAGAATTCTATGAAATTGAGTGCACGTTTGCCATTGCGTACCCCGGCGCGCCTGCCGTGCGCGACATGACCTTCAAAATCTATGACGTGAAAGAAGCCCCGACCTCTGTCAAGGTCAACGACAGGAAGATCAAGACTTGGAAATACGACCGTGCCACCCACGTGCTCACCATCGAGGTCGCCTGGGCAGGTGGCACCGACATGACCGTCACCGCATACAAGCCCAAGCCAAAGAAGAAGTAACAGTTTCACGAAGAAACGAAAGAAGCAAAAGAATAAATCAAAAAGTTTCTTTTGCTTCTTTCGTTCAAGTATGGCATATTGTGGCGTAGCCACCACTCTATTTGTTAACCCCACGCTTCAGCGTGGGGCACTAATGTCCTCCCCCCAATAGCGTGCCTGCGGCACGCTGAGAGTGAGAGGTGCTGTCTTTACCCCACGCTGAAGCGTGGGGTTTACAGAAGGAGTTGTGGCTGCGCCACAATGATTTGTAAACATGCGAAACAAAAACTTCTTGATTTTTTCTCTTGTTTCTGTTGTTTCTGTATGTTCTACTCCCCGCGGATTATGAACATTTAACGCCACTTATCAACATTTTTAGCATTATTATAGACCCCAAATTTTCTCATTTGCACTAAATTTCTTTACTTTGCACCCGTAATTGCTAAAAGTACAATATGGGTAAAATCATTGCCATTGCCAACCAGAAAGGCGGTGTCGGAAAAACCACCACCACCATAAACCTTGCCGCCTCTCTGGCCCTCGAAGGGAAAAAGGTGCTTATCATCGACGCCGACCCGCAGGCCAACGCCACAAGCGGTTACGGCATCGACCCCAAGGAGATGGACTCATCCATCTACGAATGTCTCGTCGACAACTATCCCATGCGCGGCGCCCAGGTCAAGACCTGCGTCGACGGCCTCGAGCTGCTCGGCAGCCGCATCGACCTGGCCGGCGCCGAGATCGAGCTGATTAACAAGCCCGACCGCGAGAAGGTGCTCAAAGAGCTCCTCCAGCCCGTCAAGGATGATTACGACTACATACTCATCGACTGCTCACCCTCGCTGGGACTCATCACCGTCAACGCCCTCACCGCCGCCGACTCTGTCATCATACCCGTGCAGGCCGAATACTTCGCCCTCGAAGGCATCACCAAGCTGCTCAACACCATACGCATCATCAAGTCGAAGCTCAACCCCGCGCTCGAGATCGAAGGCTTCCTGCTGACCATGTACGACGCGCGCCTGCGCCTGGCCAACCAGATCTACGAGGAGCTCAAGGGCCACTTCGGCACTATGGTCTTCAACACGGTGATACCCCGCAACATACGTCTTAGCGAAGCCCCCTCCCACGGACTCCCCGCCATACTCTACGACCCCGACAGCCGCGGCGCCACCAGCCATGTGGCCCTCGCCCGCGAGCTAATCGCCAAAAACCGCAAAAAATCATAACCGGCCACTAAATAACATCGCACCGCCACGGGCGCCTGTGGCGGCCGCCGTCAAAATACCTGCCCATGGCTCCAAAACGAAACGCCCTCGGCCGCGGTCTCGACTCCCTCATCTCGATGGACGACACACCAGCTCGCGGCTCATCGGCAATCAACGACATCGAAGTCGCCAAAATAACCCCCAACCCCGACCAGCCCCGCACCACCTTCGACGAAGAGGCCCTGCAGGAGCTTGCCGCCTCGATACGCGAGCTCGGCATCATACAGCCTCTCTCGCTGCGCAAGACCGGCCCTGACTCATACCAGATCATCGCCGGCGAGCGCCGTTACCGCGCGGCACTCATCGCCGGGCTCGAGCGCGTGCCCGCCTACATCCGCACCGCCAACGACAGCGAGCTGACTGAAATGGCCCTGATCGAGAACATCCAGCGCGAGGACCTCAACGCAATCGAGATCGCCCTGACGTTCAAGAAGCTGATCGACCAGTACAACCTCACCCAGGAGCGCCTGAGCGAGCGCATCGGCAAGAAGCGCACCACCATCGCCAACTTCCTGCGACTGCTGCGCCTCCCCGCCGAGGTGCAGCTGGGCCTGCGCGACAAGCGCATCGACATGGGTCACGCCCGCGCCCTGCTCGCCGTGGCCGACCCGGCGCTGCAGCTCAAGCTCTACAACCGCCTGCTGCGCGAGGGCCTCAGCGTACGCAAGGTCGAGGAGCTGGCCAAGAAGATGAACGCCGACCCCGCAGAGGCTGCAAATGCCATGCAATCAGGCGCTTCAAGATTCATCAACAAAGATTTTGATATTTTAAAGAACCAGCTCTCCGAACGCTTCCAGACGCGCGTCGAGTTGGTCTGCGATAACAAAGGTAAAGGAAAAATAACATTTCCTTTCAAAAATGACGAGGAACTTGAGAAATTAATTGCTATCTTTGACAAAATAAACCGGCAAGAGGGCTGACCCGCGCCGGCGCCGTGGTGCCAAAATCACCTCAAACGCCTGCAAGTCAGCCAACTGACGCAATGAAGTTATCACTCATAGAGAAAGTGTCGGCAGCCGCTCGAGGCCGCTACCGTGTGCTCGTCGGCGTGCTTGTCATCGCGCTGATGTGCCCTTTTAACATTTTTTCGGATAACCCCCGCAAGCCCTCCCGCCCCGTGGTGTCGCCCGACCGTCCCGTGACCCTCCCCGACACCATCCCTACCGGCGCCCCCGTCCCTGACGATGCCGTGGTCGTGGGCTCCGACCTTACGCTGATGGGCGACACGGTGCTCGTGCAGCCCGTCGAGACCGTCAACGTCAAGGTATTCAACCCCGACCCGCAGCGAGCGGTTTGGCTCTCGGCCCTGTGCCCCGGACTCGGCCAGCTATACAACCGCCGCTACTGGAAGCTCCCCATCGTCGTGGGCGCATACGTCGGCCTCGGCTATGCCACGTCGTGGAACAACAGCATGCTGCGCGACTATACCCGCGCCTACGCTGACCTGATGGACAACGACCCCTCGACGCGCAGCTACATGGACTTCTTCCCCTCCACCACCAAGGAGGAGGACCTGAGCCAGACCTGGCTGCAAAGCACCTTCAAGTCGCGCAAGAACTTCTACCGGCGCAACCGCGACTTGTGCATCATCTGCATGGTCGGCGTCTACATACTCGCCATGGTCGACGCTTACGTCGACGCCACCATGACACACTTCGACATCTCTGCGGACCTGTCGATGCAGGTGGCACCCGCCATCATCCCCGACTCCCGAAACCGGCTCCCCGGCGTAGGGATTCAATGGGCGCTGAATTTCTGAGATTTCCCGCCCTCTCTCTAACACATACACACCGATACGAAAAACGTAAAAAGTGATGAAAAAACTTATCAAACACTGCCTCATCGTCCTGGCCTGCACAGCTCCGGCTTACGCCTGGGCAGGCCCGTCGATACTTGACGTCAAGCACTCGATAGTCGACGAGAACGTAGTGGCTCCCGAAAGCTTCGAGACCAAGGCCATCGAGCTCGAGGCTAACTTCTACCTGCAAAACTTCTCGGCCGACGCCGCCACCACGGGCCAGCCCACACTCGGCACTCCCGAGCTATACCAGCAGCGCCTGAGCCAGCTCCCCACCGAAATCGAGATGCCATACAACGACGTTGTGCGCAAATTCATAGAGCTTTACATAGGCAAGCGCGCCAAGCTCGTCAGCGATATGCTCGCCCTCCACAGCTACTACGGGCCCATTTTCATAGAAGAGCTCGAGAAGGAGGGCCTCCCGCTGGAGCTGCAATACCTCCCCGTCATCGAGAGCGCCATCAACCCCAACGCCGTCAGCCGCGCCGGCGCCACGGGCCTCTGGCAGTTCATGCCCGGAACGGCCAAGGGCCTGGGCATGGAGGTCAACACACTGGTCGACCAGCGCCGCGACCCCCGCGTATCCTCGCGATATGCAGCCAAATACCTCAAGCAGCTCTACGACATCTACGGCGACTGGAGCCTCGCCATCGCGGCCTATAACTGCGGTCCCGGCAACGTCAACAAGGCCATCAAGCGCGCGGGCGCCAAGGCCGGCGAGAAGAAGGACTTCTGGGAGATTTACTTCTACCTTCCCTCCGAGACCCGCGGTTACCTCCCCGCATTCATCGCCGCAAACTATGTGATGAACTACTACGGCCAGCATGGCATCCAGCCCCGCGTGGTCAAGCAGCCGCTCGTGACCGACACCGTCCAGGTGGCCAACCGCGTCAACTTCAACCAGATATCCGCCGTGCTCAACATACCCGTCGAGGAGATACGCATGCTCAACCCGCAGTTCCGCAAAGACATCATCCCCGGCAACAACCACCCCTACGTGCTCACACTCCCCTCCGCCCAGATACTCAGCTACGTGATGAGCGAGCAAGAGATACTCGACTATGAGCGCGACACCTACGCACAGCGCACATACGTCGAGCCAGGCCAGAAGAGTTCAGCCGAGGAGCCCTCCGTGGAGGTCGACCCCTCGCAGCAGAGCACCAATGCCGAAGGCAACACCGACCTCGCCGCCGTCGACCTCGACAAGCCCATACGCATCACCCACACCGTGGCACACGGCGAGAACCTCCGCGACATCGCCAAGAAATACAACGTCAGCGCCACCGACATCAAGCGTTGGAACAACCTGCGCCGCGCCAAGGTGCAAGAGGGCGACCAGCTGGTCATCGAGACGTACGACCGCTCCTTCGCCTCCACCGGCACCGAGGTGGCCACTGCCACCACCAAGAGCGACGTTCCCCAGCCTCCGCGCAAGAAGGACACCGCTCCTGCCAGCGTCCCCGAGCCCGCCAAGAAGGAGACTGCCAAGAGCGGCTCGGCCTCCACCGTCCCCGCCCCGGCCAAGAGTAGCACCTCCGGCAGCACCGGCGGCAGGAGCAGCACATCGGCCTCCGCCTCCGAAACCACCTCGCAGAAGCAGCGCCGCAAGGCCAACGAAGGCTCCGGCTCCGGCACCACCGCCTCCACCTCCGGCTCGTCAAAGAAGAGTTCCTCCAAGAGCAGCTCCAAAAAGAGCACTACTCCCGCCAAGCCCAAGACCGTCACCGCCAAAAAGGGTGACAGCCTGGAGAAGATTGCCCGCGCAAACGGCTGCTCCGTCGACGAGCTCAAGAAAGCCAACGGCCTCAAGGGCGACATGATCCGCGAGGGCCAGCAGCTCAAAGTCCCCCAGAAGTCCTCATCAAAGAGCACTTCCAAGAGCAGCACCTCTTCAAAGAAGAGCAGCAGCTCCTCCTCAAAGAAGTCCACGACCACCAAGAAATCCACCAAGAAAAAGAAATAACAACTAATTTATTCCATACATCTGTAGTGGCATTGCACGTATGTGAATATCTGCAATGCCTTTTTTATTAAAAAGGCCGGTTGCCCCTCCAAAATTTTAATTATCATTGCCGGAAACAATCATCTGACATGGAAACTCTTACAGAATACGGATGGACTATTGACGAGAACACTCGCGAGGCGATGGTCATCGATGACCGGTGGGACTGCATCAGCTGCCCGAAGTTCGCGCTGATGTATGCCCACAAGCTGCACCTCGTGGAGGTGATGTGGCTATGCGAGCAGACAGTACCTACTATTGCCATGCTCGCTTTTCGCGTCACCAATGAATATGAATACGACGGCAACAATAACTTAGGCAGCAAGCGCCGCACAGTGTGCGCCTCTGACATCAAGTGGACCGAACACGTTGCCGCCGCTCACCCTTACCTCTCCTGGCACCGTGGATGGCACCGTGCCCATTGGTTGATAGCATCGTCCAATTACGCCATCAAGACCGGATTCAAGCAGATTGTGGTTGGCTACGACGATGCAGGCGCCGACTACCTGGCCGGGCGCGTACACCTGCTCGACCTCACCAACCCTTACTTCATCGGGCGGTGGTGGGACGCCGTCGACTACGAAAAATACCTAGGTTACGACGGCTACGATCAACGCCTATTCCACCCCTGGTTTCATTATCCTTTCAATGTGTTTGTGTTTGATAACCGCTGGGACATGATCCGGTGTGACACGTTCATGCAAAGGATGGCCTCAGAGTTCACCAAGGAGGAGTACGAACAGATATGGGCCATGCTTGACGCTGACGGTGACATCAGGGAATCCACCATTGGCCCCAGCGTGCTTGGGGCATACGACACTGTGGAGAGTTGGCAAGATTTCTGGAGCGACAACGAGACCATTCTCAAATCCGACTTCCGATACAAGCACATTATATATCGCAGTTTCCAAACCATCAACACCTTCGAGTTCACCGAGGAGGGCGCCAAGCTCATCGTGCGCTGGCTCAAAGCTATTTTAGGGTTGCAGAAGGGGGAGGTAGAGGAGAAGGATTTCCCCTGGGGCCCTGGCTTCCAATAAGGAGATTAAGGAGTTTAAGGAAATTAAGGAGATCAGGGAAATTAACGACAGGCTGTGGCCGGCGCTCGTTAATTTCCCTAATCTCCTTAGAGCCTGTTTAATAAAAATCGTTAAAAATAAGTTTAATTCTCACTTTGGTCTTTTTTGTGGCTTATTTTGGCCATTTTGGCTTTTTTCGTCAGTCATTTAGCCCGCTAAACTCCTTTCTCAAAAATCTAAACTGGCTCAAAATCAGCCTACAAAAAAATAACAATTTTTATCAAACAGGCTCTTAAATTCCTTACGCATTATTTGGTTTTGTTGCTAATAATCACTATCTTTGGGTCGTCACTAACCCTTTAACCACATTACTGACCCATGAAAAAATTACTGACATTAGCGATGGTCATCATCACCGCCGTGACGATGACATCATGCGGCGGCGCCGGTGGCTCCGCCCCCGACCTCAAGGATGGCCAGAGCGCCGCCAAGTCGGCCATCGCCCTTGCCGAGCAGGCGTGCCCCGTGCAAGACTGCGCCGTGCTGGGCCGGCTACCCGCCATCTGCATGCAGCAGAAGGTGGCCGCCGACTCCGTCCACGCCTGGTACAAGGCCCTTCGCAGCGAGCTGCAGGACAAGGCCAAGGATGAGGACTCGTTCAAGAAAGCCGTCGAGGAGGCCGAAGTCTACGAGGCCGCAGAGAAGGCTGCCGAAGAGGCTATCCGTGAACATTACATGCCCCTGAAGGAGCAGGAGGCGCAGAAGCTCGCGGGCATGGACGTCCCCGTGGTCTTCGACCCGGCTCAGTATGCAGCGGCCACTGTCAAGGTGCTCAAAGTCACCCCCGAGAAAGACGGCGCCAACGTCAAGTTTGAGGCCACGCTTACCCCGCTCGTTTCCTTGGGCTCCGGCCGCGCCTACGTCGAATGGTGCTGGGATCTCGCCGGCGGCGAGAAGACCAAGGAGGGCGCCATGCCGCTGCCCTCCATACCCAAGGTAGGCGAGCCGTTCACCACCGACGGCATAACCGAAGCCACCCCGCGCACGCTCGTCGACGCCACCGCCCTGCACCTGCTCGTGCGCTGACCCACCCCACACACAGTGACACCCCCAAGGTCTTTAACCGGTTAACCGATTAACCGGTTAAAGACCTCCCTATATATAATAATGTGTAAAGCGCGGCGCGGAATTATTTGCATTTGGGCCGCAAATTTGTTATATTTGCAGTCGCAAACCATAGCCCTCTCCAAGATGATACTCTACGACCCCCGCGCCGACATTATCTTCCGCAAAATTTTCGGCCAACATAAAAATCTGTGCATCAGCCTGCTCAACGCCCTCCTCCCCCTCGCCGACGACGAGAAGGTGGTGAGCATCGAGTATGAGGATCCCGACATGCTCCCCGACCGCCCCGAGCTGAAGAACTCGGTGGTGGACGTAAGGTGCACAGACATGAAAGGACGCCGATTTATCGTCGAGATGCAGATGTATTGGACGCAGGCTTTCTTTGCCCGCACCTTGCTCAACGTCTCAAAGGCTTACGCCGGACAGGCACAGAAAGGCAACATGTACAGCGACTTGCAGCCCGTCTATGCCCTGTGCCTGCTCAACGACGACATACCCGACACGCGCCAATACCTCGACGAATATTCCCACGTCTACACCATCCGCCACGACCGGCACAATGAGCTGACCATAGGCGGCATGAAGTTCGTGTTCGTCGAACTCAAGAAATTTCAAAGCACCAACCGCGCCCACAATAAGCTGGCAGAGCTGTGGCTCTCGTTCCTCACTATGGTCGAAGGTAAAAAGGCTGACGTAGAGGTGCCGCAGGCTTTGCTCGACAACCCCGACACCAACGCCGCTGTGCAGTGCCTCAAGGAGATGTCCCTTACCGGCACCGAGCGCGCCACATACGAAAAATACTGGGACGCAGTCAGTTACCAAAAGACGCTCATCCGCGGCAAATATGACGAGGGGCGTGCCAAAGGCAAAGCCGAAGGATTGGCCGAGGGACTGGCCGAGGGCAAAGCCGAAGCCACTCTGACTATCGCCCGCCGGATGCTTGCCATGGGCATGTGCGTGGAGCAAGTTGCCGCGGCCACAGGATTGCCGGCAGCCGATGTCGATGAGCTAAAATAATGGGTGAAATGCCACGAATTGTTAAAATTTTGGGCTAACCGCCACATTTTTTAGGTTTTTTTCAGACTTTTCAAATTTTATCAAAAAAAAATTATAAAAATTATTTGGTATCTGCCAAAATAGTGTTACCTTTGTGGCGTTTTTGAAGCTAAACAAAATTGTTTTATTATTTTAATCTTTGAAGAAAATGAAAAAGTTAGTTTTAGTTCTCGCTGTTGCTTTCAGCGCATCCCTCTTCTCCTGCGGTTCCAGCGAAAAGGCTGAGGCTGCCGACTCCGCTAAGGTTGACTCTGTAGAGGCCGTAGCTCCCGCTGACTCTGTAGTCGCTCCCGCCGACAGCGCTGCTGCTCCCGCTGACAGCGCAGCTGCTCCCGCCGAGGCTCCCGCCG
>CAYOUJ010000027.1:0-10061 GCA_964407165.1 uncultured Muribaculaceae bacterium | reverse complement strand
GCTCCCGCCGAGGCTCCCGCCGCTGAGTAAGCATCTGAGAACATCAACTCTCGAAGCTAAATAAATCGCTCTATCCCTTACCGGATAGCAGCGATTTTTGTTTTTATTGCCCTCTCCGCGCAACATTTTGCCCCATTAGTGAGTTATATAGTAAAACGTCTCAACTATTTACCCATGATCATCACTAAGCGACTCCTCGCTATCATAGCCATCGTGGCCGCACTGTGCAGTGCCGCCCCTGACGCCGCCGCACAGCGCGGCGAGAAGACCTTCGGCGTTAAGGCCGGGTTCGTCACCTATAACTCCTCCCCCTCCGCCGGCATATTCTTCAAATACCGCTTCTCAAGCCACTTCGCACTCGCCCCCAACGTCGACTATGTGTTCCGCCACCAGGGATACGACGCCTTCTTGTTCAACATCGACACACACTTCCCCTTCACCCTCGGCAACCCCAAGTTTGAGGGATTTCCCATCGTCGGCCTGTCGTACACCTCCTGGGCGTTCCACCACGGCGATGCACACCTCGAAGACGACGCCACCGACCGCGCCAACCGCTTCGGCATCAACATCGGCCTAGGGTTCAACTACCGCGTCACCCCCTCGCTCCACATCAACGTACAGGCCCGCTACGACGGCGCCTCCCACCGTCACACCGGCATCTTCACCGCTGGCATCAGCTACTGCTTCTAACATCAGGCCTGGGTGCGGAGGCGCTTGGCGCCGAGAAGCAGCCAGTCGGTCAGTGCGAAGCTCTTGAGGATGTAAATCAGCAGCATCGTACAGGCTATGGTGAGCACGGCAACGCCGAAACCGCAGAGATAGAGCATGGTGCCGTTGACATGCTCCAGAAAGAACTCTCCGATGATATCCAAGTTGCGCGGCAGCACGAAGTAATGGATGAAGTAGATGCCCAGAGTGTTTCGTCCGATAAGCTTCAGCCCGCGAGCCCAGGCATTGTCGCCGCTGAGCCACGGAGTCATCTTGAACGCCTGGTAAACCACCAGCGTGCCAAACATCTGTATCAGGAAGTTATACATTACCCACGACGGGCCGACATAGCGCATGCCACCGAAAGCGTAAGTGTATAGGAATCCGACGAGGGCCGCCATGGCCAGTAGGGCGAACACCCACGAGCGCAGGCACTTCTCTATCAGCGCGCCGTGGCGGCTGACGGCCACGCCCATGACGAAGTAGAAGTAATAGCCGCTGAAAGGGAGCGACCACAGCGTCGCCCAGTCGTCGCCGTATACCCCCAGATGCCGGACGAAATACATACCGACGTATTGCATGGCCACGCCTATCAGCAGCTGCACCCCAGTACCATACCCCTGAGGCACACGGCACAGTCGCAACAACGTCTCCACAACGTAGTAAATCAAGATGAACTCAAACAGGGCGAAGGTGAACCAAAACCCGTTCTTGAACTGCATGAACAGGGAGGTGATGAAGTTGTCGCCACGGGTATAGCACCATAGACCCAGGAAGATTAGCGCCGGGATGATAAGCCGGCGGAACTTGACGGCAAGGTCTTTGAGCGCCGCCAGTCCCTCCTTGATGCGTCCCCCGAAAAATCCGCTTACCAAGAAGAAGAGCGGCAACTGCGCCAACCCCTGTAAGAAGCTGGAAGTCAGGCCACTACCCCCCCCCACTTACTGAAAATGAGAACAATAGGACATGCCCTATTACCACCGAGAGCATGGCGAACCCTCGCAGCGAGTCCATGTATTCCAACCGTTGCTGTGGCATGATGATGTGTTTAGTGTTTGCTTATGATGTTTTTGAGTGTTGAGCGATAAAGTCGCAAGTTGCTGCCAATGAACGACGTGGGGCAGATGAGGCAGGTGGTGTAGATGACGGGCACGCGCTTGCGGTAGCGGCGGACCATGCGGCGCAGGCAGCGCAGGAAGTGGCGATCGGAGTACTGCGTGCCACCGAGGGTCCGGCCGGGCAGGGTGCACTTGTGATAGATGCTCTCGGGGAGCACGTAGCTGCGTGCTCCGTGGTCGAGGCGAGCCTCGTAGCAGAGGTTGACAGCGTAGAGATGCCAGTGGTCGCAAACCTCCGCGTCGAACCATATCTCCCGGAAGAGGCCGGCGGTGATGGCGAAGCAGCACTCGTCAAGGGCCTCCACCTCCGTCTTTTCACTCACCCGCGTGAGAGTCACGAACTCTTTCGTGCCCTGGTCGCGCACATTTGATATGGTGCGTCCCACCTCTTTCGACATGCCGGCGAAGCCGACTATCTGCCGCGGATTCTCCCCTAACTCGCGTTGCACCCGGAGCCATGGCTCGGAGGTGTCGAAGGCGATGTCCTGATGTAGTATGACCAAGATGTCATCATCCAAAATGGGGGGGGTATTTGCCTGTATTTCAGAGTTATACGCTTGCGCAGCGCTGTCATAGCGCTTCACCCGGGTGTCTATGAAATGCTCCGCGAACTCCACGTCGCCACGTTGGCGCATGGCCTCGAGCGAAGGGCGCAACATGGCGTCCATCACCTCGTCGTCGTTATAGCAGCACACAAACCGGATCATGACTTCTGGTAGAGAAAGCGCTTGATGGAGCGCTTGGGGGTTTTCTCGAACTCCTCGCGGTGGATGCGCAGGTCGGCGATGCGGCTGAAGGAGTTGACCATGGTGTTGGCCTTGGCGACGTTGTCGCGCATGAGCTGCATGAGCTGGTCGTCGGTGATGCCGTCGCGCTCCACGGCCTCCATGTCGGGGTGTATCAGCGCGATGATCTTCCCCTTCTCCTCAATGACCACGCTCTCGGCCACGAGCGGCAGGTTGTTGAGCACGGCCTCGATCTCCTCGGGATAGATATTCTGGCCGGAGGGACCGAGAATCATGTTCTTGTCGCGGCCGCGGATGTATACGAATCCATCGGCGTCGATAGTGCAGATGTCGCCAGTGCACATCCACCCGTCCTTGAGGACGCTCTCGGTGGCCTCGTCGTTCTTGTAGTAGCCGTTCATGACGTTGTCACCGCGCACCCAGAGCACGCCGGGGACGGTCTCGGGGTCGGCGGAGTCGATGCGCAGCTCCATGCGGTCGACGGCATATCCGCACGACTGCGGACGCTGCTTGCGCCAGGGGCTGTAGGCTATCAGCGGACCGCACTCGGTCATGCCGTAGCCCACGGTGTAGGGGAATCGTATGCGGCGCAGCAGCCGCTCGACATCCTTGTTGAGGGCGGCGCCACCGATGATAATCTCGCGCACGCGGCCGCCAAAGGCCTCGATGAGTTTCTCGCGTATCTTGTTGTATACCACGCCGCTGACAAAAGGCGTGTGGGTGAGCAGGCGCATCTTGGGGGTCTTGAGCATCGGTATCACGCGGCTGCGGATAATCTTCTCGAGCACCAGCGGCACCGTGATGATGAGCTTGGGGCGCACCGTGGCGAAGGCGTCGAGGATGACGCGGGGCGAAGGCACGCGGGTGATAAAGCTGATGTGGCAGCCCTTGACGAAGGGATGGAGCATCTCCACCATCAGCCCGAACATGTGGGCCAGGGGGAGCATGCTCACCATGCCGTCGCCGGGGACGAGGAAGCGCAGTCCGTCGATGCAATACTGTATGTTTGACCACAAGGCGCGCCGCGAGAGCATGACGCCCTTCGACATGCCGGTAGAGCCCGACGTATAGTTGATTATGGCCACGGCATCGGGATCGCTGTCGTCGAAGATGCGCAGGTCCTGCGCCTTGACGCCGTTGGGGAAGCGCTTGAGGAAGATCTTGTCGAGGTCGCCGATGGCTTTGGTGGTCTTGGTGTCGGCGGCGTAGAGGGTGCCGTAGTCAGATATGCGGATGGCGAGCTTCAGCTGCGGCATCTTCTTGGGGTCGAGGCGCCGCCAGATGGCCTCGTCTACGAAGAGTATGTGGGAGTC
Organism: uncultured Muribaculaceae bacterium; assembly: GCA_964407165.1. Lineage (GTDB taxonomy): Bacteria > Bacteroidota > Bacteroidia > Bacteroidales > Muribaculaceae > CAZPKH01. The sequence goes on along the minus strand of CAYOUJ010000027.1, from coordinate 6,176 downwards.
GCTGTGGTCAACCAGGTGGTGGATGCTGTCGGTGTTGAAGTCGTGCAGGATGGGCACGCTCACGGCTCCGTAGGTGATGGAGGCGAGCACGGCCATGGCCCAGTGGGCGGAGTTCTTACCGCAGAAGGCTATCTTGTCGCCGGGCTTGATGCCGATGGCCTCGCAGGCCACGTGGAAGCGCGCTATCTGGCGGGTGACTTCGGCGTAGGTGAACGTCTCGCCGTGGAGGTCGCTCAGTGCCGGCAGGGTGGCGCACTCGGTCAGCACCTGACGGATGTAGGCGTTGAGCGTGGGAAGGTTATCTTTCAGTGTATTCATATTCGAGGTTAGAGACCCAAAAGTGACTTTTCGGACGTCGCGGTGAAAAATTTTTGACAAATATACAAAGTTTTTGGCTTTTAATTGCTATTTTTGCACCATTATGAGAAAGAAAATACTGTTAAATATCGTTGCGTGCCTCGCCGTCACCTCCGCGTGCACCACCGGAGCCGAGGCCAAATATAATGTGAGATACCTCGCCGACCCCTCGCAGGAGGGCCTGACGACCTATATCCTCGACTATGACACGGGCGAGAAGGTCGACTCCGCCATTGTCACCGACGGCAGCGCCGTCATGTCAGGCGAGATAGCCAAGCCCGTGCTGGCCAGGCTGATAGTCGACGGAAACCGCGCCGGCGTGTTCATCCTCGAGGAGGGTGACATCACCGTCGACAGCTCACGCCTGGGCCGCGGCACGCGCCTCAACGACGACTTCGCCCGATACGTGGCTCACACAGACTCGCTCGAGCAGGCTTACAGCGCCCTCCCAGCCGACTCCGCCGGCATGGCCGAGCGAGAGAAGACCATGGCTGAATATGAGGCGTTCAACTCGATAGTGCTCGAGCGAAACCCCGAAAACCCCATCGGCTACTACATCTTCCTGCAGCAGGCGTATGAGCTTGACCGCCAAGGGCTTGCCGATGCCTTGCAGAAATATCCCTCAATGGCCGGATACAAGCGCGTGCAGAAGCTACAACAGGCCCTCGAGCGCGCCGAGGCAACGGGCGTCGGCAAACACTTCGCCGACTTCACCGTCGAATATGCCGACTCGACATACCGCTTCAGCGACTACGTCGGCCGGGACGGGCAGTACACCCTCGTCGACTTCTGGGCGTCGTGGTGCGGCCCCTGCATCAAGGAAACGCGCGTCATCAAGCAGCTTAACGAGGAGTACGGCAACGGCCGCGGGCTCAACGTGCTCGGCGTGGCCGTCTGGGACGAGCCGGCAAACACTCTCGCCGCCGTGCAGCGCCTGCAGCTGCCGTGGCCGCAGATCATCAACGCACAGACCATACCAACAGACCTTTACGGCATCTCCGGCATACCGCATATCATGATCATCGCCCCCGACGGCACCATCGTCAGCCGAGGCCTTCAGGGCGACGCGCTCAAGGCCAAGGTCCACGAGCTAATGAATCCGGAGAAAAATGAGGAGTAAAATAAGTTCATAGTTCATAGTTCATAGTTACCATGGGTGTTGTCATCTGTCCCGACTGCGGAGGCAAGGTCTCCGACCGCCTCAAGGCGTGCCCCCACTGCGGCGCACCCATCGGCGACGTCCCTGACACGCCCGAGCCGGAGCGGCCGGAAGATGACGACGAGGAGAAAGAGGTCGAGGAGCAGCGCCGTGGATGCTGGCAGGGATTTTTCATCGGCTTTTTCATCATGCTCCTCGCGGGCGGCGCCGCGGCAGCTTACTATTACTTCAACTACATGCGAGAGCCCCAGATACCCGTCATCTCGTCAACCCTCCGCGACTCGGCGCGCAGCTACGACGTGCTCGGGGAGTTTTACGACGGGGTCGCACAGTGCCGCCGCGGCTCGTCGATATTCTACATCGACACGCAGGGACTGCTCGTCGACCCCCCTGACGCCAGTGCCCACCATGTCCACGCGCCCGACCCCGTAAACCTCGTCCGCGTGGAGCGCGGTGGTCGCTGGGGCATGATAGACCGGGAGACGCACGACACTGTTATCCAGCCCATTTACTCCACACTCGGCAACTTCTACGACGGCTATGCACTGGCCACGCTAAAGTTCGGCGACCCCTCGATGCCGGAATACCTGTGCATATACGGCTACGTCGACCGTCTCGGCGGTCATACCTTCGACATCAAGGACTTTAACCGTATCGACCAGGCCCGCAAAGCCGCCGACCGACGAGCTTATCTACGATCTCTGCCCAAGGGGGTGACAGCAATGGCCCTCGGGCTGCCCAAAGGGACGCATATGGCCAAGCTCAACCGCGACTCACTTGGCTCATGCTCACTCGAATTCGACCGCAACGGCGTGCTGATCCGCTTCGCCTCCTCCGCCCCCGGAGCCGCTAAGCGCAACTTCGGCGTGGCCGACGGATTCATCACCTCCGTGGCCGTCGAGCGCGACGGCATGATAGTGCGTTACACATTCTACCGCGAGCGCTCGGGCGACAACAGCGAGACTATATACGTCAACGACCCTGCCGGACGTCGCAGGGTCGGCACCGTCACCTACAACCCCGACGACGGCACGGTCAAGTCTTACACCTTCGACTACATCCCCGCGCTCTCCAAGGCCGCGATCACAATGTATTGACACCATGCGAAATATACTCTTTGCATCGCTCATCGCCATTCTCCTGACCGCCTGCGGCCACACGCCCACCGCGGCCACGGACTACACGGCCGGCGTGTGGATGACCGACACCGCCGCCCACGCCCCGGGCTTCGAGTGCATGTACATCACCCAGCCCGATGACTATTCGGGCGCCGTCCGTTGCACCGTAATACGACATCTCAGCGCCGACACAGCCACCAGCCACGGCGTGCTATACGTGCACGGCTACAACGACTACTTCTTCCAGACTCATCTGGCCGACTCGATAGCCTCCTGGGGTTTTGATTTCTACGCCGTCGACCTACGCAAATATGGCCGCTCGCTCATGCCCGGGCAGACACCCTTCGAGGTGCGCGACATGCGCGAATACTTCGCGGACATCAACGCCGCCATCGACGTCATGCACGCGGCCGGCATCGAGCACATCGCCCTGATGGGCCACTCGACAGGCGGCCTGACCACCTCGCTGTACATGGCCCTCGACCCGTCGCCCCTCGTATACGAGCTGATACTCAACTCCCCGTTCCTCGACTGGAACCTCGGCTCCCTCGAGTGCCTGATGCCCGCCGTCACCGCCATCGGCAAGCGCTTCCCGCGCATCGAAATCAGCCAGGGCAACTCGTCGGCATACGCCGAGAGCCTCCTTAAGCAGTACGGCGGCGAATGGACATACAACACCGAGTGGAAGACCGTACGCCCGCACCCCGTGCAACTGGGATGGATACGCGCCATACACCGCGGCCAGCGGATGCTGCGCATCCGCCACGACCAAATCAAAGTGCCCATACTGCTGATGTACAGCGACAAGAGCATCACCGCCGGCAACGACGGCGACGCCGTGCTCGACGTCAGCGAAATACGCGGCTATGGCAAAACGCTCTCGGCCGATGTCACCGAATTAGAGGTTCCCGGCGGCCTGCACGATCTCTTCCTCTCCAAGCCGGCCGTGCGTCAAACCCTTTATGCTCCGCTTCACTCCTTCCTCCTCCATCCCTGACATGCCCCGCCTGCTCATCATATTGCTCACATTTTCCGCCGCTTTCACAATGCGCGCGGCAGTCCCCAATGTGCAATACCATGATGAAATCACCGAAATAACTGACACCACCGTCACATTCACCTTACCAACCAACCTGCGGCGCATAACCATGCAGGCACGTTGTGCCTTCACCCGCCACTCACGTCCCGACGGTCGACGATGGGGCATCGCCTGGGGTCCATACACCGCCACCGTCACCCGCGGCCGCGACGACGTCCACGACCTCAACGGCCTCGACTTCCTCACCCTTACCCTCTTGCGCGGCGACAGCGTGCTCCGCACATGCCGCGTCGACAAGCACGTCAACACCCATCCGGCTGCCTATAACTGCCTGCAAGTCACCGTCGAACCCGCCACGGGACGCACAACCCTCAGCCTCGGTTCAAAACACCTCAAAACCATCCTCGACACCGTCCTCCCCTACCCCGAGGCGCCAACCCGGTGGGGCATAACCACCAACGCGCACCTCAACATTCGCCTGGCGGCCACCTCGACGCAACCCGACCGCACAGCATCACTTGAGACCGACTGGACTCTCGACTCCCTTCAAAAGCACCTCGCCGTCTCCCCCGACCCGATCGAAGGCATCTATGAATATTTCGACCGCGACGCCGAGGAGTCGCTGGCCATCGTTGGCGGACGCTACCGCATCGCCGTCGTCGCCACCGGCCGCGATGAATACGACCTCATCTACATCTCCGGAGCCCGCACCAACAGCCGGATGTGGCACTCCGGCATGTTGCGTGGACGCCTGCGCGGCACCCCCTTCGTCGACAACTACTACCTGCTTTGGTACGACGCCTCCGGCCTCCCCGTCGATGGCGACACATACGCCACCCGCGAGGCCGACGGCGCCCTCCTCGTCCTCCACTTCCCCGAATACTCCACCCTCTTCCGCCTCGCCCGCGTGCGCAAGTGACCGCCCCTCAAAAATTTAATCGGGTAACCGGGTAACCGGATAACGTCGTTAAGTTCCTTAAACTCCTTAATTTCATTAACCCCAATAAAAAAAGTGATGGCCGGGAGCGGGACTCTCGGCCATCATCGTTGGTTAAGGGGCGGTTACCTACTTTCCCACTTTCGCAGTTTCATCGGCGGCGCCGCTGTAAGCCGTTATTACCCATACAATTCGTTACAGAGCCAAAAATTTAAGGAGGCCGAATAACTCGGCCCCCTTAATGTTAGCGGTTCCGGCTCAAGGAGCCCAGGCGGGATTGACATATCGCATTCCTGTAGCCTCGGCCACTTTCCATTGGCCGTCTTGGTTTTCAAACGTCATAGTCGACTTAATAGTTCCTCCCCCATGGTTAAGCCGTCCGACCACATTGAATGTGTTCTTCTTTCCGGCAACAGGGGTCAATTTTGCAGAAACTACTGAAACATCATACTCAGTTCCGTATTCCCATCCATAAAAGAATACCACCCCTTTGCGCAAGTTAGCCAGCACTTGGCCCGTGCATACGCTTTTGTTGCCGTTCATAGCCTTAACCGCTATCTTCTTAAAAGTTTCGGCAAGAGCCTTCTGCTCCACATCCTCAATGCTGAAGATATTGCCAAAAACCGTGAGGTTATAAGCCAGAAGGCTAAGGGAATCCCGCTGCTCTACAGAGACGGGCGCACGCTCAACGAAATCAATGGTAAAGACTTGCCCCGGCTGTCCCTCAACGCTTTCGACAATCCGGTCATAGCCGTCCTCTCCAAGGGCAAGTTCCAAATCAAGAGGCTCGCCGTTCTCGCCGACAAAGCCAAGGGTAAGAACTTCATCGGTTTGCGTGCCACAAACTACAGTCTTGGTCATTGGTTCTTCAGCCCACTGCTTTGTTACCCGAAAATCAACCGACATCGTCAGCACGCTGTCTTTGAGATTGATGCGATAAACCTTAGGCACCACCTCGAGGTACTGCCCTATTGTCCCATTCACTATGGGAACGACCTGGCCGACCTGAGTCGTGTCAGCCGGGAGCACCACTTCGTCGGCATGACCTCCACACGAGGTGGAGAAGACAGCCATGAGCGCCGCCACGAGGGCGACCCATAAAATTTGCAAGTTTTTCATTGATAGTTAAATTAAAGTCCCGTGTCGGGAGATGATTGATTCCTCGTGCAAAGTTACAGAAACCACTGGATTTACCCCCCCAATTTGTTAATTCTTGTTAAAAAGAATGATGGCCGGGAGGGGTTTCTCGGCCATCATCTATTTTTAAGGGGCGGTTACCTACTTTCCCACTTTCGCAGTATCATCGGCGTGGTGAGGTTTAACTTCTCTGTTCGGAATGGGAAGAGGTGGAGCCCTCACGCTATCACCACCTTAGTCTCTTTCGCTCGCGGCGCTCAGCGCCACTCGCGGTATAAGGTGAATGTTGGAAGCTCGGAGCTGACGCGGGCGGCTGTTGCAGTCTCTGCGCTGACGGTTTCGCCGCGGTTGTTTCGCTGTCAGTTATTTTTTCTTGCTAAGAAAGGGTTTGGGTGATTAGTATCGCTCGGCTGTGGATGTCGCCATCCC
>CAYOUJ010000026.1:5761-34494 GCA_964407165.1 uncultured Muribaculaceae bacterium | reverse complement strand
ACTACTTCCACTACCGCGCCTGCCTCTGCGGCGACACATTATATATAAAAGGCGTGACGGAGGACAACGTCAGCGTCCCCGCCTTCTCCGTGCCCGTCGGCGATCGCGGGGGCGAGCGTGGCATCGCCGACGTGACGGCCTACTGCCGCACACACGGCATGCAGCCGCGCTTCTCCGCCGTGCCCGAGGAGATGCTGCCGATCTTCGAGAAATTTCACCCCACGGAGGTAAGCGAACTGACCGACTTCGCAGACTATCTCTATGACATTCACGCCCTGGCCACCCTGTCCGGCAAGAAGCTGGGCAAGAAGCGCAACCATGTCAACCGTTTCACCCAGGAGCATCCGGGCTACACCTTCGCCCCTTTGACTGACACGGCGGCAGTGCACCGCTTCCTCGACGCGCTGCCGGCTCGCAGCACGGCACCCTCGGCCCTGTTCGAGGCTGAGATGACACGGCGGCTGCTCGACCGCCTCGCAGACTATCCCTTTGAGGCTTACGCTCTTACGGTGCCGGATAGGGGAGTGGTGGCATTCACCGTCGGCGAGGTGGTGGCTGACACACTGCATGTGCACATCGAGAAGATGGACCACACTGTCGACGGCGCCGGCGAGGCCGTCAACAAGCTGTTCTGCGAGGCCATGCTCGCCAAATATCCGCAGCTGGTGTACGTCAACCGCCAGGACGACGCCGGCGACCCCGGCCTCCGAGCCGCCAAGCAGAGCTACCATCCCCTGGCGCTCCTGCGCAAGTACAACGTCACCCTCCCCCGCTGACCCGCCAACAACAGATTACGATATAGATAAATGGTTGTGGCTGCGCCACAACTTGCGAAACTTGTGCGGTTTATAAAAATTAACACGCAAATGCTAGCTGGGAAGCGAAAAAAGTTGTAAATTTGTGGTGCCCAAAACGGCACCATACGCTTAATTCTCAAGGTAACTGATTGTAAAACATATCTTTAATCCCAATAACAAACCCCAACTATTATGACAAAAGTAGGTATTAACGGCTTTGGCCGTATCGGACGTTTCGTGTTCCGCGCCTCCACCAAGCGTGACGACATCGAGGTTGTTGCCATCAACGACCTTCTCCCCGTCGACTACATGGCTTACATGCTGAAGTATGACACCATGCACGGCCGTTTCGACGGCACCGTCGACTACGACAAGGACCGCTCCGTGCTCATCGTCAACGGCAAGGAGATCCGCGTCACCGCCTGCAAGAACCCCGCAGAGATCGGCTGGGGCGCAGTCGAGGCCGAGTACGTTGTCGAGTCCACCGGCCTGTTCCTGACCCAGGAGAAGGCTCAGGCTCACATCGAGGCCGGCGCCAAGTACGTCGTCATGTCCGCTCCCTCGAAGGACGCCACCCCCATGTTTGTCGTCGGCGTCAACGACCAGACCTACGTCAAGGGCACCCAGATAGTCAGCAACGCCAGCTGCACCACCAACTGCCTCGCCCCCATCGCCAAGGTGCTTAACGACAAGTTCGGCATCGTTGAGGGCCTGATGACCACCGTTCACTCCACCACCGCCACCCAGAAGACCGTCGACGGCCCCTCCATGAAGGACTGGCGCGGCGGCCGCGCTGCCTCCGGAAACATCATCCCCTCCAGCACCGGCGCCGCCAAGGCTGTAGGCAAGGTGATCCCCGAGCTCAACGGCAAGCTCACCGGCATCTCCATGCGCGTCCCCACCCTCGACGTCTCTGTAGTTGACCTTACCGTCAACCTCGCCAAGCCCGCCACCAAGGAGGATATCTGCGCCGCCATGAAGGAGGCTGCCGCAGGCGAGCTCAAGGGTGTGCTCGGCTACACCGAGGACGCTGTCGTCAGCTCCGATTTCCTCGGTTGCCCCCTCACCAGCATCTTCGACGCAAACGCCGGCGTTTATCTGACCGACAAGTTCGTCAAGGTCATCAGCTGGTATGACAACGAGATCGGCTACTCCAACAAGGTGCTCGACCTCATCGCCCGCATGAAGAAGGTCAACGGCTAATCCTTAGCCTCCGATCCAAGAAAAAATCGATAATCCATCGACGGCTCTCGACGGGCCGTCGATGGATTGTCGATTTTTATTGCCCCAAAGCATGCTTTTGCCAAAAATTTCGTATATTTGTGGCCAAATACTGACACGCAATGGTTCGGAAGTATGATTTCTTGGTTGTCGGCAGCGGCATTGCCGGCATGAGTTTCGCGCTCAAGGTGGCCGCCAAGGGGCGCGTCGCCCTCGTGTGCAAGACCACCCTCGACGAGGCAAACACAGCCCTCGCCCAGGGAGGCGTGGCCTCTGTGACCAATCTCGAGGTCGACGACTTCGACAAGCATATCCACGACACCATGGTCGCCGGCGACTGGCTCAGCGATCCCGCAGCTGTCGAGCAGGTAGTAAAGGGCGCCCCCGCGCAGATCAAATCACTGATAGACTGGGGCGTCAGCTTCGACAAGAAGGAGGACGGCTCCTTCGACCTCCACCGCGAGGGCGGACACTCGGAATTCCGCATACTCCACCACGCCGACAACACCGGCTTCGAGATTCAGCAGAGCCTCATACGCGCCGTACGTGCCAACCCCAACATCGACATCTACGAGCACCACTTCGCCATCGAGATCATCACCCAGCACCACCTTGGCAAGCTCGTCACCCGCCGCACCCCCGACATCACCTGCTACGGCGCATACGTGCTCGACCAGGAGACCGGCGCCGTCGACACCTTCCTCGCACGCGTCACCGTCATGGCCACCGGCGGCGTCGGCGCCGTCTACCTCACCACCACCAATCCCCTGGTGGCCACCGGCGACGGCATCGCCATGGTCTACCGCGCTAAGGGCACGGTCAAAGACATGGAGTTCATACAGTTCCATCCCACGGCCCTGTTCCACCCCGGCGACCGCCCCTCGTTCCTCATCACCGAGGCCATGCGCGGCTACGGCGCAGTGCTCCGCAACCTCAAGGGTGAGGAGTTCATGCAAAAGTATGACCCGCGCCTGTCGCTGGCCCCGCGCGACATCGTTGCCCGCGCCATCGACTCGGAGATGAAGCTTTACGGCGACGACCACGTATATCTCGACGTCACCCACAAGGATCCCGAGGAGACGCGCCGCCACTTCCCCAACATCTACACCAAGTGCCTCAGCCTCGGCATCGACATCACCAGGGACTACATCCCCGTGGCCCCCGCGGCCCACTACCTCTGCGGTGGCATCAAGGTCGACGCCAACGGCGAGAGCTCGATACGCCGCCTCTACGCCCTGGGCGAGTGCTCCTGCACCGGACTGCACGGCGGCAACCGCCTGGCCTCCAACTCGCTGATAGAGGCTGTGGTATACGCCGAGGCCGCCTCGCGACACGCCTGCGAGATGGTAGACCACTACGACTTGCGCACCGACGTGCCCGAGTGGAACGACGAGGGCACGCGCCACCCAGAGGAGATGGTGCTCATCACCCAGAGCACCCGCGAGGTCAACCAGATCATGGGCGCGTATGTTGGAATAGTACGCAGCAACCTGCGCCTCGACCGCGCCTGGAACCGCCTCGACATACTCTACGAGGAGACCGAGAAGCTCTTCAAGGAGTCGAAGGTCAGCCGCGAGATCTGCGAGCTGCGCAACATCATCAACGTCGGCTATCTCATCATGCGCCAGGCCAAGGAGCGCAAGGAGAGCCGCGGCCTCCACTATACCCTCGACTATCCCCCCGTAAAGAAGCCAACCCTCTAACCGATCACTGTGCTTGTGGCGTTTTGCGCCACAACTCCAAGAATATGAAGCTCCTCCTCCGCATATTCCCCGTACTGCTCGTCGCTGCCCTCGCGCTGCCGGCACGCGCCGTCGACGCCAGCGGCTACACCGGCCGCGTAAAGCCCGTGCAGGGGTATTACCTCACCGTCGAAGACGGCGACACCGTGGCCATGATCGTCCTGGCCAACGTCACCGTCTTTCCCCCCATGAAGTTCAAGAACAAGAAGGAGGAGGAATTCTACTGGCGCACCGTGCGCGACGTCAAGAAGGCGCTGCCCTACGCCAAGCTCATCGGCGCCACACTCGTCGAGACCTACGAATACATCGAGACATTCCCCACCCAGAAGGAGCGCGAGAGCCACCTGCGCCGCATGGAGGGGGAGGTGTTCAACCAATACAAGCCTGAGCTAAAGCGCTTTACCAAGGGCCAGGCAAAAGTGCTCGTCAAGCTCATCAAGCGCGAGACCAACCAGAGCGGCTACTCAATGCTCAAGGCATTCCTCGGCACCGCACGAGCAACGTTCTGGCAGACCTTCGGCCGCGTGATGGGCGTTAATCTCAAGACCGACTTCCGCCCCGACAAAAAACGCGAAGACGCCATACTCGAGCGCGTAGCCGTGGCCGTCGAGCTGGGCACCGTATAAATTTCCCTTATCTGTCTAAACACTAATCACCAAACACTAAACACTAAAAACTCAAAACTAACATGGCACTCATCACCTGCGACGAATGTGGTCGCCAAATATCCGACAAATCAGTAGCATGCCCCCATTGCGGCTATCCCACACACCTCAACAAGGGCGCCCAGGCCCCTGTTGCTGACACCGAACAGAATGTCTCCCACGTAGTGGTCCCCGAGGGCGTCGAAGCCGAACCCTCAGAGTCGGTGGTATCAAAAGTGGTCATCACCCAACCCCTGGCCCCAGAGGCCGCAGAGCCGGTGGTGTCGAAGGTGGTCATGCCGCAGGAGCCTGCGCATGCACCCACTCCTGCGCCGGAAAGCAACGACGACACCGCCGTCCCTGAGCCGCAGAAGCCCGACCCGCGCCGCAACGAGCGCATAAAGCTGTGGGTGTTCCTCGGCATCTTCTTCCTTGTCGCCCTCGTAGTGCTTGTATGCTACTTCCTCGGCGCCCGCGCCGGCGAGAGCCCCTCCGACCTGCTCCCCGCCGACAGCATCACCGAGCAGACCGACTCAGTGGGCGCTCCCGACAGTGTGCCCGCCACCACTCCCGGCAAGTCCACCCGCGGCATCGACAAATACGTCCCCCCGAAGACCCAGCCCGCTCCCCCCTCCGACAAAGACAAGGGCGCTACAGAGCCCCCCTCCACCGGCGAAGGCAAGAGTAGCGGTAACGGCAACGTTATCGGCGACCCCACCGTAGGTCCCGGCGGCTCCACCGGCGGCGGCTCCGGCAGCGGCGGCGGCAACGGCTCCTCCGACAAAGACAAGTCCACCACCCCCGATCCCGCCAAAAAAATCACCCTCCCCGGCACCCGCTCCATGTAATCCCCCGGGGTTCGCCCTAACACAGAGCGCCGCAAAGCGGCGCTCCAAAATAGGAGGCCGCGGAGCGGCCTCCTATGTCTTATGTGCCGCCACGGCTGGCGGCCAAGCTGGAAAGCGAGGCGGGAGGCCGTCGCTTCCAAAGGGGTTAGGAGAAGTCGATGACGGAGGCGTCGGGGTCGGGAGCCGGGGTCTTGGGCTCGGGGCGACGGTCGGTGCGCAGGCTGTCTGACACCTTCTTGTCGCGGCTGAAGGTGGGGGTCTGCTCCAGGGTGTCGATCACGTCGTCGTCGTCAAGCTGGTCGGGGGCGAGGATGACGTATTTGTCACGGACGGCACCGAGGCGTATGCGGTCGAGCTTGTCTTCGCCGTATTCCACGCCGATGCGCTTGTTGTCGCTCTCGGCGGTGGCGGGGCGCTGACGCTTGCCGGGGACGTGTATCGACAAGGGCTGGCGGCCGGCCTGCAGCACGTTCTCCTCCTCGCGTATGGTGACGTCGAAGCCGGCGGCGAGGATGGTGATCTTGATTTTCTCGCCGATGGTCTCGTCCATGCCCACGCCCCAGATGACGTCGACGGAGGGGTCGAGGCGTCCCATGAACTCGGTGAGCTCGTCGGTCTCCTCCATCTTGAAGGAGTCTTTGGCGTTGGGGTTGAAGTAGATGTTGAACAGCAGGCGCTTTGATCCGTAGATGTCGCGGTTTTTGAGCAGCGGGGAGTTGAGTGCGTCGTTTATGGCCGCGGTGACGCGGTATTCGCCCTCGCCGTAGCCGGTGGAGATGATGGCGGCGCCGCCGTTGCGGAGGGTGGTGTCTACGTCGTTGAAGTCAAGGTTGATGTGGCCCTCGGTGGTGATGATCTCGGCTATGGAGCGCGCGGCGGTGGTGAGTGTGTCGTCGGCCTTGCGGAACGCGTTTATGAAGTCGAGGTCGGGGTATATCTCGGTGAGGCGCTCGTTGTTGATGACCAGCAGGGCGTCGACATATTTTGCCATCTCGTCGGCGCCGTCGAGGGCCTTCTTGATCTTCTTCTCCCCCTCGAAGAGGAAGGGGATGGTGACTATGCCGATGGTGAGCAGCCCGCGCTCCTTTGCGAGGCGGGCGACGACGGGGCCTGCGCCGGTGCCGGTGCCACCGCCCATGCCGGCGGTGATGAACACCATCTTGGTGTCGTCGTCGAAGAGGGCGTTGATGTCGGCGGCGCTCTCCTCGGCGGCCTTGCAGGCCTTGACGGGGTCGTTGCCGGCGCCGAGTCCGAAGGTGACATTGGGGCCGAGGAGCACCTGCTTCTTCACGGGCGACTTCTTGAGGGCCTGGAGGTCGGTGTTGCAGACCACGAAGGAGACGTCTTCGATGCCTTGTTTGTACATGTGGTCAACGGCGTTGTTGCCGCCGCCGCCCACGCCTATAGCCTTTATGATGACACGACGGCCGGTGTCGGCGTAGTTTGTGCCGGCGTTGGGGTCGTTGAGGGTGGGGTCTGCTGCCATGTCTTTTATATCCATATTGTCAGGGTTTTGGCTGTTTTTGATGCTGAGTGTGAGGAGTACGGGGTCTTGGTTAGTTACCGTCTTCATCTTCTACGAGGTCGTCTTCGTTAACGGGATCCTGGAGTATCTCGGTGACGCGCTTGGTGAGGTTTTTGAACCAGGTGGCTCCTCGGCGCTGTTTCCTGGGCTTGTCGATTTCGTCTATGGGGTCGCCCTCGTCGAGTATCGAGCTGACGGCCTCCTCGCGCTCCTTGGTCTCGTCTATGACAGGCTCTTGGCTGGAGGAGGGCTGCGCCCCCGAGCCCTCTCCAAGAGCAGTATTCGCTTGAACGCCTACAGATGCGGGGCGCGAGGGCACGGCCCCGCTCCCTACCACAGGCTGTTCGATGACGGGTGCCGGTGCGGGCTGCGAGTAGTCGACCATGCACTCGGCGCACTCGGGGCTCTTGGCGGCGGCGTTGAGTATAGATATTACGTCGATGGAGTCGAAGGCGGGTATGCGGCCGTCGGTGATGCGCACCATGTGCGAGGGTATGCCCAGACGGGCCTTCATCTTGGTCATCTTGGTGACCAGCTCGCAGAAATTCTTGAGCTTTGCCCCGCCACCGACAAGGACTACACCTGCCGAGAGGTCGGCGGGGCTGAGTCCGGCATAGTGGAGCTGCTCGTTGATGTTGGCCACGATCTCGCTGGCCCGTGCGGCGACGTACTTGTTAATCTCTGAGAAGTCGATGCCGTCAATAATCTCTTTGGAGGGGTTGGCCTGCGGCATGGCGTTGCTGCCGGCCTTCTTGATCTCCTCGGCGCGCTCCTCGAGCGAGTTGAACGTCATTATGTCGCGGGTGATGTTGCGCGAGCCCATGGGGAGGGTGGCCATGTAGCGAAGGGCGCCGTTCTTGTAAATGCTTACGGTAGTGGTCTCGGCGCCGAAGTCAACGAGCATGCACCCCTGCAGGCGCTCGTCAGACGAGAGCACCAGCTCGGCCTCTGCGGTCTGGCGCACAAACGACTTGTTGATCTTGAGGTTGAGGCGCTCGGTGATGGCGCGCTTGACGTTGCGCAGGGCGTTGTTGCGGCACGTCACGAGGTTGAACGTGGCCTTGATATGGCGCCCGTAAGTGCCCACGGGGTTGGGGCAGAGGTGCTGGTCGACGTAATATTCGCCGTCGGCCACGGCCACCACCTCGCGGTCGCTAAGGGCTGTGGACATGGCCTCACTGCGGAGCTGGTCGATTAGCTCGGCGGTGATCATCTCCTCCATGGGCAGCTGGCGCACCACCTCGCGCGGGGCGGAGCGGAAAGAGCGGCCGCCGATGCTGATGTAGACCGACTCGGCCTTGCGGGGGGAGACGCGGTTCTGCAGTTTGCGCACGATGCTGTTGATGCGCGTCGACACGTTCTCCACGTTGCTGATCAGGCCGTGGCGCACGCTGTCGAGTATGCGCTCCTCCTCGATGGCCACCACCGACAGGGCGCCGTCGTCGAGAATGCCGACGGCCCCTTTGACCTTGGAGCTGCCGATTTCTATTGCAAGTAGGTATTTCTGGTGCATATATGGTAGATTTTATTATTGGCGGTAAGGAATTTAAGGAGATTAGGGAATTTAAGGAGGGGTTTGTGAGGGGGCGACGGTGATAGAGTCGCCGGTCATCATCGAGCCCACGTCGGCGTCGTCGTGCTCCTCGACCACCACGTAGCCGTTGTCGGCCACAGACTTGTCGCGACGCGTGGCCACCACCTGGCGGTTCCATTTCACCGAGATGGTGTCATAATAGTTCCAACCCTTGACGGGGAGCACGTCGGCATACATCTTGTCGAGGCGGCGGAACTTGTCGTCGAACGTCGCCGGGTCCGGCTCGCCGAAGTTTATCACCTGGCCGTGGATGGCCGGGATAAGGAGTATGTCGGTGGGTGAGTCGACCTTGATCATGGTGACCATCGAGCCCCACTTCTCCGAGGCCTCGAGCCAGTCGATGAGCGGCAGCAGGTCGAGGGGGGTGAAGGCGGTGTCGGCAAACTGGCCGGAGATGATGGGCACGTCTATGCGGTAGCGGGCGTCGGCGCTGATGCGCTTGCCCTGGCGGTTGATGTAGTATGAGCGGGCGCGGTCGAAGATGCGTGCCACCGGGTGCATGGGGTCGACGAAGATGCGTATGTATCCGTCGGCATAGCGCACCACGCGCACGTCCTCAATCTTGTCGATGCGCTGCAGCAGCGAGCGCAGCGAGTCGGTGTCGATCTCCGAGAACTGGCGGCCCGAGGCTCGCTCCACCAGCCCGTGGAGCTCGCGGGCAAGCTCGTCGGCGGTGACGAAGGGGTTGGCCGAGGTGTCGTTGACCTCGATCAGCAGCCCTTTGCACACATCTTCGCGGGCCATGCGCGAGGTGAGCGAGGTGGTCACCGCCAGATAGGCGATGAGCAACAGTGACAATATGCCGCGGAGTATTTTTTTCAAGCCTTTATGCGGGAGATAATGTCCGGGATTAGCAGGTTGATGTCGCCGGCGCCGGCCACCAGGAGTACCTCAAAGCCGTCACGGGCGAGCGTCTCGGCCAGGGCTCCCTTCTCGACGAGGCGCTTTACGGGGGAGGTCACATCCTTTAATATGGTCTCGGAGGTGATGCCGGGCAGCGGCAGCTCGCGGGCCGGGTAGATGGGCACGAGTATCACCTCGTCGGCCTGCGACAGGGCGGCGGCAAACTGCGGGGCGAAGTCGCGGGTGCGGGTGTAGAGGTGTGGCTGGAATGCCACGGTGAGCCGTGCGCGCGGGTAGAGGGCCTTTACGGAGGCTATCGACGCGGCCAGCTCCTCGGGGTGGTGGGCGTAGTCGTCGATGAGCACGTGTCCGCCGGGGAGCGGCTCTTTGAGGTGGAACTCAAAGCGGCGCTCGGGACCCATGAACGTGCCCAGGGCGCGGCGCACGCTGCCGGCGTCGAGCGTGCCGGTGAGCCATACGGCGGCGACGGCGGCGACGGCGTTGTCTATGTTGATCTCCACGGGCACGCCGAGGCTGATGTCGGTTATCGTGCCCGAGGGAGTGACGATGTCGATGTTGATCTCGCCGTCACTGCGGCGCACGTTGGTGGCGTGGAAGTCGCCCTCGGTTGCGGAGTAGGTGTAGACCTTGACCTCCTTGGGTGGGCGTGGCATCAGCTTGAGGCCGGTGTGAACGAGCAAGGCGCCGTCGGGACGTATCAGCTCGGTGAAGCGGGCGAACCCCTCGAGATAGGACTCTTCGGTGCCGTAGATGTCGAGATGGTCGGGGGAGGTGGCGGTGATGACGGCGATGTAGGGGGTCAGCTGGTGGAACGACCGGTCATACTCGTCGGCCTCGACTACCGAGTAGGGCGACGTGGCGCTGAGTATTAGGTTTGAGCCGACATTGCGCAGTATGCCACCGAGGAAGGCGTTGCAGCCCGTGGCGGAGGTGTTGAGTATGTGTGCGCACATCGACGAGGTGGTGGTCTTGCCGTGGGTGCCGGCGAAGCAGATGGCCCTTGAGGCGCGGGTGATGGTGCCGAGCACCTGCGCGCGCTTGTGCATCTCGAAGCCGCCGTTGGCGAAGAACTGCATCACGGGGTGGTCTGTCGGGACGGCGGGGGTGTATACCGCGAGCGTCGTTGCAGGGTCGCGGAAGTCGGCAGGGATGGCGTCGACGATGTCGGCGAAGGAGATAGTGACCCCTTCGGCCTGCAGCTCGGCGGTGAGTGCCGAGGGCGTTCGGTCATATCCTGCGACGCGGCACCCTTGGGCGAGGTAATAGCGCTCGAGGGCGGCCATGCCGATGCCGCCGGCGCCTATGAAGTATATGTTCTTAAACTCTTTCACTTTCGGTTGGTTAATTCGTCGATGCGGTCGGCGATTTTCTCGTCGGCGTCGGGGAGGGCCATCTTCTTGATGTTGGCGGAGAGGGCGGCGCGGCGCTTGGGGTCTGCGAGCAGCGCGGTGACGGTGTCGGCGAGGCGGTCGCGGGCGTCGGCGTCGAGTATCATCACGGCGGCGTCACGGTCGACCAGGGCCTGGGCGTTCTTGCGCTGGTGGTCTTCGGCGACGTTGGGCGACGGGACGAGTATGACGGGGAGGCCGAGCAGCTGCAGCTCGGAGATGGTGCAAGCGCCTGCGCGGGCGACCACGAGGTCGGCGGCGCGGTAGGCCGTTGCCATGTCGGAGATGAACGGGGTGGCCTTCACTCGCGGGATGTCATGCGCGATGGCGCTGCACTCGTCGGCGTAGAGCTTGCCTGACTGCCAGAGCACGGATGCGCCGGCATCGAGCATGGCTGTCAGCGAGCGGGCCGTGGCCTCGTTGATGGTGCGGGCGCCGAGGCTGCCGCCTACCACGAGCACCAGAGGCCGCTTGGGGTCGAAGCCCAGCTGCTCCTTGGCCTGCGCGGGGGTGAGGGTGCACTCAAACAGGGCCTTGCGCACGGGGTTGCCGGTGACGGCGATCTTGCCGGCGGGGAAGAAACGCTCGAGCCCTTGGTAGGCGGTGCATATCACGTCGGCCTTTTTGGAGAGCAACTTGTTGGTGACGCCGGCGTATGAGTTCTGCTCCTGGATGAGAGTAGGCACGCCGCGTTTCTGCGCCTCCTTGAGCATCGGGCCGGAGGCGTAGCCGCCGACACCGACGGCGATGTCGGGCCGGAAGTCGCGGAGTATGCGCGTGGCCTTGCGCATGCTCCGCATGAGCTTGAGCAGCACGGCGAAGTTGCGCCACAGGCGCTTGCGGTCGAATCCGGCGACGGGGAGGCCCTCGATGCGATAGCCGGCCGCGGGGACGCGCTCCATCTCCATGCGCCCTTCGGCGCCGACAAAGAGCACGTCGGCGTCGGGGTGACGCCGCCTGACGGCATGGGCTATGGAGAGTGCGGGGAAAATGTGGCCGCCGGTGCCACCGCCGCTGATGAGGATACGCATTAGTTTATAACTTATAGTTTATAGTTTATAGTTTTTAGTTTTAGGGCTTTAA
The DNA here is from genome assembly GCA_964407165.1 of uncultured Muribaculaceae bacterium. Classification (GTDB taxonomy): domain Bacteria; phylum Bacteroidota; class Bacteroidia; order Bacteroidales; family Muribaculaceae; genus CAZPKH01. Next base: position 22,788 of record CAYOUJ010000026.1, on the reverse strand, counting down.
AGTTTTAAAGCTTTAAGATTTTAAAGATTTAAAGGATTAAAGATTAAAAGCCTTGGGGGTTAGAGGCGGGAGGGGTTGGCTGTGCGGAGCATGTCGGGAAGGCCGTTGTCGGGGTCGGCCTCCGGCTCGTCGGCCGCTTTGCCCTTGCGGCGCTTGCGCTTGCCGGGAACCACTCCGTAACGGCTCACCGACAGCATCACGCCGAAGGCCATGGAGGTGACTATTATCGACGAGCCGCCCTTTGAAATCATCGGCAGCGGCTGGCCCGTGACGGGCATGAGCCCGACGTTGATGGCGATGTGCACCAGCGCCTGGGTGACTATCATGGCCGCCATGCCCAGGACAAGCACGGCCGCGAAAGTGTTCTGGCAAGCCGAGGCCACCCCGCTGGCGCGTGCCAGCAGCCATAGGAACAGGACGAGGACGAAGAGTCCGCCGGCCATGCCCATGTCTTCGACTATGATTGAGTATATGAAGTCAGAGAAGGCGAGCGGCAGGCGGGTGGTCTCGCGGGAGTTGCCGGGGAAGACGCCGAGGGCGCCGCCGTTTGCCTGGGCCATGTATGAGTACATGCGCTGCTGGTTGTCGGCCGTAACCGGTGTCTCGGCCACGGGCAGCTCTTCCGAGAAGTCGGTGACGCGGGCTATCCAGGTCTCCATGCGGCCCAGGGAGATGCCGTGGTCGGCCATGATCTTGATGGTGAAGACTCCGGCGGCGATGAGCAGTGCAAACGACACGAGCAGTATTATGAAGTGCTTGATGCGGATGCCGCCTATTAGCATCATTGCCAGGCAGATGGCCATGACTATGGCAGTGTTGGTCATGCCGTCGCGCAGCAGCATGGCGCCGATGACGGCGATGAATCCGAGGCATATCCACAGGCCCCGGCGACGCATGCGGTTGTCGCCGCTCTGCGTGATGGCCAGCACCAGGGCGATGCCGGCCACGCAGGCTATCTTGATGAACTCGGCGGGCTGTATGGAGATAATGAACGTGAACGAGCGAGTGGCGCCGTTGATGTTCTCGCCGAAGAACATGCCGTAGACGAGCATGCCGAGGCAGAGGAGGAAGAAGAGGGGTATCCACTTGACCATCTTGCTGTAGTGGATGCGCTGGAAAAATAGGAGCACGCCGAATCCCACGCCGAGCAGTCCGACGTGGCGGAGCAGGGGCATGTAGACACCTGCGGCGGAGGCGTTTGCCACCTCGCGTGACGAGGCGCTGTACAGCTCGACGATGGAGAGGATGCACAGGGTGATGTAGATGCCCCAGATGTGCTTGTCGCCACCGATGAGCGGTGTGCGCTGCTTCTCGGCAACGGGCGCCGCCGCGGTTGCGCGCTCCTCTGCGACTTTTATGTCAGTTGAAATAGCTTCCATTTATATAGATGTGTCAGGCGTTGGTGACGGCGCGGACGCGGTCCTTGAACATGCGGCCGCGCTCCTCGTAGCTGTGGAAGAGGTCGAAGCTTGCGCAGCAGGGCGAGAGCAGCACGGTGTCGCCCTCGGCCGACAGGTGCCGGCAGGCGTCGACAGCGTCGTCGAGCGAGTGGGTGTCGGCGATTACGGGGACGTCTTCGGCGAAAAAGTCGAGTATCTTCCGATTGTCTACGCCCATTGCCACGATGGCCTTTACCTTGCGGCGGACCAGGGGGAGTATCTCGGTGTAGTCGTTGCCCTTGTCCTTGCCGCCGAGTATGAGCACGGTGGTGCGGGAGTCGGGCATGCTCTCGAGGGCATACCAGGTGGAGTTTACGTTGGTGGCCTTGGAGTCGTTGATCCAGCGGACGCCCCCGGCAGTGCATACCGGCTCGAGGCGGTGCTCGACGCCCTCGAAGTCGCTCAGGGCGCTGCGGATGGCGGCGTCGTCGACGTCGAGCAGGCAGGCCGACAGGCCGGCGGCCATGCTGTTGTAGAGGTTGTGCTTGCCGGCGAGCGAGAGGTCGGCGCGGGGCATGTCGAACGACACGTCGGGGGTGCGGAAGTGCACGGTGCCGTCGCGGTCGTCGAGCCACGCCGCCAGGTCGTCGGAGTAATGCTCGCTGAAGGGGTACATGGTGGCCCCGGGGGTGACGGTGGCGAGCTTGGCCTTGATGACGGGATCGTCTTTCCAGAATATGAATGCGTCTTGCGCCGTCTGGTTCTGCAGGATGCGGAATTTGGCGTTGACGTAGTTCTCCATCTTGTGGTCGTATCGGTCGAGGTGGTCGGGGGTGATGTTGAGCATCACGGCGATGTTGGCCTTGAACTGGTACATGTTTTCCAGCTGGAAGCTCGACAGCTCGATTACATAGACGTCGTGACGGTCGCGGGCCACCTGCAGTGCCATCGAGCGGCCGACGTTGCCGGCGAGTCCGACGTTGATGCCGGCGCGGCGGAGTATATGGTAGGTCAGCAGGGTGGTGGTTGTCTTGCCGTTAGAGCCGGTGATGCACACCATCTTGGCGTCGGTGTATCGCGCTGCCAGCTCAATCTCTGAGATGACGGGGATGTTTTTGGCGGCGACGGCCTGCACCACGGGTGCCGTGGGGGGGACGCCGGGACTCTTGACCACCTCGTCGGCGTCGATGATGCGCTCGAGGGTGTGGCCGCCCTCTTCGTATGGTATCCCCTCCGTTTCGAGCATCTGGCGGTAGTGCGGCGACAGGCGGCCGGAGTCGGTCAGGAAGACGTCCATCCCCTTGTCTTTGCCGAGGATGGCGGCGCCCACGCCGCTCTCCCCTCCGCCGAGTATCACGAGTCGTTTCATAGTGCTTTAGCGTATTTTGAGTGTAACAAAGGTGATAACAGCCAGGAAGATGCCGATGATCCAGAAGCGGGTGACTATCTTCGACTCGGGGATAGCGGTGTAAGGCTTCTGGAGGATGGCGTTGATGCCGGCGTTACCGGGCTTCTGGAAGTGGTGGTGCAGGGGGGTCATCTTGAAGATGCGGCGTCCCTCGCCCGTGCGCTTCTTTGAATATTTGAAGTAGCCCACCTGGAGCATCACCGAGAGGTCTTCGACGAAGTAGATGGCGCAGAGGATGGGTATTAGCAGCTCCTTGCGCATGAGTATGGCCAGAATGGCCACCACGCCGCCGATGGTGAGGCTGCCGGTGTCGCCCATGAACACCTGCGCCGGGAAGGTGTTGTACCACAGGAAGCCGATGAGGGCGCCGATGAACGCGGCGATGTATACCACCAGCTCTGAGCTGCCGGGGACATACATTATATTAAGGTATTGGGCGTAGATGATGTTGCCGCCCAGGTATGCCATGAGTATGAGCGCCACGGCGATGATGGCGCTGACGCCGGTGCAGAGTCCGTCGAGGCCGTCGGTGAGGTTGGCGCCGTTGGAGGTGGCGGTGATGACGAAGATGCACACCAGGATGAACACCACCCAGCCGCCGGCCTGCGCGTAGTCGCCCATCCACGAGGTGAGAGCGGCGTAGTCAAAGTTGTTGTTCTTGACGAACGGGATGGTGGTCTGCGTGGTCTTGACGTTCTCAGGCATGTAAGTGATGACGGTCTCGGTGCCGTCGACCGAGGGGGTCTCCACGTTCTCGCGGATAGTGATGGAGGGTGAGGCGTACATGGTCAGGCCGACGATAAGCCCTATGCCCACCTGGCCGACGATCTTGAACTTGCCCTTCATGCCGTCTTTGTTGTGGCGCTTGATCTTGAGGTAGTCGTCCATGAATCCGAGGGTGCCGAGCCAGAGGGTGGCGACTATCATCAGCAGCATGTAGACGTTGGTGAGGTTGCCCAGCAGCAGGCACGGGATGAGCGTGGCCACGATGATGATGACGCCGCCCATAGTGGGGGTGCCCTTCTTCTGCATCTGCCCCTCCAGGCCCAGGTCGCGCACTATCTCGCCCACCTGCATCAGCTGCAGGCGGTCGATGAGCTTGCGGCCCCAGACGAGGGTGATGAATAGCGACAGCAGAAGCGCCACGCCGGAGCGGAACGTCAGGTAATCCATCAGTCGCACGCCCGGGATGTCGTATTCTTGCAGTTGTTCAAACAGATAGTAAAGCATTGCAAATATCTGGAATGTCTATGCGTCTTCTTTTTGATATTCAGGCTTTCATCAGCTCGAGCACCACCTCGCGGTCGTCGAAGTGGTGCTTGACGCCGCGTATCTCTTGATAGTCTTCGTGGCCCTTGCCGGCGATGAGTATGACGTCGCCCTTGCGCGCCAGGGCCACGGCGGTGCGTATGGCCTCGCGGCGGTCGACGTTGGTGAGCACGCCGTCGCGGGGCTCCTGCAGGCCGGCCTCCATGTCGCGGATGATCTCTGCCGGCTCCTCGAATCGGGGGTTGTCGGAGGTGAGTATGAGCATGTCGGAGCGCTGCTGGGCCTCGCGGGCCATGATGGGGCGCTTGCCCTTGTCGCGGTTGCCGCCGGCGCCTACGACGGTGATGATGCGGCCGGAGGTGCCGATGACCTCGCGGATGGTGTTGAGCACGTTGACCACCGCGTCGGGGGTGTGGGCGTAGTCGACGATGGCTGTGAACCCCTTGGGCGAGTGCACGGCCTGGAAACGGCCTGCCACGGGCACCAGCTGGCTCATGTTGCGCAGCACCTCGTCGTGGTCCCACCCCAGCAGGCAGCAGGCGCCGTAGACGGCGGTGAGGTTGTAGGCGTTGAAGCGGCCGGCGAACATGGTCTCCACCTCGTGGCCGTTGAGGCTGAGCAGGGTGCCGTCGAGGCGGTCCTCTATGATGCGGCCGCAGAAGTCGGCCTCGGTGCGCAATGAGTAGGTATACCGGCGGGCGCGGGTATTCTGCAGCATCACCGGGCCGTTTTTGTCGTCAAGGTTGGTCAGGGCGAACGCCTCGGCGGGGAGCATGTCGAAGAACGACTTCTTGGCGGCTATGTAAGCCTCGAAGGTCTTGTGGTAGTCGAGGTGGTCGCGGGTGAGGTTTGAGAAGACGGCTCCGGCGAAGTGCAGTCCGGCTATGCGGTGCTGGTGGGCGGCGTGCGAGCTGACCTCCATGGCGGCGTAGGTGCATCCGGCTTCCACCATCTCGGCGAGCAGGCGGTTGAGGGTGAGGGGGTCGGGGGTGGTGTGCTCGGCGGCCACGCGGCGGGTGTCGACGAAGTTGCAGACGGTACTGAGCAGTCCGGCCTTGTAGCCCATCAGCCGCGCCATCTCGTAGATGAGTGTCGCGGTGGTGGTCTTGCCGTTGGTGCCGGTGACGCCGACGAGTTTCAGACGGCGCGAGGGGTTGCCGTACCACTGCGAGGCGAGGTAGCCCAGGGCCACGGCGCTGTTGGGGACGCGCACGTAAGTGACGCCGGTCTCGAGCATGGCGGGGAACTCCTCGCAGACGATGGCGGCGGCGCCGGCCTCCACGGCCTTGGGTATGAACGAGTGGCCGTCGACGGCCGTGCCACGGGTGGCCACGAAGAGTGCGCCGGGTGCCACGCGGCGTGAGTCGCTCTCCACGGCGGTGATGTCGCGGCGGGGCTCGCCGATGATCTCTTCGATGGAGATGTCTGATATTAGGTGCTCGAGGGTCATGTTAGTTTATAACTTATAGTTTATAGTTGATAACTTGTGGTTTGTTTTTCAAGGTTTTAGGGTGAGGGCCACTTTTTGGCCGCGGCGGTATGATGCGCCGGCGGCGGGGGCCTGGGCGGTGACGCGGCCCACGCCGGTGGCGGTGACGTTGAGGCCTGCGCTCTCGAGGCGCAAGACGGCCTCACGGACGCTCAGGCCTGTCACGTCAGGCACTCCGGCCTGCACCTGCCTGGGCTTGGGCAGCGCCGTGGGGGTGCCCTTGATGTTGAAGAGGCGGCGCAGGTCGGCGTTGCGGCCGCCCAGCAGCGAGGAGTATAGCGTGGGCACGGTGCCCTCGTTGGCGTTCAGGCAGTAGTCTGAGGCGTTGTTGAGCAGGCCGCGGGCATAGAGCTTGTGGGCTATGGAGCGGAAGATGTTGCCGGAGGTGCTGGCGGCCCCGAAGGCGTTCTCCGTGGGGTGGTTGACCACCACGATGCATGAGTAGACGGGATTTTCAGCAGGATAGAACCCGCAGAATGTCAGTCGCTTGCTTCCCTTGATATACTGGCGCGTCTCAGGGTCGATGAGGTAGCACGTGCCCGTCTTGCCCGCCAGGTGCACCAGGTCGCTGCGCAGGCTGTGGGCGGTGCCGTGGGGGTCGTCGACCACGTCGGCTATCCACTCGCGCATCATCCGGGCGTGGTCGGCGGAGCAGAGACGGTCGCGGATATAGCTGACGGGGACCACGGAGTCGACGCCGTCGCGGGTGTATTTGGTGACCAGGCGCGGGCGGACGAAGCGGCCGCCGTTGGCGATGGCGTTGTAGATGCTCAGGGTCCATAGGGGCGAGAACTCGGTGGCGTATCCGTATGCCTGTCGAGAGAGGGTGAGGCGCCCCCCCTTGTCATCCTTCAGCTGTGCCACTAACGGGTTGGTCTCGCCGGCGATGCCGCTGTTCATCGGCTCGAAGAGGCCTATCGAGGCCAGGCGCTCGTGCCAGGCCGAGGGCTTCTTGCCGTAGTGGGAGGTGATAATCTTGGCCATGCCTATGTTTGACGAGCCGCTGATGATCTCACGGGGTGTCTTGGTGGCGCTGACGTGGGTGTCGGTGATGTCGTAGCCGCAATATTTCCAGACTGCGCCGGTCTCGATGGAGGAGTTTTCGTTTACAATGCCGTCCTCGAGGGCTATGGCCATGGAGAGCACTTTCACCACCGAGCCGGGCTCGTAGCGCATGACGGCGTGGTTGAGCGACTCGATGTACTGGCCGGCGCTGTTGCGCTCGAGGTTGGCAATGGCCTTGATGTCGCCGGTGCGGACGTCCATGAGTATGGCCACGCCCCAGTCGGCGGCGCAGAACTCGAGGCCGCGCGAGAGCTCTTCGTCGACCATCTCCTGGATGTTGACGTCGATGGTGGTGGTGATGTGGTAGCCGTTGACTGCCGGGTGCTCTGTCCACTCCTCCACGCGGCGTGTCAGGGGTATCTTCTTGGTGACGCCGGGGATGCCGTACAGGCTCTTGTCGAGCGAGCGCTCGAGGCCCCACAAGCCGTGCCATTCCTGCGAGACGGAGTCCTGGGTGACTATGCCGATGGAGCGGCGTGCCATCTTTCCGTAGGGGTATACGCGGCGGGTGTATTCATCCTTGCGAATGCCGCAGCGGTAGCGGTTTTTGGCGTTGAGGAAGGGGAATGAGCGCAGGCGCACGTAGTCGGCGTAGCTGGCGCGGCGCATCAGCGTGTAGTTGCTCTTGCGCTCGGCCTTAGGCTTGTCGAGCTGCGAAGTGAAGTCTTCGCGCCACTGTGCGCGGGTCTTGTGGGGGAAGTGTATGGTCAGGGAGTCGACCAACGGCTCGAGGTATTTGCGCAGTGAGTCGTCGGCGAAGGCGTCACCTGAGAAGTCGATGGATATGCGGTAAAACTGCATGTTGGTGGCAAGCACGGTGCCGTCGTCGGCGAGGATGTCGCCGCGGACGGGGGCGAGTACGCCCCGCTCCGAGAAGTCGCGCTCGACGCGGTCGTTAAGAGCCTTGGCGTCGCGGATGGTGTTGATATACAGCTTGTGGGCGATGGCCACCGAGAAGATGATCATCACCAGGAGCACCACTGCATATCGTAGCATCACTGAATATTTGCGCTTGTTTTTCGCCACGTGGGTATTTCCGGGTTGGTTATTTGATAAGGAAGGGAGGCTGCTCTTGCACGGTGAGGTTGAGGTGCAGGCTGTCGACGCGGGCTTTCATCGAGCGCTCGGTGATCTTGCTCATGTAGTCTGAGCGGACGCGTATGGCCTCTGTGCGCGCCACCTCGAGCTGCTGCTCAAGCTCCTTGACTTGCTCCATGCTGCGCTGGCAGTTGTATTTGTTGGAGATGTATGTCACCACGAAGACCAGGCAGATGAGCACCAACAGCCAGTTTCGGGCAAAGAAATCGATGGAGAGCACCTGTCCGTGAAACAGGCGCGACAACCACCACAGAGGGTTCCATTTCTTGTTTGAGAGTTTCTTTGCCAATGGAGTTGATGAGTTGATGAGTTAAAGAGTTGATGAGTAGGACATTTCTCTAAAAACTAAAAACTAAAAACTGAAAACTGAAAACTTTATAGTTTTTGGGCTACGCGGAGTTTGGCCGAGCGCGAGCGCGGGTTGGCCTCCACCTCCGCCTCGTCGGGGACGATGGGCTTGGCATAGAGCATGCGCAGGGGGGCCGAGGTGCGGCCGTAGAGGTCGGTGTCTACCTTGCCGTAGACGTTGCCCGAGCGCATGAAGTTCTTGACCATGCGGTCTTCGAGCGAGTGGTAGGTGATGATGCACAGCCGGCCGCCGGGGCGCAGCAGCTCGGTGGCCTCGGTGAGCATCTCGCGCAGGGCGCCCATCTCGTCGTTCACCTCCATGCGCAGGGCCTGGAAGATGCATGCCATCTCCTTCTTGGCGCGACGCGGGTCGATCAGCGGCGTGAGTGTCTCCACGAGCCGGTTGATGGTTGTGACCGGGCTCTCCTCGCGCGCCTTGACCAAGGCACGGGCGAAGCGTCCGGCATGGGGCACCTCTCCGTAGAGCTTCATCACATCCGCCAGGCGGTCAGGTGAGTAGGTGTTGACTACCTGCGCGGCGGTGACGGTGGAACTCTGGTTCATGCGCATGTCAAGCGGGCCGTCGAAGCGGAACGAGAATCCGCGGCTGGCGTCGTCGAAGTGGTGGAACGACACGCCCAGGTCGGCCAGGATGCCGTCCACGCCATCGACGTCGAAGTAGCGCATGAAGTTGCGGAGGAACCGGAAGTTGGAGTGTACAATTGTAAACCGGCTGTCATCGATAGCCCGGCGCACAGCCTCGATGTCCTGGTCGAAGCCAAACAACTTGCCATCAGCGCCTAAGCGCTCGATGATGGCTCGCGAATGGCCACCGCCGCCGTATGTGAGGTCGACGTACGTGCCATCGGGCTTGATGTGGAGGGCGTCGATGGTCTGCGTCAGCAGGGCGGGTATGTGATATTGGGTTTCGGGCATTGATGAATAAGCGGTTAAACCAAATTCAGACTACAATTCGCGGCTCAAAGTTAGTGATTTTCGGTGAAAATTTACAAAACCAAACGGCCAAAAATAAGCGGATGCGCCCAAAAAGTTATTAACATTTTTATACTCAATTGTTTTTCAATAAATTATAGCATAGTTAAAATTATTTGCAATTGTAAACCCCTCCGCCCTCCGTGTCAGAGTCTTTAACCGGTCAACCGATTAACCGGTTAAAGGCCATTTTGCCGGATTTGCCAAAAATTTTGCGGGGAAAGTGAGCGTTATGTCACGGAAAAGCGTTATCTTTACGGCTTGATTAGCGACCCCGCCGGTGTGCGTTGGCCGCCTTAGCTCGATAGAACGAACAGAATATTCTCTAAATGAAGCGTTTAACACACCTCTTCGTGGGCTTTGTGATATTGGCCGCTCTATGCGCGTCGGCTGCCACTCGCAGCCCCAAGCGCGATATTGCCGGTAACCTCACCATTTTTAATGCCCTCTTCAAGGAACTCCAGACCTATTACGTCGACTCGATCGACGCCACCAAGTCTATCTCCACGGCCATCAACGCCATGCTCGAGGATATCGACCCCTACACGGAGTACATCCCCGAGTCTGAGCAGGCCGACTTCCGCTCGATGACCTCCGGCGAATACGGCGGCATCGGCTCGTACATACAGCAGCGCGACGGCCGGGTCATCTTCTCTGAGCCTACCGAGGGATCACCCTCGCAACTAATCGGCATCCGCGCCGGCGACCGCATAGTGATGATTGACGGCGACAGCGTCAACGGCTGGGACACGCAGCGGGTGAGCGAGACGCTCAAGGGTCCGTCGGGCACGGTGGTACGCGTGACCGTCAGCCGCCCCTACGTTGCCGACTCCATCATCACCTATGACATCACCCGCGCCAAGATATTCATGCCGTCGGTGCCCTATTACGGCACCCTCCCTTCCGGAGCCGGATACATTGCACTGACCTCGTTTACAGAGAAGTCGCCGCAGGAGGTGAAGGACGCGCTTTTGGCCCTTAAGCAGCAAAACCCGCAGTTGCCGGGCCTGGTGCTCGACCTGCGCGGCAACGGCGGCGGCCTGCTCGAGAGCGCGGTCAAGATACTCAGCTTCTTCGTCCCCAAGGGCACAGAGGTGCTGCGCACGCGCGGCAAGGGCGTGCTCAACGAAAAGATATACAAGACCTCGTCGGCGCCCATCGACACGGAACTGCCGCTGGTCGTGCTCATCGACGGCGGCACAGCCTCCGCCTCCGAGATTACCGCCGGTGCCCTGCAAGACCTCGACCGCGCCGTCATCGTCGGCACCCGCTCGTTTGGCAAGGGCCTCGTGCAGACCACCCGATCACTGCCCTACAATGGTCTGCTAAAGGTCACTATTGCAAAATATTACATTCCTTCGGGGCGCCTGATCCAGGCCATCGACTACTCCCACCGCAATCCTGACGGCTCCGTCAGCCGCATCCCTGACTCGCTCACCAACGTGTTCCACACTGTCGGTGGCCGAGAGGTGCGCGACGGCGGCGGCATCACCCCCGACATCACACTCGAATATCCCGACTACAGCCGCCTGACTTATAACGTAGTGCGCGACAACTGGACGTATGACTTCGCCACCAAGTATGCCGCCGAACACCCCTCGATACCCGCCCCCGGAGAGTTTGTCGTCACCGACGACATCTATGCTGACTTCAAGGCGTTTATCGACCCGGCGAAGCTCAATTATGACAAGGTGTGCGAGACGGCCGTCGACCGCCTGCGCGAGATGGCGGAACAGGAGGGATACATGAACGACTCCGTGCGCGCCCAGCTCGACGTGCTCGAAGGCCTGCTAAAGCACAACCTCGACCAGGATCTCGACATAAACCGCTCGTCCATCGAGCCTTATCTGGCCGAGGAGATAGTGACACGCTACTACCATAACCGCGGAAGCGTGGAGACCTCGCTGCGCTACGACAACATGATTCCCTCGGCCGACAGCCTCTTCACCGCCCCGGCCCGCTACCGCGATATTCTCAAAAAATAGCTGACAAATGTCATCGCAGTCGTTAAGTTCCTTAAATTCTTTAAATTCCTTAAAGTCTTTAAGTGAGAGGTTTGTGGGGGCTCGGAGCGAGGGGTTGCAAAAGGCTCTTGGCGCTGAGGGCGACGTGACGTTGGCAGGGCTCCCGGGGTCGTCGGCGGCGATGCTGCTCAGCGCCGTCCCTGAGATTGCCGGCAAGCCGCTGATAGCCATTGCCGACAGCGCCGACGATGCAGGATACCTGTACCACGACATCGCCGCGATACTGGGGGAGGCGGCGGTAATGTTCTTCCCCTCCGGCTACAAGCGCGACATCAAATACGGCCAGGCCGACCCTCCGTTGCAGATATTGCGCACGGAGGTGCTAAACCGGTGGATAAGTGACAACAAGCCTGCGGTGGTCGTGACCTATCCCGAGGCGCTTGCCGAGCGAGTGGCCGACGCGAAGGCAGTGGCCGACCACACGCTTACACTCCGGGCAGCGGCTGATTGCGACCCGCAGGAAATCATTCAATGGCTGCTCGACAACGGATTCACGCGCCAGGATTACGTCTACGAGCCGGGCCACTTCGCCCGACGCGGCTCGATACTCGACATCTTCGGCTACAACTCCGAACTGCCCGTTCGCGCCGACTTTTTCGGCGACGAGGTCGACTCGCTGCGACTGTTCAACATCGAGACCCAGCTGTCGGAGAAGCGCCTGGAGTCGTTCACCGTCAGCGCCAACGTGTCGGCGCAGACTGACGGTGGCATCTCCCTGCTCGACTATGTTGACACCGATACGCTGCTTGCAATTCGCGACTATGGCTTCCTGCTGCGGCGCGTGCGCGAGATTGCCGCCGAGACCTTCTCTGCCAGCTCAATCGTGGCCGACGAGGGTGACGCCGACGCACTCAAGCAAGTGGTTGATCCGGAGGCTTTTGTAAAACGCACGGAGCAGTTCAAGAAGATCAGATATTCTTCTGCCCCCCCCCTCCCCCCCCTAAAGGGGGGGGCTACCAAGTCTGCACAGGCCTCCAATAACACTAATAGCTTAGTGTCCCCCCCTCTTGGGGGGGGGGCGCGGGGGGCTGACGGCTCGGTCATCACCCCGCAGGGCATCTACCACAAAAACTTCGACCTGATAGCCGACTCGTTCAAGCATTTCCTGGCCGACGGATACACAATATATATATTGTCCGACTCCGAGCACCAGTTCGAGCGCCTGCGCTCAATCTTCGACGACCGCCGCGACGACATTCGCTTCACCCCCGTGATGCCCACGCTCCACGAGGGGTTTGCCGACGCCCTGACGCGGATGTGCGTCTTCACCGACCACCAGATCTTCGACCGCTTCCACAAATACAACCTCAAGAGCGACCGCGCGCGCTCCGGCAAGTTGGCGCTGTCGCTCAAGGAGTTGAGCGCCATCGAGCCGGGCGACTACATAGTGCACGTCGACCACGGCGTGGGCCAGTTCGCGGGGCTGTTGCGCACCGACGTGGGCGGCCGCATGCAGGAGATGATCAAGTTGGTCTATGCCGGCGGCGACGTCATCTTTGTCAGTATCCACGGCTTGCACAAGCTCGCCAAGTACCGCGGCAAGGAAGGCATACCCCCGAAGGTCAACAAGTTGGGCACGGGCGCGTGGAACAAGATGAAGGAGCGCACCAAGGGCAAGCTAAAGGACATCGCCCGCGACCTTATCCGCCTCTACGCCGCGCGCAAGGAGCAGAAGGGCCACGCCTTCGCCCCCGACTCGTTCATGCAGCAAGAGCTGGAGGCCTCGTTCATCTACGAGGACACTCCCGACCAGCTCACCGCCACGCAGGCCGTGAAGGCCGACATGGAGTCGCCGCGCCCCATGGACCGCCTCATCTGCGGCGACGTGGGCTTTGGCAAGACGGAGGTGGCCATCCGCGCCGCCTTCAAGGCCGCCGCCGACGGCAAGCAGACGGCCGTCCTCGTCCCCACAACCGTGCTCGCATACCAGCACTTCAACACGTTCAAAGACCGACTCAAGGACTTCCCCGTGCGCGTTGACTATTTATCCCGAGCACGCACCTCCAAACAGGTCAAGGAGATACTCAAAGACCTGGCCGAGGGGAAGATAGACATACTTATCGGCACCCACCGCATCATCGGCAAGGATGTGAAGTTCAGGGATTTGGGACTCCTCGTGATAGACGAGGAGCAGAAATTCGGCGTGGCCGTCAAGGAGAAGCTCAAGCAGCTCAAGACCAACGTCGACACCCTCACCATGAGCGCCACGCCCATACCGCGTACGCTCCAGTTCTCGCTCATGGGCGCCCGCGACCTGAGCAACATCAACACCCCGCCGCCAAACCGCTACCCCATCATCACCTCTGTCAACTCGCTCTCTGACGAGCTGGTAGCCGAGGCGGTCAACTTCGAACTGTCTCGCAACGGCCAGGTGTTCATCATCAACAACCGCATCGAGGGACTCTACGACCTCGAGAACATGATACGCCGCGTCATCCCCGACGCGCGCACCATCGTGACCCACGGCCAGATGCCGCCGGACAAGCTTGAGAAGGCCATCGTCGACTTCGCCAACCATGACTATGACGTGCTCATCGCTACCACCATCATCGAGAGCGGCATCGACATGCCCAACGTCAACACCATCATGGTCAACAACGCGCAGAACTTCGGCCTGAGCGAGCTCCACCAGCTGCGCGGGCGCGTGGGCCGCAGCAGCCGCAAGGCGTTCTGCTACCTGCTGGTGCCCCCCCACGTGCCCCTCAGCCCTGTGGCGCGGAAACGTCTGCAGGCCATCGAGAGCTTCAGCGACCTCGGCAGCGGAATACACATCGCCATGCAGGACCTCGACATCCGCGGCGCCGGCAACCTACTCGGCGCCGAGCAGAGCGGATTCATCGCCGACCTGGGATACGAAACCTACCAGAAGGTGCTCAAGGAGGCCGTCACCGAGCTGCACGCCGAAGAATTCCCCACCACCAATTCCCCAATCCCAAATCCCGAATCCCAATTCGTGGCCGATTGCGTTATAGAGAGCGACCTGGAGCTGATGCTGCCCTACGACTACGTGCCCCAGGAGAGCGAGCGCATAGCCCTGTACCAGGAGCTTGACTCGATAGAGCGGTCTGAGGACCTCGACGCCTTCCGCGACCGCCTGCTCGACCGCTTCGGCCGCATCCCCGACCCGGCCGCCGAACTGCTGCTGATACCGCGCCTGCGCATGCTTGCGCGCCAGCTGGGCATCGAGAAGGTGGTGCTGAAGATGGGGGCGATGTACATCTACTTTGTCGACGAGAGCAACGTGGCCTATTACCAGTCCGACGAGTTCGGACGCGTGCTGCGCTTCTTGCAGGAGGATCCGGAGCGCGTGCGCGTGCGCGAGAAGGGGGGGCGGCGCTCTTTCGTCATCGCCGACGTGCCCACCGTGGCCTGCGCCACCCATATCCTCCACTCCGTCACCACCCTCCCCCCCGCCTGACGCACCGGGAGCTAGAGTACAGAAATAGAAGAAGATGGTGTGTCATATAATTTTATGACGCCAGGATAATTGTGCAACGGTGCGTTGCACAATCATGAGAGGCGGGCGTTGCGCATGTCGCCGGTTTCGGCGAAAGCCTCGTGGAAGGCGAAGGCGGCGCGCAGGGTGTGGGGCGTCTGGCCTCTCTTGCCCAGGGCCAGGTAGTCCTTGAGCAACTCGCGGTACATGGGGTGGGCGCAGTTGTCGATCACCTTGTGGGCGCGACTGTATCGGTAGGCTCGGCAGAGTCGGAGAAGGCGCTGTGGTCCACGCCGTCGTTGTAGCCGATGATGGAGAGGGTGAAGAAGGCGATGACGGCGGCGATGATCAGCAGGATGTTGTTGCGGCGACGGCGGCGCAAGATGGCCTTGACTTCGTCGGGGGTGAGGGGGCGCGCTGTGTCGGGGGAGAAGTTGTCGTTCATGGGTGTGTGGTTTTTATTGGTTTGTGATGCAAAGGAAGCATAAAAGCGTCGGCGCCGCCAAATGGCAGCGCCGATATGTGGTGAAACCGCGGGGTTTGGGGATGAAATCACGACAGGCGCGCGTTGCGCATGTCGCCGGTCTCGGCGAAGGCCTCGTGGAAGGCGAAGGCGGCGCGCAGGGTGTGTGGCGTCTGGCCCCCCTTGCCCATGGCCAGGTAGTCCTTGAGCAGCTCCCGGTACATGGGGTGCGCGCAGTTGTCGATCACTTTGTGGGCGCGCTGCAGCGGGTCGAGTCCGCGCAGGTCGGCGATGCCCTGGTCGGTGATGATGACGTCGACGCTGTGCTCGGAGTGGTCGACGTGGCTTACCATCGGCACGATGTTGCTGATCAGGCCGCCCTTGGTGACCGACGGGCAGGAGAAGATGCTGAGGTATGCGTTGCGGGTGAAGTCGCCCGAGCCGCCGATGCCGTTCATCATCTTGGTGCCGGTGACGTGGGTGGAGTTGACGTTGCCGAAGATGTCGGCCTCGAGGGCCGTGTTCATGGTGATGAGGCCCAGTCGGCGCACCACCTCGGGGCTGTTGGAGATTTCGCCGGGGCGCATGATAATCTTGTCGTGGAAGAAGTCCATGTTGCCCATCACGTGGTCCATGGTCTCGTCGGAGAAGGTCATGGCGCAGGTGCTGGCAAACTTGCACTTGCCCTGCTCCATCAGGCGCACGACAGCGTCCTGGATGACCTCGGTGTACATCATAAAAGGGGGTATCTCGTCGCTCTCGCCCAGGCCGAAGAGCACGGCGTTGGCCACGTTGCCCACGCCCGACTGCATGGGCAGGAACGACTTGGGCAGACGGCCGGCGCGGAGCTCGCCGATGAGGAAGTCACAGACGTTGGCACCGATGCGGTTGGTGGTCTCGTCGGGGGCGGTGAAGGGCTTGACGCCGTCGTGGGCCGAGGTCTTCACCACGGCGATGATCTTCTCGGGGTTGACGCGAAGCAGGGGCATGCCGATGCGGTCCGACGGGGTGTAGATGGGTATCTCGCGGCGGTAGGGCGGGTCGGCGGGTGCGTAGATGTCGTGTATGCCGTAGAGCTTTTTTGACAGGCGGTCGTTGAGCTCGATGATGATTTTCGATGCCATTGCGGCGACTGTGGGGCTCATGCCCACGCCGGCGCCGAGGAGTATCTCGCCGTGGTCGGTGACGTCGGCGGCCTCTATGATGGCCACGTCGATTGGTCCGTAGGTGCCGTAGCGCAGCTTCTGGGCCAGCTCGCTCAGGTGCACGTCGAAGTAGTGCATGTCGTGGGCGTTGATGCGCTTGCGCGCGTCGGCGCAGCTCTGGTAGGGTGTGCGGCGGTTGATGGCGTTGGCGCGTGCCAGGCAGCCGTCGACATGGTCGGAGGTGGAGGCGCCGGTAAACAGGTCGACTTTGAACTCACGACCCTCGGCGTGCTCGCGCTCGGCTTTCTGTGCCAGTGCTTCTGTGACAAACTTGGGGGTGCCCGCGGCGGTGAAGCCGGAGAGCCCGAGGACGTCGCCGTTGTGGATGAACTCGGCGGCCTCTTGCGCAGAAATGACAGGATATCTCATTTTATGGTAAAGATTTGTAAGGGTTTGACGTAGGATTGGTTGTGATTTAACGCTTTTTGGCCGCTAACGGGTTAGTTTGATTAGGGTTAGCGACACTTAAGATTGTTAATTCAGTCACAAAATTACACACTTTTGCTGATTTGTGCAATACGAAACACATTTTTTTTGCGTTTTTATTTTTGCAACCCCGAATTTCTCGAATTAAACGAATTTCACCAATGCCCATGCCTAAGCTTTTCATTGAGACCTACGGCTGCCAGATGAACGTGGCCGACACCGAGGTGGTCGCCGCCATCATGCAGATGCACGGCTACACCGTCACCGACACCGTCGACGACGCCGATGCCGTGCTGCTCAACACGTGCAGCATCCGCGACAACGCCGAGCAGAAGATTTTCGGCCGGCTGGCGCAGCTGCGCGCCATGCGGCGCCGCCCCGCTCCGACCGATCATAGGCGTCATCGGCTGCATGGGCGAGCGCA
>CAYOUJ010000026.1:0-5661 GCA_964407165.1 uncultured Muribaculaceae bacterium | reverse complement strand
GGCGCCGCCCCGCTCCGACCGATCATAGGCGTCATCGGCTGCATGGGCGAGCGCATTGCCGACACGCTGGTGCGTGACCACGGCGTCAATCTGGTGTGCGGCCCTGACGCATACCTCGACTTGCCGCACCTCTTCGCCACCGCAGAGGCGGGGGAGCCGGCCGTCAACGTGCAGCTCAGCACCACGGAAACCTATCGCGAAGTGGTGCCCGTGCGCATCGGGTCAAACGCCGTCAGCGGTTACATAAGCATCATGCGCGGGTGCAACAACTTCTGCTCATACTGCATTGTGCCCTATACCCGCGGGCGCGAGCGCTCGCGCGAGGTGGAGAGCATTTTGGCCGAGTTGCGCGACATGCAGGCGCGTGGCTACAAGGAGGTTACCTTATTAGGGCAGAACGTCAACTCTTACCGCTGCGGCGACGTCGACTTCCCGCGGCTGTTGGAAATCGTAAGCGAGGCGGCGCCTCAGATGCGCTTGCGCTTCACCACGTCGCACCCCAAGGACATGAGCGACCGCACCATCGAGGTTATCGCCGTGCATCCCAATATCTGCCGCCACATACATCTGCCCGTGCAGTCGGGCAGCGACCGCGTGCTCAAGGCCATGAACCGCAAATACACCCGCGAGTGGTACCTCGGCCGCATCGCAGCCATCCGCCGCCTCATCCCCGGCTGCGGCATCTCCACCGACCTCTTCACCGGCTTCCACGACGAGACGGAGGAGGACTTCCAGCAGACCCTCAGCCTGATGCGCGAGGTGGGATTCGACAGCTCCTTCATGTTCAAGTACTCCGAGCGCCCCGGCACGCTGGCAGCGCGGACGATGCCCGACAATGTGCCGGAGGAGGTGAAGATAGAGCGCCTCAACCGCATGATAGCTCTGCAGAACGAGCTTTCGGCCGCGAGCAACGCCCGCGACGTGGGCGGCGAGTTTGAGGTTTTGGTCGAGGGAGTGAGCAAGCGCAGCCGCGAGCAGTTCGTGGGCCGCACGTCGCAGAACAAGACGTGCGTCTTCCCGCGCGGCGACTACCGCGTTGGCGACCTGGTGCGCGTGCGTGTAACCGCGAGTACCTCCGCCACCCTCCTCTGTGAACTCATTTAGTATAGGCAGCCGCAAAGCGGCTGCCCACAGTGGGAGGCCGCTCGGCGGCCTCCTGTGTCTTTATGTCATTTCGGCTAGTAATCGGCGAGGGCGGCTCGCAGGCGCGAGGTGACCATGACGCGGAGCTCTCGAGGGGCTAGGACGGTGACCTCAGGGGCGTAGCTGAGTATATCAGAGACCAGGTCGCCGGTGATGCGCAGGCGATAACGGAAGATGGAATAGGTGTCGTGGATGGTCTCTCTTTGTGAGTGGTGCAAGGGAAGTGCACGGAAATATTTGGCCTGTCGGGTGGTGACCTTGAGGACGACATCATGCACGGGCCCCTTGGTGAACATGATGCCGAAAGAGTCGCGGCAGTATGCTTCGGGGTCGAAGTCCGCGGGCATCTCGAACGTGTCGGGGCCCATGACGGCGCGGGTCATTCGGTCGAGGGCGTAGGTCTTGACGGCGTTGTCTTGCACGTTGCGGCCCGTGACATACCAGCGCTGGCGGAAGATTTTGAGGAAGTAGGGCTCGAGCACATTGCCGTGCCTGGGGTTGACTCGCGTGTAGGGCAGGTAGCTGAAGTGGAGCGTGCGCCCCTCCTTGATGGCGGCGATGGCCACGGAGAGCCACTGGCGCGCCGAGGGGACGTCGTCGACGAAGATGCGCGAGGCCACGTCGGCGGCGTCGCCCATGATCTGGCCCATGGCCGTCTGGTTGAGCATCCAGTCGGTGACGGTCGAGGAGTGTTCGTCGGCCGAGTCGATGTAATATTCAAACGTGGCGGGGTCGCACTCGATGTTGATGCCGAAGAGCTCGGCGATGGCATTGCGATAGTTGTAGAACGTGCGGCGCGCCAGCTCGTTGCCGCCGCTGACGGATGATTTGCGCCAGCGGTCGGCCAGTTCGGCGCGGGTCATCCGTCCGTAGCGGCGCAGGGTGTCGACTATCCAGATGTATCGTGAGAGGAGATTTGAAGCCATTTCTTCTAGTGATTAGTGGTTAGTGATTAGTGATGGGTGATTGGCGGGTTGTGATTAGTGGCCCTCCGAATGGCCGCTAATCACTTATCACTCTTTCCGAGGGAGAGGGCGGCGAGGAGGAGGAAGGTGAAAGCGGCGTTGATGATGAGCAGCTCGAAGGAGGTCTCGTAGCCGAAGAGGGCGTGCAGGGCGCGGGCGAAGGCCCAGGAGAGGAACGGCGCGGCGATGCAGGCCACAGGCACCAGGCGGTCGCGGGTGGGGCGGCGCCAGGCCATGCCGTAGACAAACAGGCCGAGTATCGGGCCGTAGGTGTATGAGGCGAGGGTGTAGACGGCGCTGATGGCGTCCTCCTCGCTAATGTAATAGAACGCTATGATTATCAAGCCCATGATGACCGACATGCCTACGTGCACCCAGCGGCGCGTGCGGGCTGTGCGCTGTTCGCTGCCGGCTGTCCGCTCTTTGTTTGCTCCCAATATATCTACTGTGAAAGAGGTAGTAAGGGAGGTCAGTGCCGACCCCGCGGCGGAATAGGCGGCGGAGATGAGTCCCAGCACAAACAGCACGCCCACTATTACCGGCATGGCCGAGTGGGTGGCTACCAGGCCGAAAAGGTCGTCGGTCTTGGGCGGCATCATAAGCTCTGTGCGCTCGACGTAGACCACGAGCAGGGTGCCGAGGATGAGGAACAGGGCGCAGACGAAAAACTGCATGATCGACGCCGTCATCATGTTTTTGCGCGAGTCGGCGCTGTTGCGGCAGGCGAGGTTGCGCTGCATCATGTCCTGGTCGAGTCCGTTGGTGGCGATGGCCAGGAAGACTCCGGCGAGGAACTGCTTCCAGAAGTAGAGGCCGCTCTTGGGGTCGTCGAAGAAGAACACGCGCGAGGTGGGGTGGTCGACGATGGTGCTCACCATCTCCCGCGGGCCCATGCCGAGGTTGGCCCCGACGAAGAAGATGCAGCACACCACCGACATCACCAGGCAGAAGGTCTTGAGCACGTCCGTCCAGATGACGGCACTGACTCCGCCACGGAAGGTGTAGAGCCAGATCAGGGCGATAGAGACGATGACGTTAAACTCGAAGGGTATGCCCAACGGACCGAAGACCAGCAGCTGGAGCACTGCGCAGACCACGAAGAAACGGACTGCGGCTCCGGTCATCTTGCAGATGAAGAACAGCCACGCCCCTGTCTTGTATGTGCGGCGCCCGAAGCGCTCGTCAAGGTAGCCATAGATGCTCACCAGGTTGCGGCGGTAGAACATCGGCACGAGCACCCAGGCAATGAGGAAGTAGCCGACGACGAAACCGAGAATCATCTGCAGGTAGGCGTAGCTCTTGCCCACCACCATGCCCGGCACGGAGATGAACGTCACGCCGCTCATGGCCGCGCCGATCATGGCGAAAGCCACGGCTATCCACGGTGCGCGTCGGCCGCCGGTGAAGAATGAGTCGTTGTCGGCGCGCCGTGACGCAATCCACGAAACGCCCAAGAGCACAGCAAAATACGCTGCAATCGTTATAATTACAATAGTCGGAGTCACTGTGTGAGTGATTAGTGTTGAGTGATTAGTGATTAGTTTTCGGGGTAGAGGAGGTATGGGCGGCGCTGCTCGAGGAAGGCTTGTACGTCGGGCGCCCAGGTGGCGCGGATTGAGTCGGCGGAGGCGCCGTCGATGATCATGCGGCGCACGCGGTCGGTGCCCATAAGATTTTCAAAGAATTTGGTGAAGAACCCGTCGCCGAGGCCGAGCGTGCGGTACGCGTCGATGAGGTATGTAAGGTCGATGCCGCGGCTGATGAGTGTGTCGTCGGGGACGGTCGACAGGTCGACGCCGTAGCACTTGCGGCCCATCTGCGGCGGCTTGCGGGCGCCCGGTCGTGACGTGGGGGTGAAGGTGAAGACGTGCGCCGAGTCGGCCATGTCGGGGTGGCCGTAGCACTGAAACGGCAGGTCGGTGCCGCGGCCGAGGCTCACGGGCGTGGCCTCGAAGTAGCAAAGCGAGGGGTAGAGGTACACCGCCTTCATGTTGGGCAGGTTAGGGGAGGGGGGCACGGGCAGCGCGTAACGCGTGGCGTGGGTATAGCCGCCGCAGGGGATGACGGTGAGGGCGAGCGTCCGGCCATCCTTGAGCCATCCCTCGCCGATTATCATGCGCGCCAGTTCGCCGAGGGTCATGCCATGGACGGTAGGTATCGGCAGGCGCCCCACGCCGGAGGCGTAGCGCATGTCGAGCACGGGCCCGTCGACCGTCATGCCCAAGGGGTTGGGACGGTCGAGCACCATGAACGGCTTCCCCTGACGGGCGACCTCGTTCATCAACTCGAGCATGGTTATATAATATGTGTAATAGCGCAGCCCCACGTCCTGGATGTCGGTGACGATGATGTCGGCGTCGGCTATTGCGGGGCGCGAGGGCGCCGCCCCGCTCCCGAAGAGGCTTACTATGGGTATTCCCGTGGAGGGGTCGCGGCCGCTGCTGACACTCTCGCCAGCGTCGGCGGTGCCGCGTATGCCGTGCTCGGGGGAGAAGAGGGTGACGACGTTGACGCCGGAGTCGAGGAGCACGTCCACGGTCGCGCGGTCGCCGATGCGGCCGGTTTGGTTGGTGTACAGTGCCACGCGGCGGCCGCGCAGCGAGTCGAGGTAAAGCTCTGTGCGCTCGGCGCCTACGGTCACCTGCGCGGAGGCACCGAGGGCTGAGGTCCCGCAAAGTGCGAGCAAGATGATTAGGCGGGTTAGTTTCATGGACGCGAAGGTACGACAAAAAGCGCACCCTCGCAAGCGCGAGTGTGCAGACAGGCTGCCCCCAAAAGTTAATAATTGTTATATAGATGATAGTCGACCGACAATCGATAGACTATCGATAGCCAATCGATGGCTTCTCGGAAAAACAAATCAGCCGCAAGGATTGTTAGTAAAAGTAGAAATCAACGCGTGTCTGTCGCAAAACTAAGAGAATTACGGCATGGATAACAATAGTTTTGACGTTGATTTTGATTCTCCCGGGGGGTGCGGACGCCGTATTCGCGCCCCCCCTTTTTAATGCATAATGCACAATGCATAATGCATAATGCATAATTGCCATCCGGACAAAGCATAAGCCCTATAAGTCACAAAGGTCTTATAGGGCTTTTAGAGGTTAATTATGCATTATGCATTATGCATTGCGCATTATGCATTATGCATTGTCGTTAGGCTTCAGCCACGGGGGTGACGTTGATGAAGCGACGGCCCTCCTTGCCGGTGGTGAAGACCACGGTGCCGTTGACGAGGGCATAGAGCGTGTGGTCGCGACCCATGCCGACGTTGAGGCCGGGATGGTGGACGGTGCCACGCTGGCGCTTGAGGATATTGCCTGCCTTGGCGTACTGCCCGCCAAAAATCTTTACACCGAGTCGTTTGCTCTCTGACTCGCGGCCGTTCTTCGAACTGCCCACACCTTTTTTATGTGCCATGTCTGATGAAGATTTTTAAGGGGTTAAGCGACTACATCTTTGATTAACACTTTGGTGAACTGCTGGCGATGGCCGTTCTTGCGGCGATAGCCCTTGCGACGCTTCTTCTTGAAGACGATCACTTTGTCACCCT
>CAYOUJ010000025.1:0-37094 GCA_964407165.1 uncultured Muribaculaceae bacterium | reverse complement strand
AAGGAATCTAATGACGATGCAAAGTTAGTGTGTATTTTTGACACATGCAAATTTTTATGCGTAAAAATGACACATTGTGCGATTTTTTCATTTCAGTGAAAAAATATTTGGCTGTCTCGGAAAAAATTCGTTACTTTGCACACTGTTTTGTGGCTCATCCTTAAAAGCGGCTATCAGTGATGCAGTTAGACGCGATATGAGACTGAGATGGCGGCCACAAAGCCCCGTGAATTAATAATAATCAAGCGAAAATAACACTCAACAGCCATGTCAAAAGTTTGTCAGATTACCGGCAAGAAGGCTATGGTGGGCAACAACGTCTCGCACTCGAAGCGTCGCACCAAGCGCAAATTCAACGCCAACCTCTTCAACAAGAAGTTCTACTGGGTAGAGCAGGACGCCTGGATTACCCTCACCGTCAGCGCTAACGGCCTTCGCACCATCAACAAGAAGGGCCTCAACGCCGCCATCAAAGACGCCGTCGAAGCCGGCCACCTCACCGAGATCACTTACCTCGACATCTAACACATTATTAATATAACACTCCCGCCCCACCACGGGCGCAAGCATAACCCCATAACACAATGGCAAAGAAAGCAAAAGGTAACCGCGTACAGGTAATCCTGGAGTGCACCGAGCACAAGGCTTCCGGCATGCCCGGCACCTCGCGGTACATCACCACCAAAAACCGCAAGAACACCACCGAGCGCCTTGAGCTGAAGAAATACAACCCCATCCTCAAGCGCATGACCGTGCACAAGGAGATCAAATAAGTCATTCACCCTCACCCACTCAACACCCCTAAGATATGGCAAAGAAAACCGTCGCCTCACTCCAGAAGGGTGAAGGCCGCACCTTCAGCAAAGTCATCAAGTGTGTCAAGAGCCCCAAGACCGGCGCTTACACCTTCCAGGAGCAGATGGTCCCCAACGACCAGGTCAAGGACGCCCTGAAATAAACGTCCGACACCCGGACATCAAGCATTTGGCAGGCGGCTCCCCCACCCGGGGCCGAGTGCTGAATGCTTTGTTTATTTAAGACCCGCCCCCGAAATTTCGAAATCCCGGCCTAAAAACTAAAAACCAAAAACTAAAAACTGTGAAGATTGGCATCCTCAGCGACACCCACGGCTGCTGGGACGACCGCTACGCCCTCCACTTCGCCGACTGCGACGAGATATGGCACGCCGGCGATGTCGGCGACTATGCCATAATACAGCAGCTGCAACAAGTTGCCCCCGTAGTGCGCGCCGTCAGCGGCAACATCGACCACGGGATGTGCGCACGGATGCTCCCCGAGCAGCTCATCTTCGACACCGACGGCGTGCGCGTGCTGCTGACGCACATCGGCGGCTACCCGTCACGCTACACCCCGGCGATGCAACGGCTGTGCCTGCAGGAGCACATCGGCCTGGTGGTCTGCGGCCACTCTCACATACTCAAGGTGATGCCCGACGCCAAATTAGGCCACCTGCACATCAACCCAGGCGCCGCCGGTTACCACGGCTGGCAGCAGGTACGCACCCTCGTGCGCGTGCAGATCGACGCCGGCCACATCCACGACCTCGAGGTCATCGAACTCGCCAAAGGCAAGCCCTCCCCCACCCGCCCCTAATCTCCCTAATTTCCCTAATCTCCTTAATTTCCCTACTCCCTAATGTCCAAATCCCGCATAATAATAGCCCTGATGCTCGCTATGGCGCTCGTGGCCTGCAAGACCAACGAGCGCAACTACCGCGAGGCATACGAGAAAGTAATGGAAAAGCGCCAGGCCGAGCAGGCCGAACTCGACTCCCTCGTGGGCGACCACGCGCTTTTCGACAACACCAACGCCCGCTACTACGTGGTCGGCGACGACACGCTCACCGTCCGCCGCGAGCACGTCCGCCAGGATTCCATCCCCGGGCGCCCGATGGTACGGCTGCAGCGGTTCAACGTAGTAGTCGGCAAGTTCCGCCAGCTGTTCAACGCCAAGTCGCTCGTCAGCCGCGTAGAGCCTGCCGGCTACACGGCGCTGGTGGCACACAACTCCGTGCCTGAATACTACGTGCTTGTCGGCTCTTGCGACACCCCCGAGGCTGCCCTCGACAGCCTGCGGCGTGTCCAGGCCGACACCACCCTCCACCCCCTCCCCCCCTGCCCATACGTCCTGCAGCCCGCCCACCTCCGCCCCTAATCAATGCATTAAAAATATGTTTTGCAGCATGTTTAACATTTTTTAGTGACAGATATTTTGGCGACTGAACCATTTTACATATTTTTGCAAACACAATCTCAGAAACAATTTTTGGCTTCATAACAAAACTGTTATTTTTAAATATACGTTGTAACTCTAAAAAGGGTGCAGTCGCGACGGCTGCCCCCTTTTTGCTTTCGTTAACACTCCATTCCACTCTTTTTACCGCTTTTTTCCATATCTTTGCATCTGTCATTCCCGCGGCATGTCCTATACCACGAGAAACCACCGTTGAACTAACCTAACCTGTTATAAATCATGGGACTCTTTGAGAAATTGACACAGCACGCGCAGGCCTGCCGCCAGCGCATTGTCCTCCCCGAGGGCACCGAACCCCGCACCCTCACCGCCGCCGACCGCATCATCGCCGACGGAATAGCCGACATCATACTCCTGGGCCACCCCGACGACATCGCCGCCAAAGCCGCCGAACTCGGCCTCAAGAATATCTGCCGCGCAGCCGTCGTCGACCCCGACGACCCCGCCGTCACCGACCGATACGCACCACTGTTCTACGAGCTCCGCAAGGCCAAAGGCGTCACACCCGAGCAGGCCCGCGAATACGCCCGCAACCCGCTGTACCTCGGCTGCCTGATGATCAAGAACGGCGACGCCGACGGCCAGGTGGCCGGCGCCCGCAACACCACCGGCAACGTGCTCCGCGCCGCATTCCAGGTCATCAAGACCCAGAAGGGCATCTCCGTGGTCTCCGGCGCATTCCTGATGCTCCTGCCCGAAGGCTCTCCCTACGGCACCGACAACATCCTCGTCTTCGCCGACTGCGCCGTGGTTCCCGACCCCACCGCCGCCGAGCTGGCACAGATAGCCATCGCCACCGCCAAGACCGCCCGCGACATCGCCGGCATCGACCCCCGCGTGGCCATGCTCAGCTTCTCCACCAAGGGCAGCGCCAAGCATGAGCGCGTCGACAAGGTGGTCGAGGCACTCCGCATCGCCAAGGAGATGGACCCGAGCCTGTGCATCGACGGCGAGGTGCAGACCGACGCCGCCATCGTCCCCGAGGTGTGCGCCTCCAAGGCCCCCGGCTCGCCCCTCGGCGGCCACGCCAACGTCCTCGTCTTCCCCAGCCTCGAGGTTGGCAACATAGCATACAAGCTCGTCCAGCGCCTCGCCGGAGTCACCGCCGTAGGCCCGATACTCCAGGGTCTCGCAGCGCCCGTCAACGACCTGAGCCGCGGCGCCCTCATCGAAGACATCTACAAGACCATCATCATCACCGCCAACCAGGCCATCGGAATGAAATAAACCCAAACAATCGACAGACCATCGATAATCATCGACAATTATCGATAATTATCGATGGGCAATCGATAGATAATCAAAAAAAATGAAAATATTAGTTCTCAACTGCGGCAGCAGCAGCGTGAAATACAAGCTCATCGACACCGCCGACGGCCGCACCCTCGCCGAGGGCGGCGTCGAGAAGATAGGCCTCGACGACGGCTTCCTCAAATACAGGCGACCGGACGGCTCCAAGGAGATCATGCCCCTGGGCCACACCGACCACAAGGGCGCCGTCGAGGCCGTCCTCAACTTGCTCACCGACCCCCGCGAGGGCGTCATCAAGAGCCTCGGCGAAATCGACGCCGTCGGCCACCGCGTGGTCCACGGCGCCGAGAAGTTCTCTAAGAGCGTCCTCATCACCGGCGAGGTCAAGGACATGATACGCCAGTGCTATCCCCTGGCTCCGCTACACAACCCCGCCAACATGACCGGCATCGAGGCCGTCGACGCCCTCATGCCCGGCACCCCGCAGGTAGGCGTCTTCGACACCGCCTTCCACCAGACGATGCCCGCCAAGTCATACATGTATCCCCTCCCCTACCGCTTCTACACGGAGGACGGCGTCCGCCGATACGGCTTCCACGGCACCAGCCACCGTTACGTCTCGCAGCGCGTCTGCGAGTTCCTCGGCATCGACCCCAAGACGGTCAAGATAGTCACCTGCCACGTCGGCAACGGCGGCAGCATCACCGCCGTCAAATACGGCGAGAGCGTCGACACCTCCATGGGCCTCACCCCCACCGAGGGACTCATGATGGGCACCCGCGTGGGCGACGTCGACCCCGGCGTGCTCACTTACCTCATGGGCAAGCACGGTTACAGTGCCGACGACATCCAGCGCATCATCAACAAGGAGAGCGGCGTCATGGGCATCACCGAGAAGTCGTCTGACATGCGCGACCTCGAGGCCGCAGTCGATGCCGGCGACGAGCGCGCGCAGCTGGCCCTGGACATGTACGAGCAGCGCATCACCAAGTATATCGGCGCATACGCCGCAGAGATGGGCGGCGTCGACATTATAGTCTTCACCGGCGGCGTCGGCGAGAACCAGACAGGCCTGCGCGCCGACGTCTGCAAGCCCTTGGCGTTCATGGGCGTCGAGATCGACCCCGAGCGCAACCGCGTCCGCGGCGAGGAAGCCGTAATCAGCACCGACGCCTCCCGCGTCAAGGTCTGCGTCATACCCACCGACGAAGAGCTCATGATCGCCCGCGACACCGCCGCCATCGTCAGCAAATAACAAGCACCAATCAACAAGGTCTTTAACCGGTTAACCGTTTAACCGGTTAAAGACCTCCTTATCACTAATCCCATGATGAAACAGCTCAAAGACTTCAAGACACCCTATCCGGCCCCCGAGCCCGACCACTGCACCTACTGCCTGCGCTTAGAGGCTGACCTTGACGCCATGTCCGTCGCCGACTGGGCCACAGAAAACCGTCCCGCCATCCCCGCCGCGTGGATGCCATGGCTGCTGCGGCAGACCGACGTGTCTATGGCATACCTCCTCGCAGCCATTCTCTTCGAGTTTGAAGACACTACTCATAGGGGCCGGTGTGTCAAACTCTTTGACACAGAGGCCGACGAGTGGGACGACGAGGAGTATCCATGCATCGTCAACTACGTCTCCTCCGACCTCAACAATATCATCTACAAGCTCTCCCTGCTCGACCTCGGCAACCCCTACATGACCGCCTGGACCGACCCGTACAAGACACTCCTCGAAGGCAACGAGAACATACGCCGCGGCAGCGGCGGCGACGGTTACGGCCTGTCTTACGCCCGCATATTCGACACCCGCTGGGACCTGATCACCCTCAACGAGTTCATCAACCATATGCGCCCGCACCTCAGCGAGGAGGATCTGCTCGAGCTGGGCATCCTCGCCGAAAAGGTGTATCTTGGTGAGAACATGGGTGAGCAATCCGTCATCAACGCCTTCGCCACGCACCACTACGACACCATGGACCGCTACGGCGAAGACCGCTACGTCAGCATCGCCGACGCCCGTGTGCTCATGGCCACCGAGCCGTGCGCCTTTGAGAAAGTGCTCGGCGACATGTTCCCCTTCACCCCCGAAGGCGCCCGCGACCTGGTCGCCACCATTGTCTATGCCATGCGCCACTGACAGGGCCACGCTGGTTGATTTACAAACAAATAGGCATTGCGGGCAAAAATTTTCAAAAAAAAGGCTTAAAAAATTTGGTCAATCCCCCAAAACTGCCTACCTTTGCATCGCCTTTAAGAAAAAGGGCCTTCGGGGTGTAGCTCAGTTGGTTTAGAGTACGCGTCTGGGGGGCGTGAGGTCGCTGGTTCGAATCCAGTCACCCCGACCGAAGCTAAGAACCTTTGTTTCAGGGCGTTAGCCTTAAAACAAGGGTTCTTTCTTATTAAGCCATTGCTTAAAAAAAAGGGATATTTTGCACAAATTTGACCATTCTTGCGCAAAGTTGCTCAAAAAAAACTGCAAAATACCTGCAAATTTTTTGACACGGCCTACTTTCAATCTGCAGGACGGTTTGTGATGATTAGTTTGGGGATTTTTTGTATCTTTGCGGCATGACTGCTGAAGAACGACTCAAAATAGAGGAGCGCGTGGTGGAAATGCTGCGCACGGTCTACGACCCCGAGGTGCCCGTCGACATCTATTCCCTCGGCCTCATCTACAATATCGACCTGCACGACGACGGCACCTTGCACATCGACATGACCCTCACCGCCCCCAACTGCCCCGCCGCCGACTTCATCGTCGAGGACGCGCGCATCAAGCTCGAGAGCATCGAGGGGGTCAAGGCCGTCGACATACGCATTGTCTTCGAGCCGGAGTGGACCAAGGACATGATGTCGGAAGAAGCCAAACTCGAACTCGGATTCCTCTGATAAGCCCACCCCAAACCTCTCCCCAAGGGGAGGGGCTTACCAAGTTTGCATAACTGATGAATATTAACGAAAACGGGATTACTTACTTCGCTTCCGATTTTCATTTAGGGGCAAGGTACGTCTCTGACCTGCGGGAGCATGAGCGACGCGTGGTCAGGTGGCTGCACGAGATTGCACCCACAGCCTCGCGCCTATATCTGCTCGGCGACATACTCGACTATTGGTACGAGTACCGGGAGGTGGTGCCGCGCGGATTCACCAGATTTTTCGGCGCCTTGGCGGAACTGGCCGACAGCGGCGTGGAGATCACCTGGCTCAAGGGCAACCATGACATCTGGACTTTCGGCTACCTCGAGCAGGAGCTTGGCGTCCGCGTCCACGACGGGCTGTTAGAAGAGGTGATTGGCGGCAAGCGCTTCGTCATGGAGCACGGCGACGGCGTGGGAAGTCTCTCCCGCGGCTTCCGCATAATGCGCTCGGTCTTCCGCAACCCCACGGCACAGGTGCTCTTCTCGGCCATTCACCCCCGATGGACGGTGGCCTTCGCCCACCGCTGGTCTTCCTCCTCGCGCGGCTCACACAGCGGCTCCGGGGGATATTGCCCTTTCGACCCGGAGAACGACCAGCTCGTGCGATTCGTCCGCGAATACAACGCCACCCACGCCCCCGCAGACTACTTCATCTTCGGCCACCGCCATCTCGTGGTCGACGTGCCCGTCGAGCCCCACTCGCGCCTGATGATCATCGGCGACTGGATCGACCACTTCAGCTACGCCACTTTCGACGGCTCAGACCTTAAAATGCATATAGGAGCGGGGCGGCGCCCTCGCGCCCCGCACCCATAGCTTCGCCGTCGGGGCGCGAGGGCGCCGCCCCGTTCCGAAGCAAAAATCCTTAATTAACCAAGTTTAACGGTTTGCAGGATTTCTAAACATTCTTGCAACAATTTGTTTTTCAAAGTTTTGCGCTACAGTATAAGCAGATTATGATTAAAAAACATGTTGCAAAACATAAAAAATATTGCGACGTGTGTCGAAAATCGGCCGTACCTTTGCAGCACAAACCTAAAGCAATCTTTTTTACCTTAGAAATTGTACCTATTGGAAACCATAAAAAGGAGCTACGCGATGTAGTTCCTTTTTATTGTTTTGGTTAGGCTGGAGATAATCGATGGTAATCGATTATTATCGATGATTATCGAGATTATCGATGGTGTCGATGAGGGCGATGTTTTTGGCTTTTTAATATTTTTTTGCTGAAAATTTCGGGATTTTTGCCGCCAATTACAGAAATTTTTCCTAATTTTGCAACGAGTATAGCCATACGTATACCCCAAAGGCAGTTCCTCCTCAGTCATCTAACTGTCTTATACCTTGATATACACCGCAGTGCGTGCGGCGTCGGCGCGATGTGAGCGCCGGCCTCCCCTCAGCCCCCGCACTGTGAGATGCCTACATTTGCCCCTCTCCCCTCTCTGCCGCCCGCACGGGCGGCCTCCGGCCCTGCCAATAAAAAAACAACATAAATGACCAGAAAATGGAACTACCTGGCCCTTACACCCGACGAACAACAAGCACAAGCGGCGCTCGAAAAGCGTTACTCGAGCGTAGCCCCCATTAGCGAGCTGCTGGTGGGGCGTGGCGTGCGCAGCCCGGAGGAGGCGGAACGCTTCTTCCACCCCTCCCTGCGCCATCTCCACGACCCATTCCTAATGCCCCAGATGGACCGTGCAGTCGAACGACTCAACAGGGCCCTCGGGTCGAAGGAGCGCATTATGGTATACGGCGACTACGACGTCGACGGCACGACCGCCGTGGCGCTCGTATACAAATACTTGCTCAACTTCTACTCCAACATCTGCTACTATATCCCCACCCGCTACGACGACGGATATGGTATTTCGAAACCCACCATCGACCTTGCCGCCGAGCAGGGCGTGAGCCTCATCATCATCCTCGACTGCGGCAGCAAGGCCAACGAGGAGATACGCTATGCCCGTGACAAGGGCATCGACTTCATCATCTGCGACCACCACATCACCGACGAGGAGCTTCCCGAGGCCGTGGCCATCCTCAACCCCAAGCTCGAGGGTAGCACCTACCCGTGCCCCCACCTGAGCGGCTGCGGCGTAGGCTACAAGTTCATGCAGGCCTTCGCCATCAGCAACGGCATCGGCACCGTCGAGCTCGACGCCATGCTCGACCTCGTCGCCGTCAGCATCGCCGCCGACATCGTGCCCATGGTCGACGAAAACCGCATCCTCACCTACCACGGCCTGCGGCGCATCAACGCCAACCCCAACATGGGCCTGCGCGCCATCATACGCATCTGCGGCCTCACGGGCAAGGAGATCACCATCAGCGACCTCATCTTCAAGATCGGCCCCCGCATCAACGCCTCCGGGCGCATGCAGAGCGGCGCCGAGGCCGTAGACCTGCTCGTCAGCCGCGACTTCTCAGACGCCCTCGAGCGCGCGCGCGCCATCGACCGCTATAACCAGGACCGCAAGGAGCTTGACAAGCAGATCACCGAGGAGGCCAACGCCATCCTCTCCGCCCGCGCCGACGAGATAGAGGGCAGTCGCTCGATAGTCATCAGCAACCCCGACTGGCACAAGGGCATCATCGGCATCGTCGCCTCGCGCATCACCGAGCTGTATTACAAGCCCTCCGTCGTCCTCACCCTCAGCGACGGCATGGCCACCGGCTCGTCGCGCTCCGTCCAGGGCTTCGACGTATACAAGGCCATAAACGCCCAGCGCGACCTGCTCGAAAACTTCGGCGGCCACACCTACGCCGTGGGCCTGTCGATGCGCGAGGAAAACATCCCGGAGTTCTCGCGCCGATTCGAGGAGTATGTCCGCGAGCACATCCTCCCCTCGCAGGTCAAGCCCCACTACGACATCGACGCCTTCATCACCTTTAGCCAGATCTCCCACGAGTTCATCGCCATGCTGCGCCGCTTCAACCCCTTCGGCCCGGGCAACGCCAAGCCGGTGTTCTGCACCAAGTCGGTCACCGACTTCGGCACGAGCAAGCTGGTGGGCAAGAACCTCGAGCACATCAAATTGGAGATAGTCGACGAGACCTCGGGCAAGGTGATGAACGGCATCGCCTTCAACATGGCCGAGCACTTCGAGCACGTCCACTCGGGGCGCCCCTTTGACATCTGCTACACCATCGAAGACAACAAGCACGCCCGCGACTCCTACAACATCCAGCTGCTCATCAAGGAGATCAACCCCGAATTCTAAGCACCCCAAAGTCCATGGACATGAGGCAGGAGATGCTCGAGGTGCTGCGCGGCCACTGGGGCTACGACGCCTTCCGGCCGCTGCAGGCGGAGATTGTCGAGTCGGTGCTCACCGGCCACGACACCCTCGGGCTGCTCCCCACCGGCGGCGGCAAGTCCATCACCTTCCAGGTCCCCGCGCTCATGCTCCCCGGCCTCACCGTCGTGGTCACGCCCCTCATCTCGCTGATGAAGGACCAGGTGGACAACCTGCTGGACGTCGGCATCCGCGCCGTGTGCGTCAACTCCGGCATGACCCGCCGCGAGCAGACCCTGGCCATCCAGCGCTGCGAGGCAGGCAAGGCCAAGATACTCTACCTGTCGCCCGAGAAGCTGCAGATAGAGGGCTTCCAGAGCACCCTGCGGCGCCTCGACATAAGCCTGATAGTGGTCGACGAGGCACACTGCATCTCGCAGTGGGGCTACGACTTCCGCCCCTCATACCTGCGCATCGCCGCCCTGCGCGACATGCACCCCCAGGCGCCCGTGCTCGCCCTGACCGCTTCGGCCACGCCGGAGGTGGTGCAGGACATCATGACCCAGCTGCGCTTCCGCGACCGCGACCACCTCTTCGCACGCAGCTTCTCACGGGAGAACCTCAGCTACGTCGTCCGCCATGCCGAGAGCAAGACGCAGCAGCTGTTAGGCGTGTTCCGCGGTGTCCCCGGCACGGCCATCGTCTACGTCCGCTCCCGCCGCAAGACGCGCGAGATAGCCGAGGAGCT
The DNA here is from genome assembly GCA_964407165.1 of uncultured Muribaculaceae bacterium. GTDB lineage: Bacteria > Bacteroidota > Bacteroidia > Bacteroidales > Muribaculaceae > CAZPKH01. Next base: position 26,658 of record CAYOUJ010000025.1, on the reverse strand, counting down.
CAAGCGCGCCGGCATCAGCGCCGACTATTACCACGCCGGCCTCGAGCCGGAGGAGAAGGAGCGGCGTCAGAACGAGTGGAAACGCGGCGACGTGCGCGTGATGGTGGCCACCAACGCCTTCGGCATGGGCATCGACAAGCCCGACGTCCGCGCTGTCGTCCACATCTCCCCTCCCCCCTCCTTAGAGGAATATTATCAGGAGGCCGGACGCGCCGGACGCGACGGGCTGCCGGCGTACGCCGTGCTGATAGTCAGCGGCGCCGACCGCGGCGTGCTCACCCGACGCATCGGCGAGGAGTTCCCGCCCCGCGAGTTCATCGCGCGGGTCTACGACCTGCTCGGCCCCTTCCTCAACGTCGGCGTCGGCGCCGGGTACAACCAGCTCTACGACTTCAACATCCACCGCTTCTGCCTCGTCTACGACCTGCAGCCCGTGCTCGTCGACAGCGCGCTGAAGATACTCTCCCGCGCGGGCTACATCGACTATCAGGAGGAGGTGTCGGCCCGTGCGCGCATCATGATGCTCATGCCCAAGCACGAGCTCTACGACCTGCGCCTCAGCGATCACGCCGACCGCGTGCTGCAGGCCGTGCTGCGCCTCTACAGCGGCATCTTCGCCGACTACGTATACATCTCGGAGGCCTCCATCGCCGCCGCCTCCGACCTCCACGACGACGAGGTCTACCAGGCGCTATTAGCGCTGAGCCGCATGCACGTGCTCCACTACGTCCCGCGCCGCGAGACCCCCTACATAGTCTTCACCACCGCCCGCGAGGAGGCCCGGCATATAGTGCTCCCCGACGCCGTCTACAAAGACCGGCGCCGCAAGATGGAGGAGCGCGTCGAGGCCGTCAAGCGCTACGCCTTCACCGACGGCGACTGCCGCGTCAACATCATGCTGCGCTACTTCGGCGAGCAGCCCACATGCACCTGCGGCAAGTGCGACGTCTGCCGTGCGCAGCGCACACTCTCCCCTGACCGCCAAAAATCCCTGTCAGACAAGACCTTACAGCTTGTCAAGGCCCGCGACGGCATCACCGTGGCCGAGCTTGCCCAGGCCACAGCCACATCCCCCGCACGCATCATCGCCGCCATCCGCCCCCTCCTCGACGACGGCACCCTCACCCTACGCGACCAGAGCCTGATGCTTAATTCCTAATGCATTTTTAGTATCTTTTAATACAGCTCGTTAACACCCTTAACGCGCCCCGTTTGTTATAATAGTGAATGAGGGAATATGACAGTTAATGACAAAGCAATCCCAAGACGAAAGCACTTTACATCCCTCGTCCTGATAGTTTGGTAGTGATACCGGGCTGTTAGGCTCTCATAAATAAATAGTTGAAACGTGGGAGAGGAATGGCGCCCTGTGCGCCGTTCCTCTCTTTTGTTTGAGTTAAAGAGTTAAAGAGTTAAGGAGTTAAAGAGTAATCGATGATAATCGATTATTATCGATGGTTATCGATGGGCTATCGATTATCTGTCGATTTTTTCGTAACTTTGCCCCCGCAATGGCAAAGACTACCCGCAAGAAGCGCCGCAAGGGCGGCTTGGCTGCGTGGCTGCGCAAGCACCGCGTGGCCGCCGCCGTCATCGCCGTGTGCATACTGCTCGCGGGGTGGCTGCTGTGGCAACTGGGCCGGTCGACATATTGGGGCGAGCCGCGCTGGGTCTACATCCCCAAGCATGCCTCGTCGGCGCAGATCACCGACTCGCTGCGCGGCGCCCTCGGCGACGGCATGGCCACCAACGTGATGCGCCTGTGGAGTCTCCAAGGGGGCGATGCCAAGACGGCCCACGGCGCCTATCTCATTGACCATGGCGCCAACGCGCTGACAGTCAGCCGCTGCCTCAAGAGCGGCCGCCAGACGCCTGTGAAGGTGTCGTTCAACAACGTCCGCACCCTCGAGCAGCTCGCCGAGAAGGTGACGGTCAATCTCGAGGCATCGCCCCAGGACTTCCGCAACGCCTGCCGCGCCGTCCTCCCCGCCCTCGGCTACGAGACGGAGGAGCAGTATCCCGCCGCGTTCATCCCCGACACGTATGAATTTTACTGGACCGTCGACGCCCGCGAGTTGGTGAACAAACTGGAGGGGCAGACCGAGAAATTTTGGACCGACGAGCGGCGCGCACAGGCAGAGAAATTAGGCCTCACGCCCGTAGGCGTGGCCATCATCGCCTCCATCGTCGAGAAGGAGAGCGCCAAGGCCGACGAGCGGCCAAAGATAGCGCGCCTCTACATCAACCGCCTGCAGAAGGGGATGCGCCTGCAGGCCGACCCCACCGTCATCTTTGCCATCGGCGACTTCTCGATACGCCGTCTGACGGGTGCACACCTCAAGTACCAGTCCCCCTACAACACCTACTTGGTCAGCGGCCTACCACCGGGGCCGATAGACGTGCCCGAGCGACGCACCCTCCTCGACGTCCTCGAGGCTCCCGAGCACCCTTACATATACATGTGCGCCAAGGAGGACTTCTCCGGCTACCATAACTTCGCCTCCGACTACGCCACCCATCGGGCCAATGCCCGCCGCTACCAATCAGCCCTCGACCGCCGCGGAATCAAATAGACCAAGGGCGAGACGCAAGTCTCGCCCTTGGCTATTAAATAATCTCGATGATTATCGATGATCATCGATTGGTTATCGACGGGTTACTTGATGAGGACCTTGGAGGCGCCGTTGGCGGTGCGGCGGATGTAGACGCCCGTGGTCGGGTTGGCTACGCGCACGCCCTGGAGGTTGTAGTAGACAGCCTCGCCCTCGGCGTCGACGCCGACGTTCTCAATGCCCGTGAGGGAGCTGGAGACACTGGCTGCGGAGGTCTCGATGACGCTGTTGCCGTCGATGCGGTTGAGCAGGATGTTGCTTACGCGCACGTCGCCGTTGACCTCTTTGGAGCATACGATGCGCACGCCGCCCTCGGAGGCGAAGTTGCTGTTGTCCTCAGAGAAGACTACCATGCGATAGTTCTGCTCGTCGAGGGCCTTGAACGAAACGCCGTGGTTGGAGCCGCTGACGTAAGCGCTGCTGAACTCGATGCCGTCGGGCAGCGAGATTTCAAACATGGTGGCTACGTAGTTGGCCTGGTTGGTCCAGTCGATGCCGATGGTGTAGTCGTCGTAGAGCTGGATCGTGAACTCCTCGCTTCCGCTGGCGATGCTGCGCATGGCGGTGGTGCCGGAGGTGGTGTTCACGCCTAACTCGAGCAGCTTGGCCACGAGGATGGGCACGTCGTTGATGTCGATGACGCCGTCACCGTCCATGTCGGCGGCGAGAGCGTTGAAGGGGGTGGGGTTCTGGCCGTGGATGTACATGATGATGGCGGTCACGTCGGCGAGGGTGATCTGGTTGTCGCCGTTGACGTCGCCGTCATAGTAACCGGCCCAAACGGTAACGGTGCGGGTGACAGGCTCTGCGGGGGCGTAGGTGTCGTCGCCGAGCTGCTGTGCGATGACGCTGACGGGGCCGACCTTGAGGCCTGTGAGCACGTTGTCGGCCAGCGAGCCGTTGCCCGAGCCACTGGTGATGGCGTAGGTGACGGGCAGGCCGGAGGAAGCGGTGGCGGTGAAGGTTACGGTCTCACCGACGCCGATGGGGTCGAGATCCTGGTCCCAGGTGATGGTCTGGGCGGTCTTGCCGACAGTGACGGTACAGGTGGCGCTGAGGGTGCCGCAGATGGCGGTGATGACAGCGGTGCCCTTGCCGACGGCGGTGACGAGACCGGTGGCGTCGACGGTGGCTACCTCCTCCTTGTTGCTGACCCAGGTGACGGTCTTGACGGCGGCGTCGGCGGGCAGTATGGTTGCCTCGAGCTGGCCGGTCTCACCTACCTGCAGGGCGAGCTGGGTGTGGTTGAGGGTGATGGAGCTGACGCTGACCTCCTTGACGTTGACCTTGAAGGATACGGCGTCGGGCTTGATCTTGTTGAAGTTTTTGTCGGAGAAGATGATGTTGCTGATGGTGCCCGTGTAGGTGCCCGTGGCGGTGTTGGCGTCGCAGGTCAGCGGGATGTTGATGATGGCGCCATACGAGCCGCTCATCTCCGTGTTGGTCGGGGAGTAGACGGTTACCAGATATTTGCCGGTGGTAGTGCTCCAGGTGACCACGTGGTCGGTGAGGCGGTCGGTCTTGACGGCTGCGCCGAGGGAGAATCCGTCAGGCACCTCGACGTTGAACTGCACGCCCAGTATCGGGTCGTCGGCGGTCAGGGCGATGGAGATGGTTGCGTCGGCACCCTGCTCTACGGTGATCTCGGGCACGGTGAGTGCGCCCTCGCCGGTGATGGGACCACCCTCGCCGGTCTTGGTGGCGGTGACCTTCATGTTCTCAAAGTCAGCGACGATGGTGTAGCTGCCGGTGGCGAGCTCCCAGCTCTTGGCGCCGGAGGCGGACACGCCGGCGGCATACTTGGCCATGACGGCGGCCACGCCGGAGGTCAGCGGGGCGTCTTCGGTGGCTGCGCCGTAGCGGTCGGAGGCGTTGACGGCGTCCCAGTCGGCGCCGACGGCGGTGACGAAGGTGAAGTAGCCAACGGTGCCACCCTTTTCGGCGGCGTTGATCTCAACGCCCTCGGCCTTGAAGGTGTTGCCCTCCTTGGTCATGGTGATGCCGGGGGTGGTGGTCCAGGCGGTGGTGCCGATGTTGCCCAAGATGTAGAGGGCGTCGGGCATGGTGACCGTGCGGGTGTAGGTGGAGATGTCGCCCTGGTCGCCGCTCTGGGTGTAGACGTGGTTGGCGGTGGCGGTGAAGTCGCCGGTCTTGGTGGCGTCGCCGTCGCCGGCGTTGAAGAGGATGCCGGTGGTCTTGGCGGCCACGGTACACTTCCAGATGTTGCCGGAGTAGGTCTCCATGGCAGCGCCGGGCCAGGTGCTCTCGCTCTTGCCGCCCCAGTAGTGCACGTAGGGGGTAGTCCAGTTGGCGTCGGTGTTGTCGAAGTAGATCACGAAGTCCTCATCGACGGGGGCGGAGGGGTCGTATACGCCCTGGTCGCCGCTCTTGTTGTAGAGGTGGTCCTCCTTGGCGGCGAAGCTGCCGCTCTGGATGGTGGCGGAGGTCGAGCCGTTGGTGAAGATGACGGCGCCGGTGCCGGCGGGGACGTCATACTTCCAGGTGTCACCGGAGACGTTGGTCATGGCCACGCCCGGCCACTCGCTGCCCGTGGCGCCCCAGTAGTGTACGTACGGGGTGGCCCACTGCTCGGTGGAGTTGTCGAAGTAGACGGTGAAGCTGTGGTCGATGTAGTCGGTCCAGATGGTGTTGTCGAGGCAGATCATGTCTGCGCCGGCGAGCTGCAGGCCGTCCTGTGCCGGGTACTGCGAGCCTTGGTTGTTGTTGTTGAAGATCACCTGGCCGCTCTCGAAGCCCGAGGGGATCACATACTTGTAGAGGTCGCCGTCTTTGGTCATGGCCTCGCCGGGCCACTTGACGGCCTCGCCGGAGGTGCCGTAGACGTATGCGCAGACGGCGCTCCAGTTGTTGGGGTTGTTGTAGTAGACGGTCACTGCCTTGGCCGTGGTCGAGCATACGATGGCCGCGAGCATGAGCGTCAGGGTTAGTAATAACTTTTTCATGAAGTATTTATGGTTAGTTAAAAGAGTTATAGCGAAACGCTGTGCGACTGTTCAGCGAATTGCCCCAAAGGGGCAACTTGATGATAACCCCGGGCAAGCGGAGCGCAGCCCGGGGGACGGAGCCGGGCGGTGTCCTTGCGCCCCAAGGGGGCGCGCTGATGATTAGTTGAAACAATCATAAGCGCACCCCGTTGGGGTGCTTGGGCTGCTAACGCTTTCGCACCCACGGGCTACGCTTCGCTTGCCCGCGGTTATCATCAATATGCCCCGTTGGGGCATTTTATGTGCGATTTTTGCCATTCGCTTTGCTGAGTGTCGTGTGAAAAAATCCATCGACAAGCTCGATGGCCTATCGATGGATTTTTTTAAGGGTGATTTACTTCACGAGGACCTTCTCGGCGCCCGTGGCGGTGCGGCGGATGTAGACGCCGGTCGACGGGTTGGCAACGCGGATGCCCTGGAGGTTGTAGTATTCTACAGCGCCCTCGGCGTCGACGCCGATGCTCTCAACGCCCGAGAGGGTGGTGGAGGCGCCCTGTGCGGTGGTCTCGATGATGGAGGTGCCGTCGATGCGGTTGAGCACGGCGCCCGTGAGGGTAATCTCCTCGTCGGAGGTGCCGCTGAGCACTACCATGATGGAGCCGCCGGCAGCGAACGTGGCGTTGTCCATCGAGTAGACGAGCAGGCGGGTGACGTTGTCGTTGACGGCGGTTGCCACGATGTGGTTGGTGCCGCTGGTGAAGGCGTTGCTGACGCTGAGGCCCTCGGGGAGGGTGAGGTCAAACATGGTGGCTACGTACTCGCTCTGGTTGGTGAAGGTGACGCTCAGGGTGTAGTCGTTGACAGCGTTGAGGCTGAACTGCTCACCGGAGGCGTTGACGCGGCGTGCCTTGCCGGAGGGGGTGGTGGTGGCGAGCACCTTGTCGACGATGCGGGTGACGTCGTTTACGGTGATCTCACCGTCGCCGTCGAGGTCGGCAGCGTCGACGTTGAACGGGTCGACAGTGTAGCCGAGGATGTAGTTGATCGTTGCGGTCACGTCGGCGAGGGTGATGGAGCCGTCGCCGTTGACGTCGCCGTCATAGTAGCCTGCCCAGATGGTGATGGTCTTGCTGACCGGCTCGGCCTGTGCGTAGGTGTCGCTGCCTGCCTGGCTTGCGAGGATGGTCACGACGCCGACAGCGGTGGCTTTGAGCTTGCCGTCGGTGATGGTGGCGTAGTTGGAGCCGTTGGTGATCTGGTAGGTCACGGCGAGGTTGGAGGAAGCGGTAGCGGTGAGGGTTACCTCGTCACCGACTGCGATGGGGGCGCTGAGGTCCTGGTCCCAGGTGATGGTCTGGGGGAGGTAGCCGACGGTGACGGTACAGTTGGCCGACAGGGCGCCGCAAACAGCGCTGACGACGGTGGTGCCCTTGCCTACGCCGGTGACTTTGCCGTTGGCGTCGACGGTGGCGATGGCGGTGTTGTTGCTAACCCAGGTGACGGTGCCTGCGCTGGCGGGGGTGAGAGTTGCCACGAGGGTCTCCTCGTCGCCCACCTGCAGGGTGAGGGTCTGACGGTCAAGGGTGAGGGTGGCCTCTGCCTCCTCGACGGTGATCTTCGAGGTCATGGCTTCGGGCTTGATGGCGTTGCCGTTTTCGTCGGAGATGACGATGTTGCTGAAGTTGACGGTGTAGTCGCCGGTGGCCACGGTGGCGGCGCAGGTGACGGGGATGGTGACGATGTTGCCCAAGGCGCCGCTGACGGTGGTGTTGCCCTGCGAGGTGACTACCACGCGGAGCTTGCCGTCGGTCTGGGTGTTAGACTGCACGGTGAATGCGGAGGGGAGCAGGGCGGTGCCTACTGCCGTGCCGGCGGTGAAGCCGGTGGGGAGCTCGACGTCGAACTGGAAGTTGCGCACGGCGTCGTCGGCGGTCAGGCGGACGGCCATGTTGGCGGAGGAGCCTTGCTTGACGGTGAGGTCGGCCACGGTGAGTGCGCCGTCACCGGCCACGGGTCCGGTGCCGGTCAGAGTGGCCTTTACGGTCATGTTCTCAAAGTCGGCCACGATGGTGTAGGTGCCGTTGGCGAGCTTCCAAGACTTGGAGTTGCCGGCGTTGCTGCCGGTGTACTTGCTCATCGTGGAGGCCACGTCGTTGGTGAGGACGACGTCCTCCTCGGGTGCGCCGTAGCGGTCGCCGGCATTGACAGCGTTCCAGTCGTCGCCGGTGACGGTGACGAAGGTGAAGTAGCCCTCGGTGGAGGCGCCGCTGGCAGGCTTGATGACCACGCCGGTGGCGGTGAAGGTATTACCGCTCTTGGTCATGGTGACGCCGGGAGTGGTTGCCCAGTCGACGCCGTTGATGTTGCCGAGGATATAGAGGGCGTCGGGCATGCTGACGGTGCGGGTGTAGGTGGAGATGTCGCCCTGGTCGCCGCTCTGGGTGTAGACGTGGTTGGCGTTGGCGGTGAAGTTGGAGGTCTTGGTGGCGTCACCGTCGCCGGCGTTGAAGAGCACGCCGGAGGTGCCTGCGGGCACGGTGATCTTGTAGATGGTGCCGCTCGAAAGGGTCATAGCCTCGCCGGGCCAGGTGCTCTCGGAGGTGCCTCCCCAGTAGTGAGCGTACGGGGTGGTCCAGCCGGTGCCGAAGTTGTCGAAGTAGATGTCGAAGGGCTGGCCGTAGCTGGTGGGGTCATACGTGCCCTTGTCGGCAGTCTTGTTGTAGATGTGGTCCTCCTTGGCGGCGAGGTCGCTCGACTTCAGGGTGCCGCTGCTGGCGCCGTTGGTGAAGATGACGCCACCGGTGCCGGCGGGAACGGTGTACTCCCAGATGTCGGTGCCGGTGACCTGCGTCATGGCCGTGCCGGGCCAGGTAGTCTCCGTGGCGCCCCAGTAGTGGATGTAGGGCGTGGCCCACTTCTCGGTGGAGTTGTCGAAGTAGACCTTGAACGAGTGGTCGATGTACTCGGTCCAGATGGTGGTGCCGAGGCAGATCATCGACTCGCCGGCGAGCTGCAGGCCGTTGGATTCGGGATACTGCTGGCCGTTGTTGTTGTTGTTGAAGATGACCTGGGCACTCTCGTAGCCGGAGGGGACGTCAACCTTGTAGAGCTTGCCGTCCTGGGTCATGGCGGTGCCGGGCCACGTGTTGTTGCCCGAGCTGTTGTAGAAGTAAGCGCTCACGGCCGACCAACCATTGGGGTTGTTGTAGTAGACCGTGATAGCCTTGGTCGGGATGGCAGCCAAGACAGCAGCTACCATCAGCGACAGCATTAGTAAGGTTCTTTTCATGGAAAAAAAGATGTTTAGGCGTGGCCTGCGAAGGGATTAGCTGACAGGGCCACACACGGGGTTAGGGAAAAATGTAGGTATAAGATATATCGAAATAAGGTAGAAAATCAGGCATGTGCGTGTCAGAGAGAGGAAGCACGCGCCAAAGATAACAAAAAAAATCTCACCCGCAGCAAATTTTTTAGCAAATTTATGTTAATTCCCCCGAAATCCACCAACGAAGCCACCGTAGGCGGCGTGTCATAGTAGCCTCCTGTCATTGGCCGCCGTAGGCGGTCGCTACTCCAAAGGCTTGAAATCCGGCAGCGAAGCCGCCGTAGGCGGCGAGTCATAGTAGCCGCCTGTCGTTGGCCGCCGTAGGCGCGAAGCGCCGTTACCTTGAATAACCCACGGCGACCAAAGGGAGCCGTGGGTCAAGCATGAGAAGAAAATCATGAGCCACAACGTGGCGATAATGAATTCAATTTCGCCGCGTTGCGGCTCATCATGCCTACCCCATGCCAACCCACGGCTCCCTGCGGTCGCCGTGGGTTATACATGTCTACGGCGCTACGCGCCTTGGTGTGGCGAGAGCCTACGGCGGCCGGTGGTGTGGGTGGTGAAACGATTACCGCCAGCCGTTGACCGCCTACGGCGGCCAACGACAGGCGGCTACTATGACACGCCGCCTACGGCGGCTTCGATATAAGAATTTAGCGAACTCTTTACGAGCCTACGGCGGCTTCGCTAATTGGTGTTTGATGCGTTAGTAGGCGAACATGGGATAGTCGGCCATCATGGCGTTGACGCGGGTGCGCACGTCGGCGATGACGGCGGGGTCGTCGGGGGCGGACAGGACGGTGTCGATCATGTCGACGATGACGGGCATGCTGTCCTCCTTGACGCCGCGGGTGGTGATGGCGGCGGTGCCCAGGCGTATGCCGGAGGTCTGGAAGGGGGAACGGCTGTCGAACGGCACCATGTTCTTGTTGGCGGTGATGTCGGCCTCGACGAGCACCTTCTCGGCCACCTTGCCGGTCAGCTCGGGGAACTTGGTGCGCAGGTCGACGAGCATGCAGTGGTTGTCGGTGCCGTCGGAGATGATCTTGTAACCGCGTTCCATCATGGCCCGGGCCATCACGGCGGCGTTCTTCTTCACCTGCAGCTGATATTCGCGGTATTCGGGCTGCAGGGCCTCGCCGAAGGCCACGGCCTTGGCGGCGATGACGTGCTCGAGCGGGCCGCCCTGCACGCCGGGGAACACGGCGGAGTCCAACAGCGCCGACATCTTCTTGACGACGCCCTTCGGCGTGGTCTTGCCCCAGGGGTTGTCGAAGTCCTCGCCCATGAGTATGATGCCGCCGCGGGGGCCGCGGAGGGTCTTGTGGGTGGTGGAGGTGACGATGTGGGCATACTTGACGGGGTTGTCGAGCAGCCCGGCAGCTATGAGTCCTGCGGGGTGGGCCATGTCGACCATGAAGATGGCGCCGATCTCGTCGGCGATGCGGCGCATGCGGGCGTAGTTCCACTCGCGGGAGTAGGCGCTGGCGCCGCCGATGATGAGCTTAGGGCGCTCGCGGCGGGCCACCTCCTCCATCTGGTCGTAGTCGACCAGGCCGGTGTCTTCGCGGACGTTATACTCGCAGGCGTGGAACACGAGGCCGGAGAAGTTGACGGGGCTGCCGTGGCTGAGGTGTCCGCCGTGGCTGAGGTTGAGGCCCATGAACTTGTCGCCGGGCTTGAGCACGGCCATGAACACGGCCATGTTGGCCTGGGCGCCCGAGTGCGGCTGCACGTTGGCCCACTGTGCGCCGAAGATCTCCTTGACGCGGTCGATGGCCAGCTGCTCGGCCTCGTCGACCACCTGGCAGCCGCCGTAGTAGCGCTTGCCGGGGTAGCCCTCGGCATATTTGTTGGTCAGGCAAGAGCCCATGGCGGCCATCACCTGGTCACTGACGAAGTTTTCGGAGGCTATGAGTTCGATGCCTTTTTTCTGGCGCTGGTGCTCACGCTCGATGATGTCGAAGATTGCATTGTCGCGTTTCATAATGGTATGTTTTATAGGGTATTTGGCTGTTTACTTAAATATGTTGGCGTTCCTGTTATCTGGTTATTTCTTTTTTTTGACGCTGAAGCCGAAGCGGCCGAGAGGCTCTCCCTGGCTGTAGTAGTGGCCGTGGGTGTAGCTCATCAGGCCGGCGCGGCCGAGGTCGAACAGCCCCGTCTCGGGGTCGAGCAGGCTCTCGTCGGCACGGACGTTGAGGATGTCGGCGATGAACATGTCATGGCTGCCCAAGCTCACTATCTCCTTGACCCGGCACTCGACGCTCACCGGCGACTCCTTGACGGCCGGGCACGCCACCTTCACGCCCGGCTCGGGGGTGAGTCCGCACTCCTTCCACTTGTCATAGTCGCGACCCGAGCGCACGCCGCACCAGTCGGTGGCGCGCGCCATGGCGGCGGTGGTGAGGTTGACAGTAAACTCCATGTTCTCCTTGATCATCTCGTGGGAGTAGCGCTCGGGGCGCACGGAGATGTAGCACATCGCCGGGTTGGTGCAGAGTATGCCCGTCCAGGCGACGGTCAGCAGGTTTGACCGCTCGGCGGTGCCGCAGCTGACGAGCACGGCCGGCAGCGGGTATATCATAGTGCCCGGTTTCCAGTCCTGTTTCATGTTCTAAGTTTTTAGTTTTTTGCCCCACGCTGAAGCGTGGGGTTAACAGAAGGAGTTGTGGCTCCGCCACAAATATGCATCAAAACATTGAGCATCAAAGGATTAATCTCTAAATGATTTCGATTTTGGATTGGGGTATCTCGCGGGTGCAGTAGGCGCAGCGCAGGGTGACGGCCTTCTTGTCGACCACGCGGAATCGGGTGCGCATCGGCTCGTTGTTGGTGATGCACTTGGGGTTGTTGCAGCGGACGATGCCCATCACCTCGTCGGGAGGCGTCACCTGCAGCTTCTCCACCACCTCGAAGTCGCGGATGATGTTCACCTTGGCGCCCGGGGCGAGCAGGGCGATGCGGTTGAGGGTGTCGGCGGGGTAGAACACGTCGGCCACCTTGATGATGCCCTTGGTGCCGAGTTTGCTGCTGCGCAGGTTGTTGCCGATGGTGACGGCGGTGTCGAGGTGCTCGATGCCGAGTATCTTGGCCACGGTGAAGAGCAGGTGCGAGGGGATATGGTCGATGACGGTGCCGTTCTGCAAAGCCGCCACGGCGAGTTCTTTCTTGCTCATTATCTATAACTTTTGCCAAAACTACAAATTATCTCGCGAAGAAACGGAAGAATCAAAAGAAATTTTTTTGTTTTTTGAGTCTCGCGAAGAAATAAAAAGTTTCTTTTAGTTCTTTCGTTTCTTCGCGTGATTATTCGCGTAATTTGTAGTTTAATTTTTATGGGGTGTGATTCCGAGGGCGCGGCAGATGATGGCCTGGCGCATGTACAGGCCGTTGCGGGCCTGCTCGAAGTAATACGCCTTGGGGCTGTCGTCGACGTCGCGGTCTATCTCGTTGACGCGCGGCAGCGGGTGCAAGATGCGCAGGTTGTCGCGCGAGTGCTCGAGCATGGCGTTGCGCAGCGTGTACAGGTCCTTGACCCGCTCATACTCCATGATGTCGGTGAACCGCTCGCGCTGCACACGGGTCATGTAGATGATGTCGCTGCTGTCGATCACCTCCTCCGAGAAGTCGGTGTGCTCCTCGTAGCGTATGCCCCGCTGGTCGCAGAAGTCGAGATACTCGCGGGGCATGCGCAGCTCGTCGCAGGCGACGAAGCGGAAAGTCGGGTTGTAATACTGCATCGCCTGCAGCAGCGAGTGGACGGTGCGGCCGTACTTGAGGTCGCCGACCAGCGTGATGGTCAGGTCGTTAAGGCGTCCCTGCGTCTTGGAGATGCTGTAGAGGTCGAGCAGCGTCTGCGACGGGTGCTGGTTGGCGCCGTCGCCGGCGTTCACCACGGGCACGTCCGTCACCTCCGAGGCATAGCGTGCGGCTCCCTCGAGGTAGTGGCGCATGATGATGAGGTCGACGTAGTTCGACACCATCTTGATGGTGTCTTTGAGCGTTTCCCCCTTTGAGGTGGAGGTGGCGTTGGGGTCGGAGAACCCGATGACGCGGCCGCCGAGGCGGTTCACCGCCGTCTCGAAGCTCAGGCGCGTGCGCGTCGACGGCTCGAAGAAGAGCGTGGCCACCACGCGGCCGTCAAGTATCTTGTGGTTGGGATGTTCCTCAAAATAGCGCGCGCCCTCGAGGAGCTGCTCTATCTCCTCACGGCTGATGTCGGCTATCGACACGAGGCTGTTTGCGTTCATGGTTAATGATTGTTTGCGCAAAGATACCACAATTTTTTCTCCCCCGCAACCCCCCGCCAAAAAAATGTCTCATACAGAAACAAAGGAAACAATAGAAACAAGGAATTAAACCACGAATTACACTAATTTTACGAATTTCACGAATTAAAAATTAGTGTAATTCATAAAATTAGTGTAATTCGTGGTTGCAAAACCGATTGTTTGTAACGCTGTTATTGGGGGATGTGGAGGGGGGAGGCGGAGGAGTGGGCGGTCAGGGCGGGGGCGTACTGGCTCTGGGCGGTGGCGATGCCGGAGGTGTAGGTGCCGGCGGCGGTGACGAAGAACTCGTACGTCAGCCGGTAGGTGCCCTTGGGGAGGCGGCGCAGGAAGAGCCGCGTCTCGGTGTCGAGCATCTCGCGGTAGAAGCACACGCCCTGGCTGTAGACGGATGTGGGCAGCTGGTCGACCGGCTCGAGGCAGGCGGCGCGCAGGTCGGTGACGGCGAGGTAGTCGATCTCGCGGTTGGCGGCGATGGTGAGCACGGTGCGCACGCGGTCGCCGACGCGCAGGGTGTCGATGGGCACCCACTCGGTGCCGCGGAGCACCTCGAGCGTCTTCTCAACGCTGAGGTCCCGGCAGGAGGCCGCCTTTACCTCGGCCATGCGTTGGTTGCTGACGGCATAGACGGCGCCGTAGGCCGGGGTGTCACCACCCTTTACAATCTTTACGCTCGAGCCGGTGAAGCGAGTCTTGAGGTAGCCGAAGAAGGTCTCGCCGGTGACATCGAGCTCGTGGCCGTCGACGTACACGCGGGCCTGGCGCGCGAGGCGCGAGGGCGCTGCCCCGCTCCGCAGTATGGCGTCGCAGGCGAGGGCGGTGGCGAAGCTGTTGCCCCAGTTCATGGCCTGCTTCTGCAGGATGAGCCACTGGCGTATCGGGTCGATGTCGGCGCACCCGGGCTGCACGATGGCGAAGGCACGGAGGATGACGGCCGTGGCCCACACGCTGCCGTACTGCGCTGTGGGCACCTTCCACGTCATCCCGGCCGTGGGCGACGAGATGGCGTATTCGCGCAGCGACTCGATCAGCTGCAGGGCCGTGGTGTGGTATTTCGACCGCTCGAGGATGATGGCTGCGAAGGCCTTGTCGAGGCTGTTGTAGCGCTTCCACCCCCCTATTATGCGCTGGACGGTGGCGTTGGAGGCCTTTGCCGAGGCCGTGGACTGCCGCACGGAGGGGTACATCAGTCGCATGAAGGTGTAGCCCATATAGTCGGCGGAGGGGTACTTGGAATATTGCTCGGCCACACGGGCGTCCATGTATTTTAGGGCGCGCTCGGCCAGGTCGGGCAGCCGCTTGTCGATGGCCGCCAGGTCGGTGTCAAGCTCGCCGAGGGTGATGAGCACGTGCATGGTGGCCCACTCGGAGGCGCGCGAGCGGTCGGGGTCGGCCAATGACCACGCCCAGCCGCCGTCGGTGCAGACGGTCTGCGCGAGCACGTTCACTCCGGCGTCGAGGGCTGCCTTGATCTCGCGGCTGTCGAAGAGCAGTGCCAGGCGCTGCATGCGCTCGGTGTCAGTCATGGCGTCGACCATCCACGGCGTGGCCTGCAGCAGCAGCGTCTTGAGCTCCGAGTTGCGCTCGAGCATGCTGACAAGTGTGGAGTCTGAGCGGTCAGACTCGCTCCAGCGCCGCAGGGCGGTGGCGATGTCGGGGTTCTGCTTGATGATGTTTGACGCGGTGACGGCGGAGTAGATGGACATAGCGGCCTCGACGGAGGTGCGCGGGTCGCGTTTCTGCAGGCCGGGGAGGGCGGTGACGACCGTCCACAGCGGGTTCTCGGTAAACTCGAGGGTGAGCTGCGCGTCCTTGGCGTTGACAGGCACCTCAATGACCTGCTGCGAGGGGGCGCTGTAGAAGGTGGTGGTCTCGATGACCGGCTGCACCTCGTCGAGCACGGGGATGGCCGTCTGCTCCCCGTCAGTGAAGCTCCCGGCGGTGGCCTTGACTCGGAAACCGAGCATTGTCATCGAGGCGTCGGTGGCAGCGTCGATATAGTATGTGCGGCTCTCGCCCGCGGCGAAGGTGTCGGTGAAGGTGCGGGTGTCTATTACCTTGGAGGTGGCGGGGTTGAAGAGGGTCACCACGGTGGTTATGGTCTGCGCCGAGTCGCTGTTGTTCATCACCAGCGAGGCGATGCGCGAGGTGTCGCCGGCGCGGAGGAAGCGGGGGAGGTTGCCCTGCACCATCACCGGCTTGTTGGCCACGAGCACGCGCGACATGTCGGCCACGAGCATGTCGTCGGAGTACGCCAACGCGCGCATCTGCCAGGCAGTGTTGGCGTTGGGGACGGTGAAGGATATGCTGAGGTTTCCGTCGGCGTCGGTGGTGAGCATGGGCCGCCATAGGGCGAGGGCCACCTCTGAGGGACGGTAGTCGCTCTCTGTGCCCTCCGCCTCCTCTTCCTCCGCCTCGGCGACGCCGTCAGCATAGTCGGAGGCGCTCTCCTCCAGAGCCATGTCACCGTCATCGGGAGCGGAGGCCTTGGCAGAACGCATGGTGGGACGGGCGGCTGATGTGGCAAAATATAGGCCGTTGCCGCGCGAGAAGTAATACTCGTAGAGCGAGTTGCCCCACGTGCGCCAGTCAGGGGTGTTTATGGTCTGCTCGACAAGCGAGCGGGCAGTGGGTGACATGAATGCAGAGCTTACGCTGCTGACGCCGCTGAAGAGGTTAGCGGAGAACCGGCGGCGCTGTATGCTCGGGACGCGCAGGCTTATGGAGTGGGGTGCCAGGGCGTCGAGGGCGGCGTTGTAGGTGTCGACCACCATGGCGGCGCGTACGGGACGGCCGTCCCGATCGGTGACACGGAAGGTCCACGTCTCCTCGGCGCCGGGGGTCAGGCGGTCGCGCATGGAGGTAGCCTCCAGGCGGAGCTTGCGCACGGCCGGACGTGGGGTGACGGTGACGTCGAGCTGCGATGTGCGCAGGCGGCAGGCGGCATAGAGGGTGACGTGGCAGACGGTTGAGTCGTCGGGGAGCTTCACCTCGACGTTGTTGAGGCCGCGGCCGAGCTTTACCCACTTCCGGACGCAATAGTCGTCGTCGGTCCATACGGTCATGAGCACGTGGGTCTGCTGCGCGGAGGTGCCCACGAGCAGCTGCGCCTTGGCGCCCTCAACGCTCAGGGCATTGGCAGGCGTCCACAACACGTCGTTGGAGGGAGAGTAATGGTCCGTCGGGCGGTAGATGCACACATTATTAATATATGTGGTGTCGGTGGCGCCGGCGGTGGTGAGGAGTATGTCGTAGGTGCCGCCGGGGAGATCCTTCCAGTCTACCTTGGGGTTGGGGGCTTGGACGGTGCCGCGCCGGACAATGTCGCCGTTGCGGCGCAGAGCGTACTGCACGGGGGCGTCGACTGTAGCCCCCTCGGCGTCAACCACCTGCACGGGGAGGGTGACAGGGGCGCTGACGTCAAGAGCCGTGACATCGCCCGCGCAGATGGCGGGACGGGGATGCAGGGTGAAACAGGCGGTTGCCTCGTGCGACTCTCCGGCGGGGGAGGTGGCGGTTATGGTCGCGGTGAAGAATCCGTCGGCGAAGGGCGCCAACTTCATCAACTCGGAGGGGAGATCGAGGGAGAAAGCCCCGGAAGCATCGGTGGTAAGACTGCCGGAGGCGTAGAAGTCGACGTTCTGGCCGCGCCACCACCACCAGCGCGGGTTGAAGCGCGAGCAAGTGACGTTTACGCTGACGGAGGCGTCAGCGAGTGCAAATCCGCTGTAGGTCTTGACAATTCCCTTGATGGTGACGGAGCTGTCGGCCGGGAGGCCTACGACGGCGCGCGCGTCGCGTATCTCGAAAGTGGGCAACTTGTAGTCGCTGACGGTCACTGCCGAGTGCACGGTGTTGCCGGAGGCGCTTACGCCCAGGAGCCAGCGGCCTGTAAGGCGTCCGGCGGGTATGACGAAGGTGCCGGCGGCGCGTCCGAACTCGTCAGACGTCACCGTTGTGTCGGCAACCATCTGATAGTTGGCGTCGAAAAGCTGCACCTGCATCTTCTCCCCACCGACGGGGCGGCTCCCCTTGTATGAGGTCTTGAAAACGACGGCAGCCCAGTGGAGGGTGTCGCCCGGGCGGTAAAGTGCTTGTGATGTGAAAGTTTCAATATTGGTAATTTCCCGGGTGTCGCCGTCATGGTTCTGCCTGTCGTAATATACGCGGTCAGAGTTGGAGAGGCTGCCGGATTTTTTTGCCACCAGGTTTGCGGCTCCTTTGAGTGACGGGGCTGCCATGCCGTCGCCGTCGGTGGTGGCCACAGCCGTCTGATTGTCAACATCGTAGAGGGTTGCCCCCTTGACGGGCGCGCCGGTGACGGCGTCGACCACGACAAAGCGGCGCGTGTCGTAGCCGGTGGAGCCAAGCAGCATGTCTATGCAGTCGATGGTATGGAGGGTGGAGTAGTCATGAAGCGGCGCACGGCCGTCGAAGTCGGCGATTACCACATAGCGGCCGCAGTCGGGGGCCGTGAGCGATGCCGTGGCCTCGGCGTCGAAGGGCACGGTCCCGGCCATCTCGACGGTGTCGGTGCTCACGGCGTTCATGTCTATGTTGCTCAGTTTCACGACGTCGTCCCACGCAGCGTTTACGCGGCAGAGGCGCAGCACGGCGCAGTTGACGTTGCTCGACGACACCTTTACCTCAAAGGGCACGCCGGGGAGCACGTACCGGGGTATCTCAATCCGCAAATTTTTGTGCTCCAGCGCGTTGATGATGTTGTGGAGGGCATTGTTGTTGAAGTATGCGGGAAACTTGGCGAGGTTGTCGCGACAATGGTCGTAAAGCCACTGCTCGTTATCGGCTTCCGGGAAATTTTCGAGCACGAGCGAGGAGTATTCCGAGCGACGGCTGTCGTTGAAGAGCTGTTTGAGGGCAGCGCTGTACAGGCGCCCCGTCTCCTGCGTGTCGGCGCTCTGCGCCACCTCCGAGTAGACATATCTCAAACGCTCATATTGGTAGTTGATCATCGGCGCGGCGTGGCCTTCATGAAACGCTATCAGGGAGTTGTACGTCTCGATTATGCGGCGCGCGGTGTCGGAGAGATATTCCGTCGGCTGGCTGGCACACTCGGGATAGAGGGTGAGCATGGCCGCGGGCATGGGGCGGGTGTTGACCGGGTAACAGTCACGGTAAATGTCGATTGCGCGGGTGGCAACGAAGTCGTAGAGCGTGGGATAGAAGACGGCGGAGTTGCGGTCACACTCGATTATTGTTGCGTAGTCGCCAATCTTGGCGTCCTTCAGTGCGTCGGCGTCCATCAGCGCGCTGTCGGCCAGGGCCACGGCGAGGGCCCGCGGGTCGCCGGCGACTATCCTTTGAGTCACGCTTGCCGGGCCTTGGGCTATGTCGGAGTAGAGGGTGGCCAGGAGGATGGTGGCAAGGGAGCGACCCGAGGGAGTCTTGGCACGGCCGCGGAAGTAGTTGATGCGCTCTATGGCCTGGGGGACGCTGTCGGAGTCGACGTTGCTCAAGGCGATGGTCATGTTGATGAGGGCGCGGAGAGCTGCACCGTCGTTGCCGTCGCGCATGGCGCGGTCAAGGCTCGCGGAGGCGTCGGCAGCCACGGTCTTTGGCTTTGAGAAGTCAGGCTCGCGAGGGAGCAGGACCCGTTGAGCCTGGGCCGTGAAAAAGCAGGCGATGAGTATAAGAATTAGATATACTTTCCTCATAATAAAATGACAGGAGTATCAGATTTTTAGAATCTCAAATTGTGGCGGAGCCACAACTCTATTTATTAACCCCACGCTTCAGCATGGGGTGTAATGCCATCCAACACATTAGCGTGCCGCAGGCACGCCTCTATGACAGGCGCCTTCAGAGGCGTGCCTCCGGCACGCTTTGACCTCGGTTTTTTTCCTACCCCACGCTGAAGCGTGGGGTTAACAGAAAGAGTTGTGGCTCCGCCATAATTCGATTATTTTATTGTCAATCAAGGGTTTTATTTTTTCTTTTTGCCGTGGCGGTATTGGTCGCGGATAAGCTGGGCGTATGCTCGCTCGACGTCTTTGAGCTTGTACAATTGCTCGGGGGTGAGTATCTTTTTGAACTGCTCGTAGTAGCGCATCTCGATGTCGTTCTCGCGTCCTTTGAGCTCATACTCGAGGTTGGCCACGCGATCATAGTCGGCCTGGGTGGCGGCGTTGCCCTTCTTCTTGAGCTCCTCCTTGGCGGCGCGCACCTCGCGGCGCACGGCGCGGCGCTCCTCCACCATCTTGTCGTGCAGGGCAAAGAAGGCGGTCTTCTGGTCGTCGCGCAGGGCAAGCTCCTTGGCAAAGTACTCGTGGCGAAACTCCAGCATCTCGCGGTCCCACTGGTCTCGCGAGCCTTTCTGGGGCTTGTCGGCGAGCGCCGAGAGAGAGATGAGCAGGGTAGCCAATATAAGTGTGAAACGTTTCATATACAGTCGTATGGGTTTTGCACAAAATTTGTGTAATCCGTTGTTTTCATGACATTGACGTGTCAGTTAAGCCGGGCTTTGGCGCGGAGGTCGTCGGCGGTGACGCCCTGGGCGTAGAGGAAGTCCATGGCCTCGTCCATCTCCTCGTCGGTGACATCGTCGAGGTCGCTCTCGATGGCCTCCTCCTGGTCGCTGACGAAGGAGCTGTCCTGGAATGCCTGCGTGAGCATCTCGTTCTGCTGAAGCTGCTCCTCCATCGAAGCGGGGGTAAACAGGGTGAACATGTTCATCATCAGCCAGATGCCGGCGAACATGGCAGCCATGTAGACGTACGGGCGAATGCGCTGCCACGTGGTGCGCGGGCGGATGAGCACGGGCGTGCGGGCGGCCTCGCGCTCCCACTCCTGCTCCGGCAGCCGTGCCGACATCTGCTCGGCAAACTGCTCGAAGAAGCCCTCGGGGACGGTCATGCCCGCGTCGTGGCCGGCGCGCTGAAGTATGCTGTTTTTGTCCTTTTCTGCCATAATGTTCTTCTGTTTTTCCTGTTTTCGGTTATTTGACACCTAAAAAGCCCAAAGGTTTAATCGCGTTCCCTAAAATGTGCCTCTATTTTTTTCACCGCCAGGTGATACGACGCCTTGAGGGCGCCTACCGACGTGCCAAGGATGGCGGACATATCCTCATACTTCATCTCGTCGAAGTATTTCATGTTGAACACCAGCTGCTGCTTCTCGGGCAGCGAGGCCACCACCTCGCGCAGATCTTTCTTGAGCGCGTCGCCGTCGACCCACTCGTCGGCCTCGATGGCGTTGAGCAGCGGCGAGCCCTCGTCGTCGATTGACTGCGCCTGCCGACGCTTCTCCTTCTCTATGTGGGTGAGGCTCTCGTTTATGGCTATCTTGTAGAGCCAGGTGCTCAGGCGGGCGTCGCCACGGAAGCCGTCAATGCTCAGCCACGCCTTCATGAACGTGTTCTGCAGCAGGTCGTTGGCGTCGTCGTGACTCTGCACCATGCGGCGTATCTGCCAATAAAGCGGCTCGCTGTAGCGGCGGATGACGTCGTTGAACGCCGCCCGGCAGGTCTGCGGGTCGCGCAGCCGTGCGGTCAGCTCGGCGTCGTCGCGGGGTATTTTGGAATTAGTTTCGGCCATCGAGTGTAGTCGGTTTCGGCAAAGGTACGCCTTTTCTGCTAAATGCCCAAACAAATTCAGCAATTACAGGCTATATCACTACATGTAGGGATTGCACGGGCGCGGGGGTTTGCGTAACTTTGCAGACGTGAAGCGATATGCCCTGCTGCTCTGCGCAGCCATATCTACCGCGCTGTGTCTCAGGGCTGAGGAAGCTCCCGACACGGTGCTGATGCTTGGCGAGGTGTCAGTCACCGCCGTCAAGACGGGCGCATACGCCCTCTCGCTTCAGCCCGGCGCCTTGACCATAGTCGGCGCCGGGGAGGTCAGCCGCCTGAACATACTCACCATGCGCGACGTCAGCGAGGTGTCGCCTAACTTCTATATCCCCGAGTACGGCTCGCGCATGACCTCGACCATATACATGCGCGGCATCGGCGCGCGCATCGACCAGCCGGTAGTCGGCCTGAACGTTGACAATGTGCCGTATCTAAACAAAGACAACTACGACTTCGACTTGCAAGACATCGAGCGCATCGACGTGCTGCGCGGCCCGCAGAGCACCCTCTACGGGCGCAACACCATGGGAGGCCAGATCAACATCACCACCCTCTCCCCCATGCGCTTCCAGGGGCTGCGTATGATGGCGGAGCTGTCGTCGGGCCTGACCGAGCGCGTCAGCCTCGGCTACTATACCCGACTCTCCCCGTCCCTGGCGACGGCCATCACCGGCTACTTCAACCACTGCGACGGCTTCTACACCAACGAGCATGACGGCTCCAACGTCGGCCGCGAGAACGCCGGCAGCGTCCGCTGGAAGACTGTATGGGCGCCTTCAGCCCCCACAATCGTTGAGAACACAGCCTCTTACGCCATCACCCGTCAAAAGGGATACCCCTACGAGAGTCTCGAGACCGGACGCATAGACTACAACGACCCGTGCTATTACCACCGCTGGAGCCTCAACGACGGCCTGACGGTGCGCACGCAGACGAGGCACTTCAGCGTAACCTCCATCACCTCCGTGCAATACCTCGACGACGACATGACGCTCGACCAGGACTTCCTGCCGCTCTCCTACTTCACCCTGACGCAGAAGCGCCACGAGCTGGCGCTGACGCAGGACGTGATATTCAGCGGCCGCACGGGGCGCTACTCCTGGCTCGGCGGCGCATTCGCCTTCTACAAGCGCCAGCGCATGAGCGCGCCCGTCACCTTCAAGCCCGACGGCATCGAGGGATTGATAGTCAGCCGGCTGAACAGCATCAACCCCACCTACCCTATTGTCTGGAGCGAGGATGAGTTCACCCTCAACAGCGACTTCACCAATCCTGTCTACGGCCTGGCGGCATACCATCGAAGCACCCTCGAGCTGGGGCGCTGGACCATCGAGGCCGACCTGCGCTTCGACTACGAGCATAACTCCCTGCGCTACCACAGCCACTGCGCAACGGCCTACGACATACTCGACCTGAGCGATCCCGCCAACCCCGGCATCTACCGCCACGACCCTGTCAACATCGACGACACGGGGCATCTCCACCGGTCGTTCACGCAGCTGCTGCCGAAAGTGGCCGTCACCTACCGGCTCCCCGACAGATGGGGTGGCATCGCATACGCCTCCGTGGCCCGCGGATACAAGGCCGGCGGCTTCAACACCCAGATGTTCAGCGACGTGCTCCAGCAGCGCATGATGGGGCTGATGGGCCTGTCGATGCAATACGACGTCAGCCAAATCATCTCCTACAAGCCCGAGCACTCGTGGAACTATGAGGTGGGCCTAAACCTCGCCCCGTCACCCGACAACTCATTCTCTCTGTCACTCTTTTACATCGACTGCCGCGACCAGCAGCTGACCATGTTTCCCGACGGCACCACCACCGGCCGCATCATGGCCAACGCCGGCAAGACGCGCTCACTCGGATTCGAGGTAGCCGGAAAATATCAGGTCAGCGCACCGCTCTCTGTGCAAGCATCTTACGGCTTCTGCGACGCGCGGTTTGTCGACTTTGACAACGGCATCCGCTCTTACGATGACAAGCGCGTGCCCTACGCCCCGCAGAACACCCTCTTCGCCGCCGCCGTCTACACTCTCGGCCTCCCGGGGGGCTGCTCGCTGCTCTTCGATGTCAACGTCCGCGGCGTCGGCTCAATCTACTGGGACGAGGAGAACACCGTGCGGCAGCCCTTTTACGCGCAGCTCGGCGCCTCTGTCACCTTCACCCGCGGCGATCTGGGCGTCAAGCTGTGGGGCGAGAACCTAACCGACACCGACTTCACCACTTTCTACTTCGTGTCGGTCGGCAACGCCTTCCTGCAGCGCGGCGCCCCCGCGCGGCTCGGCCTCAAGCTAACTTATAACTTATAACTTATAACTTATAGTTTATAGTGTTCCGATTCTCTCCTTAATTTCCTTAATTTCCTTAATTTCATTAATTTCATTAATTTCCTTAATTTCCTTAAATTCATTAATTTCCTTATTATAAAATGACTAAGACTGCTATCCGACTGGCCATCTGCGCCATCTGCACCCTCGCGCTCGCCGCCTGCAGCGACGACGACAGCCCCAACTTCGTCGTCACCCGCCCATACGCCGAGTGCTTCTACAGCGTGTACAACACCGAGACCAAGGAGACCACCATCGTGCCCGACGGCTCTCTGACCGTGGCCTTCGACTACACCGCCATGAAGGCCACCGTCACCATCAAGAACGTGCCCACCACCTCCACCCCCCGCGACATCACCATCACACAGATGCCCATGGAGATCAGCTCGTCGCAATACATCAAGGTGGACGCCGACAAGGCTTCTGTGAGCAACGTCACACTGACCGACTTCACTCTCAAGTGGCGCGACAACTCGGTCGACACCGACTACCGTCCCGTAGTGCGCATGTCATTCACCGTCAACGACAAGCTGCAGGTGCGCCTCTTCCCCAAGACTGTGTGGGTCGAAGGCTCCACCGTCACCACCCTCCCCGGCGACTCCACCTACACCGACTCCAAGTCGCTGTATATCATCACCACCGACCCGAAGACCATGCAGGCCACCATCAACATCAAGTCGGCCAAGTTTGCAGCCGACATGCCCGCTCTCGACATGAACTTCTCCGGCATCGCCGCATCTGTCGACGACGCTTACCTCTACCTGCGCGCCTCGTCGCTCATCCCCACCATCAACGACACCCCATACCCCGGCTACGAGGTCACAAACCTCTCAGGCTCAATCGAGGGTGAGTGGACCACCCGACTGACATTCACTGTCGGCTCGCTCGGCACCGTCCGCGCCACCCTCGCATACTAAACCTCCTAATCAGCAACTTCCCCGATGGCCCGTCGATAATATCGACGGGCCATCGATTATTATCGATTATCTGTCGGTTTTTAGAAAAATTTTGTATATTTGCGGCGTAAAGCATCTCTTCTGTGAAACCTGACGCCACACACCACCTTCTGCCGGGGACGCTCATACACGGGGGCGTCTACCGCATTGTGCGCTTCATAGCCTCGGGCGGCTTCGGATGCACATACGAGGCCGTGAACGTTACGCTCGGCAAGCGCGTGGCGGTCAAGGAGCTGTTTATAAGCGGCGTGTGCGAGCGCGACGAGACCACCGGCACCGTCACCGTCGGCCGGTCGAACACCACGCTGCTCACCCACCAGATCGAGCGCTTCATCAAGGAGGCACACATCTTGGCCGAACTTCACCACCACGGCGTGGTGGGCGTGGAGGCCGTATTCGAGGAGCGCGGCACGGCCTACTACGTGATGGACTACATCGACGGCGAGTCGCTCTCGCAGATGCGCGGACGACGCGGGCCCATCCCCGAGGCGGAGGCCCTCGGCTACATCCGCCAGACCGCCGAGGCCATGGCGTACGTCCACGCAAAGGGGCAGCTCCACCTCGACATCAAGCCCGGCAACCTCATGGTCGACTCCTCCGGACGCGTAACGGTGATAGACTTCGGCATGGCCAAACATATCGACACCGACTCGGGAGGCGTGACCACGCAGACCATCATGGGCCAGACGCCCGGATATGCCCCGCTGGAGCTGTCGACCAAAGACACCGACATGCTCTCCCCCGCCTCAGACGTATACTCGCTGGGCGCCACGCTCTACGCCCTGCTCACCGGCGTGCGCCCACCCGACGCCGTCAAGCTGTCGCTGGGCGCACCCGTCCCCGAGATGCCCGCGCACATCAGCGAGAGCGTACGCCGCGCCATCCGCCACGCCATGGCCATGAACCCCCGACGGCGCCCACAGTCGATGGACGAGTTTCTCAGCGAGCTCACGGACGCCGAAAACCCTGCCGATGACGACCAGGAGGAGACACGTCCCAACCTCGACGCTTACAACATTGCCCGGAGGAGTAAAAAGTTCGTTGACCGGTGGCCCGTGCTGACGACGATGCTTATGCTGTTCGGCTTCTTTGCGATTGGAACAATGTCACTGGTAATCTTATACTGGCCAACTTACAGCCTAACCGAAGACGGCGACCCGGCCCTTCCTGAAGAGCCTTTGGTCACAGGCCCCGTGCACTGGGACATACTGACCCACACACTGTGCTGCGACACGCTGACCTACACGCTGGTAAAGGTGCCGGGCGGCTCGTTCGTCATGGGCGACCACTCGGGCCGCGACAGCGAGGCGCTGCCGCTGCACACCGTCACCCTCGACTCATATTACCTCGGCCGCACCGAGGTGCCCCAGTGGCTATGGGTCGCCGTCATGGGCGAGAACCCCTCGTCGCACGTCGGCCGCGACCTCCCCGTCGACCGCGTCAGCTGGAACGACTGCCAGGTGTTCATCGACTCCCTCAACGCCCTCACCGGCGCACGCTTCCGGCTCCCAACCGAGGCCGAGTGGGAGTTCGCCGCCCGCGAGGGGCGCGACAACCCGTTCCCCGCCTACCTCTCCGCAGACTCCGTAAACCAACATTGCTGGACGGTGGCCAACAACGGCCGCGTGACCCATCCCGCCCTGAGCCTCCGGCCAAACGCCCTGGGTCTGTATAACATGGTGGGCAACATCTACGAGCTGTGCCACGACGGCATGGCCCGCTACACCTCCAAACCCGCGCACAACCCCCGCGGCGACGAGCAGAGCATGGTGCGCGTGGCTCGCGGCGGCGGCCCCGAGAGCAACGACAAGACCGCAAACGTCTCCTACCGCAAGGCCAGTTCTCCCGGCAGCGGCAGCGGCAACGGCCTCCGCCTCGCCCTCTGAATGTTTGAATAACCACGAATAAAAATTCGTGGTTATTCAAGCAGTATGAGGGCGAGGGAGAGTTGCTCCTTCGCCCTCGCGGATGGGTGGTCCCTGTAGGGCTTGAACCTACGACTCCCTGATTATGAGTCAGGTGCTCTAACCAACTGAGCTAAGGGACCTCGGTAACTTATAACTTATAACTTATAACTTATAGTTAGCGGCTTTTGTGGGTGCAAAGTTACAACCTTTTTTTGGCTCTTGCAAGCATTTCACCAACTTTTTCTTTCGAAAAAATTCGACAACCACTCGACAATCATCGATTGACCATCGATTTCCTAAAGAACCAACCGCCGCGCCACGGCGTTATATTTTCAAAATCACAACGTCATGACTACCCCCGAACCCCATACCCACCACGTGTTCTTCGCTGCCCGCCGCGCCCTGGCGCGCCACGCCACGGGCGGCAACATGCTCATCTTTGCCACCGTCCTCGCTCTCATCGTGGCGAACATCCCGGGGCTGAACACCCTCTACTTCGACTTCTGGGACCAGGAGGTGCGCCTGCAGGTAGGCTCGTTCAACATCTTCAGCCACTCCGGCCACCCCATGAGCGTGCTCGACTTCATCAACGACGCGCTGATGGCCATCTTCTTCTTCACCATAGGCCTGGAGATCAAGCGCGAGATACTAGTGGGCGAGCTGGCGTCGTTCAAGCAGGCTCTGCTGCCCATCATGGGCG
>CAYOUJ010000024.1:0-37156 GCA_964407165.1 uncultured Muribaculaceae bacterium | reverse complement strand
GAATGTAAGAATATAAAAGATTGAAGATTATGAAACGAACAATTTTGGCAATAGCGCTTGTGGCCGCTCTGACGATGGGCCTTGGCTCGTGTAACAGCGCAGACAGCAACAGCAAGGGTAACGACACTACGCAGTGTGACCGCGGTCGCCACCATGGCGACAAGAACCCGGCAGCAAAGATCAACGCCCTGCTCGAGGGCATCAACATCACTCCGGAGCAGAGGGCTGCCATCGACAGCCTGATAGCCGTTCAGGCTCCGGCACCCTCGGATGCCACGCAGGTGCCCGACTCTGCAGCGTGCATCAACAAGAAGGCCGAGATGCTTGCCGGCATCAAGGCCGTGCTGACGCCTGACCAGTATGTGCAGTTCCTGGAGAACGCGTTTGTGCAGAAGCCCTGCAAGGGTCCGCGCGGTGACAAAGGCCCGAAGGGCGACAAGCCTGACAAGGGTGGCAAGCACGGCCATGACAAAGGGCCGCGCGGCGACCGCAAGTGACGCCATCGAAATCCCGAGATCACGAAATCTCGGAATCTCGGAATCTCGGAATCTCGGAATAACGGAATAACAAAATAACAAAATAACAAAATAACAAAATAACGTAACTAACCCTAAGCCTGATGAAGTCCCGGGCGGCGCGAGTGCCGTGCGGGGCTTTTTTGCACTATTGCCAAGCTTTTGTGCAAAAATGTAGAAAAATAATTTGAAGAAAAGGGGGCACGTTTCGCGGAAAATTTTTACCTTTGCACTGCAAAATTGCGCCTCGGCGGCCCGCAGCGGGTCGGTGGTGCGCCTATTGCTTTGTCATTCTTGCTATTAGCATTGGGCTGGTTAGCCGGCTGATGCCATTGAAAACCGAAAACAGCAAAACTGAAAACTAAAATATGGTACTTCTGGAAATTCAGAATGCAACGCTTGCCATCGTGGCCGCTTGTACGGGCGTGTGCCTGGTGGCGCTGGCCTTGTGGCTTGCGGGGCTGATCTCCCCCAAGTCATACAACGCCCAGAAAGGCGAGGCGTATGAATGTGGCATCCCCACGCGTGGCGAGAGTATGGCCCAGTTTAAGGTGGGCTATTACCTCTTCGCCATTTTGTTTTTAATGTTTGATGTGGAGTGCGTGTTCCTGTTCCCGTGGGCAGTGATCATGAAGACGCTTGGGAGCGCCGCGCTCATCAGCATCGCAGTGTTCTTCGGAGTGTTAGTGCTGGGCCTCGTGTACGCCTGGCGGAAAGGAGCGCTGGAATGGAAGTAACCACCAAGAGCATGCCCTACGAGGCGTGGAAGGACAACGAGTACATCGAGAATCTCGTCAAGGAGCTGCAGGCGCATGGCACGAACGTCATCGTCGGCTCGCTGGACAAACTTATCAACTGGGGGCGGTCTAACTCACTCTGGCCACTCACTTTCGCCACCAGTTGCTGCGGCATCGAGTTTGTGTCGCTTGGCGCTGCCCGTTACGACATGGCGCGCTTTGGCTGGGAAGTTGCGCGCGCGTCGCCGCGCCAGGCCGACTTCATGATGGTCGCCGGCACGATAGTCAACCGCATGGTGCCCGTTTTCCGCCGTCTGTACGACCAACTGGCCGAGCCTAAGTACGTGATAGCCTGCGGCGGCTGCGCCATCTCCGGCGGCCCGTTCCGCAACTCCTACCACGTGGCCAAGGGTATCGGTGACATCGTCCCCGTGGACGTGTGGGTTCCCGGATGCCCGCCCCGCCCCGACGCCATGATCTACGGCATCATGCAGCTCAGCCGCAAGATCAAGGTTGAGCGATTCTTCGGCGGCGTCAACCGCCAAGAGAAGCAGCAGAAGTTTCTCGAGGAGCACCCCGTGGATGCGGTGAAAGATTAGTGATTAGCTGTTAGTGATTAGTGATTAGTGATGAACTAATACCTTTGCTAACGGCGCTAAACAGCTAAAAACTAAAAACTAAAAACTAAAAACTACAAATGGCAACTATACAAGAGCGCATAGAGCAGTTGTTCCCCGGCACACCCTGCGAGACCTCGGCTGACGGCCGGCTGATGGTGACCGTGCCCACTACAGAGTGGCACGAGTTTGCCCGCACCGTCCGCGACGACGAGGAGCTGTCGATGGACTATCTGGTGAGCATCGTGGGCATGGACTGGGGCGAGGACCTCGGGTGCATCTATTACCTGGCCTCCACCAAAAACAGCACCGTGCTGTCGGTGAAGGTGGTGGCCGAGGGTGGCCGCGAGAAGCCCGTGCTCCACTCCATATACGACCTGTGGGCCATAGCAACTATCTATGAGCGCGAGGTGTTTGACTTCTTCGGCATCATCTTCCTCGACAACCCCGACATGCGCCGCCTCTTCCTGAGCATCGACTGGAAGGGCTATCCCCTGCGCAAGGACTACGACGCCAACCCGGACCTGAACCCCATCAGCACTGAGGCAGAGCGCCAGAGCGACTTCACCGAGGTGTACACGCGCGACGAGGCCACCGGCGAGGTGACCTGCCGCGAGGATCGGGTGTTCCAGCCCGACGACTTCGTGGTGAACATCGGCCCGCAGCACCCGGCCACTCACGGCGTCCTCCGTTTCCGCACGGCCGTCGACGGCGAGGAGATCAAGAAGATCGATGTCTACATGGGCTACATACACCGCGGCGTGGAGAAGCTTTGCGAGAGCCTGACGTATCCGCAGACGCTGCACTTCTTCGACCGCCTCGACTACTTCTCGGGCCACATCTACCACCACGGCGTGTGCATGACCATCGAGAAGGCGGCGGGCATCGAGATCAGCCGCCGCGCGCAGGTGCTCCGCGTCATCTTCGACGAGCTGTCGCGCATCGCCAGCCACTGCCTGTTCATCGGCACCTTCTGCATGGACCTGGGCGCCACGACGATGCTGTTTTATACGCTGCGCGTGCGCGAGCAGATACTCGACATCATGGACCGCACGTGCGGCGCCCGCATGTCGTTCAATTATTATTGTATAGGCGGCCTGATGGCCGACGTGCACGACACGTTTGTGGAGGACGTCAAGGCGCTGCTCGCCGTCATCCCCAAGAATATCAAGGAGTATAACAAGGTGTTCACCGGCAACGTCATCGCCCGCAACCGCATGGAGGGCGTGGGCGTGCTGACCCGCGAGGACGCTATCTCGTGGGGCGTGAGCGGCCCGTCGGGCCGAGCCTCCGACTGGGCTTGCGACATCCGCAAGGTGCACCCCTACAGCATCTATTCGGAGCTTGACTTCGACGAGGTCACCCGCACCGAGGGCGACTCGATGGCCCGTTTCAAGGTGCGCATCGACGAGATGACGCAGAGTGCGCGCATCATCGAGCAGCTCATCGACAACATCCCCGAGGGGGAGGTTTGCGTGAAGGTGCCCAAGGTGCTCAAGCTGCCTGTGGGCCACTGGTTCGAGCAGGTGGAGGGGTGCCGCGGCGCTTTCGGCATCTATATCGAGAGCGACGGCCAGACCAAGCCCTACCGCATGAAGATCAACGCCCCCTGCCTGCCGCTGGCCGCCGTGGTCGACCACCTCACCCGTGGCAACAAGATAGCCGACCTGATCACCATCGGCGGCTCGCTCGACTACATCGTGCCCGACATGGACCGATAAAACCGCAAACCAATCAGACAAAAGATATTAAAAACCAGTCATGCAAGATTTTTCAGAACTGACCACTTGGTTCAACAATCTGCTCATTTCAGTGATGCCGCAGTGGGTGGCTACCACCATCGAATGCGTGCTGATAGGCCTGTGCCTGCTGCTGGCGTACGCACTGCTGGCGCTGTTCTATATATGGTATGAGCGCAAGATATGCGCCTTCTTCCAGTGCCGCCTGGGTCCCAACCGTGTGGGTCCCTGGGGCTTGCTGCAGAGCATCGCCGACATGTTCAAGATACTGATCAAGGAGCTTATCTCGCTGAACCACATCGACAAGTTCCTGTTCGCGCTGGCGCCGTACCTGGTAATCCTGGCGTCGATGCTGGCCTTCGCGGTGCTACCGTGGGGCAACGGGCTGCAGATCATCAACTTCAACATCGGCATCTTCTTCCTCATAGCCGTCTCGTCGATAGGCGTCTTGGGCATACTGCTTGCGGGCTGGTCGTCAAACAACAAGTTCACGCTCATCGGCGCCCTCCGCTCGGGCGCGCAGATGGTGAGCTACGAGCTGTCGATAGGTTTGAGCGTGCTGACGATGGTATGCTTTGCCGGGACGATGAACGTGGAGAAGATTTGTCTGGAGCAGGAGAACCTGTGGTTTATCTTCTCCGGCCACATCCCAGCCATCATCGCGTTCATTATATATATGATAGCGGGTACGGCTGAGACCAACCGCGGCCCGTTTGACCTGCCGGAGGCCGAGAGCGAGCTGACGGCCGGCTACCACACGGAGTATTCGGGCATACACTTCGGCTTCTTCTACCTGGCCGAGTACCTCAACCTGTTCATAGTCTCCGGCGTGGCCGCGCTGCTGTTTTTCGGCGGGTGGATGCCCCTGCATATCCCGGGCCTCGACGGCTTCAACGCCGTGATGGACTGGATACCGTCTATCATCTGGTTCCTGGGGAAGGCCTTCGTGCTCTCGTTTGTCATCATCTGGTTCAAGTGGACGTTCCCGCGCCTGCGCATCGACCAGCTGCTGAGCCTCGAGTGGAAATACCTGCTACCGATCAACCTGCTCAACCTGGTGCTGATGGTGCTGATGGTAACATGGCACCTGCATTTTTAACTCTCTCATCATCTGAATTATGAAGAAGATCAATATTGTCATTATACTTGCCGCGCTGGTATTGCTTGCCACGGGATGCAAGAAGAGCGGTGTCAACAACGAGGCCCCGGAGGTGCGGCTGACCGACGTGCTTGCTTGGGGCACCCTGACGCCTGAAGAGGTGAAAGGGAAGGTCGCAGCCATGGGACTGCCGGAGGACAAGCGTATGCCTGACTCTTACTCCACTCGCGACTATGACATCACGCTGCGCCAGCTCAGCCAGGTTCCTGCCAGCTTCAAGCTCTCGACTATCCATCGCAGCGTGATGGAGGGATGGGAGAAGACGCTGACCGAGAATGGTTACACCCTGGAGGAGAAGGTTGCTCCGAGCGGCGAGTTTGCTTGGCACAAGCTCTACGTCAAGAAGACCGACAAGGGCCAGCAACCGGTAATGCTCCTGTGCCTCGATGACGACGATACGAAAGACATGGGCGTGTTTGCCATGGACGTCTATTTGGTGCCGTGATGCCAAGTTGAGCCTAAAAATAAAGTTTACAACAACAATACTATACCAATCATGAGCGACAAATACGGAAAAATAGCTCAGGTCATCGGCCCGGTGGTCGATGTGATATTCGAGGGCGACGACAATGTGCTCCCTCCTATCTATACCGCACTGAAGATAGACCGCGAGGACGGCACGCAGCTGATCCTCGAGGTCGAGCAGCACATCGGCGAAGACACGGTGCGCTGCGTGGCCATGGAGAGCACCGACGGCCTGCAGCGCGGGCTTCGCGTCGACAACCTTGAGCGCCCGATAGCCGTGCCCACCGGCGGCCAGGTGAAGGGCCGACTGCTCAACGTCATCGGCGAGGCCATCGACCGCCTGCCGCAGCTCGAGCGCAAAGACCTGCGCCCCATCCACCAGCCGGCACCGGCCTTCGACGACCTCTCCATCTCCACCGAGATACTGTTCACCGGCATCAAGGTGATCGACCTGCTCGAGCCTTACAGCAAGGGTGGCAAGATCGGCCTCTTCGGCGGCGCCGGCGTGGGCAAGACCGTGCTCATCATGGAGCTCATAAACAACATCGCCAAGGGCCACAACGGATTCTCCGTGTTCACCGGCGTGGGCGAGCGCACACGCGAGGGCAACGACCTGCTGCGCGAGATGATCGAGAGCGGCGTCATGAAATACGGCGAGAAGTTCACCGAGGGCATGGAAAAAGGCGAGTGGAACCTCCACGACGTCGACATGGACGAGGTAGCCAAGTCGCAGGCCACGCTGGTGTTCGGCCAGATGAACGAGCCGCCGGGCGCACGTCTGCGCGTGGCCCTTACGGGTCTGACGGTGGCCGAGCAGTTCCGCGACCAGGACGGCGGCGGCAAGGAGATCCTGCTGTTCATCGACAACATCTTCCGTTTCACGCAGGCCGGTTCCGAGGTGTCGGCCCTTCTGGGCCGCATGCCGTCGGCCGTGGGCTATCAGCCTACCCTGGCCTCCGAGATGGGCATCCTGCAGGAGCGCATCACCTCGACCAAGAACGGCTCCATCACCTCCGTGCAGGCCATCTATGTGCCCGCCGACGACCTTACCGACCCGGCACCGGCAACCACTTTCAGCTTCCTCGACGCCACCACCGTGCTCTCCCGCAAGATTGCCGAGCTGGGCATCTACCCGGCTGTCGACCCGCTGGACTCCACCTCGCGCATCCTCGACCCGCTGATCATCGGCGAGGACCACTATAACACAGCCCAGGCTGTCAAGCAGCTGCTGCAGAAATACAACGAGCTGCAGGACATCATCGCCATCCTCGGCGTCGACGAGCTCTCAGACGAGGACAAGCTGGTGGTAAGCCGCGCGCGCCGCGCCCAGCGATTCCTCTCGCAGCCGTTCCACGTGGCCGAGCAGTTCACCGGGCTTCCGGGCGTGATGGTGCCTCTGAACGAGACCATCCGCGGCTTCAAGATGATACTCTCGGGCGAGATGGACGAGTATCCGGAGCAGGCGTTCCTCAACGTGGGCACCATCGACGAGGCCATCGAGAAGGGCAAGAAGATGCTGGCCGAGGTGAGCGCGTAAAGCCCGTTACCCGATTAGCCGATTACCCGATTAACGAAAACCGCAAGCAACATGACGCTAAAGATCATATCCGCCGAAGACATCCTCTTCGAAGGGCGCGTGAGCGTGGTGCACCTCCCCGGCACCGAGGGAGAGTTCACAGTGCTGCGCAACCATGCCTCGCTCATCTCCACCCTCACCCCCGGCACCGTGCGCTACCAGGCCGAAGGCTCTGACGAGCGCCACGAGATGACCGTCGAGGGTGGCATCGTCGATGTTGACAACAATGTAGTTTCGGTGTGCATCTATTAAACGCTGAGCCCATGAACAAACAGATATTCACCATATTAGTGCTCTTGCTGGCAATGATGGTCACCCCGCTTCGGGCCCTGGCCGCGGAGGCTGCCGCCGAGGGCGAGGAGGGTTCCACGGAGATCAACCCCAAGGAGATTATCTTCGAGCACCTGGGCGACGGCTACGGCTGGGAGGTGCCCTTCAACCACCACGCGCGCATACCGCTGCCCGTGATAGTGCACGGCACCGACGGCTGGCACGTGTTCTCCTCCGCACGTCTGACGCATGGCGAGGAGTATTGTGACAACGGCATCGTGTTCCGCATCGCCGGCAAGGACTCCAAGTACAAGGGCAAGGTGGTGGAGGTGCTCCCCGACGGCACCGAGGTAAAGCCTTGGGACATCAGCATCACCAAGAACGTCTGCGCGCTGTTTATCACCGTGCTGATAGTGCTGTGGTGCGTGCTCGCCGTGGCCCGCTGGCACAAGCGCATGGGCATGAAGGCCCCGCGCAAGATGGTCGGCGCGCTGGAGTCCCTGTTCGTCTTCCTTTACGACGGCATGATCAAGCCCACGCTCAAGCAGAAGGCGCCCAAGTTCGCGCCCTACCTGCTGACAGTGTTCATGTTCATCCTGGTTATGAACCTGTTAGGCTTGATAGTCATCTTCCCTGGTGGCGCCAACCTGACGGGCAACATTGCCGTTACGCTTGTGCTCGCGCTCATCACCTTCCTGATCACCAATATCTTCGGCACGAAGCACTACTGGAAGGACATCTTCTGGCCCGACGTGCCCCTGTGGCTCAAGTTCCCCCTGCCCATCATGCCCATCATCGAGGTGTTCGGCATGTTCACCAAGCCGGCGGCGCTGACAGTCCGTCTGTTTGCCAACATGATGGGCGGCCACATGATAGTGATAGTCTTGACGCTTCTCATCTTCATCTTCTCGGCCATGGGCGGCATAGCCGTTGGCGGGGCCACCACGGTAGTGTCGATGATTTTCAGCATCTTCATGCTGCTCATCGATGTGCTGGTGAGCTTCATCCAGGCCTACGTGTTCACCATGCTTAGCACCATCTTCATCTCGCTTGCGCAGGAGGAGGGACACAAGAAGCACGATGAGGAGAAGCACGAGGAGGCCAAGGCCGTGGCCGCATAAACCGTGACAAATAACCGATTACCGTGGTTGGCGGCTGAGCCGCCAACGGAAAATATAAAGAAATAAAAACTTAACTCTCAAAATTATACCACTATGTTAGCAATGATTTTAGCAGCAATCGAAGGAGCAGTAGCACTGGGCGCATGCATCGGTGCAGGTATCGCAGCCATCGGCGCCGGCCTCGGCATCGGCAAGATCGGCGCATCGGCCATGGAGGCCATCGCCCGCCAGCCCGAGTCGTCGGGCGACATCCGCAGCAACATGATCGTCATCGCCGCTCTGGTCGAGGGTGTTGCTCTGTTTGCTGTCATCGTTTGTATCCTCTCGCTCTTCCTCTAATCCCCCGGGAGGGAGCCGCGCGGCCGCAATCGTAGTAGCCGCGCCGAGTGCAAACGAAGTGATAAACCAACCAAAACCCTGTTATGGAACTATTCACGCCTGACTTCGGCTTGATATTCTGGATGTTTGTGGCCTTTGCCGTGCTCTTCTTCATACTGTGGAAGTGGGGCTGGCCGGCCATACTCAAGGGAGTGGAGAGCCGTGCCGACCACATCGACAAGGGAGTGGAGTATGCCCGCAACGCAAAGGAGCAGCTCGACAACGCCCGCGCCGAGGCCGACAAATACATAGCAGAGGCACGCCGGCAGCAGGCCGACATGCTGCGCGAGGCCGACAAGATGAAGACGCAGATCATCGAGGACGCCCGCGGCGCCGCCCAGGAGGAGGCGAAGAAGGTGATGGACGCCGCCAAGGTATCCATCGAGCAGGCACGCAAGGAGGCCGAGCAGCAGCTCCGCAACTCCGTGAGCGCCTACGCCCTTGACATCGCCACCAAGGTGGTGCGCAACGACCTGAGCAATGACAAGGCACAGAAGCAGCTGGTAAACTCTCTGCTCGACGAAATAGATAAAAACTGAACCTGAAAGAACGCAATGAACCAAGGTCTCATACCGCGCAGATATGCCAAGGCCCTGTTTAAGGTGGCCCTGGAGAAGGGCGTCGACGCCGACCTCTACAGCCGGATGACGGCGCTGCAGCAGGCCTTTGCCGACAATGCGTCGCTGCAGAAGGTGATGAGCAACCCCTTTGTCAGCACTGCCGACAAGACGCAGCTGCTCACCACTGCCGCCGGCATCGTCCCCGCGGAGGCTCCAAAGGCCAAAGCCAAAGCAAAGGCAGCAGAGCCGGCGCCGGCCGACACACTCTTTGCCGACTTCTTGCGCCTGCTGGTCGACAATAACCGCCTCGACTTGGCCCGCGGGATTGCCCACGCCTATTGCGACATCTACCGCGAGCACCACAACATCCACGTGGTGCGCCTGGTAAGCGCCACCCCCCTCGACCCGGCCACGCTCAAGCGCCTGCGCGACATGATTGAGAGCCGCCTCGGCGGGGGCACGATGGAGTTCACAGAGTCGGTCGACCCCGACATCATCGGCGGCTTCGTGGTGAGCATCGACAACGAGCGCCTCGACGCCTCCGTGGCCAACGAACTCTCACAATTGCGTCAGAAACTGATTAACAACTAAGAATTTACCCGCTCTACTGCAATGATAAACCCAAGCGAGATTTCAGAAGTACTGAAAAAACAGCTCGAGAACGTCAACTCCAAGGTGTCGTTCGACGAGACGGGTACGGTGCTGGAGGTCGGCGACGGCGTCGCCCACGTCTATGGCCTTGACAATGTGGCAGCCAACGAGCTGGTTGAGTTTGAGAACGGCGTCAAGGGCGTGGCCCTCAACCTTGAGGAGAGCAACGTCGGCGTCATCCTGCTCAACAATGTCAACAAGGTGACGGAGAACATGACCGTGCGGCGCACGGGCGAGATAGCCTCCATACCGGTTGGCGACGGCGTCTTCGGGCGTGTCATCAACGTGCTCGGCGAGCCCATCGACGGCCGCGGCCCCATCGAGGGCAGCCTCATGCGCCTGCCGCTCGAGCGCAAGGCTCCCGGCGTCATCTACCGCCAGCCCGTCAACCAGCCTCTGCAGACCGGCATCAAGGCTGTCGACTCGATGGTGCCCATCGGCCGCGGCCAGCGCGAGCTCATCATCGGCGACCGCCAGATCGGCAAGACGGCGATAGCCATCGACACCATCATCAACCAGCGCGCCAACTTCGAGGCCGGCAAGCCCGTCTACTGCATATATGTGGCCATCGGCCAGAAGGCATCGTCCGTGGCCGCCACCGTCGAGGCCCTGCGCAAGCACGGCGCCCTCGACTACACCGTGGTCGTCGCCGCCAACGCCTCCGACTCCGCCTCCATGCGCTACTACGCACCCTTCGCAGGCGTGGCCATCGGCGAGTTCATCCGCGACACCGGCCGCGACGCCCTGATAGTCTACGACGACCTGTCGAAGCAGGCCGTGGCCTACCGCGAGATTTCGCTGATCCTCAAGCGTCCCTCGGGCCGCGAGGCATACCCCGGCGACATCTTCTATCTGCACTCCCGCCTGCTCGAGCGCGCCGCCAAGATTATCGACAACCAGGAGGTGGCCTCGCAGATGAACGACCTGCCGGCGCCGCTGAAGCCCCTCGTCAAGGGCGGCGGCTCGCTGACGGCACTCCCCATCATCGAGACCCAGGCCGGCGATGTCTCGGCTTACATCCCCACCAACGTCATCTCCATTACCGACGGACAGATCTTCCTTGAGACCGCGCTGTTCAACCAGGGCATCCGCCCGGCCATCAACGTGGGCATCTCCGTGAGCCGCGTAGGCGGCAACGCGCAGATCAAGTCGATGAAGAAGGTCGCCGGCACGCTGAAGATTGACCAGGCACAGTTCCGCGAGCTCGAGTCGTTCACCAAGTTTGGCGGCGACATCGACCCCGTGACCGCCCGCGTAATCGACAAGGGCCGCAAGAACGAGCGGCTGCTCATCCAGCCGCAGTACAAGCCCTGGGCCGTCGAAGACGAGGTGGCCGTCATATTCTGCGGCACCCGCGGCCTGCTCGAGGGCGTGCCCATCGACAAGGTGAGCGCGTTTGAGAACCGCTTCCTCCAGATGCTCCACGCCAAGTACGCCAAGGAGGTGCTCGACGAGATCCGCGCCGGACGCCTTGGCGACGAGACGCAGAAGATACTGACAGAGGTGGCAGCCGAGGCAGCCGCCCAGATTTAAGAAACTGTTTCATAAACAATAGAGAAACTACAAATTACGCGAATTACACAAATCTTAATTCGTGAAATTCGTCTAATTCGTGAAATTCGTGGTTGCAAATTTGTGTAATTCGTGTAATTTGTAGTTTTACAAGATAGCCTATGGCAACGCTTCGCGAACTAAAAGGACGCATCGGCTCGGTGGCATCTTCGGAGAAGATCACGGGCGCGATGAAAATGATATCCTCGGCCAAGATGCACAAGGCCGAGGGGAGCCTTGTCAAGCTCCTCCCGTTCCGGCGTCAGCTGGAGACGGTGATAGCCAACCTGCTCAGCGCCGATGCCGAGTTCAGCTCGCCGCTGACGGAGCGGCCGGCAGCGGTCAACAAGGTCGCCCTGGTGGTATTAGGCTCCGACGATGGCCTCTGCGGCGCCTATAATACCAACATCTTCAAGCAGGTGGTGGCCCGAGTAGGGGAGTACCGCGAAAAGTACGGCGCGAAGACAGATGTCGAGGTCATCCCCGTCGGTGCCAAGATCTGCAAGGCTGTCGACAAGATGAAGGAGGCCAAAGGCTACCGTGTGCGCACCTTCGAGGGTGTCGACTCCAAGAGCCAGGGCGGCGTGGTGGCCGAGTTTGTCCGCAAGTTGCGCGACGCGTTCCTGGGTCACGAGTATGACAAGGTCGACGTGATGTATATGCACTTCAAGAGCGTCAGCCGCCAGACGCTGACCATCGACCAGCTGCTGCCGCTGGAGCAGGCCACGTTCCTGAGCGCCGACAAGGCCGACGGCGTGGCGTCCAGCCAGTGCCGCCCCTATATCTTCGAGCCGAACGCCGAGACCATCTTCCGCTCGATACTCCCCATGTTCCTGCTGTCGCTGATGCAGGAGATATTCGTCGAAAACCGCGCATCTGAGCAGGCCGCGCGCGTGATGGCCATGCAGAGCGCCAACGACAACGCCAAGAAGCTGCTCGAGCAGCTGCAGCTCGAATATAACAAGCTGCGCCAGCAGAGCATCACTACCGAGCTGCTCGACATCTTGGGCGGCCAAATACGTTAGAAACTCCTCAAAACACTATATATCAGCGCCCCCGCGGCGCCATCAACAAGCAAACAATAAAACGAAACAGATAAATGGGTAGTGTAAAAGACTATTTCAAGTCGCTGGGCACCGGCGTGGCCTCCCTGGTAAAGGGCATGGCCGTGACGGGCAAAGAGTTTGTGACGCCCAAGATCACGGAGCGTTACCCTGAAAACCGCGACACTGTAAAGATTCCCGGCCGCTTCCGCGCCGTGCTGACCCTGGTCTATGACGAGGAGGGCAACCACAAGTGCATAGCCTGTGGCACGTGCGAGCGCAACTGCCCCAACGGCACCATACACCTCGACACCAAGATGGTGGAGACCTGGGACGGGAAAAAGAAGAAGAAGCTCGACAAGTATGTCTACGACCTGGGCTCGTGCACCTTCTGCGACCTGTGCGTTACGTCGTGCCCGACGGAGGCGCTGGCGTTCTCCAACGACTTCGAGCAGGCCGTCTTCACCCGCGAGAAACTTGTAAAGCAGCTCAACTACCTGCCGGAGAAGCCGGAGCCGGAGCCTACCGAAGAGGAGAAAGCCAAGATACTCGCCGAGAAGCAAGCCAAGATAGAGGCCGCCAAGAAGGCTGCCGCCGCGAAGAGGGCCGCCGCCGCGGGCGCGGGGGCGCCGCCCGCCTCCACGGGCGCGGGGGTGCCGGCCGCCGCCAAGGCCCCGCTGACCGACGAGGAGAAGCAGGCGCGCATCGAGGCAGCAAAGAAAAAGGCCGCCGAGAAGAAGGCCGCCGCAGCCGCCGCTGCGGGCGCGGGGGCGCCGCCCGCCTCCAAGGGCGCGGGGGCGCCGCCCGCCTCCAAGAAGGACTAACCTTAACACCTGAAACTTAACACTTAACACAATATATGGATTCAGTAGGAAGCATCATCGTCTACGTGATAGTCGCCGTGTCGATTGTCGTGTTCTCGGTGCTCACTGTCACCACGCGCAAGATTCTGCGCGCCGCCACATATTTGCTGTTTACCCTGTTTGCCACGGCCGTGCTCTATTTCATGATGGACTATGAGTTCCTCGGCGCTGTGCAGATAGCGGTATACGCCGGCGGCATAGTGGTGCTCTTCGTGTTCTCAATTTTGCTGACGTCGAAGCCGGGCGACAACACCCCCACCCTTGCCTCGCGCAAGAAGGTGCTGGGCCTGACGGCCGCCGTGGCCATGTTCGGCGTAGCCGGCTGGGCGCTGTGCAGCCGCAGCAAGGACCTGTTAGGGTATTTCCAGACGGGCAACAACCCTGACATGCGCCAGATCGGCGAGGCAATGATGGGCACCGGCCCGGGCCAGTATCTGCTGGCGTTCGAAGCCATCTCCGTACTTCTTTTAGCATGTATAATCGGCGGCATCGTGGTCGCCCGCAAACGTTAACCGGCCATGGGAGAAAGTATATATTGGTATCTGCTGCCGGCGCTCTTTATGTTCTGCTGCGGCGTCTACGGGTTCATCACCCGCAAAAACATGATAGCCATGCTCATCTCGCTTGAGCTGATGCTCAACGCGGTGGATATTAACTTCGTGGTGTTTAACCGCTTCCTGTTTCCGGGGCAGATGGAGGGCATGTTCTTCACGCTCTTTGCCATCGCCATCGCGGCAGCTGAGACGGCGCTTGCCATCGCCATTATAATTAATGTGTATCGCGTGGCGAAGAACATCGACGTCAGTGACCAAAACAAAATGAAAAACTAAGCGCAATGTCCACAGTAATCTTGATATTGATATTGGCGATACCGCTGCTGATGTTCCTGCTGCTGGGACTCGCCGGCTACAAGATGAGTCACAAGCTGGCCGGCTGGCTCGGTACCATCGGCATGGGCACGACTCTGGTGCTGTCGTACATCACGGCATTCACATACTTCTTCGGGGGCAATCCGGAGTTCATCACCGCCGAGGGCGACCGCATCGGCCACCTTATGTGGAGCGTCACCTGGCTGCAGTTCACCGACAACCTGGTGATCAACCTGGGCTTCTACCTCGACAACATCTCGGCGATGATGCTGGTGGTAATCACCACCATCTCGTTCATGGTGCACCTCTACAGCCATGGCTACATGGAGGGTGAGAAGGGCTTCCAGCGCTATTACGCGTTCCTGTCGCTCTTCAGCTTCTCGATGCTCGGCCTGGTG
This sequence comes from uncultured Muribaculaceae bacterium, assembly GCA_964407165.1. GTDB lineage: Bacteria > Bacteroidota > Bacteroidia > Bacteroidales > Muribaculaceae > CAZPKH01. The sequence goes on along the minus strand of CAYOUJ010000024.1, from coordinate 22,644 downwards.
GTGGCCCCGAACATCTTCCAGATGTACATCTTCTGGGAGCTCGTGGGCGCATCCTCCTACCTGCTCATCGGATTCTTCTACACCCTGCCGTCGGCCGTGTCGGCCTCGAAGAAGGCGTTCATCGTCACGCGCTTCGCCGACCTGGGCTTCCTGATCGGCATCCTGATACTGTCGTTCTACACGCAGACGTTCAACTTTGAGACGCTGACGCAGAACACCGGCGCCGTCCTCGGCGACTTCGGCGGCGCCACGTTCATGGGCGCGAGCGTGCTGACGTGGGCCTTGGTGCTCATCTTCGTGGGCGGCATGGGCAAGTCGGCAATGCTGCCGCTGCACATCTGGCTGCCCGACGCCATGGAGGGCCCGACCCCCGTGTCCGCCCTCATCCACGCGGCGACGATGGTCGTGGCCGGCGTGTTCCTGGTAGCGCGCATGTTCCCCGTCTACCTTCTGTCGGAGTCGGCACTGATGTTCATCACCGTCGTCGGTGCCGTGACGGCCTTCTACGCCGCGGTGGTGGCCTGCACGCAGGTCGACATCAAGCGCGTGCTCGCCTTCTCTACCATCTCGCAGATAGCGTTCATGATGGTTGCCTTAGGCGTCGCCCGGCCTGACCTCCACGAGGGCATGGGCTACATGGCCTCCATGTTCCACCTGTTCACCCACGCCATGTTCAAGGCCCTGCTCTTCCTCGGCGCCGGCGCCCTTATCCATGCCGTACACTCCAACAACTACACCGCCATGGGCGGCCTGTGGAAGAAGATGCCGATAACGCACATCACCTTCCTCATCGGCTGTCTTGCCATCGCGGGCATACCTCCGTTCTCCGGCTTCTTCAGCAAGGACGAGATACTGACCGCCTGTTTCGCCCTGCACCCCTTCTGGGGCATTTGGATGACGATGGTAGCCGGCCTGACCGCTTTCTACATGTTCCGCCTCTACTATCGCATCTTCTGGTGGAATAAGCCTGACTACGCCGCCCACGGCCACCACCCGCACGACGCGCCGTGGACCATGTCGGTGCCCCTCATCTTCCTGGCCGCAGTCAGCTGCGTCGCCGGTTTCATACCCTTCGGCGAACTGGTGACCTGGAACGGCGAGCCGTACCATATCCACCTGACCGTCTGGGTAGCCTGCACGAGCGTCGTCGTGGCCCTCGTGGGCATCGCCATCGCCACGAAGATGTACTTGCGCGAGAACCCCGTGCCCGACCGCATGGCCAACGCCTGCCACTGGCTCTGGGAGGCCGCCTATCACCGCTTCTACTGGGACGAGCTTTACATGTTTGTCACCCACAAGATAATCTTCAACGGCATCTGCCGCCCGATAGCCTGGTTCGACCGCCACATCATCGACGGCACCATGAACGGCTTCGCCATCGTCACCAACAAGCTGTCGTACGCCATCCGCGGCCTGCAGAGCGGCAACGTGCAGATGTATGTATGGTGGTACGTGGCCGGCGCGATGCTGCTGGGCGCCATCACCGCCGTATGTATCCTCTAACGCGTATATCGCCAACCCCTATTCACTGCATTTGAGAAAAAAAGTTAGCTATGTTTTCTAATATACTGATATACTTTGTGGTCATCCCCGTGTTGATGCTTGCACTGCTCGGGTTGTGCCGCAACATCAAGCAGGTGCGCACGGTGGCCGTCATCGGCTCCACGGCGCTGATAGCCTTGTCGATATACCTGCTCATCGACTTCTTGGGGCTGCGCGCCGCCGGGGAAGACGCGCCGATGCTCTACACCGGCTCGTGGGTATGGTTTGAGCCGCTCAACATCCACCTGGCCGTGGGCGTCGACGGCATCTCGATAGCTATGCTCATCCTGTCGTCAATAATAGTCTTCGCGGGCACCTTCGCCTCGTGGAAGATCGACCCGCTGCCCAAGGAGTTCTTCCTCTGGCTGATACTGCTGAGCACCGGCGTCTTCGGCTTCTTCATCTCGATTGACCTGTTCACCATGTTCATGTTCTACGAGGTGGCCCTCATCCCCATGTACCTGCTCATCGGCGTGTGGGGCTCGGGCAACAAGAACTATTCGGCCATGAAGCTGACGCTGATGCTTATGGGCGGCTCCGCCTTCCTCATGCTCGGCCTCATCGGCATCTACTACCACTCGGCTCCCGAGGGCGGCCAGCTGACGTGGAACCTGCTGGAGATTGCCAAGAACGACGCCATCAGCCACGGCTGGCAGAGTTTCCTCTTCCCGATGACCTTCGTGGGCTTCGGCGTGTTAGGAGCCATGTTCCCGTTCCACACATGGAGCCCCGACGGCCATGCCTCGGCGCCGACGGCAGTGTCGATGCTCCACGCAGGCGTGCTGATGAAGCTTGGCGGCTACGGCTGCTTCCGCGTGGCCATCTACCTGATGCCCCACGCAGCGCAGGAGCTTGCCTGGATATTCCTCATACTGACCGGCATCTCGGTGGTCTACGGCGCCTTTAGCGCATGCGTGCAGACCGACCTCAAATACATCAACGCATACTCTTCGGTCAGCCACTGCGGCCTGGTGCTCTTCGCAATACTCATGCTCAACACCACGGCGATGACCGGCGCCATCATGCAGATGCTCTCGCACGGCCTGATGACCGCCCTCTTCTTCGCCCTGATCGGCATGATCTACGGCCGCACGCACACGCGTGACATCCGCCTGATGGGCGGCCTGATGAAGATAATGCCGTTCCTGGCCGTCTGCTATGTGATAGCCGGTATGGCCTCCCTCGGCCTCCCGGGCTTGAGCGGCTTCGTGAGCGAGATGACCATCTTCGTGGGCTCGTTTGAGCACGCCGACTTCTTCCACCGCGCCTTCACCATCGCCGCCTGCTGCTCGATAGTCATCACCGCGGTCTACATACTGCGCGTGGTGGGCAAGCTGCTCTTCGGCCCCGTGCAAGACGAGCACCACCTGAGCCTGACGGACGCCACGTGGTGGGAGCGCCTGAGCGCCATCACCCTGATAGTGTGCGTGGCCGCCATCGGCTGCTTCCCCAACTTCTTCGCCGACCTGATCAAGGCCACTTTCAGCCCCCAGATATTCACCGTTTTAGGAATGAACTAAGCCATGGATTATTCACAGTTTCTCATAATGAAGCAGGAGATAGCGCTGCTTGTGGTCTTTCTGCTGGTATTCATCTATGACACCTTCGTGAGCCGTGCGGCGCAGAAGGGTATAGGCGGTGTCACCGTCGGCCTGTTCGCCCTGTTCACCGTCATAGGGTTCCTCCCCGGGGTGATGGTGAGCGACGAGGCCACGACCGCCTTCGCCGGCATGTATGCCGCGTCGCCCGTGATGCTCGCCATCAAGAATATCCTCAACGTGGGCGTGCTGATAGTGCTGATACAGTCCATCACCTGGGCCAACACCGAGACGCAGGTGGTGCGCCGCGGCGAGTTCTACGAGCTGCTGCTGCTGACGCTCTTCGGCATGTACCTGATGATCAGCTCGCGCCACTTCCTGATGTTTGTCATCGGCCTGGAGACCGCCTCGCTGCCCCTGGCAGCCCTTGTGGCCTTCGAGAAAAACAAATATGAGAGCCACGAGGCCGCCGTCAAATACATACTGACGGCCTGCTTCTCCTCGGCCATCTTCATGATGGGCCTGTCGTACGTCTACGGCCTGACCGGCACGCTCTACTTCCACGGCGTGGCGCAGGCGCTTACCGCCGCCGGCGCCATCAACGTGATGCTCGTGGTAGCCCTGGCCTTCGTCATCGGCGGTGTGGGCTTCAAGCTGTCGCTGGTGCCCTTCCACCTCTGGACGGCCGACGTCTACCAGGGCGCGCCCACCAACGTCACCTCCTACCTCTCCGTCATCTCGAAAGGCTCCGCCGCCTTCGCCTTCCTGGTGATACTCACCAAGGTGTTCGGCGCCGCCTACTCGCAGGCATGGGAGTGGATGATGTACGCGCTGATTATCCTCACCATCACCGTGGGCAACCTCTTCGCCATCCGGCAGAAGAACCTGAAGCGCTTCCTGGCGTTCAGCTCCATCTCGCAGGCGGGCTACATCATGCTGGGCATCATCAGCATGGAGAGCATGGGCGTGGCCGCGCTGATGTATTACATCCTCGTCTACATCTTCAGCAACCTGGCCGCCTTCGGCGTCATCGGCGCCATCGAGAACGCCACAGGCAAGGTCACGATGACCGACTATAACGGCCTCTACCGCACCAACCCGCGGCTGGCCGTGGTGATGATGCTTGCAATGTTCTCGCTGGCGGGCATACCGCCGTTTGCGGGCTTCTTCAGCAAGTTCTTCATCTTCACCGCCGCCATCGACCAGGGCAGCATCGCCATCTACGTGCTCGTGCTGATAGCGCTGATCAACACCATCGTGTCGCTCTACTACTACCTTCTGGTGGTCAAGGCCATGTTCATCAACCAGGACGACTGCGTGATACCGACGTTCCGCAGCAGCTGCTCCGAGCGCACGGGCCTGTGGATCACCACCGCGGGCATCCTGCTGCTGGGTCTTCTCAGCCCCGTCTACGACACCCTGCTGCGCCTCGCGGCCGCCTGGTAAATACGAGCTACGAGCTACGGCTTTTGAAATCAGGGTCTTTAACCGGTTAATCGGATAACCGGCTAAAGGCCCTGATGGTGTTTACAGGTGTTTTTTTTGTTAAATAGATGTTAAAGCGAGGCGAACGGTGTAATTTGGTGGGCCGCGGTGCGTATTTAGGATAGAAGAGAAACTTAACCAAAACAAACAAAGTGCGTATGAAAAAGATTTTGGCTATGATGGCTGTGGCGCTGAGTTTCGCTTTAGTTGGCTGCAGCGACGACGACGATGATACCGTGGAGCTGTCTTTTGATATGTTGACGGCTCAGAAGGAGGCGTGGAACTTGGTGCCGGAGACGGTGGTGCAGGTGGTCAACAGCGAGGCGGAGATGCGTCAGTGCGTTTCTGACACCTTTATGGAGACGCATACCGACTGGCTGGAGGTGGACTTTGCCAAGAAGAGCGTGGTGTACTGCCGGTTGCCTGTCTATGACCTGGAGCAGTTGCAGCAGGTGATGCTCTGGGCGTTTTACAGCGAGACACCGGGGACATACGTGCCTGTCATAGCACTCCATTATGGTAGCGAGGACTTTAGCGAGGACCCGAGCCTGTATGGGACTGTGACGCTTGGGATAGTCGTAGACAAGTTGCCGGCAACGGCAATGATAGAGCCGAGCATTTACATAGGGTATTCGCAGGAGTGACGCGGCTCCGGAGACGATATGTGTGGCGCCGCAAAGCGGCGCCACACGGTGGCAGCGGCCTGACGGCCGCTGCTGTGGCTGTTAGTGGGAGGGGGGCGCGAGGGCGCTGCCCCGCTCCACTGCGGGGCGCGAGGGCGCTGCCCCGCTCCACTGCGGGGCGCGAGGGCGCTGCCCCGCTCCGAGGCGGGGCGCGAGGGCGGGGCCCCGCTCCAAAATTTTTTGGGGGTGACGAACTTTTTGAGCAGGGGTCGCGTTATTATTTTAGAAAACGTCAACTATTGTGTTTATGAAGCTGAAAGTGCGATTGCTGTTGTTATGGCTCGCGTTTATTCCTCAGGGCTTAGCGGCCCTGGGGATTAACGACGTTGTGTCGGCGCTGCGGCAGCTGTCGCCGTATGCCTCGACGGCGACGGTGAGCATTACGGGCGCGGGTGGCACGTCGGCGGGATACGAGGTGACGCTGATGTCGTCGGCGACGCTCGACACGCTCGCGCCGTGCAATTTCCTTATAGAGACCGTGAGCCTTACGCCGGACTCGGTGCGCGCTTTCACGGCATATACTGCGGAGGGGCTGTGCCGGTTTGCGGGGGGACGGTTTACGGAGACGGCGGGGCGCGAGAGCGCCGCCCCGCTCCGAACGGTGATGTTCACCAACTTGCTGCCGGCGTTCATCGCAGAGGATATTGAGCAGGCGCAGAGGGATCACGGCGTGGTCACGGCGATGCAGCTGCGCGGCGACACGGTGATGGAGGTGGAACTGACGACGCTGGCAAGCGGCGTGGAGACTGCACGGCGCGTTTATGGTTTCCGGTTGCCCGAGATGCAGCCGGTGAGCTATGTGTCCGTGGCCAACATCGACACGGCGGGGGAGACGATGGTGGAGGCGAAGTATGCGGCGGGGCGCGGGGGCGCCGCCCCGCTCCAAGCGGTTGACAGAAATCTTCTGGAGGCGCGTCACGGGGAGGTGATGCGTCGGTTTGCGGGTGGCAATCTGACGCCGGAGAGCTATTTAGGGTATGCGCTGCCACCCTTCACGCTGCCGGATATGGACGGAGGGCGGTATACGCTGACGCCGGGCAGCCGGACGTTGTTGATGCTTCTTGACGACGAGGCCGACCCGGAGGCGCTGGAAAGCATGCGCCAGACGATGGCGCAGGTCGTGGCGGAGCATCCGGAGGCGGCGACGGTGGATGTGGTGTACATCATCAAGTCGCGATACACCGACGCGATGCGCGCATCCGACGGCCACAACCGCCGCGAGCACTACCTGTTAGGCGGTGCCCACCTGATGAAGGAACTTGGCGCGCAGCGGTTGCCGCTACTGATGGTCATAGACGAGGAGGGGCTTGTGGAGGCTGTGGCGGAGGGTGTCAACCAAGGGGTGGCGAAGGTTGTTATAGAATTACTGCGGCCCACCCCAACCCCTCCCTAAAGGGAGGGGCTATTAAGCTGACAATATACTAAAAACTAAAAACCAAAAACCAAAAACTAAATGGAGACAATCTATTTCCAAGGGAACCCCGTGAAGACTTACGGGGTGTTCCCGGCCGCGGGCGACAAGGCTCCGGCGTTCACCCTGACGGGTGCAGCCCTCAACGAAGTGAAACTCAGCGACTACGCCGGCAAGCGCGTGGTGCTCAACATCTTCCCGAGCCTCGACACGGCAGTGTGCGCCATGAGCGTGCGCCGCTTCAACAAGGAGGCCGCCGGGCTTAAGAACACGGCCGTGGTGTGCGTGTCGATGGACCTTCCGTTTGCCATGGGCCGCTTCTGCACGGCCGAGGGCATTGAGGGCGTGACCGTCGCCTCGGCGTTCCGCAGCCCGGAGTTCGGCAAGGAGTACGGCGTGACGATGGTCGACGGCCCGCTGGCCGGACTGCTGGCGCGCGCCGTGGTGGTCATCGATGAGGAGGGCAAGGTGATCTACGCGCAGCTTGTCGACGAGATCACGCACGAGCCTGACTATGAGGCCGCGCTGTCGGTGCTGAAGTAAGGCGATAAATCGGGATTTCGGGATTTCGGAATCCCGATTTTTTAAGGAGGTAAGGAAATTAAGGAAATTAAGGAAATTAAGGAAGTTAGGGAGAGATCTGTGGGAAAGGCATGTTAAGGGAGGTTAATTTGGTTGGTGGCATGGGGAGTTTTGTTAAATTTTTTTTCAGAGGTTAAGAGGTCATTATTTTTCGTTAAAGAAGTTTAAGGGTATGGCTGTACGGGGAATTATTCGTACCTTTGCGGCGGATTAGAGGGGCTTTCTTCCTTCGGCCTCGACTAATCCGGAGTTACGCCAACGCTCCCGGATCCGGGAGAATAGGCGCGATCCGAAAGTGCTGTATGCGTGGATAAGTAACACCCTATAAGGCCTTAAGCGGACAACTGCCGAATGGCCACGGTATTTAGAAAGACGAGACAGTCGGCCCCACGGCGCCGGAATGGCGCGGAAGGTCGGCGCAATGTGTCGCCAAGTGCCGTGGGGAAAAGAGACTATGCCCGCGGGTAAGCACTGAAAATGAGTTGAATCGAGTATGCTGACAACCCAACAGATGACTAATCCGCAAGAAACGCTCGCTGCCGAGTCTCACTGGTATGCCCTGAAGGTGTACCACAGCAAGGTGTTTGCGGTGGAGGAGCGGCTGCGGGAGGCTTGTGTGGAGTGCTATGTGCCCACGGAGGAGGTGGTGGTGGAGCGCGGAGGCGCACGCCACAAGCGGATGCGGGCGGTGATACCGTCGCTGATGTTCATGCGGACAGACGAGGCGGACGCCAAGGCACGGGTCGCAGCCCTGCGCCAGAGAGGGTTCGGAGTGTCGCTTTACAAGCGCACTCTGGCCAACGGAGAGCTGGTGCCGGCGCCGATACCGCGACGCGAGATGGAGATGTTTATACTCGTCTCGTCGTCAGGGGCCTCGGGACTTGAATACTTCGACGAGACTGCGCTTGACCTTAGCGTGGGGCGCCACGTGCGCGTGACGGCGGGCATCTTCGCCGGCAGCGAGGGCTACATCAAGCGCATCAAGGGCAACCGGCGTTTTGTGGTGAGCATCAACGGCATCTGTGCCGTGGCGACGCCCTACATTCCGGTGGCGTTCCTTGAGCCGATAGAGTGAAACAAGACTAAAAACGATAAAATCGATGCCTGTCGATAGTCTATCGATGGCCAATCGAATAAGGAGATAACAAATTTGAGCGAAACCGCTTGGATCATAGCAAATGTGTCAGTGGCTGCGGTGGCCATGGTGCTCACGGGCATCATCATCCCGCAGATATTGCTGATAGCCTTCCGCCGGAAGCTCTTTGACGGGCAGGACGAGCGGAAGATACACCACGGGCGCGTGCCACGCCTGGGGGGCATTGCGTTTGTCCCGTCGATCATGCTGTCGATGGCGCTGGTCATCGGCTGCGGGATGCTGTACCTCGGCTCGGATCTGTTCAATATAATCTCGCTGTCGCAGCCGGTGTCGTTCTGCTTCGCCGTATGCGCGCTGATGATGCTATATTTGGTGGGCATGGCCGACGACCTGATTGGCGTGAAGTATCGCGCGAAGTTTGTGGCACAGGTGCTGGCGGCACTGCTGATATGCGCGTCCGGACTGACCATCAACGATCTCGACGGCTTCGTTGGCATCCACGGGATGTCGACGGTGCCGTCGGTGCTTTTCACGGTGCTGATAGTGGTGTTTATCATCAACTCCATCAATCTGATAGACGGCATCGACGGACTGGCCTCGGGCCTCAGCGCCATGGCGCTGCTGTGCTACGGAGGCCTGTTCTTCATGATGAAGCACTATGTGGTGGCGATGCTTGCGTTTGCGACGCTTGGATCGCTGGTGCCGTTCTTCTATTTCAACGTGATGGGCGACGCGGTGAAGAAGACCAAGATTTTCATGGGCGACACGGGGTCGCTTACCGTGGGCCTGATACTGTCGTTCCTGGCGGTGGAGATGAGCGGCAGCGCATCGATGCGCGTAGTGCGTGTAGAGCCGATAGTGCTGGCGTTCTCGCCGCTGCTGCTGCCCTGCTTCGACGTGGTGCGCGTGTTTTTCCACCGCCTGCGGCTGAAGCAGAACCCGTTCCTCCCCGACCGGTGCCACATCCACCACAAGCTGCTCGCCCTGGGTATGAACCAGCGGTGGACCATGGTGATTATACTCTTCTGGTCGCTGCTTTACGCGGTGGGCAGCATCTACATGTCGCAGTCGATGAGCGTGACGCTGATTTTCGTGATCGACTTCGGCTCGTGGGTGGTGATCAACTGGGGTCTCTCGCGCGCCATCATGGCGCGTAAGAAGCGCCATAATCCGCGCCAGGCTCTCTACCAGTAACTCTCATCCGGCCAAAAACTGAAAAATTAAAAACTTACAACATATCTCTTTACACCAACACACCTCTGTGATGAAAAAATTACTTGTATGCTTCGCGGTTGCCGCCCTTCTGACGGGCTGCAGTTCCTCAAAGAAGATAGTATATATGCAGGATGTGCCTCTTGACTCCGCTGTCGCGGTGCCTGCACCCTCCGTCATCACCCTGCGCCCGGGCGACCAGCTGTCGATTATAGTCAGCTGTCGGGAGCCGGCGCTGGCGTCGATGTTCAATCCGACGCGCAACAACAACAGCAACAACGGCACTTCGACCATAGGCGGCACTTCCACCGGCTCGCGTATCGGCGTCAGTGGAGAGAGCAGCGGCACCAACACGACGATGCCCTATACCATCAACTCGCAGGGCGACATCGACTTCCCGGTGCTCGGCGAGCTGCACGTGGCGGGCCTTAACCGCGAGGAGGTGGCCGACCTGATCAAGAAGCGCATCCGGCAAGGCGGGTATATCGAGGATCCGATAGTGACGGTATCGTTCTACAACATGCACTACACAGTGCTTGGCGAGGTGGCCCACGCCGGACAGTTTACCATCACAGACGACAAGGTGACCCTGCTCGACGCCATCGCCAAGGCGGGCGACCTGACCATATACGGCGTGCGCGACGCCGTCTACGTGACGCGCACGGCCGACGGCAAGCGCACCACCACCAAGGTAGACCTCACGGGGACCGACTTTTACAACTCGCCGGTGTACTACATCATGCCTGACGACGTTATATATGTAGAGCCCAACGGAGTGCGCATCGGCCAGTCGTCGATCAACGAGAACTCGTTCAAGTCGGTGAGCATGTGGATGTCGATAGCCTCGTTCCTGATGTCGCTCACCGTGCTAATTGCCAAGTAAACAAACATAAAACACCTCTGCGTTTCAACACATCGCACTATTCCCCCAATGGAAGACGCTAAGCAAATAGGGACACCTGCCGAGCCCCAGCAGGCCACGCCGGCCACCGCGCCGGCCAAGGAGCGCCGCCAGTCGCCGGCATTCAGTCTCGACCTTCACGAGATACTCCACCTGTTCTACTCCAAGTGGTATTGGTTCGTAATATCGCTGGTCATCACCATGACCTTCGGCATCATCTACGTCATGCGCGCAACGCCGCAATACCTGGCCAAGTCGAGCATCATGCTGCTCAACGACGACTCGTCGACGCAGGAGCAGTCGGTCGACCTGTCGATGCTGGGCATCCGGCGCAAGTCGGGCAACGTGACCAACGAGCTCTACCTGCTCGAGAGCCTGCCGATACACGAGAAGGTGGTCACGCGGTTGGGGCTAAACAACCGCTACTTCACCAAGAAGGGACTGCGGCTGGTCGAGCTGTACAAGGAGGAGCCGATAGTGGTGACTCCGGCAGAGGAGATTGCCGCCGAGCGGTATTCGTTCACTGTTACCCTTGACGGGCACAAGAACTTCACGCTGGGCGACTTCTCCAACGCCGGCAGCGAGGTGACGGCCACGGGGGTGTTGGGGCAGACGGTAGGCACGCCGCTGGGCAAGTTCACCATCACCGTGAGCCCGTGGTATGACGCATCCGACCTCAAGAGCAGCAGCATAGTCTACACGCATGACACGCCGGCCAACACGGCTGCGGGGATAGTGAAAGTGGAGGCCAAGCAGGCCGACGATGTGTCGTCGGTAATCAACCTGTGGGTGACCGATGCATGCCTCAAGCGCGGCGTCGACATTGCCCAGGGCCTGGCCGAGGTCTACCTCGACAAACGATCCGAGGACGTGGAGGCCACCGCCAAGAACACCACGGAGTTTATCAACAACCGTCTGGCGCTGCTCGAAGAGGACCTGGGCAACGTCGAGTCAAGCATCTCGGCGTTTAAGTCGTCGACGGGCGTGCCGAGCGTGGAAGCGTCGTCGAGCGCCTTCTTCGGCCGGTCGTTCTCAAACCAGACGGAGATACTCAACCTCAACTCGGAGCTGTCGATGGCGCAGTATATCCGCCGCGAGCTCAGCTCCGACAACATCGACCAGGTGCTCCCGGTAAACACCGGCCTGAAGGCGGACGGAATCCAGAGCCAGATAGTGCAGTATAACAACATGGTGATGGAGCGCAACCGCGTGCTCTCCGCGGGCAACGAAAACAACCCTGTCATCACCGAGCTGACCACCACCCTGCGAACCCTCAAGGCCAACATGGTGCGGTCGCTCGACAACTATATCACCGTGCTCAACCGGCAGCTTTCCGACATACGCACCAGCGACTCGCGCGCCTCGGGCGAGCTTGCCGCCAACCCCGAGCGCGAGAAATATCTGCTGAGCGTCGAGCGCCAGCAGAAGGTGAAGGAGTCGCTCTACATGTTCCTGCTGCAGAAGCGCGAGGAGAGCGAGCTTAGCCAGGCATACGTCAAGCCCACGGCCATGATCCTTTCGGAGGGCCAGGGCTTCCCGGAGCCGTTCTATCCCCGCACGTTCAATATCCTGCTCATCTGCTTCGTGGTGGGCATCATGGCGCCGGTGGTGATAATCTTCCTTCGCGAGAGCCTCAACACCACCATCCGCGGCCGCCGCGACCTGGGCATGCTGTCGCTGCCGTTTGTGGGCGAGATACCCTACGGACCCGGCTCGCGCCGCCCGCTGTCGTTCACACGCCACCAGCGCTCGGCCAGCGCCGGCAGCGACATCGTGGTGAAGGAGGGCTCAAACAACGTCATCAACGAGGCCTTCCGCACCATACGCACCTCGCTGGAGTTCATGACCCCCACCCGCCCCGACGGCACCGGCCACGTCATTGCCTTCACCTCGGCTAACCAAGGCTCGGGCAAGACGTTCATAGTCATGAACCTGGCCACGGCGCTGTCGCTGTCGGGCAAGCGGGTGCTGGTGGTCGACTTCGACATGCGCAAAGCTACCATCTCGAAGTGGGGCGGCCGCTGCGACCGCGGCGTCAGCAACTATCTCATCGGCAAGGCCGGCCTCGACCAGATCATTGTCCACGGCCTGGGTGAGAACCACGACATCGACCTGCTGCCCGTGGGCATCATACCCCCCAACCCCGTCGAGCTGCTGTCGTCGACGCGCGTCGCCGAGCTGTTTGAGGCGCTGCGCAAGGACTACGACTACGTGCTCGTCGACTGCACGCCGGCGGAGATCGTGGCCGACGCGCGCCTGGTGAGCGCCGTGGCCGACATAACCGTCTGGATCATCCGCGCGGGCATGTTCGAGCGGTCGATGCTCAACGACATCGAGGAGTTTGCCGAGGAGGGCCGCTATCACAACCTGTGCATCATACTCAACGGCACCGACCCCAACAACCTCTACCGCCGCAAGCGCTACGGCTACGGCTACGGGTACACGAGCAAACGGTAACATAGGAGGGGGGCAGCGCCCTCGCGCCCCCCTTGCAAGAACGCCTCAGGCAGCGGGGCGCGAGGGCGCTGCCCCGCTCCAAGATAAACTATCGAAAAAGAGATACACATAATCGGCGTCGGCGACAACACCCCCGTGGTGGCCGAGCTGGCCGAGGACTGCGGATACCGCGTCGCGGGCCTGTGGCATCGCGACGGTTCGCTGACCGGCACCGACCAGTGCGGCCATCTCGTCTTAGGCTCTTACGACGACCTGTGCGGCCGCGACCTGACGGGCGTCAACCTCGCCCTGTCGCCCGGCAACATCGACATACGCGCACGGCTCTACGACCGGTTCAACGCCGCCGGAGCCACGCTGCCCACCCTTGTGCACCCCCTGGCCAAGGTCAGCCGCCACGCCTCATTAGGGCGTGGCGTGCAAGTGTTTGCAGGGGCCGTCGTACACCCCAACGTCACCCTCGGCGACGACGTGAGCGTCTACGAGAACGCCGTGGTCACCCACTGCACGCGCGTGGGCGACCACGGGTTCATAGGGTTCGGCGCGCTTGTCGGCTCCTACATCGACATCGCCGAGCGGGTTTTCATCGGCATCGGGGCTATATTGATTTCCGGCAAGGTAGCCACCGTCGGCGCCCGCGCTATGATTGCCGCCGGAGCCGTGGTCACCCGTCCCGTCTCCCCCGCCGCCACCGTCGTCGGCTCCCCCGCCAAACCACTATAAAACTACAAATTACGCGAATTACACAAATTTTTTATTTGAAAAATTTAAATTCGCGTAATTCGCGTAATTTGTAGTTTTTCTGTATGAGATATGAGTGAGAGGGTGAGGAAAACGCTGCTGAACGCGCGGGTGAACGTCATCTGCTACGGCGCGGGGCTGCTCACGGCCTTCTTCACGCGCCGTGTGTTCATCGACTGCTTAGGCCTCGACTTCATGGGCCTGACGGGCACGCTCGGCAGCCTCCTCGGCTTCCTCAACCTGGCCGAATTGGGCATCGGCACCGCCATCGGGTATGTGCTCTACCGGCCGCTGTTTGACCGCGACCGACACAGCATCCGCGAGCTAATCAGCGTCTTAGGCTACCTCTACCGCATCATCGGCTACGTCATACTCGGCGCGGGGCTTGTGCTCTCCTGCTTCCTGCCGCTGATATTCAAGGGCGCGCCGTTCAGCCTCGGCGTCGTCTACTTCGGCTTCTACGCCTACCTTGCCTCGTCGCTCACCGGATACTTCGCCAACTACCGCGCCAACCTGCTGACGGCCGACCAGCGCGGGTATGCCGTCAGCGGCATATACCAGATTTGCGCCACCTGCAAGGCGCTGGTGCAGATGACATTGGCACTGACGGTGCCGAGCCTCTACCTCTTCCTGGCCGTCGAGACAGTGTTTGCCGGCGTGAGCGCATGGGCGGTCAACCGCCACGTCCGCAAGGTCTATCCGTGGCTGAGCACCGAGCTGCGCCAGGGGAGGGGACTGCTGAAGAAATATCCGGCCGTGACCACGCGGCTGCGGCAGGTGTGCTTCCACAAGGTCGGCTCGTTCGTGCAGTTTCAGGCGTCGCCGCTGCTCATCTACGCGTTTGTCTCCCTGCCCGTCGTGGGTCTCTACACCAACTATACGCTCATCTCGTCGCGGCTGCTCAACGGCATCTACGGGGCGCTCAGCGGCGCCACGGCCTCGGTGGGCAACCTCGTGGCGGAGGGCGATACCGACCACATTGTCAGCGTCTACCGTCAGATGATGGCGCTAAACACACTCGTCGGGGGCGTGGTGGCCGTGACGTTCATGGTGTTTTCAAAGCCGCTGGTAATGCTTTGGTTAGGAGCGAAATATGTGCTTTCGCCCACTGTAGTGGCCGTTATCTCCGCCATGCTGTTCCTGGGCATCTGGCGGTGCACAATAGACACGTTCATAAATGCTTACGGCCTGTTCGGCGACATCTGGGCGCCCGTGGCGGAGTGCGTGCTGTCAATAGGACTGGCCATCTGGTGGGGTAGTTTGCACGGCTTGACGGGGGTGATCCTCGGTCCGCTTGTGTCGATGGTGCTGATAATAGGTGTATGGAAGCCTATATACCTGTTTATGCGCGGCTTGAAGGGCCTTTTCACGGTGCATCTGCGTGCCGTTGCCCAGTGCGCGTTTGCGCTGCTTCTCGGCATAGTCATCACGCTTATTGCGAGCCGCTTTATAGGCTATAACACCTTTACTTGGTGGAGTTTGATATGGAGCGGGACGCTGTTTGCCGTCATCCTTACTGTGACCACGGCGTCGCTCATGTATCTGTTCAACTCCCCTTTCCGTCTATTAATCAAACGAATAATTGGCTGAGGAGACACTCAAACGGAAAGCTTTCAAGGGCGTCCTCTGGAAGATAGGGGAGCAGTTCGGCCGGCAGATCATCGCGCTGACCATCGGCGTGGTGCTCGCGCGCCTGGTTGCACCGGACCAGTTCGGCGCCATAGCCATGCTCACCGTCTTCGTGGCCGTGGCTGAGATGTTCATCGACTCGGGGTTCACGCAGGCGTTGATGCGCAAGGAGGACCGCACGCAACTCGACTGCTGCACTGTCTTCTATTTCAACATCTTCGTCTCGATTGTGGCCTACGCGGTGCTGTACCTGATAGCGCCGTGGGTGGCCGATTTCTACGACATGCCGGTGCTGAAGCCGCTGCTGCGCGTGCTGGGATTTACTATTGTGCTCGGCAGCCTCAGCGGCGTCCAGGGAACCCTCTTCTACTCGAAGATGAAGTTTAACGTGCTCGTCAAGTATGCGCTTATAGCTCAAGTAATTGCCGGCGGAGTGGGCATCTGGATGGCCTATCACGGCATGGAGGTGTGGGCGCTGGTCGGACAGCAATACACTTCGTGCATTCTCAACAGCATATTCCTGTGGATGAAGTCCGACTGGCGCCCTCAGTGGATGTTCTCGTTCAAGACACTGAGGGAGTTCTTCGGCTTCGGGTCGAAACTGTTGGCGTCAGGGTTACTCGAGACGGTCTATTCCAACATGTACGACCTGTTTATCGGCAAGTTTTACAACGCCTCGCAACTGGCGTTCTTCAACAAGGCAAAGAACCAGCGGGCGCTGGTGACGTCGACGCCGACGAGCATACTCCAGAGCGTGACGTTTCCCACGCTGTCGAAGCTGCAGCACGACAACTGCGCCCTGCGCAACGGCTACCGGCGTACCATCCGAGTCAGCGCCTTTGTCATATTTCCTCTGGCGCTGGGGATGGGTGCCGTCGCCTACCCGATGATTAACGTGATGTACACGCAGGTATGGATAGAAGCGGCCACGCTGCTCAACATCATAGTCTTTGCAGGGATGCTCTACCCATTGCACGCCATAAACCTCAACCTCCTGATAGTCAAGGGGCGCAGCGACTATTTCCTGAAGCTCGAGATTGCCAAGAAGGTTATCGGGGTCATCGCCATGCTGATTACTATACCCATCAGCGTGCGTGCCATCTGCTACGGCATGGTAGTGTCGTCGGTGCTCTGCTTAGTGATAAACACTTGGTACACGCCCCGGCTCATACAGTACAGCATCTGGGATCAGTGCCGCGATCTGGCGCACATCCTGGCGCTGTCGCTGGTGATGTGGGGCGTGGTGAAGTACCTGTGCTGGCTGTTAGGCATGGGGTGGATAAGTTTAGGCGTGGGCATCGCCGCCGGGCTGCTCATCTACGGCGCCGGTGCGGTCATCTTCCGCTTCCCCGAGCTCCGCGAGCTCATCGACCTCTTCAAAGGAAAATAAAGCAGGTGGCCCCCCCCACCCCCCCCCTAAAGGGTGGGGCTTACTAAGCTAAGATAATAAACAGACAAATTTATAAATAAAATCCCCCCGCACGCATGGTGCACCCACCCTTTAGGGGGGCAGGGGGGGGCTAATCATGAAGGATATACTTGTAACATCGCCGCTGCTGCCGGAGCTGGAGGAGTTTCATGGGCTGCTGCGCGAGATATGGGACAGCCGGTGGATCACCAACAACGGCTCGTTTCACCGTCGGCTCGAGGCGGCGCTGGCCGAATACCTCGACGTGCCATACCTGAGCCTGTTCACCAACGGCACGCTGCCGCTCATCACCGCCCTGCAGGCCCTGCGCATCACCGGCGAGGTCATCACCACCCCCTACAGCTTCGTCGCCACCACCCACGCGCTGTGGTGGAACGGCATCAAGCCCGTCTTCGTCGACGTCGAGCCGGTGCACGGCAACATCGACCCCGAGCGCATCGAGGCCGCCATCACCCCCCGCACCACCGCCATCATGCCCGTGCACGTCTACGGACGCCCCTGCGACGTCGACCGCATCCGGCAGATCGCCGACACCTACGGCCTCCGCGTCATCTACGACGCCGCCCACGCCTTCGGGGTAAAGTCGGCCCCCCCCATCCCCCCCCCAAGGGGGGGGGCTACCAATGCGGGTGGAGCTGTTGGTGGCAGTAATGGTGGAAATTCTTCTTATCGGGCGACGAGAGGAAATGAGATGAGACTGTCGGATCCGGTTTATTACGCTGAGCTTGAACGGCGTGCAAAGGAAAATCGTAACAATCCTACCGATGCCGAGCGCGTGGTTTGGGATGCCATTCGCGGTAATAAGCTAAGCGGGCTGCACTTCCGCCGACAGCACATTATCGAGCAATATATTGTCGACTTTGTGTGCCTTGAAAAGGGTATTATAGTTGAGATAGACGGCGGCTACCATGACGACCCGATGCAGAAGCATGAGGATGAAGTGCGAACTCAACGCCTTGCCTCATTGGGATTTAGAGTGATTCGCTTTACCAACGAACAAGTACTCACAAATCTATACCACGTCTTGCAATCAATTGAGCAGTTTGCCGCCAACTTGGTGTCCCCCCCCCTTGGGGGGGGGGCGGGGGGGGCCGCTCGGGGTTTGTGCGGGGCGGGCGATATGTCCACTCTGTCGTTCCACGCCACCAAGGTTTACAATACCGTCGAGGGAGGCGCGCTGATATGTCATGACGCTGAGACGAAGAAACGGATTGACTATCTGAAGAACTTCGGGTTTGCCAACGAGACCACGGTGGTGGCCCCGGGCATCAACTCCAAGATGGACGAGATACGCGCCGCCTACGGCCTGCTCAACCTGCGGCAGGTAGACGACGCCATCGAGCGCCGCCGACAGGTGGCCCTGACATACCGCGAAGCCTTGAAAGACGTCCCCGGCATACGCTACTTCGACGACATGCCCGGCGTGCGCCACAACTACTCCTACTTCCCCATCTTCGTCGACGAGCGCCTCTATGGCGAGAGCCGCGACGACCTCTACTTCCGCATGCGCCGCGCCGGCGTCTTCGGCCGCCGCTACTTCTACCCCCTCATCAGCCGGTTCTCCACCTACCGCGGCCTCCCCTCCGCCGCTCCCGAGAACCTTCCCGTGGCCCACCGCCTCGCCTCTCAGGTCATCTGCCTGCCCATGCACCACGCCCTTTCCGAGGAAGACATCGCCCGCGTCATCGCGGAAGTTACCCACCCCAACGGCAAATAAACGAATGGAAAAGGAAATATTTATTCTCGGCATAGGCCATAACACGCCGGTCTATATCGACCTTTGCAAGGCGTGCGGCTACCATATCAGCGGTCTGTATCATTACGACGACACGCGCACGGGCCAGACCGACCATGGCTACCCTGTGCTGGGCTCGTTTGACGATCTGTTTGCACAGGATATCCGTGGCCGCAACGTCGCATTGTCACAGGGCGACAACGCCATACGTGCTGATCTCTTCGGGCGTCTTAAGGACGCCGGTGCCAATATCCCCACCCTTATTCACCCTTCAGCTCAAGTCAGCCGCTTCGCCACCCTCGCCGAAGGAGCAGTTGTGCATATCAATACGGTAATCCACCCCGATGTGGAGATAGGAGAGAATACCGTTCTCTCTTATAATGTGTCTGTTACACATTCGACGAAATTGGGTAAGAACTGTTATGTGGCATTCGGGGCAATGATAGGGGCATATATAACTATTGAGGATAATGTGTTTATTGGCATCGGCGCTAATTTAATCAGCGGAAAGGTGCCAAGTGTGGGAAACCATGCGTATATAGCTGCCGGAGCATTGATTACCAAATCTGTTCCCGCGGGAGCCCTCATGGTCGGTGCTCCCGCCAAACAAATAGTAAAATAATGTAATCTAAGTTAGATTAATTTTACTTACGTTGTAATTGGGTATAATGAAAATGTTAAGGTGTAAAGGTCAGAGGCGTAAGAAATATATAGTACATGCCGATGGGTATACCGAAAAGACAGGCGGCATAATAGTGTTACACTATATATGCCATTTGCTCAATATGATGGGCGAAAAGGCTTATTTATATCCAGGGCACTGTGGTCTTGCTAAAACTAATTTCCTGACGTCAATTTTTTTCCGTTTGTCTAAGCGTTTCCCAAAGAAGAAAGAGGCGTTATGGTATTTTTATCAATGCCTGACAGGGATAAAGAGTAATTATAAACGTAATCCGCAATATAAGACTCCCCTTATCAGCGTCTGGAAAGCATTTTTTGGACGCGGTTTAAGCAACTATATAGTGCTGTATGGTGAAACAATCGACTTTAATCCGGTTGGAGGTAAGAACGTTACACGCCTTTTGATGCACCATCCGGGTCATTTCACCGGACGCATCAATTACGGAACAGGCGAACTGTTGTTCCACTATAACCATAGCTTTGGACGTGACTTCGTGCCATGCAAGGGTTCAGTCATGTCTCCTTCTTATATAACTGTTGCCACTCGGCCTGAATGGTTTTATCCTCCAAGTGATGAAATGAAAAGAGAGGGGATTGCCTATTGTATTCGCAAAGGCAAAGGCAAACCTTTAATTCATGATGAAAGCAACGCAGTTTGTATTGATGATATGCCGTTGTCAGAGGTCGGTGAACTGTTTCGGAGGGTAAAGATGTTCGTTTCTTACGACCCGATGACCGCTTTAAGCAGTTATGCATTGTTGTGCCATTGTCCCAGCGTAATTGTCTTAGGAGAGGGAGAAACCCCCGAAGGACTGCGGCCTGTGTCCAATGTGCGTGATGAGTTGGCGTATTCTATCGATGACGTTGAAAAACATGATTGGGAAAAGTCTTATGCTGTTATTGAGCAAATTTATTCTCAAAAAGAGGCGGAGTCAATAGCAAACGTCAAAACCTTTATAAAGGAAACGCAGGAATTTTTTAATGGAAACAAGTAATCGCCCTGCGGTGTCGGTGATAGTGCCGGTGTATGGTGCGGAGAGGTATATAGAGGAGTGCGTGGTGAGCTTGATGGAGCAGACGCTTGACAGTGTCGAGTATCTGTTTGTCGACGACTGCAGCCCTGACCGCTCCGTGGAGATAATCGAGCGCACGGTCGCCCGCTACCCCCGCCGCCTCCCCCAAGTCCGCATCATCCGCAACGAGCACAACATCGGCTGCTGCGCCTCCCGCTATAAGGGTATCAGCGAAGCAAAGGGGGAGTATATCGGCTTTTGCGACGACGACGACTTTTGCCACGTCGACATGTTTGAGCGGCTTTATGCAAAGGCCAAAGAGGGAGGGTATGACATGGTTTATTGTGACATAGAGGAGGCGCGCAAGCTCTCAAACGGCTCTGTCGAGCTGACGAGAAGGCATATAACGACTGCGCCCAACGGCCGCGACTTGTGCAACGCCATGCTTCATTTCAGATTTAACGGCGCTTGCGCCACGATATGGAACCGTATAATCAAGCGTGAAATTTTACAGGACAATGTGTTTGTCAACATTAACCGGCAGGTGTTTGAAGATTGCTTGATGATTTATCAATTTTATGGCGTCTGCAAGAGTTACGGCTATGTTGACGCAGCCCTGTATCGATATAACGTCAATGACGATTCGGTGATGAACGTGGCATCGGCTGATGCAAAAATATTGGGCAAGATAGACAATGCACTTGCCAACCTCGACGAGATAGACCGGTTGGCCCGGCGCACGAAACAATCGCTTAAAGACTATCGTGACAATTCGGTATTTCTGCGGATGTTTGCTTTTCAGATGTTTGAGCCGAAGCTTACGGCGCAGGGTCTGAGGCAAAGTCGCCGGTTGCGTCGCAAGACGTTGCTACCTGCTGTCTGGCGTTCTGGTGAGATGAATTTAAGGACTAAAATTTCGCTTACGCAAAAGGTGCTGTGCAAAAAGCCGTTATGAGCGAGGAGAAGATTAACATACTGTGCAGCACTGACGATGCGTATGTGCCGTGGTGCGGGATTATGCTGACGTCGGTGCTGGAGAACAACCGCGCCGTGGAGGTGTACGTGCTCACCGGTGGTCTTAACAATGACAATATCGACAAGTTTGGCGAGCTGTCGGCGCGTTACGGTTGCCCTATACATATAATAAAGGTTGACGAGGGGATGATGGCGGGTTGCCCGATACGAGAGGGCGACCAAGTGAGCAAGGCGACTTATTTGCGGCTGATGGCACCGAAGTTTTTGCCGGAGGATGTCCACAAGGTCATATATTTAGACTGTGACATGATAGTGAACGGCTCGTTGCTTCCGCTGTGGCAAACTGATATGGATGGCAAGGCGATAGGTTGCGTCATAGACGAGGCTTATCACTTGCCTGAAAAATATACCAATTTGGGCATCACCGACGACACCAAATATTTCAATGCTGGGATGTTGGTGATGAATTTGGACTATTGGCGGGAGAATGGGGTGATGGAGCGGTGCTTTGAGTGCATCGCGGAGAATCCGGACCGGCTGAAGTTTCACGACCAAGACACGCTCAACATAGTTCTTCAGCACGAGCACGTGTTGCTGCCCTTGACCTACAACTTCCAGACGGGTTTCCTTTACAGCGACTATCACTATGAAACAGAGATAGAGCGAGAGGTCATGGAAACAGCAAAAGCGCCGGTAGTTATCCATTACACGGGCAGCAAGAAGCCATGGATAGAGGGCGCTAACAGTCCGTACGTGCCTTACTTCAAGCACTATATGGCAACTTCGATATGGAGCGACACACCTCTGATAGCGGGGCGCAAGGCGCCTCTGTCGCTGCGTTTGAGGTATAAGATATATGAATTAGTGTGGGCGCTCGTGCTGAAGCCGCGACCTCACATTTACAAGATAGAGACGCAGCAGTATCGGCGATGAACGTACTAATCAGCGTAATCATACCTGTATATAACACGGAGAAGTATCTGCGGGGTTGTCTGGAGAGTGTTGTGGGGCAGACGTACCGCGACATTGAGGTGATACTGGTGGATGACGGTAGCACGGACAGTTCGGGGGCCATCTGCGACGAGTATGCCTCCGCCGACCCCCGTGTGAAGGTGCTCCACAAGCAGAACGAGGGTGTGGTGGCTGCTCGTGAGGATGGCATACATATTGCGACGGGTGAGTGGCTTGCGTTCGTGGACTCTGACGACTGGATCTCGCCGGAGATGTATGCCAAGATGCTCGCCGCCGCGAAGGAAGACACCGACATGGTGATGTGCAACGTGACGTATCACCGAAGGGAGGTGCAGGAGGAGCCGGTCAATGTGACAGAGCGTGCAAAAGGAGGTGACTTACTGGCCAAGACGCTTGACGGAACGTTGCAAGGTTGGCTGGTATGCAAGATTTACCGTCGCGAGTTTTGGGAGAGGTGTCGTGTAAGCATCCCGCACGATGTGAAGATGATGGAGGACACGCTTGCGATGGTACAGCTATATGCACATTCGCCGAAGGTGCAAACGGTCGACGACTATCTTTATTA
>CAYOUJ010000023.1:6419-37296 GCA_964407165.1 uncultured Muribaculaceae bacterium | reverse complement strand
ACATACCGGAAACACACCCTCTCCAAACCCATTCTAAACAATGAAGAAAGACTTGTTGCATATAATAATTGATGAACGGCAGCTGCAGCAGCTGCTCCGGCGCTACTTCGACGGCGGAGCCACGTCGGCCGACCTGCGCTGGCTCGACGCGGTGCTCCGCGGGGAGCCTGTGGCCGACTTTCCCATCACGGCTGACACGGCGGCGCAGCTTCGCGAGGCACTGGCCGTAAAGGCGGCTTCTGCCGTCGGAAATCGAGATCTCGAGATTTCGAAATCCCGAAATTCCGGCTCGCGCCTGCGTGCCATAGCCGCCGCTGTGGCCCTGCTCTTGGTAGGCGCTGCAGTCATCCTGCGCAACCCCTCGACGGCCGCCCCCGCCGAGCAGGGGATGTGCCTGGCATACGTCGGAGGCCGGAAGGTCGACGACCCCGACAAGGTGCTCAGCCTGATGCAAAGCCAGCTGCGCGAGATGGGCGACGCCTCCGACGAGGTTTCTGCCGACATCGAGGCCCAGCTTGACGAGATGCGACAGGCCAAGCGCGAAGTGTCTAACGAAAAATTCGCAGACCAATGAGACGTACCGCACTGCTAATATTAATGCTCACCCTCGCTGCCACCGCGGCGATGGCCCAGGCCGGGCTTAACATCAACGCCCTCTTCGACGGCCGCTTCCGCGACAGCAAGCAGGCCAAGGAGACGTGCATCACCGGCGACATGATCAGCTCTTACGGCCTCACCGTCTTCCGCTCTCTCGAGCTGATCACCGACCAGAAGACGGCCAAGGAGATCGAAGACAAGGTGGTGAAGGACGGCTCCAAGGCCGAGATGACCGAGACCACCTTCCGCGACGGGCGCCTCTACTACGGCTTCTACATGCTCAAACCACGCAACGGCCTCAACCGTTATATAATGTACAAGTGCACCCATAACTCATCCCGCTACAAGGTGTCGCTCATCTACATGGAGGGCAAAGCCTCCGCCGCTTACGTAAAGGCCCTCGTCGATTAGTCACAAAAAAGCTCACCGTGCCTGGCGCCTCCCGGCGCCAAGCCCCCAACCCACAGTATATGAAAAAACTTCTACTCATCGCATTGCTGGCCGTCGGCTCCCTCGCCACGCTCCGCGCCCAGGAGGCCGCCGACACCGTCATCAGCATCTCACGGCCCGGCACAGTGGTCATCACCTCCACCCCGGGTCTCAACACCGTCACCGTCACCGGCATACCCGGCCATCCCGACTACCATTACGAATACTCCGTGAAGGTCGACAACGAGGCCTCCGCCGCACCAGAGAGCGACTCCTTCAGCCTCCCCTTCATGAGCAAGGGCAACACCTGGCGCCGCTTCGCCATCACCGGCTTTAACGACATCTACTTCGGCGCCGTCATCCCCATGGACGAGCCTGACGGCGTCAAGACTTTCCTCGAGGGCGGCGTCATGAGCGTCATCGGCGCCGAGGTGCAGCCCTGGCGCCGCGGACCTAACCTCCGCATAGGCTTCGGCTTCAGCATCAAGACCATGGTGGTCAGCGACGGTTACCGCCTCGACATGCCCGACGCCGACCGTCTCGCCATCGTCACCGCCGACGAAGACGTCACCCCCGGCCGCAGCCGCATCCACAACTTTGCACTCACCTTCCCCATAACCCTCCGCCAGAACATTTACAAGGACTTCGGCGTCACCGTCGGATGCGTGCTCAACCTCAACACCTACACCACCGCCTCCGCCTCCTGGGACGTTGACAACCGCCACTACAAGGAGTCGTACAAGGGCCTCAACCAGCGATTCTTCTCCGTCGACCTCGTCGGCGCACTCGGCCTGGCCGACAACACATGCGTCATGGTCAAGTACTCACCAAACAGCTGGTTCCGCAAGGGCTACGGCCCCGAGTTCAAAACCATCACCGTCGGTCTCGGCATCGGCTTCTAAAACACAACTGACATGAAAGTAATAGCAGCAATAATTATATGTGGCTCCGCCGCCGTCGCGCTGTCGACGGCGGCCCAGGAGTCTCCCGACACTGTCATGAACGTCACCGGCGCAAAGTCCGTGGTCATCACCAACGACGGCTCCGGAGTAAACATCTCCGTCACCGACCCCGACGGCGAGCCTTACGACTATTACGTCGACAACCCAACGGACGGTCACATGTCGACCTTCCAGTCGTGGAACCGCATCAATCTCAACAACTGCGACCGCGGCGGGTGCGACGATCCCTCCAGGTGGAGCGGCAGCGTGGTCTTCTCCGGCATCGACTTCGGTTTCATCACCGGCTGCGGCGACGTCCCCGTGGAGACCAACCGCTCGTTTGAGGTGGGCATCGAGAACCTGCTCTCCCTCTCAATCAACTCCCCCGCCATACATCCCTGGCAGTCAAGCTTCTCATTCGGCTTCGGCCTCAACTGGCGCATATACTCCATGACACGCGCCACCAGTTTCGCAGCCTACCCCGACGGCAACGTCTTCCTCTCCGGCTGGATGGACGGCATCAACCCCAAGAAGTCGCGCCTCAACACTTTCTCCCTCCAGTTCCCCGTGCTCTACAAGCTGGCCACCCCCGCTAAGCTCTGGGGCGGACGCCTGAGCTTCACCGCCGGAGCCGTGCTCAACTGGAACACCTACGCCGGCATCACCAACTCCTGGCAGGACGCCGACTTCATCGACTGCTCGGCGCACTATGGCTCCCTCCACCAGCGCCACTTCACCTGCGACATCCTCGGCAAGGTCAACATCGGCGAGATCGGCCTCTACATCCGCTACTCGCCCATGAGCATCTTCTCCAAGGCCAACGGCCCCGAGATGTGCCCCCTCATGGTAGGCTTCACCCTCTTCTAAAGCACAATGCACAATGCACAATGCATAATTGCCATCCGGCCGGTAATTATGCATTGTATGCATTATGCATTTTTTTTTGCGGGTTACGAAAAAGTTTGTACCTTTGCACCAGGGTAAGTCCTACACGACCAGGCTCCCCGGGAACTCCGTCAGATCTTGACCGAAGCAGCGGTACCGGGTTGAGCGGTGCGATGTAGTAAGCTTACCCTTTTCTCATGCCCATACCACCCAAATATATAGGCCGCTTCGCCCCCTCTCCGTCGGGCCGCATGCACCTCGGCAACATCTGGGCTGCCCTGCTCTCGTGGATCGCCGCGCGTAGCGCCGGCGGCGAGTGGCTCTTGCGTATCGAGGACCTCGACACCCAGCGCTGCCGCGAGGCGTACGCTTGGCAGATAGTCGACGACCTCTGCTGGCTCGGTCTCGACGCCGAGCCCGTGATGTGGCAGAGCCGCCGCAGCCTATACTACGAGGTGATATATAACCGCTTGGTGAATGCGCATCTGACTTATCGCTGCCGTTGCCGCCGCGCCGACATCCTCGCCTCGCAGGCTCCGCACGCCTCCGACGGCCGCGTGGTCTATGCCGGTACGTGCCGCCCCGCCGCAGCACCACCATTCCCTCCCATGACGGGGGAGGGGGCCACGCGACTGTGGGTGCCTGACAGGACAATAGCCTTTGACGACGCCGTATTCGGCCATCAGGAGTTTAACCTCGCCCGCGACACCGGCGACTTCATCATACGCCGCGCCGACGGAGCCTGGTCATACCAGCTCGCCGTGGTGTTTGACGACACCGCCATGTGTGTAACGGAGGTGGTGCGCGGATGCGACCTGCTGCTCTCCGCCGCACAGCAAATATATCTCTATAGGCTGTTAAACAAGCCGGTGCCGCGCTTCTGTCACATCCCCCTGCTCGTGGCCCCCGACGGGCGTCGGCTGAGCAAGCGCGATGCCTCGCTGAGCATGGAGGCCCTGCGCGCACGCTATTCCCAGAAGCAGATTGTCGGCTACCTCGGCTACCTCGCCGGTCTCCTCCCCGAGCCCATGCCGTGCACCCCCCACGACCTCGTCCCCCTCTACTCCCCCGACAAACTCCCCAAGGTACCCTCTATCATAGTCGATGAGCAATCGATTGATTATCGGAATTCCGGCCTGAAATCATAGTAGTTGCGCTGTGCCTCGAAAGTTTCGGGGTGCTCGCGCAGACGCCGTGAATCGGCCTCGATGTCGTACGGCGCAACCTCCGCCAGGCTCTGCGGCACCGGCACCGGCGGCTCCAACGTGCTCTCGATCTTGAAGTGCTCAAGCAGCGCCGCCACGCTCATCTGCGTGGCCCGCAGCTTACCCTCGCGGGAGTAGCCCGCGATGTGCGGCGTGGCCAGGATGGCCCGCTCGAGCGTCCGCGGGTTGAGCCTTGGCTCACCCTCCCAGCAGTCAATCACAAACCCATCGATGTTCTGCGACGCCATCATCGCCTCCTCGTCGACCACCCCGCCGCGCGCGGCGTTTATAATCAGCGGCTTGCGACGCAGCTTTTTGAAAAACTCCTTGTCGGCCAAGTGCCACGTCGGGTGCGCTCCCTCGCGCGTCAGCGGCGTGTGGAAGGTGACCACGTCGGCGCGCCGGGCCACCTCGTCGAGGCTCACAAACCCCTCCGGCCCCTCCTTCTCAAACCGCGGCGGGTCGCACTCGAGCACCTCCATGCCAAGCTCCCGCGCCCAGCGCGCGACGATGCTGCCGACGTGCCCCACGCCCACCACGCCAAGGGTGCCGCGCGTGTGCCCGCAATAACGCAGTGCCTCGATGACATACTGCGCCACCCCGGGGGCGTTGCACCCGGGGGCGTTGGCCACCGCGATGCCGTGATCCCGGCACCACGCCACGTCGATATGGTCGTAACCGATTGAGGCCGTGGCCACAAACTGCACGCGCGAGCCTTCGAGCAACTCGCGGCCGCAGCGCAGGCGCGTGCGGATGACCAGCGCGTCGGCGTCGCGCACCAACGCCGGCGTAAACTCCTCACAGGCAGCGTATACCACTGTGGCATACGGCTCGAGCATACCCTCGATGTAGGGTATATGGCGGTCGACTATCACTTTCATAGCATCGACAAATTTACTCAAAAAACAAACACGTCGCGCCAAACGTTTTTAAAAAAGTTAACTCACCATTCCCGCCAAACTTCGTAACTTTGCACCACGAAACAGACAGATGCCATAACCAAACAGTCACGTGAGCGGCTCTGGAACCGCAACTACGTCAAGGCCTGGAGCGCCAACTTCATGATATTCTTCTCGTTCATGTTGCTGACACCCCTGCTGCCGCTGTACCTTAGCGACCGCTTCGGCGCCGACAAGGAGACCATCGGCATCGTCCTCGCCGGCTACACCATCACCACCCTGCTCGTGCGTCCCTTCAGCGGCTTCCTGGTCGACTCGTTCCCGCGCAAGGTGGTGCTGCTGATCAGCTACTTCAGCTTCGCGGCGCTCTTCGGCGGCTACCTCGTGGCAGGGACCCTCACCGCCTTCGCCATCGTACGCACCCTCCACGGCCTCCCCTTCGGCGCCACCACCGTGTCAAACAGCACCGTCGCCATCGACGTCCTACCCTCCTCGCGACGCACCGAGGGCATCGGCTACTATGGCTTGTCAAACAACATAGCCACGGCCATCGCCCCCTCCGTGGCCTTGTGGATCTACAGCGTATACTCCCACTTCGACGCCCTCTTCTGGCTCTCACTGGCCATCGCCATGAGCGGATTTGCCATCAACAGCACGCTGAAACTGCGCAAGCGCGACCGCATAAAGTGGAAGATGCCGCTGTCGTTTGACCGCTTCATGCTCGTCAACGGCTGGAGCCAGGGCCTATGCCTGGCATGCTTCGCCTTCGCCTACGGCATACTCTCGACATACATCGCCATCTACGGCCAGGAGGAACTGGGCATCACCGGGGGCACCGGCTTCTTCTTCATGCTGCTCGCCATCGGCCTGATTCTCTCCCGACTGACGGGCGCGCCGTTCCTGCGCCGCGGCCAGATAGCGCGCAACGCATCCTTGGGCATACTGGTCTCGCTGGTCGGATACATCCTCTTCGCCGCCGTCCACACCGAGCTGGTCTACTACCTCTCGGCACTCATCATCGGCCTGGGCAACGGCCACATGTTCCCCGCCTTCCAGTCGATGTTCATCAACTTGGCCGAGAACGAGCGGCGCGGCACCGCCAACTCCACCCTGCTCGTTTCGTGGGACATCGGCATAGGCATCGGCACCTTCGTAGGCGGCTGCGTGGCCCAGCGCCTCGGCTTCCATGCCGCCTTCTGGGTCGGCGCATTGGTCAACGGCGCCGGCGTGCTCCTCTTCTTCCTCTACTCCCGCGGCCACTACCTCCGCAACAAACTCAGATAAAACCCATAAACGTCACCGAGGTCTTTAACCGGTTAATCGGTTAACCGGTTAAAGACCTCGGTGGCGCGTCGCCTCCTAAAGCGTGCGACGCGAGAAGGAGCGGTAGGTGTCGTAGGGTATGTCTATCGTCGGGTCGACGATGGCGCCATCGTGAGGCAGCCGGAAAGCGATATACTTGATGCTCATCCCCCGAGCAAGCCACTGCTGCTCGTAGAACGTCTGGATAGCTGTGGAAGCCCCCCCCGACCCCCCCCCAAGGGGTGGGGACACCAAGTCATTAGAGGCATATAGGTCATCAGTGTCGGTGATTACCGGCAGCTGGTTGTCCGTAACTAATGTGTGGGCGAAGGTGTAGAGGAATGGCGAGTCAGTCTTGAGGTGGATCAGCGCACCGTCCGCGGCCACCTGCCGGTAGAGGTCGAGGAAGCGCCGGGAAATCAGGCGCTTGCGCACCTTCTTCATCTGCGGGTCGGGGAAGGTGACCCATATCTCCGACACCTCGCCGTGGCCGAAGAAGCGTGGGAGCAGCTCGATGGAGGTGCGCAGGAATGCCACGTTGGCCATTCCCCGCTCCTCGGCAACCCGGGCGCCGCTCCACATCCGCGCACCCTTGATGTCGATGCCGATGAAGTTCTTGTCGGGATACCGCTCCGCCAGCCCTACGGTGTACTCCCCCTTGCCGCAGCCCAGCTCGAGCACTATCGGGTTGGCATTATGGAAATATTGTTCATGCCAGCGGCCACGCATGTCGAACCCCTCCGCCTCGAGCCGGGCGAAGGGGTACTGAAACACGCAGCCAAAAGTCTGCATGTCGGCAAACTTCCCTAACTTGTTCTTTCCCATTTCGGTCTGCTCTTTATCCGATTACCCGATTATCCGATTAATAACCGGCTAGCCGGCTAATCGTCTAACGAGTTAATTTCAAGACAACGGGCGTATTGTCTGACAATACTAACCGGACGAGATAGACCGGGCCGGCCATGCCGGCGGTGTCGATGGTAACCTCGGTCTCGGAGGGGCTGACGCTCACGAGCATGCGGCCGCTGAGGTCGAAGATCTTCACATCGTCGATGTCGATGTCGGCGCGCAGGCACAGGTCGGTGCCGGCGAACCAGGCGCTCACGCGGGCAGCCGTGGCCCCGGGGTCGTTGAGAACCTCGTCAATGCCTGTTATAATGTTGATCTTGAATTCTTTCCACTGGTCGGCAGCCTCAAAGGCCTCGGCCACAGTTTCATAGACATACAGCCCGACTTCAGACTGGTCAATGCCCTCCCAGACATCCGTGCCAAGTTCGGGCACCATGGCGTGCTCGTCGAGGTGCAGGCTCTCCAGAGAGGTCATGCCCGCCATCGCCCCGTCGCCGAGGTAGGCAACGGAGGGGGGCA
Organism: uncultured Muribaculaceae bacterium; assembly: GCA_964407165.1. Lineage (GTDB taxonomy): Bacteria > Bacteroidota > Bacteroidia > Bacteroidales > Muribaculaceae > CAZPKH01. Next base: position 29,670 of record CAYOUJ010000023.1, on the reverse strand, counting down.
GCGTCAGCGACGTCACCTGCGTCAGATCCATCAGCGCGTAGTCGCCGATGCTGACGATGCTGCGGTGCAGCAGGTTGGTGGTGTCGAGGGCGACGTCGCCCTTGAAGATATAGTCGGGCACCTCATCCACGCCCGCGGGCACGGCGAAGGTGGTCAGCGCGGCGTCCTCGAAAAACAGGCCGCGGCCGAGCGTCTCGACGCCCTCTGCGAAGATCACGCTCTTGAGCGCGGGGCAGTTTGCGAATGCCCAGTCGCCAATCTCGGTAAGGGCCGTGGCGGCGGAGAGGTCGACGGCGGTCAGGCCGGAGCCTTCAAAGGCACCCGAGCCGACGGAGGCCACAGAGGCGGTGAAGGGGAACGACGTCAGCGACGTGCACCCGCTGAAGGCGCGCTCGCCGATGCCCGTAAGCGTGCCGGAAATGTTGACGGAGGTCAGTGCTGTGCAACCCTTGAACGCCAGTGCCGGTATCTCGCCGCCGCCGAAAGTGACGGTGGTGAGCGCCGGACAGTCGGCGAATGTGCTCTCGCCGATGGTCATGCGCGAGGCCAGGGCCACCGAGGTCAGCTGCTTGCAGCCGGTGAAGGCGGCGTCGCCGATGACGTTGAGCTGGCTCTGCGAGGTGAGGTCAATCTCCGTCAGCGGGGTGTTTGAGAGCGCCCCGTCGCCGATCTTGCGCAGCATGGCGGGAAACTTGATGGAGGTGATCTTGGTGCCGGCGAGGGCATAGTCGGGGAGCGTCCACGAGTCGAATGCGGTGCGGCGCAGCAACACGGCATCCCCCTCGTAGGCCACAATCTTCACCCCCGAGAGGTCGAGCGTGGTCAGCTCGGTGAGGTTGGCGTTGATATAGTCGAAGTCGGAGGCGTCCATCGTGCCCGTCAGGGTCAGCGAGGTGACATCCTCCTGCCCTGCCATAAGCGCCGACAGGCCGCCAGCCTCGGGTATGTTGACATCGACGGCGCCGGCGGTGCTGACACACAGCAGCGAGGCGCCCAACATAAATATATGCTTTAGCTTAATCATCGGTTTGATTGGTTTTTGGCAAAAAATTTGGTGCAAAGTTACGCATTTTTAGTGTACCGAATGCTTTAATCTCTTAATTTTAACGTAACTTTGCGCTGAAAATTGCACTCGTCAATGCATAATGCACAATGCATAATGCATAATTCCTCCGGGTGGCATCTGCACACAGCTAACTAAGAGTAACTAAGAGTCGTCCCTCCACCCGGTTATAAGTTATAAGTTATAAGTTTTAAGTTAATGAGAGTTTTGATTATCGGCGCCGGCGGCTTCATCGGCGGACACATAGCGGCGGAGAGCCTGCGCCGCGGCTACGACACCTGGTGCGGAGTGCGCAAGACCACCTCGCGCCGCTTCCTCGCCGACCCCCGACTCAAGTTTGTGGAGTTTAACTGGGACGATCCGGACTCGCTTGCCAAGACCCTCGGCTCTACCCTCCCCGAGGGCGAGCGCTGGGACTGGATGGTCTACAACCTCGGCGCCACCAAGTGCACCGACTTCAGCGCGTTCAACACTATCAACTTTGAGTATCTCCGCAACTTCATCGCCGCCCTGCAGGCCTCCGGCATGACCCCCGGCCGGTTTCTGTACATGAGCAGCCTCAGCGCCCTCGGCCCCGGCGACGAGAGGCATTACGCGCCGCTGACCTCCCGCACCATCCCCCAGCCCAACACCCGCTACGGCGTGTCGAAGATCAAGGCGGAGACGGCGCTGGAGATGACCTCGGGCCTCCCCTGGACCATCTTCCGATGCACCGGCGTCTACGGCCCCCACGAACAGGACTACCTGATGATGATCAAGAGCATCGACGCCCACTGGGACTTCGGCGTGGGCTTCCGCCGCCAGATGCTCACGTTTATATATGTCGAAGACCTCGCCCGCGCCATCTTCGACGCCCTCGGCTCGCCCAACACGCTAAAGAAGAAGTATATAATTTCGGAGGACAGAGCGTACTCGCAGGCTGAGTTCCGCCGCATCACCGCCGAGGAATTAGGGCGCCGCTTCGTCATACCCGTGCGGCTGCCGCTGTGGATGGCCTACGTGGCATGCGTGGTGTCAGAGAAGTGGGGGCTGCTGCGCATAAAGCCCGCGACGCTCAACCGCGACAAGTTCAAGATCATGCGCCAGCGCAACTGGGCGTGTGACATCACGGAGGCGCGCCGCGACTTCGGCTTCGCCCCGCAGACCCCCCTGCGCGAGGGCCTCCGCGCCACCATCGCCGCCTACCGCTCCGAGAAATAACCCCCCGGATGGCAAATCGATGGCCCATCCGGGGGGTTCAATAAACAAAGGCCACGTTGTCGACGTAGAGAGTCAGGCCGGGGGTGCCCACGTAGGCCTCGTTGGAGCCGGCGCTGATCATCATCACCACGTGGGTGGGAGCGGCGTTGGCGTCCCAACCCTCCTCGTTGACGGGCACCATCTTGCCTTTGGAGTTGCGGGCATAGTAGGCATTGTCGTTGCTCTTGTTGCGCAGGCCTACCCATGAGCCCTTGTTGGAGGCGTCGCCATAGAGCATAGCGATTCGGTGGCTGTTGGTCCACGGCTTGGTGGAGGTGAACTTCTCGCCGCCGGTGGCCACGCGGGTAGCGTGGAGGTTGCCGTCGGCGTCCTCCCAGCGGTGCTGCAGGAAGACGAAGACCAGCGCGGCGTCACGCCCCTGCAGAGTCTTCTTGCTGCCGAATCCCGAACTCTTTATGCGGGTGTTGGTCGTGGGCATGTCCACCTTGTAGTCGAGCTGCAGATACTTGAGCTTCTTGGTGTAGGGCACGCCCATCTCCATCTTGGCGTAGGGGTTGGAGGTGGAGGTGATCGGCTCGATCATCTTGCCCAGGAATATCGACCCTGCCACCATCACGTCCATGTTGATCACGCCCAGTACCTTCACCGACTCCATCAGGGCCGTGAGCTTGCAGCACTTGTTGCCGCCGCCTCGGTCGGCGGGGAACACGGCGTTTGAGCCTTTGACTATGCCCTTGACCTTGGCGTATACGTTGCTGGTGCCCCAGGGTGAGCCGCCTAGGTTGCTGTACGCCTTGTTGCCGTTGATGGTCTGCGTGGGGCCTATCTCGTAGAGGGTCTTGGTGTTGCCGCCGATGATGCTTGACTCGTTGATGTTGCGGGTGACCCAGTTGCTGAAGTCGCCGTACTTGATCTTCTCGACGGTCTCGGCGGCGGCTGTCGAGGCCGTGAGCGCTGCGGCCAGGGCCGCTATGATGAGCTTTGTAGTCTTCATGACAGATATATATCTGGTGTCTTGTCAGTTTTCAAGGCGCGAAGTTAGCCATTTTATGGCTTCCGACGCTCCCCGTTTATGTTAATTACGCTTAATTCAGAAGTTGATTACGCTTAATTCAGAAGTTGTAGACTATGTTGAGCTGGGCGCCGTGGTCGCGGAAGGTCCAGGCCGAGTGGACGTTCTGCTGCAGCTGTGCGCGGCGCCGCGAGTCGTTGCCGGCGAAGAAGCCGATGACCTCGTTGACCGGGTCGATGAGCACCGCCACGACGTTGCCAAGCACGGCGCTGCCGCCAAGACGGTAGCCGTTGTGCACTATCCGGCGCTTGAGCTTGTAGAACGCCTCGCCGATGATGCTGCCCACCACGGGGGTGACGAACAGGTCCTGGTATGACGGCCGCTCCATGAACGCCTCGATGCCAAACTCCCAGAACACCGTCGAGATCAGCGCCGAGTAGAGCATGCTCTGGTAGAAATTGTAGCCGCACGACCGCGCCGCCATGAAGTACGCCGCACCGGCGTAGGGGTGGAGGAGATAGTTGAAGTAGAACTTGTCATGGTCCCACTCCGGCCCCATCTCTATCACGTTGTGCCACCAGCGGTTGCAGGGGGCATGGTCTTGTATCTCCTTGCGGTTCCAGGCCGTGGCGTCCTCCGGCAGGCACTCCAGCACGAACAGCGTGCCGACGAAGGCGCAGCCGAGCACTATGGTGTTGCGGCGCATCTGCCGCACGTTGGGGCGGCTCAGCGTCAGGGAGTACGGCAGGAAGTAGATGTCGCTGTCGTAGTGCATGAGGTGGTCGAGCGTCGGAGAGTCGATGCTGACCGAGTCGATGCTCTCCTCCATAATCTCAACGTCAGAGAAAGTGGCAATATTGTCAGGCCCGACAAAATGCGACATTTCTACCAACAATGTGTCTGTCTCGACCACCGTAACAGTGTCGGCAGGCTCCTGGCACCGGCCTGTCACAGCCGTCACCAAAATGCCACATAATAGTATGAAACGCGCTACGTTACTCATAAGTTTTCGTCGTTGAAACGCCTTTAAAACGCCTCCGGTTCACTCCTTATTGCCCATCGCCAACTTTTATGACATTTCGACTAATCGATGTGAGCCTCCGGCTCCCTGTATTTTCATTGTCCCTGTTGGTTGAAACGTATCTAATGTTCGCCTTTTTGCCGAAAGTTGCGACATTTCGGCCACGCCGTTTGTCCCGTTTGGCTTTTTTCGCTAAATTTGCATTGACCAAACAATTTCGGGCCATCCGGCTTTGTATTATTAGAACAACCATACGGGCCTCTCGCCCGCGCGTTTCAACATTTTTAACTATATCGTAGTCCATCTCCGCCCTCGCGTCCATGTCTGCCCGACTGCGCATACTCCTGCTGCTCCTCCCTGCCATCCTCGCGGGGACGCTCCACACGCGCGCAGAGGAGCCGTTCGTCGACGAGGAGGAGGAAACGCTCGCCGCCGACTCCACACGCAGCCGCAACGTCATAGACCGTATCATCGGCTACTTCCAGGAGTCCAACAAGCCCAAGGATCCCGGCAAGTTTGACTTCAGCGTCATCGGCGGTCCCCACTTCTCCTCCGACACCAAGTTCGGCATAGGCCTCGTCGCCGCCGGGCTGTACCACACCTCACGCGCCGACTCGCTGATGATGCCGTCAAACGTCTCGCTCTACGGCGACGTGTCGTCCGCCGGATTCTACATGCTCGGCGTCCGCGGCACCAACATCTTCCCCAGCGACCGCCTGCGCTTGACCTATAACCTGTATTTCAGCTCGTTCCTCACCAAGTTCTGGGGTGTCGGCTACTACACCAACAAGATTGACGGCAACAGCACGAAGTATAACGACTTCTCCGCGCAGCTGCGCACGACCCTGCTTGTCAACCTCGGCGCGCAGGTGTTCATCGGCCCGCAGGTGGGCATCAGCTACTCTCATGCCACTAAGGTGAAGAATCCCGAGCTCTGGCTCGACCAGCGCCTGCGCGTCACCTCGCCCACGCTTGGCCTGCGCCTGGAGTATGACACCCGCGACAACTTGCAGGCCCCCTACCGCGGGTGGTACCTGTGGATCGACCAGAGCTTTTACCCCGCCTTCCTCGGCAACAAATACCCCTTCAGCGCCACCGAGGTAGCCCTCAGCCAATACCTGCCCTTATGGCGCGGGAGCATACTGGCCTGGCGTGTCCATGGCCGGTGGGCCTACGGCAACGTGCCGTGGTGCCTGATGTCGAAGCTCGGCGACAACGCCGCAATGCGCGGCTACTACCCCGGGCGCTACCGTGACAAGGTCGAGGCCGACGTCACAGTAGAGCTGCGCCAGCATATTTGGCGCCGCAGCGGCATAGCCCTGTGGGTAGGCGCCGGCACCGTCGCCTCGCGCCCCGCCACCCTGCGCTGGCGCAAGACACTGCCCAACGTGGGCATCGGATACCGCTGGGAGTTCAAGGAGCGCACCAACGTGCGCCTCGACTTCGGCATCGGACGCGGCGAGACCGGCTTCATCTTCAACATCAACGAAGCCTTCTGAGAATGCATAATGCACAATGCATAATGCATAATTCCATCCGGCCGGGGCGTGTCCCTTTTTCCGCAATCTTTGGCCCTTTGGGGATTCGGAGTTTTGCCCTCTCGCAAGAAATCACTAACTTTGCCCGCTCATAGCCAAAGAGTCAACAAATATTAAACAAATTTAAAGCTTCAAGCATTAAAATTATGCATTATGCATCATGCATTATGCATTAGATAAATGAGAAAGATTCTCCGCAACCACCCCAACGCGGCACTGTATGTCTGCCTCGTCGCCGCGCTACTGGTGCCTAACATAGCCCTCTGCTTCACAGAGCATTACAGTCTGCTGGCCGATGCCATCAACATCGTGCTGCCCGCAGGCGTGTACATGCTCCTGTGCTCAATGTCCCCCCGGCTGGGGCGCACGGTGTGGCTCTGCTTCCCGTTGATGTTCCTCGCCGCTTTCCAGGTGGTGCTCCTCGACCTGTTCGGCAACTCCATCATCGCCGTCGACATGTTCCTCAACCTGGTCACCACCAACGCCAGCGAGGTCTGCGAGCTGCTGAGCGACATGTTCCCTGTCATCGCCGCCGTGGTGGTCATCTACGTGCCGCTGCTGGTATGGGCGTGCGTCTACATGCGCCGGCGCCGGCGCTGGCAGAGCGTGAGCCGCTGGCATTGCCGCCGCGTGTCGTATTATGTAATCTCCGTGGGCGCCATCCTGCTGTGCGCCTGCTACGCCTCCGGCCGCTACTCCGCCGTGGAGGACGGCACGCGCTACGAGACCTCGCGAGAGCTGTTCCCCCTCAACGTGATATGCAACATCGGCGAGGCGTGCCAGCGCTACACCCAGTCGCACAACTACAAGGCGACCTGCGCCGACTTCTCATATCAGATACAGGCCACGGAGCCACCTGACAGTGCGGCGCCGCTGGTGATACTCGTCATCGGCGAAACCTCGCGCGCCCCGCAGTGGCAGCTCGCCGGATACGCGCGGCCCACCAACCCGCGGCTGAGCCGCCGCCAGGGGCTGGTCTTCTTCCCACACGCCATGAGCGAGTCAAACACCACGCACAAGAGCGTGCCCATGCTGCTGACCTCCGTGCATGCGCAGAACTTCGACTCCATCTACTCGCGCAAAGGGGTCATCAGCGCCTTCAGCGAGGGGGGCTACCGAACCCTCTTCCTCAGCAACCAGAGCCGCAACCATTCACTTATAGACTACCTGGGCGAGGAGGCCGACCGGGCAGTGTTCATCAAGGACACCGTGGCCCCGACCTCCAACGCCTACGACATGGCGCTCATCCCCCTGCTGCGCGAGGCCGTGGAAGCGGGGCGCGAGGGCGCCGCCCCGCTCCTGGCCGTGCTCCACACCTACGGCTCACATTTCAAGTACAACGACCGCTACCCCGCGCAATATCGCGTCTTCATCCCCGACGCCCCGCTGCTGACGGGCCGCTCAAACCGCGACCGCCTGGTCAACGCCTACGACAACACCATAGTCTACACCGACGCCCTGCTCGACAGCATCATCTCCGTCGCCGCCGCCACGGGGCGCCCCGCGGCGGTGGTCTACACCTCCGACCACGGGGAGGATCTCTACGACGACGGCACTTCGCGCTTCCTCCACGCCTCCCCGCGGCCGTCGCCCTACCAGCTGGCGGTGCCCTTCCTCGTGTGGACCTCCGACAGCTACGCCGACGCCCATCCGGTGCAGGTGAAGGCCCTCGAGGCCAACCGCCAGCGCCCCGTGTCCAGCACCCGGGCGCTGTTCAACACTCTGCTCGACCTCGCCCGCTTCCGCTCACCCTACTTCGAGGAGACCCAGTCGGTGGCCTCCGAGCGCTACACCCCCGTGCCCCCCCTCTACCTCAACGACCACAACCACGCCATCCCCGCCTCCCTCTCCTACTGACAAGTACTGAGGGCGGCCGTCCCTGGCCGCACCTCCCCGCCCCGGCCGCAAAGGCAGACGATGTGTGGCGGGTAGACACCCCTTGTGGCGTGCGGTCGAGACGGCCGCCCTCCTGACTTGCTGCCAAATAAACTATTTTTTTGTGGTTTCGGGGATTATTCGTATTTTTGTGGGTTAATTGAGAGCAATCGCCCTTATTTACCCCGCTATGGACAACCCCGCTACCACCAATATAACGCCCGCGCCGATGACTCCCGAGCAGGAGGAGGCCCTGATACAGGCCGAGTTTGACGACGTGCTCGGCGGATACATGCGCTCAAACCACCGCAAGAAGGTGGAGATCATCGAGCGCGCATACCGCTTTGCCAAGGAAGCCCACAAGGGCATCCGCCGCCGCTCCGGCGAGCCGTACATACTCCATCCCATAGCCGTGGCCAAGATTGCCTCGCAGGAGATAGGCCTGGGCTCGACGAGCATCTGTGCGGCGCTGCTGCACGACGTGGTGGAGGACACGGACTACACCGTGGAGGACATCCGCCGACACTTCGGCGACAAGATAGCGCAGATAGTCGACGGGCTGACGAAGATTTCGGGCGGCATCTTCGGCGACAAGGCGTCGGCGCAGGCTGAGAATTTCCGCAAGCTGCTGCTGACGATGAGCGAGGACATACGCGTGGTGCTCATCAAGATGGCCGACCGCCTGCACAACATGCGCACGCTCGGGTCGATGGCGCCCAACAAACAGTACAAGATCGCCGGCGAGACACTCTATATCTACGCCCCGCTGGCTCACCGCCTGGGCCTGTTCGCCATCAAGACGGAGCTTGAGGATTTGGCGTTCAAGTACGAGCACCCGGGTGAGTATGAGCGCATCTCCACGCTGATACGTCAGAGCGAGGAGCGCCGCGCGGCGGTGTACAACGACTTCGCGGCGCCCATCAAGGAACGCCTGACGGCCATGGGGCTCGATTTCGAGGCGCACTCGCGGCTGAAGTCGGTCTACTCCATCTGGCGCAAGATGGAGACCAAGCACATACCTTTCGACGAGGTCTACGACCTCTATGCCATGCGCATAGTCTTCGAGTGCGACGACGTGTCGAAGGAGAAGGAGATCTGCTGGTCGATATACTCCGCCATCACCGACCTCTACCGGCTGCACCCCGAGCGCACGCGCGACTGGATAGCCACGCCGAAGGCCAACGGCTACCAGGCGCTTCACCTGACTGTGATGGGACCCGACGGCAACTGGATAGAGATACAGATACGGTCGCGGCGCATGGACGAGATAGCGGAGAAGGGGTTCGCCGCCCACTGGCGCTACAAGGTGGGAGAGGGCGACGAGGAGAGCGAGCTGACCGTATGGCTGCGCACCATCAAGGACATCCTCGACGACCCCAACCCCAACGCCCTCGACTTCCTCGACACGCTCAAGCTCAACCTGTTTTCGTCAGAGATAGTGGTGTTTACGCCCAAGGGTGAGCTGATTACGCTCCCCAACAACTCGACGGTGCTCGACGTGGCCTTTGAGCTGCACACGCAGATTGGCGAGAAGTGCATCGCCGGCAAGGTCAACCATAAACTGGTGCCGCTGAGCCACCGCCTGCACTCGGGCGACCAGGTGGAGGTGCTGACCTCGCAGAGCCAGCAGCCGCGTGAGGAGTGGCTGAAGTTCCTGGCCACAGCCAAGGGGCGCACGCGCCTGCGGCAGGCCCTGCGGCGCGCCAAGCAGCCCACCATCGAGCGCGGAGCGCAGATGTTCACCGAGTTCCTGCAGGAGAACAACCTGAAGGAAAACAACGAGATACTGACCAAGCTCTTCGGGTTTTTCCACGTGCAGAACCGCGACGAGCTTATGCTGAAGATAGGGTCTGACGAGATCAACCTCACCGAGTTTACCGGCGCCCGGCGCCCTGAGCGTTCGCTGCTGAGCAAGCTGCTGCGCATAGGCCGCAAGGACTCGAAAGCCGACGACAAGGAAGCCGCCGAGAAGCCTTCAGAAGCCCTTGTTCCAATTCCCAATTCCCAACTCCCCAATCCCAAGGAAACATACGTGCTGCGCTGCAACGACGACGGCACGCAGAACTTCGTGTTCACCGGCTGTTGCGCCCCTGTGCCGGGCGACGACGTGCTAGGCTTTGTCAACGACCGCGGGGAGGTGGAGGTGCACGCCCAGAGCTGCCCGCGCGCGCAGGCGCTGAAAGCCGGCTACGGCAACCGCATACTCTCGACGCGCTGGGAGGCCGGCAACCGCAAGTTCCTCGTCACCGTCCACATCGAGGGCGTCGACCGCCGGGGCATCCTGCAGGAGCTTGCCAACTGCATCAGCCTGCAGTTTAACATGGATATGCGCTCGCTGGTGATCCACGCCGAAAAGGAGGTGTTTGTCAGCGACCTGGAGGTGCTCGTCACCGACTCGGCCATCGTCGACACGCTGTGCCGGCAGGTCAAGGAGATCCCGGGCGTGCAGACCGCTGTGCGCACCCACCGCTAATGCATAAGGCACAATGCATAATGCATAATTGTTGACTTAAGGTTTTTACTAAAAACTAAAAACCAAAAACTAAAAACTTAAAGTCTTGAAAGTCAAAAACAAAAAGGCCACCATAGTCCGCTCGCTGTGCTTCGCCGCAGCGGTGGTGCTCATCATCTACTTCCTGCCGCGCACCAACGAGCACCGCTACATCTACGAGGTCAACCGCCCCTGGACATACCAGCTGCTGACGGCGCCGTTTGACATCCCCGTCTACCTCGACTCCATCAGCGCCAAGGCGGTCACCGACAGCCTCGACGCCGACTTCGTCCCCGTCTTCCGCCGCAACTCGGAGCTCGAGAGCACCACCATACAGCAGTTCGCGCAAAACCTCAACGGCGCCTCCCACCTTGACATCACCTCGGCGGAGCGCAACAAGGTGATCGACCTTGTGCGCAAGGTCTACGACGACGGCATCGTCGACCAGCAGACCTACTCGGCCATCGCCTCCGGCAAGCTCCCCACCGTCAAGTTTGTCCATGACAACGTGGCCGTGAGCGCGCCGACGACGGGCTACCGCAGCGACCGCGCGGCCTACGCCTACATCGACAGCGTCTTCTCGGGCGAGCGCTTCCACGAGGCGCTGTCTCAGGTGAAGCTGCAGGAGGCTCTGGTGCCCACTATCGGAGTCGACTCCGTGGAGACCGAGCGCATGCACACCGAGCTGCTGCGCAAGGCCATGGCCCCGCGAGGGGTCATCCAGCAAGGGGAGCGCATCATCGACGAGGGCGACGTGGTGACCCTACAATTATACACCGTGCTGCAGACCTACGAGGAGCTGCTGCGCGAGAAAAACGCCGGCGCCGAGAGCGAGCGCTACTACCCTATCGCCGGCCAGGCGCTGTTCCTAATCATCATGTTCGGGCTGCTGTATGTCTACCTCGCCCTCTTCCGCCCCGACTATTACCGCAACACGCGCAAGCTGACGTTCATCATGCTGGTAATCACGGTGATGACACTGTTTGCGTTCGCCCTCAACGCCACCTTCGACAGCGGCCTCTACGTCTACCCGGCCACGATGGTGCCGATAATGATACTCATCTTCATGGACTCGCGCACGGCGCTGTTCTGCCACCTGGTGACGGTGCTGATAGTGGCCCTTGTGTGCCTCGGCCCGTTTGAGTTCATCTTCCTGCAGGTGGTGGCCGGCACCGTGGCCATCGAGAGCATCAAGGAGCTTACGCGCCGCAGCCAGCTGATACGCGCCGCCTTCTTCATCTTCCTGGCCTACTGCCTGGCATACGTGGCCATGCGCCTGGTGCAGCTGGGGTCGCTGAGCAAGATACAGGTCGACGTCTTCGGCTACTTCGCCATGAACGCCATCATCATCTCCTTCGCCTACGTGCTGGTGTTCATGCTCGAGAAGGCTTTTGGGTTCACCTCCAAGGTGACGCTCGTCGAGCTGTCAGACATCAACAACCCGCTGCTGCGCAAGCTGTCGGAGGAGTGCCCGGGCACGTTCCAGCACTCCATGGCCGTGAGCAACCTGGCCTCCTCCGCCGCCTCGCGCATCGGCGCCAACGTGCAGCTGGTGCGTACGGGCGCCCTGTACCACGACATCGGCAAGACAGCAAACCCCGCCTTCTTCACCGAAAACCAGCACGGCGTCAACCCGCACGACGCCCTCGACCCGCGCCAGAGCGCGCGCATCATCATCGGACACATCACCGAGGGGATGAAGATGGCCGACAAGGCCAAGCTGCCCGACGTGATCAAGAAATTCATCACCGAGCACCACGGCCGCGGCACCGCCCGCTACTTCTACACCTCTTACTGCAACGCCCACCCCGACGAGGAGGTCGACGTGGCGGCCTTCCAATATCCCGGCCCCAACCCCACCAGCCGCGAGACATCGCTGCTGATGATGGCCGACGCCGTGGAGGCCTCGTCGCGGTCGCTCAAAGACCACACTCCCGAGGCCATAACCGCACTGGTCAACCGAATAATAGACACGCAGATAGCCGAGGGACTCCACCAAGACTCCCCGCTGTCGTTCCGCGACGTCAAGATAATCAAGGAGTCGTTTATCAACCGCCTCCGCACCATGTATCACTCACGCATACAATACCCCGACAAAAAATAGACAAACCAATGGACATCCAGCAATCAATGCGGCAGATACTCGACACCGAGAGCCGTGCCATCGCCGCAATACCATACACCCCTGACTACGAGCGCGCCGTGGAGCTGATCGTCGAGCATGTGCACCGCCGCGGCGGCAAGCTCGTCACCTCCGGCATGGGCAAGGCGGGGCAGATAGCCATGAACATAGCCACCACCTTCAGCTCCACCGGCATCCCCGCCGTGTGCCTGCACCCCTCGGAGGCGCAGCACGGCGACCTCGGCGTGCTCCAGCCCAACGATGTGATGCTGTTGATCTCCAACTCCGGCAAGACCTGCGAGATAGTCGACCTCATCGCCCTCACGCACGGCCTCTATCCCGACATACCGATGATAGTGATTACCGGCAACCCCGACAGCCCGCTGGCACGGCAGGCATCGGTGGTGCTCCCCACTGGCGGCGCCCCCGAGGTGTGTCCCCTGGGCCTGACGCCCACCACCAGCACCACCGCCATGACCGTCATCGGCGACATCCTCGTGGTCAGCGTCATGCAGGCCACCGGCTTCACCCGCGGCGACTACGCCCTGCGCCACCACGGCGGATACCTCGGCCAGAAGTCACGCGCAAAACTCTGACCCCTCCCCGCTTGTTATAAGTTATAAGATATAAGTTATAAGTTATTATGAAGCCGCTATCAATCGAGCCGCAGTTCATTGCCGACGTGGCCGGTGACGAGCTCAAGGCGCACCACCGCCGCCTCAAGAACGCTGCCGACACCGCCAAGCTGCTGCGCACGCTCCCCTTCAACACCGCATACGACCTCATGCGCCTGGCCCTGCGCACGCGCATCGAGAAAAACGACATAGAGGCCGCCATCGACCTGGCCACGGCCATCGACGCCATTATCGTCCCCGAGGATGCCGACCCTACGGAGTTAGCGCCCGTCGACCGCGACCTGCACGCCATGCTGCTGCAGCTCGTCACCACGCTGCAGGTGGAGGCCGACCGCGCCGACGACGCCCTCGTCACCGCCGCCCGGCTGCTTACGCTCCTCGCCGCCGAGCCCAAGCGCAAGGACGAGCCGTTCCTGCAGACCCTCGGCGCCCTGCTCTACGACATCGCATACGTGCACAACTCCCGCGGGCAGTACAAGCAGGCCGAGCGCGAGCTGGAGAAGTCGATGAAGGTGTTTGAGCGCCTGGCCAAGAACGCCCCGGAGCGCTACGCCTCCGCCCATATCCTGGCGCAGAACGCCTCCACGCAGGTTTACCGCTCGCGCGTCAAGCAGGTCAACATGCTCGCCCACAACCAGGTGGCCACCTCCACCTATCTCGACATGATGAACGAGGGGATCGAGGGCGCCGCCGACCGGCTCATCGAGAGCCTGGCCTCCGAGGGGCGCACATTAGCGCAGATGGGCCGATACCGCGAGGCCGTGCAATACTTCTCACGCGCGCTCAAATACCTCACCAAGATCGAGCCGGAGATGACCGACCGGCAGCTCGAGCTGTCCGTTGACCTGGGCGAGGCGTTGCTCAACGTGAAAGTCTCGCGCGAAAAAGGAGTGCACCTGCTCAACACCATGCTCCACAAGGCCACCAAGCTCGGCAACGACGCCCAGCACCGCCGCATCGTCGACATACTGCTCAACGCCAAGTCACGCCGCCTCGACATCCTCGGCATCTGGCACAAAGTCTTCCCAAAATAAAGGGTTTTTGCCTTCGATGAGTCGTTGCTTGAAAGTCGATTGTAATGATTAATGATGAATATTAAATGATAAATCATTAATAATCTGTGAAATCCGGGCCATCTGCATAAATCTGTGCTTCAAATTTATTATTTGTCATTCATCATTTAATATTTATCATTACAAGCTGATTACAAGTAAATTCCATCAAAACCTATAAGTTATAAGTTATAAGTTATCCCAATGCCAACCATAAACGTCTACCGCCGACGCACATTCACCTTGCTAATGATGGTGCTCTTCGCCGCCGTCACCGTCGTCATGATCGTGGGACTCGTCCAGAGCTACTTCCCAAAATACTCAGGGCTTGAGAACCTGAAGATTACCGACACCGGCCGCATGATCTCCATCATCTTCACCCTCTTCATGGCCGCCATCACCTGGCGCTACTTCCGTGGGTTCATCCACCGCGGCAAGGTGCCGGTGATACGCATCGAGGCCGACCGCGTGCACTTTGACCTGCGCGTGGGCGAGAGCGAGACGCTGATGTTTGCCGACGTGGAGTCGCTGCGCCCCATTGACGGCAACTTCGAGACCGCCGTGGTCACCTACCGCACGGCTGTCCCCGCCGACGACCCGCGCTACCCGGCCTCCGTAGAGGTGCCCTTGGGCCTCTCCATGACCCGCTCGCAGGTCCTCAAAATCATCAATGCCCGCTGCGCGGCTTGGAGAGGGGCGGTGCCCTCGCGCCCCGCTTCTGCATGCGTTCATGCGAATACTCCTCTTGAGGGGGGGCGCGAGGACGCTGCCCCCCTCCTTACCCACCTCCCACCCCGCGACAAGACCGTGCGCATCTACTGGGAGCGCTGGGCGCCCGTCATCGTCGAGGTGCTGCTGGTGGCCCTCGGCGTGCTCTTCTTCTTCCTCTCCCGCGACGAGCGCACGGCCGACGACTATCTGTGGTTCGTCTCCATGCACACCTGGTGCACCATCATCTTAGCTGTGCTTGCCTTAGGCGCCTTGGTGACGTTCGTATACCTGTGCATCGCCTTAGTCTCGCCGAAGTTAGTCATCACCCCCGATGCCGTGCGCTACCGTGGCGTCACCGTGCCCCTGAGCGACCTCACCGGCGTCACCGTCGAACACAAGCGCAAGCGCGTGGCTCCCACGCGCTACGTCACCGAGCACTTCATACGCTTCAACTACCGTCCGGAGGCCGCGCAGGCCGCACCCATCCCAGGCCTCGACCCCGACCTGCTCGAGATGAAGCCCCCCCGCATCGCCGCCATCATCAACTCCCGCCTCCAATAAGGGATGTGTATTAGCCTTGCATCCTAAGAGGGCGCGTCGCGTAGTAAGTAGATTAAGGAAATTAAGGAGATTAAGGAAATTAACGACCCTAAATTCGTTAATTTCCTTAATCTCCTTACACCGGCGAGTTACCGGATGGTGTAGGTGCAGGCGGTGACGGTGGGCATGTTGGCGGAGGTGCTCTCGTTGGCAAACTCGAGCTGCACCATGCTACCAAGATACTTGAAGTTGCCCAGGCCGTAGTCCTCACAGTAGTCGCTGGTAAGGTCATACCAACCGGCCGGGGGCAGCCCGTAGGAGGCATACTTGCCGTGATACCACCATACTTTCTTGAGGATGGCTGAGCAAGTGAAGTTGCTGTTGGAGATGGTTGTTCCTCCGGGTATCCACTGCGGGGTGTCGAAAGCGGCAGCGGTGATGCCGCCGACGAAGTAACCGTCTACGGTGCAGTCGGTGACGGTGCAGGGGTAGATGTCGGATGCTCCACTGGTGATACCTACGATGGCGGCGGCAGCATAAGGCTGCTCGATGAGCTGCACGAACAGATACATCTGGGCCAAGAACTCATAATCCTCCTGATCGTATTCGTAAGGAGTTGTAAACATTGACTTATACTGCTCCTTTTCAGCGTCGGTAAGCTGCCTGCCCTCCTCGGCCTCCACGGATGCTATATACCATTCGATGATGCCGCCGGTGGGGGTGAAGTCAAGGTTGCCGCTCCACGAGGTGGCGGTGCTCTTGATGGTGCAGCCGCTGATGGTGCAGCCCTTGGGCGCACTGCCGACGCCGTTGAGGCCGATGAGGCCGCCGGCGCATGCCGAGGAGGTGATGGTGCAGTCTTTGATGGTGACGCCGGAGACGTTGTTGTAGCGGTTGCCGCTGATGGAGGAACCGCCGTAGTTGCCGAACGACACGCCTATGAGACCGCCGACGTATGCCTGGTCGGTGCCGCTGACGGAGATGTTTGCGCCCTCGATGGTGACGTCATAGACGCCGTAATCTTTGAACCAGTTGCTGCCGTAGAAGGCTCCGAAGAGACCGGCCGACACGGGCCGGTCGGCGGAGGTGGCGGTGATGTCAACGGTCATGTTCTTGATGGTGTGGCCGTTGCCCTTGAACGTGCCTTGGAACACCTTCGAGTAGTCCGTCTGGTCGAGGCCGGTGAAGGTGCCGATGGGTGTCCACGCCTTGCCGCTCAGGTCGATGTCGGCGGTCAGGGTGATGGTCTTGTCGAGATAGGTCTCGGCGCCGGAGTTTACCTGCTCGGCGATGTATGCCAGCTGCTCGGGGGTGCTGACCTCGAGGGCGCCGGTGGAGGAGTTGACCGTCGGCGCCTCAGTCTTGTCGGTCCACTTGCCGTTGAGTATTGTCTTGTCGATGGAGCCGGAGGGGTCAGCGTCGATGATGATTTCGTAGCTGACGGCTGTGGTGAAGAAAGTGCCGACAATGTTGGTGCGGAAGTTCTGGCGCACGGGCACGCTGAGCACCTCTACAGCCTGCGCGGCCTTGCGGCCGGCGTAGTCGAAGGTGACGGTGTTGACCGTCGAGCCGCTGCGTGAGGCGAGTACATAGTTCATGGCCACCCAAGAGTAGTCTTTGGCGGCGACGGTGAGCGTGGAGGGCACGCCGGCGGTGAGGTCGTGGATGGTGCCCATGGGATATTCGACGGCCACGAGGTCGGTGCCGACTTCGCCGTCAAGCAGGTTCATGGTGTGGGGCACCTCGGCGGAGAAGGTCATGGAGGTCTCCTGCACCTCGAGGCCGAGTTTCTTGGCCGTCTGCCAGTCGGAGGCGCCGACGTTGACCTGCGCGAAGGGGCGGTGGAGGGTCACGGAGGGCTTGGTCATGCCCGTGGTGACGGTGATCTCCTGAGTGACGTTATAGAATGCGTCGTAGATGTCGCTGTTGGCCTCCAGCGACGAGTAGTCGACGTTAAGCACGCCCTCGTGGAGGGTGTAGGGCGCGGCCTGGTTCATGGCGAAGAATGCCACGCGGTATTTCTTGTTGTTTACCAGCTGTATCTCGACCGTGGTCTCGTGGTCGACGAAGGTGACCGGTAGGGAGTCCTGGAAGAGGAAAGCGTCAGCGGCGTCGGCGTCGTAGACGGCATACTTGATGTAATCGCAGGAGTTGCCGTCGCCGGCGGCGCGGGAGTTGGTGCCGGTGGGAGCCTGGATGGTGAACGCGACGATGCCGTCGACGCCGGTGGCGTTGCCAATGGCCGGCTCGTCGGAGGAGCAGGCGGCAAGGGTTCCGGCGAGGGCCACGGCGGCCATCGCGAGGTAAAGGTTACGGTTCATGTGTCTGTAGGTTAATGTTTAGGTATAAAAAAGAATGGGAGCACAAAGGTAAGCATAAAAAGTGTGTGCAAATGTTAAAATATGTTATGGGGGGGTAAATTGGTTAATTATTTACAAAACGGGCGACTGGTAATGAATTTAAGGAGTTTAAAGAATTTAAGGAATTTAAGGAATTTAAGGAGATTAAGGAAATTAAGGAAATTAACGAGAGGGGTCGTTAAATTCCTTAATCTCCTTAAATTCGTTACCGCAGGGGCTTGCGGCCAAGGCGGGGATGTGCGGCCGCGCACGGGCGCCCTATGTACTTGCGGCCGCCCTACGGATTAGCGGACGAGGGCCTTGGTGGCGCGGCCGTCGGCGTTGACCACGTAGAGGCCGGAGACGACGGGCACGGTGACGTCGGCGCCGGTGCCGGTGTAGACTACGCGGCCGTCAATGGTGCAGACGGTGACGCGCTCGGCGCCGGTGACGCTGATGGCGCCGGAGGCGATGGTCACGACAGCCTCGGAGGAGGCGGGGGTGATGACCTCGATGCCGCTGGTGTCCATGTTGCCGATGCGAGCGCAGGCGTAGGTGACCACGTCGAGGTCTTCCTTCTCCTTGGAGGTGGAGGGGTCTTTGGAGTAAGGCTCGAAGACGTTGTCATACATCGAGGGGTCGTAGGGGAGCGTGGCGTGGGCGCTGGCGCCGTACATGTCGACCATCATGACGCCGATGCCGCAGGTCTTGATGTAGTTCTCGCTGACGCCGAGGTCGGTCAGGGGTATCTTGAACTCATAGAAGGTGTGTCCGGAGGCGTCGCCCTTCATGCGGGTGACCTCGGAGGTGAGGTCGATGAAGCCCTCGTTGCCCTCGAGGCGCTTGGGGTCGTAGCTGAAGTCGTCCTGGCCGTAGATGGCGGTGATGGAGGGGAGTAGGCCGTCGGCGTATCCGTAGACCACGTTTGAGGTCTTGCAGGAGTTGGGGTCGTTGTAGTCAGCCTTGCCCGAGGAGTTGGGGAAGAAGAGGCCGGGGGTGCCGACGCCGGGCTTGGTGGAGCCGTGCCACATGCAGTCGATGCCGTTGTCGAAGGTGGTGTAGGCGGCGTCCTTCCACACGGAGTTGCCGTTGGTGAGGGTGCCGTCCCAACGCTTTGAGGGCACCAGGTCGAAGACTATCATCATGTCGCCGTCCATGTTGTAGGGCTTCGACTCCTTGCCCTGGTAGTTCTCGCCGCCCTCACACCATACGGTGTAGACATACTGGCAGCCGAGATAGAGATAGTTTGCGTCGAAGGCGGCATAGAGGGCATACGAGTCGACCACGGGGCGCTCGTGGGTGCCCTTGAAGGCCATGCAGACGTCGCGGGCCACGCCCTGGGCGATGAGGTCGGCCTCCGTCCAGTTGTTGAGGGCGTTGACAGCCTTGCCGTCGGTCACCTGCACGTTGACGGTGCGGTTGGAGCCTACCTGTCGGTTGGGGTTGACCTTGTAATAGTCGGTGATGAGGTTGATGCCGGGCACGTAAGGCTCGGGATCGGGGTCCTGGCCGCCGCCGCCGGGGTTGGGGTTGTCGCCGAGGACGGTGCCGGAGCAGTTATAGGTGGCCTTGTTGACGTAGGTGAGGTCGGAGGTCTGCGAGTTGCCGCTGTTGCTGAAGATGATCTGCGTGGGCACCTTGCCGGCGGGGGCCTCCCACTTCCACAGGCCGTCGCCGACGAGGGTCATCTTGTCGCCCGGCCATGTGCCGTTGGAGCAGCAGTTTTCAGACGTGGTCCACGCCCATACGCACGGGGTGGCCCAGTTGCTGTTGTTGTAGAGATAGACGTAGGTGCCGTCGGCGGTGGTGTCGCCGAGGGTGTCCGCCAGGGCGCCAAGGGTGCATGCGCACGCTAAGACGGCGGCGAGTAGAAGTTTCTTCATGTGGCAGGTATGTTGATGTTAAATGTAAGCAGGCGATTTCTGCGTGCAAAGTTAGCAATTTTTTCGGCACCGGTAAACTAAACGCGCACTTTTTGCGTTAAATGGTTAAGTAATCGTATGTTTAACAAACTTTAAAACTCACGTTTCCAACTATGAAAAGATTGCTTGCTTTGTTTGCTGCTGTGGCAATGCTCTGCGGCACCGTGTACGCCCAAAACGCTGACATTCAGATCAGCTATGGCGCATACACCCAGATGGACGCCTCCAACTGCGCCGAAGGATGCCCCAAGAACAACGCCTGGGGCGCCCTGACCGCCGGTGTAAACTTCAACGTCTTGCCCAAGTTTGCGCTCGGCCCTTCGTACACCTTCTCGACGCAGGGCATCAAGGGCGGTGGCACCATCTACTACCACGCGTTCATGCTCAACGCCCGCTACACTTACTATAAAGCCTCCGTCTTCAACCTCTACGCCCACGTGGGCGTCGGCGGCATGGTGGTCTGCCAGAGCCCCGAGCAGGGCGACAGCAAGACCAACGGCCACTTCGCATACCAGATAGTGCCCCTTGGCGCCGACATCAACATCTCGCGCAACGCCAAGTTCTTCGGCGAGCTGGGCTTCGGTGCCCAGGGTCTGATCCAGCTGGGTTTCCGCTTCGGCATATAGAAAGGTCTCATACAGAAACAATAGAAATAAAAGAAACGAAAGAAATCACTGATAATGAATTTCGTAACTACTCAGTCCCTCACCAGGGCGTGCCCCTGGTGAGGGACTGAGTAGTTACTCTGCCAACCGCGTTCGTGAATTATAACTTTTAATGGGGCTATAGTTTTTTTGTGAGGATCCGGGGAGTTTTTTTTGTGGAGGATATGTCAGCAGCCGAAGAGGTGCAGGAAACCACGGGCGATGTAAACGTAGAGTATCAGACCCACGATGTCGTTGGAAATCTGTATAAACGGGCCGGTGGCGAGGGCCGGGTTGATGTGTATCTTCTCCAGTGTCAGTGGCACGAGCGTGCCGAGGATGGTGGCGAACATGACCACGGCAAACAGCGAGCAGGCCACCGACAGGGTGACGGCGAGCTGGCCGGGGAGCATGATGAGGTTGTAGGCGAGTATGACGCCGCTCATGATGGTGGCGTTTAGCAGTCCGATTAGCACCTCGCGGCCTATCTGGCGCCCGAACTCCTTGATGTTGAGCGAGCCGTTGGCGAGGCCCTGGACGACAATTGCGGAGGCCTGCACGCCCACGTTGCCGCCCGTGCCACCGATTATGGGTATGAACAGCGCCAGGGCGGTCACGGCCGACAGCTGGCTCTCGAAGGTGCCGAGGATGAGGCTGGCGAGGATGCCTGAGGCGATGCCCACGAGCAGCCACGGTATGCGCGCCTTCACCTGGGCGAACAGCGAGTCGTCGGCGTCGACGTCTGACGACAGACCGCTGGCCAGCTGATAGTCGCGCTCCGACGACTCGCGCAGCTCGTCGAGTATGTCGTCGACGGTGATGCGGCCCACCAGGCGGCCTATGGAGTCGATGACGGGCATTGCCACGAGGTCGTATTTCTCGAAGTCGTGCGACACCTCGTCGATGGGGGTGTCGGTGCGCACCGCCACGGGATCCACCTCCATCACGTTCTTGATCTTGCTGACAGATGGGTGGGTGATGAGCGTCTTGAGGGGGAGTATGCCGCGAAGCTTGTTGTCGTCGTCGACCACGTAGACGTAATATATCTCGTCCATGTCCTCCGCCTGCATGCGCATCTGCTTGATGCACTCGGGCATGCTCCAGTTCTCGTTGACCACGATCATCTCGGTGCCCATCAGGCCGCCGGCGGTGTCCTCGTCATATTTGAGCAGGTCGATGATGTCGCCGGCCTGGTCGACGTCGTCGATGTGCGAGAGCACCTCTTGGCGGTCCTCCTCGTCGAGCTCCTGGATAAGGTCGGCGGCGTCGTCGCTCTCGAGGTGGTCGATGAATCGGTCGGCGATCTCCTCGGCGGGCATGTTTTCGAGCAGCTTCCGGCGGTCGTCCTCGTCAAGCTCCATGAGCACGTCGGCGGCGGTGTCGTCGTCGAGCAGTTTGTAGAGGTACTCGGCCTCCTCCAGGTCAAGGTCCTGGTACAACTCGGCGATGTCCGCCGGGTGCAGGTCCTCAAGCTCCTTGCGGGCCTCTGCCTCGTCGCGCCGGGCAATAATGTCGCGGATGCGCTCTATATAGTCTTCAGTGTACTCCTTCATTTTCTCGTAGTTCAGCCAAAATGTTAGTAAGGTCTATAAACTCCTTGACGGAAAGCTGCTCGGGGCGCATCGTTGCGTACGGGCATCCGTCGGGGAGAGAACTACTCGGAGGCATGAGGGAGCGCAGGGAGCCGCGGAGCATCTTGCGGCGCTGGCCGAAGGTGGTCTTGACGACCGTCTTGAACAGCCGCTCGTCGCAGCCAAGCTCGCGCACGCCGTTGCGGAGCAGGCGTATCACGCCGCTCTGCACCTTCGGCGGCGGGTTAAACTGCGAGGCGTCGACCGTGAACAGATATTCCACGTCGTACCACGCCTGCAGCAATACCGACAGTATGCCGCGCGTGCGCGACCCCTCGGGGGCGCAGATGCGCTCCGCCACCTCCTTTTGCAGCATGCCCGAGCAGCACACCACCGTGTCACGGTAGTCGAGAACATGGAAGAATATCTGCGAGGAGATGTTGTAGGGATAGTTGCCGATGACGCACAGCCGTCCCTCGGCGTCGGCATATTTCGCCAGGTCGAGGCGCAGAAAGTCGGCGTCAAGTATGCGGTCGGCGGGCAGGTCGGGGAAGTGGCTGCGCAGCCACTCGATGCTCTCGCCGTCAATCTCGGCGACGGTGAGCGTGTGGCCGGCGTCGAGCAGGGGGCGCGTGAGCATGCCCATGCCGGGGCCGACCTCCACCACGGGCACACCGCGGTAGTCATCGAGCGTCGCGGCGATGCGCGCGGCGACGTCGGCATTGGTCAGGAAGTGCTGGCCGAGGGCTTTCTTGGGCTTGACTTGCTTCATGGCTTTGGGGTTTTGCGCCCCGCAAAGTTAGCAAAAAACTACGAACTACGAACTACGAACCATGAATTTGCAGACATAAATTCGTAGTTCGTAGCTCGTAGTTAGTAGTTCGTAGCCCGTAGTTAGTAGTTAGTAATTTGCAGTTTGAGGGTGGCTCCACCGAGGTGGAGGAGGTAGACGGCGGAGGGGAGCCGGAGCGGGGCCGCGCCCGCGCGCCCCGCAGCCACTAACTTTCCGTCAATGGTGTATAGGCTCCAGGGAGCGGTGCCCGTAATTATTAGATCGTTACCCTCTATGCGGACTGCGGTGCCGTCGGCGTCGACGAGCGACACGCCGGTCACGCCGTTGAACGACTTGGCCACCGGCACGGCAGCGTCATAGTAGTCGTCGCCCTCCTGCCGCGCCTCGACGGTGCCGGGGCCGTAGGCCACGGTGAGCTTCCCGTCGGTGATGGTCGACGCACCCGCGGTGACGATGTACTCCACCGGCAGCCCTGAGGAGGCCGTGGCCGTCAGCTCGATGACGTCCCCCTCGGTCGGCTTGCCGAGGTCCTGGTCCCACGTGATGGTCTGTGCCCACTTCGGCTCGGGGAGGATGGTGACGGCGACGGTGGCGGTCAGGCCGTTCCATGTCGTGGCGGTGAGGGTGGTCTCGCCGCAGCCAATGGCGGTGATGACGCCGGTGGCGGGGCGCGAGGGCGCGGCCCCGCTCCTCTCGGGGCGCGAGGGCGCCGCCCCGCTCCT
>CAYOUJ010000023.1:0-6319 GCA_964407165.1 uncultured Muribaculaceae bacterium | reverse complement strand
GCCCCGCTCCTCTCGGGGCGCGAGGGCGCCGCCCCGCTCCTGGCGGGGCGCGAGGGCGCGGCCCCGCTCCCGTCGACTGTGGCCACGGAGGTGTCGGCGCTCGTCCACGTGACGGTGGTGTCGGTAGCGTCGTCGGGACCGACGGTGGCGGTGATGGTGACGGTCTCACCCTCGCGGATGCGCACCTCCGCCGGCTCCACGGCGATGGTGGCGGGGAGGATGTATGTGAACGTCCGCGCCTTGGTGGTCACGGGGCTTTCGATGTTGGCGCCCTCGCGGGTGCTGAGCACCACGTCGGCGATGGCAAATGTGAGGCGGGGCGCGAGGGCGCCGCCCTGCTCCCGGGCGGGGAAGGTCAGGGCGAGCAGCTCACCCTCGGTGCCTTCGATGGCGCTGTTGGCCAGCGAGTAGACGAGCACGCGCCAGCGGCCGTCGCCCATGGCGGTGACGGAGGCGGCATGGTCGGTCAGGCGCGACGTGCGCTCCAATGTGGGCGCGCCGACGGCGTCGGCGTCGACGACGGTGATGTCAAACTGCACGGCCACGATGGCGGCGTCGTTGTCCATCGACACGCCTAATCGGTAGTCGTGGGCGTCGCCCGGGGCGTACGTGCCACTGAGCGTCAGCTCGTTGGGTGAGAACGCCGTGCCGCTCACCGCCACGGCCTTCATGGGCGTCCCCGGGTCGTTGCTGTAAATCTGCATGGTCGTGGCGAAGGCGCCGGCCTCGGCCGTGGTGTATGTCACAACGAGGGTGCCGGAGGCGCCCGCGGCTATGGTCAGCGGCAGTGGAGTGGTCACCGCGTACCCCTCGGCGAGGAAGGTCACGCGGTCGACCGTCAGGTCTATCTTGCCCGTGTTTCGCACGGTATATTCAGCCGTCAGCGGCTCCGTGAGCGGCTGCTTGCCGAAGTCGAGCGTCGCGGCGCCCGCGATGGTCGGGCTCTCGATGCGCACGCTGCCATTGGAGGTGCCGCTGACCATGTTCTCCTCCGTGATGTTGGCGAGCACCACGCTCTCCGGGCGCAGCGTGTACGTGCCGCTGGTGCCCTCGAGGCTGACGCCGAAGGTGGCGATGTCGCCCGCGGTGCCCGTCAGCGGGGTGTTGTCGGGGGAGTATATTATTATAGTGAGGCGCCGGCCGTCGGTGGTGGCCGCTATCTGATGGTTGACGGCGCGGTCGGTCAGCGCGGCCGACCCTTCGACATACTTCAGTGCCGAGGGGAGGTCGACGGTCCACTGCGCGGCCACTATCGGCTCCATGTTGCCCATCGACACGCCGACGGTGGCGACGGTGCCGGAGGAGCCGCTGCTGCTGCCCATGGCGAGGGTGTTGACCGAATACGGGTCGGCCACCACGTTGACACTCTGCGCGCCGCCGTTGACGGCGTCGGAGCATACCGTCAGCGTCGAGGCGAAGGCGCCGCGGAGGGTCGGGGAGTAGGTGACGGTCACCGCCTGCGAGCCGCCCACGGCAATGACCGCCTCGGCGGGGCTTACGCTCAGCGCAGAGTCGCCGCAGGCTATCGAGCTGACGGTCAGCGGCTCGTTGCCGCTGTTGCGCAGCGTGAGCGTGCGGGTGTAGCTGCTGCGGATGGGCACGTGGCCGAAGTCTATCGACGTCGCCCCGAGCGTCAACTCGGGGGAGAGCACGGTGACCGTGGCAGTGACGGGGCGCGAGGGCGCCGCCCCGCTCCCGTCGGCGGCGGCGAGCACTATTTGCGGCTCGAGGGTGTAGTCGCCGCTGACGGCGCCGAGGCGCAGGCGGAATGAGAGCACCTCGCCCGCGGTGCCGGCGAACGCGTCGAGGGCGATGCTGTAGCAGTAGATGCGCAGCTCCCCGCCGACCACGGCGGCGGTCACCTGGTGTGAGGGCGCGCGGGTGGCGTCGAGGGTGCATGAGCCGTCGACGTACGTCAGCGCCTCGTCGAGGGGTATCACCGCCTCCAGGGCCGTCACGGCGTCGTCGCCGGTCATGGCCAGCGAGAGGGTCACCTCGTCGCCGGGGTGGCCCGAGGCACCGGTGAGGGTTATGGTGTTGGCTGCGTGGATGCCCGCGGCCACCGCCGCCATCCACATCGCCAGTATAAATCTTTTCATATTGTGAGTTTCATACAGAAACGATAGAAACGACAGAAACTTTTTTTATTTAAAGAGTTTCTATTTGTTTCTATTGTTTCTGTATGAGATAATTAAGTGTTACTTTTTGAGGAGCTTGGCGGTCTGGACCAGGCGGCCGTCGACGTAAAGGCCCACCAAGTAGATGCCGGCGCTGACGGCGGGGCGCCACGTGTAGCTGTAGTCGCCGTACTCGCAGCGCATGCTGCGGCGGTCGACCGTGCGGCCCTGCATGTCCGTGAACAGCAGCTCGACAGTGTGCACGCCGTCGCGGCCGACCACGAAGGGTATCGTCACGGCGTCGTGGAACGGGTTGGGCGAGGGCACGCGCATCTGCACGGCCTCGATTACCGACAGGCTCGACGGCTCGCCGTAGAGGGCTACCACGCTCTCGCCGCGGATGTCGCTGAAGGTCAGCACGGAGACCTCGGCGTCGCCGTCGATTCGCAGTATGGCATGCTCGCCCGGCAGCAGCCGCTTGCCCGACATGGAGAAGGCGAGGAGCATCGTCTCACCCTCCTCCCCGGCGTGGCATACGGCCTCGAAGCCGTCAAGCCCCTCGGCCACCGTGTACTTGGCGTCGCCGCTGAGCTGCAGCTGCAGGCCCGCCAAGGCCACGTCGGTGTCTATCCACACGAGACCCTCCTCGTCGACCCACCAGCGCACGGTGCCCAAGGAGGCCGTGCCAGTCTGGCCCGGGTCGGTGATGATGTTGATGGTGCCCACGATGTCGAGGATGTTGATCACCTCGTCGGCGTTGACGTCCGCGGCCTCGAAGATAAACGGCTGCGGGTTGCCCCCCGTCAGATAGCTAACCTCCGTGACCACGTCGGCCACGTCGACCGTCATCGACCCGTTGGCGTCGCCCTTCGACGCCGTCAGCGGCGTCACGGCCACCACCTTGCTCGGCGAGTTCTCCGCCAGGTCGGTGCGCATGATCTTGTAGTAATAGTTGTAGGTCACGCCCGGGGTGACGTCATAGTCGACGTACTCCACCTCGTCGATGAGCTGCGTGTTGATGCGCACGGGGTCGCTGTCGGTGTATGTCACGTTTCCGTCGGCGTCGACGCTCTCGGTGGTGACGTAGCGGTAGAGGTTGTAGCCGAGTATGTCGTCCACGTTGGCATCCTGCTCCTCCCACGTCAGCGTCACCTTGCCCAGGCCCGGCTCGCCCATGAATCCGGAGGACATCGAGCCGGCGGCGCCCACCTCGACGTTGAAGCGCGTGTTCTCAAGCGGTATGTCGAAATACTCCAAGTCGTGGCAACCGCTGACGTACAGTCGGTTGAGGCCGTCGATGGCCATCTTGCCCGTGATGGTCACGTAGGCGGTGTATACGCTCACGTCCACGTCCGTCGTGTCGCCGTTGCAGACGAACTTGGTTGTCTCCGTTCGCCACGAGCCGTCCTCGCCGATGGCCGTCTGCGTGTACGGCGGCCGCACGCCCATGGCCACGAACGGCTCCTCCGAGGTGTCGATCACCTTCGAATACCATACCTCCACCTTGTGCTTGCCCACGCCCAACGGCGGCAGCATGTCAAACTCATCCTGCGCGTCGTAACCGTTCACGCACACCTTCCACACAATCCCGTGGCACTCAGGATGAGGCTGGGTTAAAATATTTGAAAGATCGAAACGCCAAGTTGCACTTACATTGTTAATGTTGTCAACATCTGAGGTACGTGATTTTACAATATCAATGCGTGATGATCCAAAATAACTCGGGTTTTCAAAATACCATATCGTTCCAGGAAGAGTTGGTATATCTCCTCTTGTAGTCAAAACATAATTACCTGATGATAAAAAAGCGTTTGAATTAAATGTGTTAATGTTAACTTTGCCATAGTTGTTTGTATTGTTATTTGCAAAACTTGCCGACCAATCAGAAAAACAATATTTAATGTTGCCGTTTTTGTTGTCTATTAAAGATAGTGTTTGTTGGTTAAGGAAATTACATTTTTCATAATATCCTCCAAAACAGTTTAAAATACTATTAGGGCTGTTAGAAAACAAACAATTACGACTTACTTCGCCTAATACATCTCCAGAATGCCTAAGATTAATAATATGAAGATACTCAACAGTGTCACACGCGGGGTAGATATAGACAACTGTAGATCCAGTTAAATCGCGAGAAGTAAATGTTATTGGCGATTCTTTGGTTCCTTTTGCAATGCATTTGGTCCCTGGCGTAAACGAAAGGCCCGATTGATTTGTAAATTTTAATGTAGATCCAGGCTTAAATATTACCGAAGCACTATCAGTGAAAATAGTTTGTTTGGTTATTATATAAGAAATTCCTGGTTCGAATACAAAATCATAATCTATCATACCTCCAATCTCGACCCCGTTCTCAGCAGTTATGGTAAATTCAGTAGCTACAGGTTCTGGCATGTCGTCGCTCTGCGCATAGAGAACCAGACGAATATGGCGCCCATCCACCACATTATCCTTGAGCTTGAAGACAAGAGGATTGGCAGATTCAGCTTTAGCGTATGCGCTCAGTGGTTTGCCGAAGTCGGCCATGGCGCGGCTCATCTCCACAACCTTGGCCTCGTTCTCGCCCATCTCCAGCCAGTAGCAGATGTTGGTGGCGGTGCCCCACTCGTTGCGGAGGGTTGGGTAGAAGTAGATGGTTTCGCCGGCATCGAAGCGACCGTCACCGTCAGTCTGATCCTCTATGCGGTAGCTGACCATCGACACGGAGGGCTTGCGGTCGGCGTCGGTCAGGGCGTAAGCGGCGTCGAAGTTTACCACGGAGGAAGCGGAGTGGATGAGGTCGCCGAAGAGTATCTCTTTGGTTGCATACTCTTTGACTGTCAGCAGCCTTGAGAGCGCGCCTGCCACGAGCGGGCAGCCCATTGATGTGCCGTTGAAAGCCTTGTATTTGCCGCCGGGATAAGTTGAGGTGATGGAAACACCGGGAGCCATTAGCTCGTAGTTATAAAGCTCTTCTTCTCCGAAGGTGGTGAAAATCGGCCCGTCGTCATCATAGTTGCTGAAGGAGGCGCGAGAGCCGGAAGTGTCGCTGGCAACCACGCCGAGCACGAAATTGAACGCCGCAGGGTAACAGGGGAATAAGCTAATGCGTCGCGAATCATTTCCTGCGGCTGCCACTAAATAAGAATTTGAATAAGCACGTCCCAGCGACTGCTCAAGGGCTGTGGATGATGTGTAAGTGCCGAAGGACATGGAGATTACGTCGGCTCCGTTGGCGGTGGCATAGTCTATACCTTTGATTATAGTTGCAATATCTCCCGTGCCGTCGCTCTGCATGACCGTCACGGGCATGATGAGCGCGTAGGGGTTGGCGCCGACGATGCCGATGCCGTTGCCGCCCGCGGCAGCGGCGATGCCGGCACAGTGGGTGCCGTGGCCGTTATAGTCGCCGATAATGTTGGTGTTGTTGACGAAGTCCCAGCCGCGGAAGTCGTCGGTGTAACCGTTGGCGTCGTCGTCGACGCCGGAGGCGCCGGCGCTCTCACGCTCGTTCTGCCAGATGTTTGCGGCGAGGTCGGGGTGTGAGATGTCAACGCCGGTGTCGAGTATGGCGATGACGGGGCGCCGGTCGGTGACTGTGGGGTAGTCCCAGAGCTTGTCGGCGCCGACGGCGGGGATGCCCCATTGCTGGGAGTAGAGGGGGTCGGAGAAGGAGGTGGAGGTGTGGCGGGGCGCGAGGGCGCCGCCCCGCTCCAGTCGGGGCGCGAGGGCGCTGCCCCGCTCCTCCGTACTTGATATGTAGACGAGATAGTTGGGCTCGGCGAACTCTACCTCGGGGAGGGCCGACAGCTCGGCGACGAGGGCCTCGACGTCGATGTCGGCCGTGGCCTCGAGCACGTAGAGCTTCGAGAGGTCTTTGACCTCCACCTCCGAGCCGTTGTAGGCGCGGACGCGTCGGGGCGCGGCGACGGCACCCGTCAGGGGCATCAGCGCGTCGGCGGAGGCGATGGAGTAGTTTGTCAGGATGGCGTCGACCGAAGAGACGCCGGTGGTCTGGATGGTGCCGTTCGTGCGCCGGCGCACCTTCACGGGGCCGTCGCTCTTAAACTTGACGATAACCTGGTTTGGTTTGTAACTATTTGTATGCCAGCAATTTACCCCCCCCCATTGGGTTGGTGTTGACGTCGTAGTCGGCGCCCGAGGGCACGTGGGCCGACGCCAGCAGCGTGCACGCAGCCGCGCACACGAGCATCTTCAGTCTT
>CAYOUJ010000022.1:0-37570 GCA_964407165.1 uncultured Muribaculaceae bacterium | reverse complement strand
GCCCATATAAATCAATCATTTCACACTCCCATACACACCCATGAAACAAAACCTAACCCTGGCCATCACCGGCTTGCTCTCCGCAGCTGCCCTAACGGCCTGTATCGACGACGATTACGACCTTTCTGACATCGATACCACGGTGCAAGTACACACCACCGACCTGGTCCTGCCCATCAACATCGACGAGATTTATCTCAAGGACGCAGTGAACCCCGACGGCACCTCCATCTGCGTGATCGACGGCAAGTATTGCGTCAACCTCTCCGGCGAGTTCCACTCCGACGACATCACCCTCGACCCCATCCTCGTCAACAAGCCCTCCATCGACTCCTCCACCAAGACCATGGACCTCAGCGGCGCTTCCGAGGCCCTCAGTCAGGGCGTCACAGCCACGCTTCCGCTCCCCGACTCCCCCGGCGACTTTGACTACTATCACGAGGGCGTCACCGCCGACATAAAGACGCTCGACGCAATCGGCACCAGTTTCGACATCGACATCAACCTCAGCTTCAAGAGCCTCGAGTCCGTGCTCAAGCAAGTAACCTACCAGGGCCTCGTGCTCCAGGTCCCCAAGGGCCTTACCGTCGTCCCCGACAAGACCGACGGCACATACGACCCACAGACCGGCTTTCTCACCGTCGGCGACCGCACGGCACCTAATGGCAAGACCACTATCAAAGTCACAGCCGTCAAGATAGACCAACGCGCCGGTTACAACCTCTCGGCCGACCACGTCTTCACCTTCTCCGACCAACTCTCCATAGTCGCCGGAAACGCCGTCATTTCCGCCGCTGACCTCACCGGCAGCCCCTCCGCGCTCCCCGCCACGGCACAGTTCTGCGTCGACTTCGACATGTCGCAGATCGACATCACCTCATTCTCCGGCACCATGGAGCACGACATAAGCGGATTCGACATCCCCGACGTCGACCTTAGCATCCTCCCCGACCTGCTGGCGCAGGACTCCACCGACATCCGCCTCTACAATCCCCAGCTCTACATCGACTTCAACAACCCCGCCGGCCCCTACAACCTCAGCGCCTCCACGGGCCTGAGCATCACCCCCTACCGCGGCTCCGTGGCCTCCGCCACCGCCACCATGGACGCCGGCACGATAGTGGTCCCCGCAACGGCCACGGCCACAGAGATGGTGCAGTTCTGCCTTTCGCCCCAGCAGCCCGAGTCATTTGTCGACGGCTTTAACGCCGCACGCTGGCTGCAGTATAACGGCCTGGGCAACATACTATCCGGCGCCGGAATACCCGACCGCCTCGCCATCGCGCTCGTCGGCCCCGAGCTGGGTCTCCAGAGCGTCCAGGACTTCCCCGTCGGCCGCTCCATCGGCGACGTCCGCGGCGAGTACACCTTCTTCACACCCCTCGAGCTCGCCGCCGGCTCGCGCCTGGTATACTCCGACACCATTACCGGCTGGGCCTCAGAAGACCTCGACGCCCTCACCATCACAGGACTCCACGTAAAGGCCAACCTGAGCACCGACTTCCCGATGAACATCAGCTTCTACGCCTACCCCATCGACCGTGACGGCCGCCGCATCGGCAACGTTTCCATCGAGGGCGCCGACGTCGCCGCTTACTCCACAGACCATCCCCTCGACGTCTATATCACCGGCGACGTCACCGGCCTCGACGGCATCTGCTTCGTCGCCACCATCAAAAACGACTCGCTGGCAACACTCTCCGAAAACCTCTACATCAAGCTTACCGACATCCGCGTCATAGCCTCGGCCGTTTACACCAAAGAACTTTAAATCTACCGACACACCACGATGAAAACCAAGCATATATTCGCGGCTCTTGCCCTCGCATGCACTGCAGCCGCCTCCGCCCAGCAGAACACGGCCTCCGGCTACTTCGTCGACGACTACACATACCGCTTCGAGCAAAACCCGGCCATGGGCAACTCACGCAACTTCGTCAGCATCCCCGCCATCGGCAACATCAACGTCGGCCTCAGCGGCAACCTCGCCCTCTCCGACGTGCTATACAACGTCGACGGCCGCACCAGCCTCTTCCTCAACCCCGGCGTCAGCACCTCCGAGGTCATGGGCAACATACACGACACCAACCGCCTCAACGCCAACGTCAAGATAGGAGTACTCTCGGCAGGCTTCAAGGCTTTCGGAGGCTATAACACCGTCGCCATCAACGCCCGAGTCAGCGCCAACGTACAGCTCCCCCGCAGCATATTCTCGCTGCTCAAGGAGGGCGTGGCCAACCAGACTTATGACATCACCGACATCCGCGCGCAGGCCTCGGGCTACATCGAGCTGGGTCTCGGACACTCCCGCGACATCACCTCCGAGTGGCGCGTCGGCGGTACCCTCAAATTCCTCATCGGCGGGGCAAATGCCGACGCCATCCTCGACAAGGCCACCCTCACACTCGGCGAGGACACCTGGACCGTCCAGGCCCAGGGACAACTCCGCAGTTCCATCAAGGGCCTCACGTATGACACAAAGGTCAACGACCGCACCGGCCACCGCTATGTCAGCGGCATGGACATCGACGGCACGGGACTCAACGGCTTCGGCCTCGGCATCGACCTCGGCGCAGTGTACTCGCCCAAGGCCCTGCCCGACTGGCAGTTCTCCATAGCCCTCCTCGACCTCGGATTCATCCACTGGAACAACTGCGTGACCGCCTCCACCAACGGCCTGCAGACCTTCGAGACCGACCGCTATACCTTCAATGCCGACGACGACGCATCCAACTCGTTCAGCAACGAGTGGGACCGCCTGCGCGACGACTTCTCGGCCATCTACGAGCTGGATGACCTGGGCGACACCGGCGGTCGCAGCACATCCCTCGCCGCCACCTTCAACATCGGCGCCCGCTACACGTTCCCCCTCTACCGCCCCCTGACATTCGGCCTGCTCAACACTACCGTCATCAACGGCCCGTTCACCACCACCGACTTCCGCCTCTCGGCCAATGTGGCACCCTGCAAGGTGTTCGCCGCCACCGTCAACGGCTCCGTCGGCACTTACGGCGGCTCCTTCGGATGGCTCGCAAACCTACATGTCACCGGCTTCAACTTCTTCCTCGGCATGGACCACACCCTCGGCAAGCTCGCCAAGCAGGGCGTGCCACTCAGCTCCAACGCCCAGGTCAACTTCGGCATGAACATCCTCTTCTAACTCCCTCCCTAAGGAATTTAAGGAGCTTAAAGAATTTAGCGACCATCGCTAAAATCCTTAAGCTCCTTAATTTCCTTAACCTCCTTAATTTCCTTAAGCTCCTTAATTTCCTTAACCAAAATCACATAGCCAGTCGAAATCCTATGTCATTGTGCTTTGTCTGAGAAAAAAAGGCGCCTCGAAACGTTACACGACATTCATTAGACGGGCTGTTCCATCCTCCTCCCCGACAAATACGTAAACTGCCCGAGGTATTGTTGCAGGGATTAGCAACTGCTGATTTACTGTATTGATTATACCAGTCTTGACACCACTCCCACACATTGCCACTCATATTATTCAGACCCAAATAGTTACAGAATTTATGGTCATTATACCCATGCGTCTTTCCCTCACTGTTACCCGCATACCAAGCTACTTCATCTACATATTTAGAATTGGCAAAGGGTGTACCTACATTAATATTCCCCCCCTTAGCAGCAAACTCCCATTGTGCTTCAGTTGGAAGTTTGAATATTAAACCGGTCAACTCATTAAGTTTAGATATGAATCTTTGGCAATCATCCCACGACACAGTCTCAACGGGCAAGCGACCACCTCTCCAACAACTAGGGTTAACTGACATAACTGCATCCCATAGCCATTGGGGAACTTCATTCTGGCCAATGTAAAAATCATCGAGAGTTACCGAATGTACCGGTTTCTCATCTTTTTCGCCCTTATTATTACCCATTTGAAAGGTCCCTCCTTCGACGAACATCATTCTGTATCTATATGAACAATAAATTAACGTTGTGGTCGACTGATCCCAGATAAGTGTTGGCGTCATAGCCAGACGGAGGCCAATGTTTGAATTTTTTTCGTGAGGAAGAGCATAATTGCGCTGGGAAACTCGGCAGCCACGGGGAATATTGGTATACGAGCCGCCACGGAAGACACGACTGTCATCAGTCGGCCCAGTTGAATAATCCGGTGTGTAT
Organism: uncultured Muribaculaceae bacterium; assembly: GCA_964407165.1. Classification (GTDB taxonomy): domain Bacteria; phylum Bacteroidota; class Bacteroidia; order Bacteroidales; family Muribaculaceae; genus CAZPKH01. The sequence goes on along the minus strand of CAYOUJ010000022.1, from coordinate 33,430 downwards.
CGATCCTCGCACCATTCCCAAACGTTTCCCGTCATATTATACAGGCCTAACTGATTAGGATACTTCTGCTTGACATTGTGGGTTTGTGCATCACTATTATCCTTGTACCAAGCCACTGCGTCCAGGTGATCTGAGCCACTATAAATTTTCCCCAAATCATTGCTGCCACACCTGGCAGCATATTCCCATTCGGCTTCAGTGGGCAGACGAAAGTTCATGCCGGTGATTTCACTGAGACGTTTGACAAACTCCTGGCAGTCATTCCATGACACATTCTCAACCGGCAAGTAATCGCCTTGAAAGTGACTTGGATTAGATCCCATCACAGCTCGCCAAAGATATTGGGGCACCTCTATCTCAGCTATATAATAGTCTTTGAGCTCGACCGTATGCACAGGATACTCATCCGCTGAAGCGTCATTGGCCAACTGCCCTGAGGCACCCATTGAGAACGAGCCGCCATGCACGTAAATCAATTTGAAGTCGTTCCTGAAACAGTGCAGAGTTGAGTGCTCGGGATCCCAGCGGAGGTCCTGGGTGAGGGCCGGGAGGGTGGCGAGGAGGAGGGTGAGCAGCAGGAAACGCTTCATGATTGGTCGGGATATTAAGGGGATGTTAGTTGATTTTGCGGTCGGCCATTCGCTTGGCGCGGGCAATCCAGTCGTCGGAGATGTCTTCGCCGTTTTGTTTGGCAAGCCTGCCGAGGCGGTAGGCGCTCTCATAGTCACCGCGGCTTAAGGCACTCTGGGCCTGGGCCTTGTAGTTGGTCTTGGGAGTAACGGGCTTCGGCTCGGGGGTGGGTTTCGGCACCGGGTCGGTTTTAGCGACGTCCTCTTTGGGTTTCTTGGTCTCCTTTTTTTCGGCGCCCTTGTCCTCATTCTTGGCAACTTCGATGGGCTGCTCCTTGGCCACCTCGAGCGGTGGCTCCACGCTGTCGGTGACAGTCTCCTCGGCTATAGGCTGCACCCCGACGGTGTCTTCCACGACGATGTCCGGCGCGGGGGCTGGCTCCGAGCCGCCTTTGGTCATGACGAGGACGCCGACGCCGACACCGAGGAGGAGCGCGACAGCAGCGGCGATGATGTATTTGCGCCTGGAGGAGGCAGGGGAAGATTCATCGGCAGCGACCGGCACCTCCGGATTTTCGTCGGCAGGGAGGTTGGGACGTGTTGCGTTTTCGGAGAGCGCAGGTTCTTCATCGGTGTTTAGTTTGGTCTCGTCGCCAGACGGAGACGCCTGGGAGGTGCGGTCGGAACTGCCGTCCCCCTGACTTGAGGACGGGGGCGCGGGGGCGCCTCCCCCCTCTTTCTTCTTCTTTTTCCGCTTCTCTTTCTTGGGCTCGGGCTTGGGGAGGTCGAGCACAACCTTTGTGGCGTGCTCATCTCCGGCCGGGACGGGGGGCGTCTCCTCCTCTTTCGGCTCCCCGTTTGCGGGCACGTCGGGGGTATGCGGCCGAGAACGGCCGCCCTCCTGATCTGCGGGCGCGGGGGCGGCGCCCCCCTCCACCGTCTCCTCGTCGAGGATATGGGTCTCGTCGTTCTCGGGCTCCGCAGGCTCCGGCTCGGACTGCTTGGGGACGGCGGGGACGGCGGGGGGGTAGGCTGCGAAGATGGGGCCGATCATGCGGTCGACATTGTCGCAGCGGTCGAAGTGGGAGCCCTCCATGGCCATGGCGACGACGCTGCGGAAAGGCTCGGGCAACTGCTCGGTGATGCCCCGGAGGGTCTGACGGCTGATGTCGGAAGCCTTCGGGGGACGTTTGCCGGTGAGGCAGTAGACGAGGGTGGCGCCGAGGGCGTAGACGTCGGCGGTGGGCATGAAGGTGGTGATGCCTGAATACTGCTCGATGGGAGAGTAGCCGTCGGAGCATCCCTGGGTGTGTATGGTGGAGGTAGGAGAGTCGTTGGCGTCGTAATGCTTTGATAGGCCGAAGTCGATGAGCACAGGCCGGAGGGTGCCGTCCTGGCGCGTCGATAGCATTATGTTGTCGGGCTTGATGTCGAGGTGCGTCACATGGTTGCGGTGGAGATAGGCCACGGCGTCCATGATGGGCAGCATCAGCTCGGCGGTGCGTTGCGGGGTGAGGCGTCCGTGCTGCTTGACGAGGTCGCCCAGGGAGGTGCCGTTGAGGTACTCCATGGTGTAGTAGGCAGTGTTGTTGGCCTCGAAGATGATGCCCACGCTGACTATGTTGTCATGCCCCCGGCCGAGGAGCTGGAGGCGCTTTGCCTCGGCCATGAAGTCAATTTTGCTGTCTTCGACGCGCTTGCTCAGCGGCGTGGAGTAGGTGACGCGCTGGGAGGTGCCCTCGCGCTCGCACATCTCGCTGACGAAGTGCTCCTTGATGGCTATCTCGGTGCACCGGCCGTCGGAGTCGGTGAAGAGCGCGCGGTATGTGATGCCGAATCCGCCGGCGCCGAGAGGTGTCTCAAGCACGTAGGTGGCGCCGAACGGGGTGCATATAACCGTGTTTGGCGGCAGGGCTATTCGTTGGAGTTTGGCTGCATCCATGTCGGTATTTTACAAAAACAACGGATGTTTTTATTTGCGGGAGAAGAGGCGGCGACGCCGGGGGGCGACGCGCCCGGGGGTTACCACCTGCACCTCGTCTACCGGGTTGACCACGTCGCCCTTCTCCGGCTCTACCGAGCGGACGCGGAGGAAAACGGCGGTGTTGTTGTCGGTAGACTCGCGGCTCTCGGTGGCGAGCGACTCACACTGGTCTTCGAGCGAGAGACCGCCGACGAGCATGCCGGCCAGCGAGCGGTTTTTGACGCTGTGGAGGCATCCGTCAGAGCAGAGGAATATCTCGTCGCGCGGCTGGAGGTCGGTGACGTTGAGCACGGTCACCATCAGCGGGGTGTCGGGATCCTCCTCCTGCGCATTGAGGCAGCGGGTGATGATGTTGCTGCGTGGATGGTCGATGGCCTCCTGGGGGGTGAGGTTGCCGGTGTGGACGAGCACGTTGACCAACGAGTCGTCGTTTGAGCGATACAACACTCCCGTACGATGGCGCGTATGGTAGATGCGGCTGTCGCCGACATGGGCCAGGAGTATGCCTCCGCCGTGCACCACGGCCATGGTCATGGTGGTGGCCGACTCGGGAGCCTCGACCATGAGGCGGGCGTGGAAGGTGTCCATCACCTCGGCCATGGCGGTGCGGAAGTCGTCGACGGTGAAGGGCTTGGTCAGGTCGACTCCGGCGAGGTAGTCGGCCATGAGGGTGCAAAACAGCCCGCTGGCCATCTCGCCGTGCTTGCTGCCGCCGACACCGTCGCACACGCAGTAAAACCGGCCCGTGCCGTCTGTAGTGTCGGCGTCGGGGTAACGTGCATCCTGCTGATACTGGCGCAGGCCCTGCTGGCAGTATGAGTATGTGGGCTCTAAAGTGATTTTCATTGCGGTTTGGCGATTTTGGTGTATCGGTAATCAGTGAACTGGTATGGGACGCCGTCGATGATCACGCCGTCGCCGAAGTTGAGCATGGCTGTTGCCTCGGGGTCGAGGCGCACGCGGTTGTGGTGTATCACAGTGTCAGGGCGCGACGCCTTGAGGCGGTACCGGCAGCCGCGGGGGGTCTGTGTGACCTCGATGACGGCGCCGCCGACGGCGGTGGTGCGTCCGGCCGGGAGGTCGACGTACTTGTCGTCGGCCTTGAAGAGCTTTATCAGCTTCCCGTCTATGGTGGTTTCCGTTGCCATATTATATAATGTGTGGTGAAGGTTTGTCAGATTGTGGAGGCTTGCTCGGAGGTGATGGCAAGGTCGATGACCTGTGCGACGGTGTCGACGTAGTGGAACGTCAGCCCGTCGAGATAGCGGGAGGGGATGTCGTCGACGTCCTTGCGGTTGCGTCCCGGGAGGATAATGTCGGTGATGCCGGCGCGCTTGGCGGCGAGTATCTTCTCCTTGATGCCTCCCACGGGGAGCACGCGCCCGCGGAGGGTAATCTCGCCGGTCATGGCCAGGCGCTCGCGCACCTTCAGCTGCTTGTAGGTGCTGACGATGGAGGTTACGATAGTGATGCCGGCCGAGGGGCCGTCCTTGGGAATGGCGCCCTCTGGAGCGTGGATGTTGAGCAGGTTGCCGTCGATCTTTTCGCGCGGTATGCCGAGCATGTCGGCGTGGGCCTTGACCCACTGCGCGGCGATGGTGGCCGACTCTTTCATCACGTTGCCCAGGTTGCCGGTAAGCTCGAGGCCGAACTGCTTGGCTGGCGAGAGCGACGACTCGATGTAGAGTATCTCGCCGCCCACCTGCGTCCACGCCAGGCCCGTGACCACCCCGGGGAGGTCGTTGCCCTCATATTTCTCGCGGGTGTAGGTCTCGATGCCCAGCAGTTCGTGCACCATCTCCTCCCCTATCGTCAGCGGCTTGGAGGCGCCGTCGCGCACGAATCGGAGGATGCCCTGGCGCACTATCTTTGCCAGCTGCTTCTCAAGGGCGCGGACGCCGCTCTCGGCGGTGTAGCGCTCGATGATGCGGCGCAGGGCGTCGTCGGTGACCCCTATGTCGCCAGCCTGCAGGCCGTTGTCGTGCAGCAGGCGCGGCAGCAGGTGGCGGTGGGCTATCTCCATCTTCTCCTCCATGAGGTAGCCGGAAATCTCGATGACCTCCATGCGGTCGAGCAGAGGCTGCGGGACGGTCTGGAGGGTGTTTGCCGTGGCTATGAACATGACCTTCGACAGGTCGTAGTCGATGTCGATGTAGTTGTCGTGGAAGTGGCAGTTCTGCTCCGGGTCGAGCACCTCGAGCAGTGCTGCCGACGGGTCGCCGCGGAAGTCCTGGCCCATCTTGTCGATCTCGTCGAGGAGCATGACGGGGTTGGAGGAGCCGCAGCGGCGTATACCCTCCATGATACGGCCGGGGAGGGCGCCGATGTAGGTGCGGCGGTGTCCGCGCACCTCGGCCTCGTCGTGCATGCCGCCGAGCGACACACGCTGGTATTTGCGCCCCATGGCGCGCGCTATCGACTCGCCAAGCGACGTCTTGCCCACGCCGGGGGCGCCGACAAGGCAGATGATGGGCGAGCGGCCTTCGGGGTTGTTGAGCACCACGGCTATCTGCTCGAGAATGCGCTCCTTGACCTTCTCGAGGCCGTAGTGGTCGGCGTCGAGCGTGGCCTGCGCGGCGGCGAAGTCGGTCTGCGGGGGCTCGGCGACGGTCCAGGGGAGGCTGAGCAAGGTGTCGATGTAGCCGTATTGCACGGAGTATTCGGGCGACTGCGGCTGCAGGCGGTCGAGCTTGTCTATCTCGCGGTTGATGGCCTCGGCGGCGTGGGCGGGCACGGCCACCTCCTCCAGACGCTTGCGAAACTTGTCGGTGTCGTCGACGTCGCCATAAAGCTCCTCACGTATGCTCTGCAGCTGCTCGCGCAAGAAGATGTTGCGCTGGTTTTCGTCGATGCGCGCCTTGGTGCGGCGCTGTATGTCGCGGTTGATCTCCGACAGCTGCTCATTTTTCGACAGCTCTGTCAGCAGCATGTATGCCCGCTCCTTGAGCTTGTTCAGGGCCAGCAGGCGTCCCTTGAACTCGGCGCTGAAAGGCGCGTGGGTGCTGATGAGGTTGACCAGCACGGCGGCCTGGTCGGTGTTCTCGATGTTGAACTTGAGGTCGTCCGGTATGCCGGCGGCGTTGTTGAAGATGTTCATCATCGACTCCTTGATGGCTTGCACTAGCACAAGCAGCTCCTTGTCTGTGGGACGCACATGCGACTCCTTGACCGGCTCGGCGGCAGAGCAGAGCATGCCGTCGCCCAGGGCGCATGGATATTGCGCCGGGCCGGTGATGCGAAACTTGTTACGCGCGCTGACGATGGCGGTCTTGGTGCCGTCGGGGAGGTCGATTATGCGGAATATCTGGCCGATGACGCCGTAGCGCTGCAAGTCGGACACGCGGGGATTCTCTATCTCACTGTTGGTCTGGCAGACAATGCCCACGAGCACATTGCGCTCGCAGGCGTCGGTGGCCATGCGCAGGGTGCTCTCGCGCACGAGCGAGATAGGGAATGTGACTCCGGGGAAAAGCACGAAGTCGCGGGTGGCCATCAGCGGCAACGAGGCATAGTCGGGGCTGGCCTCAGAGGCGGTGGTGTCTATGGAGATGTGGCCGAAGTGGGCCAGCGGGTTGTCGTCTTTCATCTGCGGGGGGGTATGTGTGCAAAGTGACTTGCAAAGTTACTAAACTTCAGCCGAAGCCACAACTTTTCAGGCTTAAAACATCATAAATCGAAAATATTCGCCAAAAACATTGTCCGTTTGCGAAATTATTGCTAAATTGCACACGTTTTTGCATACCCGTTTGCAACCCCCTGTCGTAAATATATCATTTATAACCTAATAACATGAAAGTTTATCCAACTAACGAAATCAAAAACATCTCCTTGCTTGGCAGCAAGGGCTCCGGTAAGACCACACTCACTGAGGCCATGCTCTATGAGTGTGGAGTCATAAAACGTCGCGGCACCGTCGAAGCCGGCAACACCGTCAGCGACAGCTTTCCCGTAGAGAAAGAGTATGGCTACTCCGTGTTCTCGACAGTGTTCTACGCCGAGTTCAACGGCCGCAAGCTCAACTTCATCGACTGCCCCGGCGCTGACGACTTCGTCGGCAACGCCATCACCGCCCTCAACGTCACCGATGCCGGCGTGATACTCGTCAACGGCATGTATGGCGTGGAGGTAGGCACACAGAACATCTTCCGCCAGACCGCCAAGCTGGGCAAGCCCGTCATCTTCGCCGTCAACAAGATGGACGGCGAGAACGTCGACTACGACAACGTCATCGAGCAGATGCGCGACGTGTTCGGCAACAAGGTGGTGCCCGTACAATATCCCGTGGCCACAGGCCCGGGCTTCAACAGCGTCATCGACGTGCTGCTTATGAAGAAGCTGACGTGGAAGGCCGAGGGCGGTGCCCCCACCATAGAGGAGATTCCCGCCGACCAGGCTGACAAGGCCGAGGAGCTGCACAGCGCCCTTATAGAGGCCGCCGCCGAAAACGACGAGACGCTCATGGACAAATTCTTCGAGGAGGGCGCCCTGAGCGAGGACGAGATGCGCGAGGGCATCCGCAAGGGCCTCGTTGACCGCTCGATCTATCCCGTCGTATGCCTCTCGGCCGGCAAGGACATGGGCGTGCGCCGCCTGATGGAGTTCCTGGGCAACGTGGTGCCCTTCGTCGAGGAGATGCCCGCGCCCGTCGATACCGCCGGCGACGCCATCAAGCCTGACTCCAACGGCCCGCTGTCGCTCTTCGTCTTCAAGACCACCATCGAGCCCCACATCGGCGAGGTCAGCTACTTCAAGGTGATGTCGGGCACGCTGCACGCCGGCGACGACCTCGACAACATGACCCGCGGCGGCAAGGAGCGCTTCGCCCAGATCTACGCCGTGTGCGGCCAGATCAAGACCGCGGTCGACACCCTCTGCGCCGGCGACCTCGGCGCCGCCGTCAAGCTCAAGGACGTGCGCACCGGCGACACCCTTAACGCCAAGGGCTGCGACTATGTATATGACTTCATCGAGTATCCCTCGCCCAAGTACCAGCGCGCCGTGCGCCCCGTCACCGAGAGCGACTCCGAGAAGCTCAGCCAGATACTCACCCGCATGCACCAGGAGGATCCCACCTGGATCATCGAGCAGTCGAAGGAGCTGAAGCAGACCATCCTCTCGGGTCAGGGCGAGTTCCACCTGCGCACACTCAAGTGGCGCGTCGAGAACAACGACAAGCTCCCCATCGTCTTCGAGGAGCCAAAGATACCCTACCGCGAGACCATCACCAAGAGCGCCCGCGCCGACTACCGCCACAAGAAGCAGTCAGGCGGCTCCGGCCAGTTCGGCGAGGTGCACCTCATCGTCGAGCCCTATACCGAGGGCATGCCCGTGCCCGAGACCTACAAGTTCGGCAACCAGGAGTTCAAGATGAGCGTGCGCGACACCCAGGAGATACCCCTGGAGTGGGGCGGCAAGCTCGTGGTCTGCAATTGCATCGTCGGCGGCGCCATCGACGCCCGCTTCATCCCCGCCATCATCAAAGGCCTTATGGATCGCATGGAGCAAGGTCCGCTCACCGGCTCTTACGCCCGCGACGTGCGCGTGCTCATCTACGACGGCAAGATGCATCCCGTTGACTCCAACGAGATCTCGTTCCGCCTCGCCGGCCGCAACGCCTTCTCCGAGGCGTTCCGCAACGCCGGCCCGAAGGTGCTCGAGCCTGTCTACGACGTAGACGTGATGGTTCCCGGCGACGTCATGGGCGACGTGATGAGCGACCTGCAGGGACGCCGCGGCATCATCATGGGCATGCACAGCGAGAACGGCTTCGAGCACCTCAAGGCCAAAGTGCCCCTTAAGGAGATGTCGAACTACTCCACCGCGCTGAGCTCCATCACCGGCGGCCGCTCATCCTTCTCCATGAAGTTCTCGGCCTACGAACTCGTCCCCGGCGACGTCCAGGACAAGCTCCTCAAGGAGTACCAGGAGAGCCTCAAAGAGGACTAATCCACCCACTATTCATACTACGGATTGCACGGACCTTTAAAGCACGTGCAATCCGTTGTTATATGTTGCCGCGCAAGAATTTCATTCAATGGGGAGGATTTTTGGGGAAAAATTTTATTCATTGAGGAGAATTTTGTAACTTTGCAGCATGATTGACCAGCAACTAATAGAATATATGCACGAGATGGTGCGGCAGGTGCCGCGCTCGTTTCGCCGTTATCTGTACGCCGACATTGACTGGGAGGACCGGCTTGTGGGCATAGTGGGGCCGCGAGGTGTGGGGAAGTCGACGATGCTACTACAGCACCTCGCCGACAACGGGTTGGAGGGAGCGCTATATGTGTCAGCTGACAATCTGTATTTTACCACGCACACGCTTGTTGAGGTGGCCGATGAGCTGGTAAAGGAGAACGGCCGACGTCTATACATCGACGAAATACATAAATACCCTGACTGGTCACGGGAGCTGAAGCAGATTTACGATGTGCATCCGGAGCTGAAGGTTGCGTTTACGGGCTCGTCGATACTCGACATCAAGAAGGGTTTTGCCGATCTTAGCCGCCGCGTACTAATGTATCATCTGCAAGGGCTGTCGTTTAGGGAGTATCTTGCACTGTTTCATAACATTCATGCACCTGCATACTCATTAGAGGAGATATTAGAGGGGCGAGCCGTCATCCCCGGTGTCGAGCATCCGTTGCCGCTTTTCCGGCGATATCTGGCCGAAGGGTATTATCCGCTCGCACTGTCGGGAACGAGCAATCTTGCCCGACGGCTGCTGCAGGCAGTTGACCATACCATCGAGGTAGACATCGCGCAACACGCACAGCTTAAGGCAACTACGGTGCGCAAGCTGCGCCGGTTGCTTGCCATCATCTCTGAATTGGCGCCGTTCAAACCCGTTGCGTCAAACCTTGCCAAGGACATCAGCGCGAGTCCGGAGAACGTGCCGGAATACCTTAGCTATCTGCAACTTTCGGGGATGATAGCACTGCTGCGCGACGACACGGGAGGCTTGCAAAACTTGGGCAAAGTAGAGAAGGCGTACATTGACAACCCGACGCTGATGACTGTGCTTGCAGCGGGCCAACCGAACATCGGTAACCTTCGGGAAACGTTCTTTTTCAACCAGATGCGTGTTCGGCAGCCGGTAGTGTCCTCGCGTATTTCCGATTTCCGCATCGGCGACATCACCTTCGAGATCGGCGGCAAGAACAAGACCCGCCGTCAGCTACGTGAGGCTGAGCGCGGGTATGTGGTGAAAGATGACATCGAATTTGCCCACGGGACGGTCCTTCCTCTGTGGTCATTTGGCCTGAACTACTAACAACTAAAAACCATCAGGTATTGAAAATTTATTTTGCTTGTTTTAGGAAATTTTGTAACTTTGCAGCCGGTTTCGTAACCGCTGGCGGGACAAAGTGCGGCCCGTGAATGTTGCGGCGAATGTTAACATTTTAATTTCCACCAAACTAAAATGGATCTTATCAAAGTTGCCGAAGAGGCCTTCGCCTCCGGCAAGGAGCACCCCCGATTTGTCCCCGGCGACACCATCACCGTGGCTTATCGCATCAAGGAGGGTAACAAGGAGCGTATTCAGCAGTATCGCGGTGTGGTCATCCGCATCTCGGGCAGCGGTGCCAAGCGCCGTTTCACTGTCCGCAAGATGTCTGATAACATCGGCGTGGAGCGTATCTTCCCCCTGGAGTCGCCGTTCATCGACTCTATCACCATCAACAAGTATGGCAAGGTGCGCCGCGCCAAGCTATACTACCTGCGCAACCTCACCGGCAAGAAGGCCCGCATCAAGGACCGCCGCGTGAAGGAGTCAGAGAAGACCACGATGTAACGCTCGCTCAAAGCACAAAGCATAATGCACAATCTCGCTCGGCGAGATTGTGCATTATTTTTTTGGTCTTTAACCGGTTAACCGATTAACCGGTTAAAGACAATTTCTCTTTCCGGGGGTTTAGCCGACGGAGTTGATGACGGCGAGCATCCAGCGGCCGCCGACGAACCGGAAGATGAGCTGGAGTCCGCTGCCGCATCCGGCCTCAGTGTTGAGATCGTAGCCTTCCTGGTAGTCGTAGACCATCATCTCGGGGCTGACGCAGTGCCACTCCATATATTCGTAGTCGGTCAGTGTGCTGCCCTTTTTGGTCTCCACGTGGCGGGGGCGGAAGAAGTCGGTCCAGTTGGCAGGGGTGTATTGGCTGAACACCATGTCGTAAATGTCCTTTCCGTCACTGCCCTCGTATATCTCCATGTTGCCGGTCTCCACGTCATACCATCCCATCTGCAGGCCTTTGGAGCGCTCGGTGCGGAAAGAGGGTGTGGAGCACCACTTGGTGATGAATGAACTGAATGGCTCTGCCACGGTATTGCACGGAGCGGTTGCGTCCATAGCGGGGTTGTCGAGCTCCTTGGTGGTAGTTACGGGCTTGACCACGCGCTTGCGGGTGGTCTTCTTTTGCGCAGCCTCGAGGGTGAATACCGGGGCGAGCAAGAGTGCCACGAGGGCAAGTGTGATGATTCGCTTCATGAAAAGTCTATTGGTTAGATGTTTATCGGGAAAGCGGGTAAAGTGGCATTATTCGGCGAGGGTGCAGCGGATTTTGCCGATTTTCAGCGAGCCGACGATGAGCAGCGGGGTGCGGCGCTCGTCCTGGGCTATCCACGCCTCAATTGGGTCGGACGACTCCTTGCGACCGTCGGAGGTGAAAGTGAACTTCACCTTGTAAGCTGGGCGGTCTTTGCCGTTGATCTTGACGTTGTCGGTGCCTATGTATGTGATTTTGAGCAGCTCCTTCTTCTTGCCGGAGAAGATGTTGATGGTCTTGGTGGAGCCTTTGGTGAGGTTGGGGAAGTCGAGGGTGCGCAGGTAGTAGAACGCGCTCATCATGTCCACGGTGATGCCCTGGGCCGAGAGCGAGCCGGTGGTCTTGGTCACCTGGCTGTCTTTCTTGCCCTTGCGCCAGCGGGTGGTGGTGGCGGAGACGTTGTTGCCGGAGCGCGAGAACTTCACCTCGTCGCGGGCATACGAGCCGTCTTCATGGGCGATGCGGGTATATGTAGTGGGGAGGCAGGTCGACACGGGGAAGTTGCTGATGAGTGTGTCGCGGAGGTTATATATGCCGTCGGCCCAGGGGTCGGTGCGAGCATAAAGAATAGCGCGGGCGTTGCTGCCGCTGACGTTGAGGCGCAGGGTGGCGGTGCCGGCATTCTTGTGGACGAGCCCCCACTTGTAGCTGACCTTGTAGCGCAAGGTTTCGGGCGAGAGGGTAAATGCGCCGGCGTAGATGACGGCGCACAGGGCTACTGTCAGGAGTGCAAATCTTTTCATAATCGCAGAAGTTTTCAGATAAGACACGCCCATTGCCAAAAGGTTTAATCAATGCATAATGCACAATCAATCCCTCCGGATGGCAATTATGCATTGCGCATTGTGCATTGTGCATTATGCATTATGCATTGTGCATTATTTGTGGACTACGCGGTCGCGGAGTTCGGCGAGCTTGGCGCTGTTCCAGCGGTCGGTGGTGCCGACGAGGTAGCCGGTGATGCGCTGGAGGCGGTCGATGGCGTGGCTGCCGCAGCGGGGGCACTGCTCAAGGTTGTCGGAGGCATCCTCGTAGCCGCACTCCATGCAGCGGTTGCGGTTGTGGTTTACAGAGCCGTAGCCTATATTGTACTTGTCCATGAGGTCGACGATGTCGCTGATGGCCTCGGGATTGTGGGTGGCATCGCCGTCAATCTCGACGTAGAAGATGTGGCCGCCGCGGCACAGGTCGTGGTAGGGAGCCTCAATCTCGGCCTTGTGGCGCGGTGAGCAGTGGTAGTATACTGGCACGTGGCACGAGTTGGTGTAGTATGCGCGGTCGGTGATGCCGGGGATTTCGCCGAACGACTTGCGGTCGCGTGCGGTGAACTTGCCGGAGAGGCCCTCGGCGGGGGTGGCGAGGATGGAGAAGTTGTGGCCGTAACGCTCGGAGAACTCGTTGGCGCGGGAGCGCATGTGGCTGACAATGCGCAGGCCGAGCTCCTGGCTCTTGGCGTCCTCGCCGTGGTGCTTGCCGCGGAGGGCCACGAGGCACTCTGCCAGGCCGATGAATCCGATGCCGAGGGTCCCTTGGTTGATTACCGAATCGACGGTGTCGTCGGGACCGAGCTGCTCGGAGCCGTTCCACAGCTTCGACATGAGCAGGGGGAACTGCTTTGCCAAGGCCGTCTTCTGGAAGTCGTAGCGGTCGCACAGCTGCCGTGCAGTGACCTCGAGTATCTCGTCGAGGCGGCTGAAGAAGCGCTCGATGCGCTCGGTCTCGTCGATGATGCTGCGGCACTCGATGGCCAGACGGACGATGTTGATGGTAGAGAAACTGAGGTTGCCGCGGCCTATGGAGGTCTTCTCGCCGTAACGGTTTTCAAACACGCGTGTGCGGCAGCCCATGGTGGCCACCTCGTAGCGGTAGCGCTCGGGGTCGTCGGCGCGCCAGAGCTCGTGGTGGTTGAAAGTGGCGTCGAGGTTGAGGAAGTTGGGGAAGAAGCGGCGCGCCGACACCTTGCATGCAAGCTGATAGAGGTCGTAGTTGCGATCCTCGGGGAGGTAGCTGACACCGCGCTTCTTCTTCCAGATCTGGATGGGGAAGATGGCTGTTGCGCCGCCGCCGACGCCCTCGTAGGTGGAGTTGAGTATCTCGCGTATGATGCAGCGACCTTCGGCGGAGGTGTCCGTTCCGTAGTTTATCGAGCTGAACACCACTTGGTTGCCGCCGCGGGAGTGGATAGTGTTCATGTTGTGTATAAAGGCCTCCATAGCCTGGTGGACGCGTCCGACAGTCTGGTTTATGGCATGCTGGAGCACGCGGTCGCGTCCCTTGAGGCCGTCAAGCGGGCGGCACACGTAGTCGTCAAGCTCGGCCTTGTAGAGGTCGGAGTAGTCCTCGCCGTAGAGAGCCTCAAGGGTCTTGATCTCCTCGACCAGCGACGCGCGCACGTAGGGCGCGAGGTAGAAGTCGAAGGCGGGGATGGCCTGGCCGCCGTGCATCTCGTTCTGGGCTATCTCAAGGGATATGCAGGCAAGGACGGAGGCGGTCTCGATGCGCTTTGCGGGGCGGCTCTCGCCGTGGCCGGCGACGAAGCCGTTCTTGAGTATCTTGTCTAGAGGGTGCTGCACGCACGTCAGGCTCTTGGTGGGGTAGTAGTCCTTGTCGTGGACGTGCAGGTAGCCTCCGCGCACGGCCTCGCGTGCCTCGTCGGAGAGCAGGAAGTCGTCGACGTAGGGCTTGGTGGTCTCGGAAGCAAACTTCATCATCATGCCCGCGGGGGAGTCGGTGTTCATGTTGGCATTCTCACGGGTGACGTCGGTGTTCTTGGCCTCGATGATCTCGAGGAAGATGTTGGTGGTCTTGGAGCGGCGGGCGATGCTGCGCTTGTCACGGTAGGCGATGTATTTCTTGGCCACCTCCTTGCGGGGGCTCTCCATAAGCTCCAGCTCCACGCGGTCCTGGATCTCCTCGACGCTCATCTGCTCGTTGCCGCTGATGCCTATACGGTCAGCGATGCGCTGGATGAGGCCCTCGTCTTCGCCGGCGGGGGTCTGGAGCATGGCCTTGCGGATAGCGGCCTTGATTTTTTCTTCGTTGTAGCCGACGATGCGACCGTCGCGCTTGATGACAGTTTGTATCATGGTGATTGTTTGCTTTATCTGCTTCAGGTATTTCGGAACAGCGATTGCAAAGGTAATGAAGGGGCGCAAACTGTGCAAGAAAAAACGCAAAAAGTTTTCAACAATTTTTCATTTTGGAAAACTTTTAGCATGGGCAAAATTTTTATTTTGCTGTTTTTGTGTAGTTTAATGTTTTGTTTTGGAAAACTTTTCATTTTTAATGGTTTTCAAAATTGTTTCTGTGAAGGTTTCACAAATTTTTCATTTGACATTTGACGGGAAATGTGTAAATTTGCAGTTACAATGGTCGCTGTCGTTATAATACCGGCCCGAATGGGCTCGATGCGTTTCCCCGGCAAGCCTCTCGTGCTGCTCGACGGGCGCCCGATGATAGAGCATGTGTGGCGTGCCGCGCATGCTACAGGGATGCGTGCCATCGTGGCCACAGACTCGCCGGTCATCGCACACGTCGCGGGGGAGTTTGGCGGCGAGGTGGTGCTAACCTCCGACACCTGCCCCAACGGCACGGCCCGCTGTGCTGAGGCCGCGGAAATCCTGAACCTTAACGGCGACACCGTTGTGATAAACCTGCAGGGCGACGAGCCGATGATACTCCCCGAGCAGATCAAGGCTGTGGGCCAGGCTGTTGCCGACGGTGCCGAGGTGGCCACGCTTATGAGCGATGCCTCCGACGAGGAGGTAGCCGACCCGATGACCGTAAAGGTGTCAGTCAATGCTGACAGTCAGGCTGTTCGCTTCAGCCGCACCGACATCTCGCGCCTGGCGCACACCGGCGTCTACGGCTATCGCGCCGACACGCTGCGGCGCCTGGCTGCCATGAAGCCATCCCCTGCCGCCATCGCCGAGAGCCTCGAGCAGGTCACCTGGGTGGATGCCGGAGTCAAGGTAAAGTGCTGCTACACTGCGCATCGCACCATCGGCATCGACACCCCGCAAGACCTCCACCGCGTGGAGAAGATTTTCAAACAGAACCATGGACCGAACACAAGCCCCCAAGATTAGCTCCCTGCCGCCGCTAACGATGCCCGCGGCGCGTGAATACTCCCTTACGAACGGCGTCCGCGTGGTCAGCGTCACCGGCAGCGCTGACGAGGTTTGGCGCGTGGTGATGGCTGTCGACGGAGGTGTCTGCGAGTCGTCAAACCGCTGTGTGCCCACCGTCGCAGCGCCGCTCCTGCGTGCCGGTTGCGGTGACATGACTCCCGCCGAAGTGTCTGATTTGGCGGACTATAACGGCGCCACTCTCAACTTTGGCGGACACAGCCACACGCTCACGGCCAGCGTCCTCGGCCTCACCTCACGCTTCGAGCAACTGCTCCACCTGCCGGCTCTTCTCATCAGCCAACCGCGTTTCGATGACAAGGAGACCGACCTCGAGCTGCGTCGCGCCGCCCAGCGCCTGGCTATTGACATGCAGAAGGTTAGCTTCCATTCAGAGCTGGCTGCAAACCGTCTTGTGATGGGCGCCACACACACCCTTGTGGGAACCGACCGCCCCGACGATTTTCTCGAAATCACTCCCGATGAAATCCGCTCATATTATAATAATGTGTTCTCGCCCGAGCGCCTGACGCTTTACATTGCGGGACGCCTTACCGAGGAGCAGGAGCGCCGGCTAGTCGGCACTTTCGAGGCGCTTCCCGCAACAGCTGCACCGGCGTTTGCCATTGATGTAAAGCCATTTACGGATGGAGGAGCCTCGCGAGTTGACGTGCCGGTGCCTGGCGCAAACCAGGCGTGTGTGAGCCTCAACCTCCCCGCCGTCCTTCGCGACCACCCCGACTATGTACCCCTGCGCTTCCTCTGCAATGCTCTCGGCGGTTATTTCGGCAGCCGCCTCAACGCCAACATACGCGAACGTCTGGGCTACACATACGGCATATCTGCAGCGCTTTACGGCATGCAAGAGGGGGGCTATATACGTATCACGGCGCAGTGCTCGCCGGAGTACGTCGACCCGCTCATTGAGGAGGTGCGCCGTGAGCTGACGCGCATGGCCGAGGAGCCGCCAACGGGCGAGGAGCTGGAGCGCGTGCGCCGCCACTACGTCACCCGCATGGTCGGGCAGCTCGACTCACCGTTCACTATTTCAGACTATTACCTCAACCGCCAACTCGTAGCCACCCCTGATGACTATTTTGCGCGCCAGCAGGAGGTCGTCCACTCGCTCGGCACGGCCGAGATGGCCGAACTGAGCCGCCGTTACCTGCGCCCGGAAGCTCTGTCGATAGCCGTTGCCGGTTAGCTATTGTTCTCGCAGCGATGGCGTTGCGTTGGGCGTGAAGTCGTTGAGCGAGTTGTTGGTGTCTATCAGCTTGCCGTCGGCGCCGCGCTTGCGGCGCACGCTCAGGCCATAGCGCTGCGAGTCGGCATCGATATTTTGCGGCGAGCACCACGTCCACCCCGCATCGAGCGCCGACGAGAACTGCCGCGTCTGGTTGATCGACGGGACGGTGCACATCACGGCGTCTAATATCCACGTATTCGGCACTTTATAAGCCCCCGTGAGCGTCATTTGAAAGTCGCCGGCGAGGGTGTGGCTGATGTACTCGGCACCCTCCCATGAATACTCCTCGAGGAATCGTTCCCGCGGCATCCCCTCCGGCGGCATCGCGATTGCGTAGCTTTGGAAACCGCGGTTGTGCAAATTCCAGATTGACAGTGTGTAACAGAACCATACTTCCAAATTGGGCACATCGGGATTGTCGATGTCGATGACCGAGTTGGTCGACTCGGTGTACCACTCGAAATCGGCGCCGCTAAGGTCGATGCCCCGCGGGTTTATCTCAACGGTAATTTCCGAATTTTCGCTGCTATAGCCTGAACGATAGTTGATTGCGTTGGAGGCTATCAACAGGCTCTCGCCGGGGAGCACGGGCACGTCGGTGCCGCTGCCGGGAATGCACATCACCGCGCCCGCCTCGCAATATTCGTCGATGATGGGGTGGACAAACTCCTTCCATGTCTGCCCCGCGTTGGGGTTCTTAGACTCGATAATCAGCAGTCCGTCAGCGTAAACCAATGAGTCGGAGTTGTTGGTAATCAGGAAATATTGGTCCATGTTTTTGGCGTTTGGCACATTGGTCGACGGCAGCGGCGAGCCGGTGAAGAATATCTCCTCGATGAGCAGGCTTCCAGGCTTGAGCTCACCGTCGCTGACGGGAACGGACTGTATGACTGCAACTTTCACCGACCGCGACCCGCAATAAATGGTCACGAAGCCCACGCGCGAATAAGACGCCGAGGTCGATGCGTCAAACGCTTCCGCAGTGACTGTCAGAGAGTTTGCTGCAGTCTTGGTGGCCGTGAACCAACCCTGGCCATCGGTGACGGCCGACCAATCTCCCGATGCGCTGAGCGTCACTTCCATAGACCCGCCCTCCACCGGCAGAGTCAAGTCGGTAAACCCTTCAGCAAAAGTGATATAATCCGGCGCTTCTTCAGAACACCCGACTAAAGCTAATACGCATATTATCAGCCCAAAAATCTTCCTCATATTCCTTAATTTCCTTAATTTCCTTAATCTCCTTAAATTCTTTACCTCCCTAAAACCGATAGCCTACTGACACCGTGCAAGTTATTCGCTTGTCGGTGTCATACGCCACAGCTGCCGTGCCGGACACGGCTCCGGTGCGTCCCAAGGCCCGCTGTACGGTGCCCTCCAACGATACTGTAAACACGTTGTCTGTCAGACGATTAAACTCATAGTTAAGGTAGGCGAAGACCGGCGCGTCCATCGCCGAGGCGTTCAGAGTGCAGATCTTCGACAAATTTGTTGACTGGCAGCCTATTAAGGCTATTTCATACATCCAAGCCGACAAACGCGTGTAGCGCAGGGTCAGCGAGGTGTTGAGCCGCGAGAAGTCACGCTTGCCGTACGGGTCGACATAATCCTCTGAAAAACTGAAGATACCCACGCGGGGAACAACGGCAAAGCGATTGACGCCGCGCAACCACTCCGCCACCCCCGTAAGCGTGCCGTTAAACGTCCGCGAATGATACATGGCATGGTTGTCGAGCACGGCGTATTCACCTAACAATCCGTTGTCTACCACCGCCTCCAGGCCGCGCTGATAGCGGTAGCACCCCTCCATGACGAGCGCGCGTCGCAGCGTGGGGGTGTTGTATGAGCACCCGACACCCCCGCTGACGCTGTGGGTGTGGAGCGTGGTCAGGGGCACCTCGTTAAGCTCGTGTATCTGCTGCCGCATCCGCAGGTAGGAATACTCCCCGCTCGCTGTCCATAGCAAGCGCCCTTGCGTCAGCGCATCTGTCGGCACCAGCGACACGGCGCCGCTGAAACCCAAGCCTTTATGCCGCGTCTCGGTGTACGTAGTGCCGTCGATGCGCGTGTAGCTCTGCCCCAAGCCGGTGAAGTGCAGCTGCCCGGCGTTGGCGCCCTGCTGGCTGAAATATTTCACGTCCTGCACCTGCTTGTAAAACCGCACAGAGGCGTCTGCGCCGAGGGCGTGCCACTCCCCTACCCTCCGATTTGCCGACACGTTGACAGTCAGGTCCGTAGCCATCGACCGTGGCCGAGGGTCGCGCGACCGGTAGTCGTGAACGGCGCGGTAGTCGGCACTCAGTCCGTAAGTCCACCGGCCGAACGAGTGCGCGTAACCCCCTCTGAAATAATACTTTTCGTGGCTCACATCGCCACCGAGGCTATCGGCGAGCACATACGGGTAGAGCAGCGCGTAGTCGGCCGTGGAGTTCCACAACACGTTGTGTATCTTACCGTTGGCATACCCTGCCGAGCCGTAGACCACCGTGTTGTCAGTCAGCCGGAGGTAGCTGTCGGCATCGAAGCGCCACAGGCTCTCGCGGTCGCCATCCCAGAGGTTAACAGCCTCGTTTTCATGACGGTAATCCCACGTTCCGCGGATGTCGTTGAGCGACGTGCCGTAGCGGTACATCATGTTTGCGGGCGAACCGTCGTAGGCAAAGCCAACAGCCTGCACCACAGGGGAATAATGGTCGACCGTGCGCATGTTCACCTGCAGCGTGTCGGCCTCGACAGCCCACGCCCCGAGTGCGCACAACATACACAAATTCAACACTATGCCTCTCATAGCTCCGTCAGCGTTAAGGTTAGCGACTCGCTGTCGCCGAGCAACTTGACCGACTCGCGCATGACGGAGTAGCCCGTGCAGCGCACGCGCCGCACAGTGCCGTCGGCCATCGTCGCGTCGCCGTCAAAGGCGAGGATGTAGACCCCTTTCTGCACGCGCACCTCCGTGCGGTTGTTGACAAACGTCGGTATCGTGTACTCGCGCCCCGTGTTGATGTTGCGCATGAACGTGGCGTCGGTCGTATAGTCGGGGCGCAGCAGCACAATCAGATCATTTGTCGGCAGTTGCACCGTCAGCTCGGCCGTGCAGCATATCTCCTCCGGCTCGTCTGACGAGCACCCGAAACAGAAGATACACATTATTAATATATATAGCAGGCGCGTCTGTCTCATATTCTAAGGTTAAGCTCCATGCCGAAATAGGGGTTGACCTCGCGCCGCACCTTCACGCCAAGCGGCGACACGTACGACGGCGACACGTCGAGCAGCTTGTTGGCAAACAGCGCGAGGGTAATCCGGTCATGGTAGAGTTTTTTGGAAACTTTCAGGTTGATGTTCATGCAAAACGGCACGCGGGTGTAGACGTAAGCAAGTGTGTTGTAGCCCCTTACGAGCTGCCCTAAAACGCCGTCGGCGGCGCTCTCGGCCGTGTATAGGTGCCGCATCAGGTCCTTGTCGACGTACTCGAGAGGGTTGGGGTCGCGCCAGGCGTTCTGGCTCCCCGTGAACCACGTGCACTGGAAGGAGGTACTGAAAACCAGGCCGATGCGAGGCAACTGGGTGTCCGTCGAGAAGTTGGTGTTGAACCGCTCGCGCAGGTAATTGTCGGTGTCGGCGTAGTAGCCGAGGTAGGGATACGCCTTGCCGTTAATCGACACGGAGGGGCGGTAATATTCCGGCTGACTGTTGGTGTAGCGCGTGCGGAAGTAGGCGCCGCCGACGCTGAACCGTGTCATTATCACCTTGATACGCGGGGAGATAAGGGTAAACTCGATGCCTGTCTTGAGCGTGCGGCTGCCGTTGGTGGTCATCGCGTGCGTGGTCAGCAGCGTGTCGGGTGTCCACTGGGTGGTCGACGTCCCGTAGTTCTTGTAGATGTAGCGCGCGGGGGCGTTGGAGGTGCGGAAGCCTGAGCGCATGTCCTCGCGGAAGGCCGTGACCGTCAGCATGCAGTCGCGCCAGGTGACGTCCAGGCTCGCCTCCATCTTGGTGTTGCGCGCCACATTGAGGCTGTAATTGGTTGGGTCAGTGCAAAATACCGCCATGTTGACGCGCCGCTGCGACGGGTCGGACGGCCAGTAGTTCATCTGCGTGATGTCATACCAGATCATGTCGGGATAGAGCTGCTCGGCCGTGGGAAACTTGGTATGGCGCCCCCAGCCGCCGGAGAGGGCGATGCTCATGTTGTGGCCACCCACCTCAAACAGAGGCATTTGCAGGCGCAGATTGGTGCGCGGATCCCATTTCCACGAGCCGTGTAGGCTGTACGCCTTGTCGAGGTTGAGCATGGTCATCGCCCGCACACCCACCATCCACTTCGCCGTGACGTTGCCTACCTGCAGCGTCGTGCCGTTCTCGGCAAAGAGGTGCAACTGGTTGATTGCCGGTATGTTGGAAAACACTCGCGGGCGCACGTTCATGTCAACGCTGAAGGGGCGCTCGAGGTCGAACACGGTGCCCGCGCCGTTGTTCTTCGACATGCTCCAGTTGGCGCCGACCTTGAGCCCGAAGTCATTGCGGTCGGCGTTGTAGTTGAAGTTCGCCACGGCGTTGGCGTAGGCATACAGCGGCTTGCCCTCCACGGCTAATGTCGCCTCGTAAGTGTACGGCACGATGGTGGCGTCCCACTCCCCCGGAGCCGAGGCGGTGCACACGGGGGTATCCATGCCCAATTCCACTAATTTCCAGCGGTCTATGCGATCGGTCTCCGTCGTCAGCGCCAGGTTGAGGTTGAGGCTGCGGAAGAAGCCGTTGCTCTTGTCGCGCAGGGCAGCCTCGAGGGTAACTGCAGTGCGCTTGTATGTTGATTTATAGGTTTCTATGGTCACATCATCGACGCCCTGGTTGATGTCAGCGTCGCTCTTCTCGTCGTCATACGAGCCGGTGTAGTCGACCGAGGCGCCGAGGGTCATCTGGTAATGCCCCCACATCTCGCGCACGCTGCGCAGGCGCACGCTGCCGGTCAGGCGCTGGTAGCTCTGACGCGTGTCGCGCGGGTCGTTGTGCGAGTCGAGCCAGCTAAGGTCCAGGTTGAGTGTCAGTTTGCCAAGCCGCGGGCCGTTCCACTCAAACCCCTTGCCGACCGAGGCCAGGCGGCTGCTCATGTCCGCCTTCAGCCGCGCGTCGACGTAGCCGCCGCCGCGGCGCCGCTCTATCTTGACAAGCCCGGAGGTCAGGTCACCGTACTCAACAGACGGTATACCGCGCACTATCTCAACGCTTTCCACATTGTCGGTCGAAACCGAGCGCATGTCGACGCCCGCCGAGGTGAACGAGCTGCCGTATGACGACGACACGGGCGAACTCTGCAGGTTGGCGTCGTTGTTGATGGGGACGCCGTCGACCATAAATTGCGTTCCAAGGGATGAGGTTGCGTACGACGCCACGGGATCGGCCTCGCGCAGGCGTATGGTCTGCGCGGAGGCGAAGTTGGGGTCGGTCGCCTGCCCGCCCGGCAGCAGCTCGAGCAGGTCGGCGAAGCTCGACGGCTGTATGTGCGAGATGGCGTCGCGTCCGATGGCGCTCGTCGAGGTCATCGCGCCCCCCTCCTTGGCCGTGATCACCACCTCCCCGAGGGTCAGCGTGGTGAAGTTTACGGACACCTTGACAGTCTGTCGACCCTCCTTCTGCACGTTGATTTTAAGGCTCTTGCGGTTGCCCATCTGCACAACCTCGAGGGTATAGGCGCCCTGGGGCACCCGCTCGAAGGTGCAGTGGCCGTAGTCGTCGGTCACGGCCGTGCCTTTCTGCACGCCGGCGGCGCTGACGAGCACGCACGTGGCGAAGTCGACGGGTGTGCCGTCGGCCTCGTTGGTCACCGTCACCGTCACCATCGTCTGGCTCCACGCCACCGCCGGCAGCAATGTCAATATGCCTAATATCCAGTATTTCAAACCAATATTCGATTTCAGCAAGTTGTGGCGGAGCCACAACTCTATTTGTTAACCCCACGCTTCAGCGTGGGGTGTCAATACCCTACACTTTGTAGCGTGCCGGAGGCACGCCTCTATAACAGGCGGCTCTACAGAGGCGTGCCTCCGGCACGCTTGGATAGGAAGTGGCTTTCTTTGCCCCACGCTGAAGCGTGGGGTTAACAGAAGGAGTTGTGGCTCCGCCACAAGTAGTTGTCAACATACTGTACATATTATTGTTTCTGTATGAGTTACTGTGAGGACATGGTGACTTCGAGGTGGCCGTTGGCGAGCAGCCGGGTGGCCATCGCCCGCACCTCCTCCGCCGTCACGCTTCTAACAATCTCCTGATACCCTGCATGATAGTCCACACCGTCGCGCAGCAGGTTATACAGCACATAGTCCCAGTATCCGTCGTTGGTCTGGTTTTGCTCGTAATTCTTTAGCAGGAAGGCTGTTATCTTCTCCATCACCTCCGCCGAGGGGCCTGCGGTGGCCATGTCGTCGAGGATGCTGTATATCAGTGGCATAAGCTCGGCATACTTCTCTGGAGCGGTGTTGAACGCTATCGTCATCGTAGCTTCAGAGACTGGCCACGTGTCGGTCTCGAAGCCCACGCTCACGCCGTAGGTGCCCCCTTTCTCCTCGCGCACCTCCTCGGTGTAGCGCGTGCGCAGGGCCTGGCAGAGTATGTCGAGCACTACGTCGTTGCGCGAGGTAACCTCCACGTCTGCCGTGAGATAGACGTTAACCTTGGTGGTCGGCGTCTCCATCGGCCGTGTCCAGAAGTGGCGCTCCTCGGCGCGACGCATCCGCACCCCGCGGTCGACAGGCGCCTCCACGCGCCCGGTCGACGGCAGCGAGGCTATGTACTTGCAAAGCAGCGGTTTGAGCGTGTCGAGCGAGACGTTGCCGACTATCAGCATCGTGAAGTCGGAGGCGTCGGCAAACCGCTCGCGGTACATCTCCAGGCACCGCCCATAGTCGACGTTCGGCAGCCGCTCCACGGTCATCGGGCGCAGTCGCGGGTCGTCACCGTAGAGTATCGACCGTAGCGAGTCGTTGTACGTCACCTTGTCGCTCACGCCGCGGTTGGCGATGAACGACTCTTGGCGGCTCATGAAGGTGCGGAAGTCGCGCTCGCTCACCCTCGGGCTGGTGAAATAGGCGTATGTAAGGCGCAGCATATCTGCCAGTTCGGGCGCGGAGCATCGGCCGTTGACGGCCTCCTGCGTCTCCCCTATCGACGGGCTGAGGCGCATCGACCGCGACGTCAGCCACGTGTTGAGCGCCTTGGCGTCGAGGTTGGCCACGCCGGCGGCGAGCACGCCGCGGGTGATGTAGCTGATGTTGTCAAGCTCGTCGTTGGCGTACTGCGACGTGCCGCCGGGGCTGAACAGGCGCATACGCACCTGCGAGGCGGTGAAGTCGGTGGGCTTGACGTACACGCGCACGCCGTTGCTCAGCGTCAGCTCCGTCACCCCGTAGTCGCCCCACGGCCGCTCGCTGACGATGCTTCCGGCCGCAGGCTCGTCAATAACAAGTTCAGTGTCACCGGCTTCCAATTCCCAATTCCCTAACTCCATATCCCAAGGCGCCTGCAGAGCGGCGAGCACCTCGGCCTTGGTCGGCAGCGGTTCGTCCTCTTTGTCAGGGCAATACATTATCATCGCGCGGTTGTCGTGGCCGAGCAGCGCACGGGCGGCAGCGTTAACCTCGTCGAGGGTGACGTCGGCCACTATTTCGCTCATTTCCTGCCATATCTGCGTCTGTGTGTACAGCGGCTCGAAGTAGAGGAAGTTGCGCAGGGCGTCGCGTACGTACCCGGAGTTCTTGCGCGTTCCCTCCTCGCGCGCCGCCTTCTCGAGCTGCGCGAGGTAGGTCTGCTTGGCGCGGTCAAGTTCCGGCGCGGTAAACCCGTGACGGCAAGCGCGTTCCGCCTCCGTGGCAAGCAGTGTTATGCTCTCGAGGGTCTTACCCCGCTTGCCCACCACGTTGGTGGCGATGGCGTCGCACGTGCGCGAGACGAGGAACTGCCCCGCGCGTGCCGAGGCGCTCACCGCCGGGCAGTCGGCGTCGTCGGTAACGGTCTTGAGCCGCTCGTCAAGCATCTGTGCCACAGCTGTTTTGATGAACCCATCGCGGAGGTGCTGCGGTGTGCCCTTGAGGCTGTCGGGCGTGGCCGGCGACTTGAAGTAGAGGGAGATGTTGAACGTAGGCTGCCCGGAGTCCTTCTGCATCGTCACTACCGTGCCTTCGTTCACGTTCACAGGGTAATACACCCGTTCGGGAGCGTCTGCGACCAGCGGTATCGGCCCGAACAGCTCGCGTATCTTCCGCTCCGTGCGCTCCACGTTGATGTCACCTACCACTATCACCGCCTGAAGGTCAGGGCGATACCAACGGCGGTAATAGTCGCGAAGGGTCTCCGGCCGGAAGTTCATCACCACCTCCATGCTCCCTATAGGCAGGCAGTCGGCGTAGCGGCTCCCGGCATACACCTCGGCGTAGGCCGGCTCGACCATGCGCTGCGTGGCCATGCCCGTGCGGCGCGTGCGCCACTCCTCGTTGATGACGCCGCGCTCCTTCTCTATCTCGTCGTCGCGCAGCAGCAGCCCGCAGCTCCAGTCACGAAATATCAGCAAGACAGTGTCTTGCACCCCCGTCCGCGCCGTCGGCACGGCCGAGAGGTTGTAGATGGTCTGGTCGACGTTGGTCGACGCGTTCAGGTTTGCCCCGAACTTTATGCCCACCGACTCGCACCACGGCACGATGCCGCCGCCGTTCAAATTTCCCTTAAAATGGTCGGTTCCATTAAACGCCATGTGTTCCAAAAAGTGGGCCAGTCCGCGCTGCTGCGGCTCCTCGAGTATCGAGCCTACGCGCTGCGCGAAGTAAAAGTCCGCGGCCCCGGGCGTCTGGCGGTTACA
The DNA here is from genome assembly GCA_964407165.1 of uncultured Muribaculaceae bacterium. Lineage (GTDB taxonomy): Bacteria > Bacteroidota > Bacteroidia > Bacteroidales > Muribaculaceae > CAZPKH01. Next base: position 8,113 of record CAYOUJ010000022.1, on the reverse strand, counting down.
CATTATATAATATGTAAGGCCGTTCTCCAGCCGCCCCGTGCGAAACTCCTGCGCCCGGGCGCCCACCGCCACCAGCGCAACTAAAATACTATATATCCATCGCATAACTTCTGTTTTGTAACCACGAATTTTGCGAATTAAAATTTTTAATCAGTGTAATTCGTTTAATTCGTGAAATTCGTGGTTTATGTGTTGCAAAGGTAGGCACGGACGCCAACCCCCGAAATACCCAAAAACAAGTAAATTCCCCTCCCCGTCTCATTATTTTTGCGTACCTTTGCCATCATCTCATACAGAAACGCATGAAACAACCGAAACTTTTTTCATTATATAAAAAAAGTTTCTTTCGTTTCAATTGTTTCTGTATGTATAACCCAACAAACCTAAATGTCATGAAACCAAGAGTTTTCCTTACCGCCATCATTCTCCTCGCCGCCCTGACCGCCCGCCCCTGGGGCCAGAAAGGCCACGACGTCACCGCCGCCATCGCCGAGCGCCACCTCACCCCCACGGCCCGCGCCGCCGTCGACTCCCTGCTCGACGGCCGCAGCCTCGTCTACTGGGCAAACTGGCTCGACAACGCCTCCCACACACCCGAGTATGCCTACTCCTCCACCTGGCACTACATCAACGTCGACCCCGAATACACCTACGACAACGCCCCGCGCAACCCCAAGGGCGACATCGTCACCGCCATACGCCTCAACTGCGACATCCTCTCCGACACCCTCAAGCCCAAGGAGGAGCGCGCCCTCGCCCTCAAGATGCTCGAGCACCTCATGGGCGACCTCCACATGCCCCTGCACTGCGGCTATGCAAAGGACTTGGGCGGCAACCGCGTGAAGGTCAGCTATTTCGGCTCGGAGAAGAACCTACACTCCGTCTGGGACTCCTCCCTGCCCGAGAGCGCACACCGCTGGAGCTACAGCGAGTGGCAGGAGCAGATTGACCGCGCCACCCCCGCCGAGGAGGCCGCCATCGTCGCCGGCGACGTAGACTCCTGGACCCGCGAGACCCTCGACCTCGCCCGCCAGGTCTACCAATATTTCCCCGAGGGCAAGCGCGTGTCATACGACGAGGTCGCCTACTGGACACCCACCGTCGAGCAGCAGTGGCTCCGCGGCGGCCTCCGCCTGGCGCACCTCCTCAACACCCTCCTCGACCCCGCCTATAAGTAATTGGTCGGCTTGCCGACCTGTTCAAGTAGCGCAGTGCGGCCACATCGGCTTGCCGATGTGTGCCGCGCTGGGTGGCGTGAGATGCCGCTCACCCACGCATCGGCTTGCCGATGCATTCAATACCACTGAATGCATCGGCAAGCCGATGCTAAATTTTACCTTCCCTGCTACCCAGGGTGCGTGGCATCGGCAAGCCGATGCCCGCACCCTGCGCTACTGGAATAGGTCGGCAAGCCGACCCCCAACTGCGTTAATGTTTGTTAAATATGGACGGGGTGTCGGAGGGATTTTGTAATTTTGTGACGCCTTAGATAGCCCCCCCGAGGGGACAGTGTTTCGCATGCTAATTCTTTTAGTTAACTATAATACTTACATTTTAATCAATTAACCTTCATGAAAAAACTGTACTTTCTGCTTGCAGCCATGTTGCTCTGCCTGAGCGCAAGCGCAAGCAAGGTCTACTACGACAACTCGTCGACCAAATGGTCCTCGGTCTATGCCTACGTTTGGGGCGGCACGACCGGCGAGGTAAAGGGTTGGCCCGGCACTGAGATGACCAACGACGGCAACGGCATCTGGTCGGTCGAGTTCTCCGGCACTCCCGGCTATATAATCTTCCACCCTAATATCAGCGGCACCCAGACCGGCAACCTCGACTTCGTCGACGGCGCAACTTACGACTTCGACGGCGTCAAGGGCGCCGAGAAGAGCGACTTCACCGTCTACTTCGACAACTCCGCCTCCAACTGGAGCAAGGTCAACATCTACTACTGGGACGGCGGCGCCTCCAACTCGTGGCCCGGCGTAGAGATGACCTCTATGGGCAGCAACAAGTATTCGTACACCGTCACGGCCGTTTCCGCTCCCGGAAAGGTCATCTTCCTTGACGGCTCCGCAAGCAGCTGGAGCGCAGGCACCACCCAGACCAACGACCTCACCTGGGAAACGGGCGCTACCTACAACCTCAACGGCAAGGTCAGCGGCGACACCCCGACCCCTCCCGTCACCTCTGACGTTTACTTCTTCGGCGACATCGACGGCGCCGGCTGGACCGCAGCTGCACTGACCAACAATTCCTACACCTTCACCGCAACCAAGGACAGCTACTTCAGCTTCACCACCGACGCTGCCGGCAGCGACTGGAGCAAGGTATGGCGTCCTTCCACGGCTCCCGCCAACCAGATCATCACCGAGTCCGGCTCGTTCACCGCTAACGGCTCCGGCGACAACGGCGTATATCAGGTTGCCGCAGGCACCTACACCGTAACCGTTACCGACGCTACCGCCAAGACCTTCAGCATCACCGTCAGCGGCGGCGACACCCCGACTCCCGGCAACTATCCCGCCACGCTGTATATGCTCGGCAACATCGAGGGCAGCAGCCCCGCCTGGAGCCCCGCTTACTCCGGCACTTCCGCAGCAGGTGAGAACGGCGTCTACAAGTTCAATAACGTACAGTTCACTCCGGCCGGCGAGGGTGAGAAAGTCGCTTACTTCTCCTTCGTCACCGCCACCGGCGCTGACTGGAACACCGACGTCAACACCAGCGACCGCTACGGCGCACCCGCCAAGGACACTCCCGTTGTGTTCGAGACCGCAATGCCCGTGACCAAGTATGCAGCCGGCGAGGGCGGCAACGCCTCCGCAGCCGAGAGCTGGATGGTCACCTTCATCGATGACCAGTACTACACCTACAAGATGAACATCACGGTCGACCTGGCCAGCATGACCATGACCGTCATCAAGGGTTCGAGCGGCATCGAGGGTGTCAACGTTGACTCCAACGCCGCTGCCGTCTACTACAACCTGCAGGGCGTCCGCGTCGACAACCCGACCTCCGGCCTCTACATCCGCGTAGCCGGCAACCAGGTCAGCAAGGTCCTCGTAAAATAAGCTAATCCCCCCTATAAGTGAAAAGGAGCGCCCCACGGGCGCTCCTTTTTTCGTGAGCAAATCGGGAGAGCCGTCAGCAAATCGGGAGCGCCGTCGCCCCGACGGCCGGCAGCCGGAGGCTGCCAACCACGTAAATTTGTTGACGCCGTCGGGGCGACGGCGCTCCTGATTTGCTCTTACGTTTCACTCGCCGTCGGGGCGACGGCGCTCCCGATTTGCTCTTACGATTTGCTATATTGCGAATTTTTTGTATCTTTGCATCTATGCAATCAACCAATTCTCATTTTTACAACCCTCACCATGACAAAATAACGACGTGGAGACGGTTGCCACATTGGCATCAGGAGGGAAAATTCCAATTCATCACCTTTCATCTCGCCGACAGCCTCCCCCGGCAGGTACGTGACGAAATGGAGATGGAGAAAAAGATATGGCTCCAAATGCATCCACAGCCCGTGACCCCTGAGCAGCAGAAGGAGTACGACAGTCGGTTTGCCAAGAGAATAGACGTCTGGCTTGACAATGGCAACGGCAGATGTATCTTGGCCAATATGAATATTGCCAAGATAGTGGAAGACACACTTCTGCGACGTGACAATGTCGACTATGTCCTACACGACTATGTCATAATGCCCAACCATGTGCATGTGCTGGCAGAGTCATTGTCGACGAACATCAACAAGGCAGCCGGGGCTTGGAAAAGTGTGTCAGCCCACAATATCAACAAGGTTCTCAACGAGAGGGGGAGCGTGTGGCATAGGGAGTCATACGACCGCATCATCAGAGACTGTATCCATTACGATAGCGTGCGCAAGTATATCGTCAAGAATATATGTTCGGGAGGGGTGATATGGAAGGGGATGGAAAGATAATCGGGAGCGCCGTCGCCTCGACGGCGAGAGTCGACGGCGAGAGTCGACGGCGAGAGTAAAATCCTGTGTAACGTTTGCGTGGTTGGCAGCCTCCGGCTGCCGGCCGTCGGGGCGACGGCGCTCCCGATTTGATGACGGCGCTCCCGATTTGCCCTCCCGATTTGCTATTGCCATTTTTGGAAGCGGGGGAGGAGGGGGAGGGGGAGGCGGAGGGAGAGGGTGCAGGTGTTGTCGAAGGTCTGGGTGAGGACGGTGACGTCGGGGAGGGACTTGACGAGGGTCATGACGTCGTTCATTTCGAGGTAGCCGAAGCGGATGGTGATGTCGGTGAGCTCTTCGCGCTCGACGCGGGGGGCGTCTGCGATGGCCTGGCGAGCGGCCTCGCGGTAGGCGGCGATGAGTCCTGAGGTGCCGAGCTTGATGCCGCCGAAGTAGCGGACGACGACGACGACGATGTCGGTGAGGCCGGCGGAGTTGATCTGGCCGAGGATGGGTCGGCCGGCGGTGCCGGAGGGTTCGCCGTCGTCGGAGGAGAGGAAGGTGGCGCGGTCGGCGCCGGTGACGTACGCCCAGCAGACGTGGCGTGCGTCGTGGTATTCGTTGCGGTAGCGCGCGACGAGTGCTCGCGCCTCGTCGGGGGAGGCGGCGGGGTGGGCGAAAGCGAGGAAGCGTGACATCTTCTCCGTGACCTTTGCCTGGGAGGGGGCGGCTATGGTAACGAATTTCACGAATTATAAGAGTTTTAAGATTTAACCACGAATTTCACGAATGATTAGAGTTTCAGATTTAACCACGAATTTCACGAATTAAACGAATTTCACGAATTAAAAATTTGTGTAATTCGTTTAATTCGTGAAATTCGTGGTTGCAAATTCGCGTAATTCGTGGTAATTCGCGTTCAAGCAAGGGAGGGCTGGCGGCCAAGGCGGGGATGGCGACGCGAGGGCGCGTCGCCTCCTATATGATGAGCATGGCGTCGCCGTAGGCGCCGAACCGGTAGCCCTCGTCGACGGCCACGCGGTAGGCGTGCATGACGTTGTCGTATCCTCCGAAGGCGCAGGCGAGCATGAGCATGGTGGACTGGGGGAGGTGGAAGTTGGTGACGAGTGCGTCGGTGACGGTGAACTCGTAGGGGGGGAAGATGAACTTGTTAGTCCAGCCGTCGTAGGCCTGTATGTGGCCGTTCATGGAGACGGCGGAGGAGATACCGCGGAGGACGGAGGCGCCGACGGCACAGACGCGGTGCTCGGCGTCTTTGGTGGCGTTGATCTTGTCGACCACCTCGGGGGTGATGAGCAGCTGCTCGGAGTCCATGCGGTGCTTGGTGAGGTCTTCGACGTCGATGTCGCGGAAGGTGCCGAGGCCGATGTGGACGGTGATCTTTGCCTCGTCGATGCCGCGTATCTCCATGCGCTTTAGCAGCTCGCGCGAGAAGTGCATGCCGGCGGCGGGGGCGACGACGGCGCCCTCCTCGGTGGCGAAGATGGTCTGGTAGCGGTCGGTGTCTTCGGGGACCGGCTCGCGCTTGATGTATGAGGGCAGGGGGACCATGCCGAGGCCGAGGAGCTGCTCCTTGAACTCGTCGTGGGGCCCGTCGTAGAGGAAGCGGAGGGTGCGGCCGCGGGAGGTGGTGTTGTCGATGACCTCGGCCACCATCGACTCCTCGTTGCCGAAGTAGAGCTTGTTGCCGATGCGTATCTTGCGTGCCGGCTCGACGAGGACGTCCCAGAGCTTGCCATCGGGGTTTAGCTCGCGCAGGAGGAAGACCTCGATGCGGGCGCCGGTGCGCTCCTTGTTGCCGTAGAGGCGCGCGGGGAAGACGCGGGTGTTGTTGAAGACCATGAGGTCGCCCTCGTCGAAGTAGTTGATGACGTCTTTGAAGACGCGGTGCTCTATCTCGCCGTCGGTGCGGTGGAGGACCATCAGGCGCGCCTCGTCGCGCTGTGCTGCGGGGTGTTGTGCGATGAGGTCGGCGGGGAGGTCGAATTTGAATTGGCTAAGTTTCATTATCGTTGGGAGTTATTTTTTCGAGGGGGTCGATGATTATCGATAATATATCGATCGTTATCGATGGTTATCGATGTTGTCGGGGAGTTCGATGGGGCAGTTGGCGAGGAGTTCGGTGGCGGCGTCGACGGTGAGGCAGCGGTCGACGGTGACGTCGCCGACGCGTGTGCGGCGCAGGGCCGTGAGGTGACCGCCGCTGCCGAGTGCCCGGCCGATGTCGCGGGCGAGGGCGCGGATGTAAGTGCCCTTGCTGCAGACTACGCGGATGGTGATACGCTCGGGGGCGAAGTCGAGCAGCTCAATCTCGTCGATGACGAGTGTCTTGGGCTTGAGGCCGGGGTCGCCGCCCTTGCGGGCTATCTTGTATGCGCGACGGCCGTCGACCTTGCAGGCTGAGAACGCCGGGGGGACCTGCTCGATGGCGCCGTGAAATTTCTGAAGGGTTTCCTCTACCAGCTCGCGGGTGATGTGGGCGGTGGGGTATGTGGCGTCTATCTCGGTCTCGAGGTCGAAGGAGGGTGTGGTGGCGCCGAGGGTGATCTCGGCGACGTACTCCTTGACGCCGGCCTGGAGGGTGTCTATCTGCTTGGTGCAGCGGCCGGTGACGACGATCATGACGCCGGAGGCGAGCGGATCGAGGGTGCCGGCATGGCCGACCTTGAGGCGCTTGATGCCGGTGCGGCGGCACATCACGGAGCGCAGGCGCTTGACCACATCGAAGGAGGTCCAGCGCAGCGGCTTGTCGATGTATAATATTTCGCCTTCGGGGAAGTTCACTGTCGAGATTTTTTCGATATTCCATCGATGGTCTATCGATGATTATCGATTATTATCGATTATAGTCGATTTTAGCTGAGGAGGATGCAGAGGGCGCCGACGATGACGCAGTAGAGGGCGAACCAGACCATGCGTCCGCGCTTGACTATCTCGAGCATCCAGCGGCATGCGAGGCAGCCGACCACGAAGGAGGCGACGAAGCCCACCAGCAGGGGCATCAGCCCGACGCTGCCGGCAACGGCCTCGCCGCCGAGCATGTCCTTGACGTCGAGCAGGGCCTCGCCGAGGATGGGTATGATGACCATGAAGAACGAAAACTGGGCCACCTTCTCGCGCTTGTCGCCGAGGAGTATGCCCGTTGCGATGGTGGAGCCGGAGCGGCTGAGGCCGGGGAGCACGGCGACAGCCTGTGCGCAGCCAATGACGAAGGCGTCCCACCAGCCGATGTCGTGGCCGGTGTATCCCGTGGAGCGGCGCGAGGAGCGCAGCAGCGGGCGCGTGCGGGTGAAGTAGGCAAAGGCCAGGAGCAACGCAGTGACACACAGGCAGATGCCGACGGTCAGCAGGCTGCCGCCGAAGAACTGTTCGACCACATCTTTGAAGCACAGGCCGACGATGGCCACGGGGATGCAGCTGACGAGCAACTTGCAGACGTAGTAGAAGTTATAGTCGCGGCGGAAGGTGAAGAAGGAGGTGCACAGGGGCACGAACTCGCGCCAGAGCACGACGATGGTGCTCAGCACGGTGGCGACGTGGAGCACGAGGTCAAACTCCAGAGACTCTGCGCCGTCCATCTCCAGGCCGAGCAGGTCGTGGAAGATCTCGAGGTGTCCGCTGGAGCTGATGGGCAGGTACTCGGCGAGCCCCTGCACAATGCCCATGATCAGGGCGTCGATGAAACTCATTAGTCCTTCGGCCGGGGTTGGTTACTCTTGGGACGGTACATGATGGCGAAGGCCATGGCGGCGAAGCCGAGGAAGGCTATCAGCGGGCCGACTACGACGCGGCGAGAGCTGAAGATGTCGGCGTTGAAGGAGTCGACGGTGGTAGCGCCGCCGGCCATGAGGCAGAATCCGAGGACTATCATGGCGCCGCATACGGCCATGAGAATGAAGTTGATACGCGTCATGGGGCGGGAGGAGCGGTCTTCGGTGACCAGCTGCTGCGAAGGCCCCGCTGGGCGCGTGGGGATATTTTTACGAGTAGCCATATTATCAGTGGATAATAAAAAAATGCTTGCAAAGATACAAAATGAAGACCCCCGTTGTCAAGCATTTAACAATCTTTTGCGTTTCGGGATGGCAAAACTACGGATTACGCGGATTATCACGCGAAGAAACCAAAGAAAAAAAAGAATTTTTCAAACTACAAATTACGCGAATTACG
>CAYOUJ010000021.1:0-37877 GCA_964407165.1 uncultured Muribaculaceae bacterium | reverse complement strand
TTCATGAAGCCGGCGATGTTGGCGCCCTTCATGTAGTTGATGTAGCCGTCGGGCTGCACGCCGTACTCGAGGCATGCGGAGTGGATGGACGACATGATCTGGTGGAGCTTGGCGTCGACCTCCTCGGCGGTCCACTGCAGGTGCTCGGCGTCCTGGGTCATCTCCAGGCCGGAGGTGGCCACGCCGCCGGCGTTGACGGCCTTGCCGGGGCAGTAGATGATGCGGTTGTTGATGAAGGTGTCGATGGCCTCGGGGGTGCAGCCCATGTTGGAGACCTCGGCGCAGAGCAGCACGCCGTTCTTGACCAGGGCCTCGGCGTCCTCCTTGCCCAGCTCGTTCTGGGTGGCGCAGGGCAGGGCGATGTCTACCTTCTGCTCCCAGGGCTTGCGGCCGGCGTAGAAGGTGGAGCCGGGGAAGCGGTCGGCGTAGGGGGCGACGACGTCGTTGCCGGTAGCGCGGAGCTCGAGCATGTAGTTGATCTTCTCCATGTCGAGGCCGGCGGGGTCGTAGATGTAACCGTCGGGGCCACTGAGGGTGACTACCTTTGCGCCCAGCTCGGTGGCCTTGAGGGAGGCGCCCCAGGCTACGTTGCCGAAGCCGCTGACGGCGATGGTCTTGCCCTTGATGTCCTGGTTCATCTGCTTGAGCACGTCCTGCACGAAGTAGAGTGCGCCGAAGCCGGTGGCCTCCGGGCGGATCAGGGAGCCGCCGAAGCTGAGGCCCTTGCCGGTGAAGGTGCCGGTGTTCTCACGGGCGAGCTTCTTGTACATGCCGTACATGTAGCCTACCTCGCGGCTGCCAACGCCGATGTCGCCGGCGGGCACGTCGCGGTCGGGGCCGAGGTTGCGCCACAGCTCGAGGATGAACGCCTGGCAGAAGCGCATGATCTCGGCGTCGCTCTTGCCGCGGGGGCTGAAGTCGGAGCCGCCCTTGCCGCCGCCCATGGGGAGCGTGGTCAGAGCGTTCTTGAACGTCTGCTCGAAGCCGAGGAACTTGAGGATTGACAGGTTGACGGATGCGTGGAAGCGGATACCGCCCTTGTACGGGCCGATGGCGTTGTTAAACTGCACGCGGTAGCCGATATTGTTCTGGACTTCACCCTTGTCGTCTACCCAGGTGACACGGAAGGTGAAGATGCGGTCGGGCTCGACCATGCGCTCGATGATGCGGGCTTTCTCGAACTCGGGGTGCTGGTTGTACACTTCCTCGACGCTCATGAGCACCTCACGAACGGCTTGCAGGAACTCTTTCTCTCCGGGGTGACGAGCCTCCAGGTTCGTCATGATTGTGTTAATGTTCATGGTTGAAATTTTTGGTGGTATATAGATTTGTTAAACCTGGGCAAATATACGGCATAAATCGGTAAAGGTGGTTAAAAATTAATGCTAAATTTAGTTAAATCAAACCGGTGCCATGGAGTATAAGCCATATAGGGGATATACGGCCTATAACAATTTCAGGGAAAAGTTTAAAGATGTGTGTCTTTATTGAAATATTTTGCGTAAATTTGCCGCCAAAGACACATCTTTGACTTACACCTCTCATGTTATGAAAAATATTTCCCGCATACTCGCCACGCTGGTGCTCGCCTTAATGGTCTGCGTTCCCGTTCACGCACAGCAGAAGGTGGTCTCCGGCCAGGCCCGTACCACAACAACTACCTCCGGCCAAAAGAAATCGGGGAAGAAATCCACCGGCAAAACCTCCAACAAGCAGCCCTCGGTGCCTTTCTCCGTAGACTTTGCCCTCTTTGGCAACCGCGAAGAAGACCGCACTATCATAGACTCCCCCGGCTCTCCCCTTTACTCATCCGAGATGCGCTACCTGTTCGCCGAGATGCACATTACACCTAAAGTCTCTTCTACACGCAACGTCGACCTCCGTTACAAAATTTACTACCCCGACGGGACGCTCTCCACATTTGACGGATCGCCCGAAGGCTACACCGGCTACTTCGACGTCGACATATCCTCCTCCACTACAAGTTTCAACACCATCGGCTACGGAAATTCCTCGATGAGTATCTATGAGCCCGGCACTTACCGTTACGGACTGTACTACAACGGCAAGGAGATTTGGAGCGGCGCATTCGTCGTTCTCGAAGATGTCGACCTTTCTCCCCTCACCGTCAACTACGGCCTCTTCGGCAACCGCGAGAAAGACGGCACCGTCATCAACACCTTCGGCTCCACACTCTACGCCTCCAAGATGCGCTACCTCTACGCCGAGGTATACATCACCCCCAACCTCTCATCGAGCCGCAAGCTGACCTTCTATTACCGCCTGTATCGCCCCGACGGCACCCTGAGCACGTATGACGGCTCTCCAAGCGGCTACACCGGCAGCTTCGACGCCACAATTGGCCCCAACACCAACAGCTTCAAGACCTCGGGCTACGGCAACGCCACCACCAGCACCTACGAGTCGGGCACCTACACCTACGAGCTTTACCTCGACGACAAGAAGATATGGAGCGACCGCGTCACCATAATGGGCGACAACAACAGCTGCCCCATCACGGTCACCTCCGTGTCCTTCGGCAACCTCGACTATAACGGCACCGTGCTCACCTCCCCGGGTAGCACGCTCTACGCCTCAAGCATGCAGTATCTTAACGCCAAGGTCTATTTCAACACCCGCATCACCTCCAAGAAAGAGATAGACCTGTATATCAAGATTATCAATCCCGACGGTACGATAATCAGCGGCACCTCGTCGCCCGCGGGTTATTCAACCCATTACACGTTCACCATCAACCCCGGCGACACCAACCTCGTCACCCGCGGCTTCGGCAGCAGCTCCGGCACCACATACCCCGCCGGCACATACCGCTACGAGCTGTATTACGACGACCAGCGCATCTGGCAGTCATCGTTCACCGTCCGCTAACCGTCAACTAACCGCTCACCGTTTGTGCGGCAAAGCCGCACAAACGGCTCCTTTTAGCCACCAATCAAACACCTGACATAATGCACAATTACTACCTCAACCTACGCGCCGCAGCCATGGCCGTCGCCATGGCCGTGTGCGCCCTCGGCGCCTCCGCGCAGTCGGTCGCCGACGAGCGATTCCAAGAGATTGTCCTCCCCGGCGCGCTCGACACACACAGCCCCGCGCTCAGCCACCGCGCAGAGTCGGCCCCCGCAAGCCCCACGGGCTACTATGCCGAGTATGACTACATACAGACCGGCACCGCCCGCGAAGGGTTCACAGCCATGCCGCAGCTCACCGTCGGCACCGACGGCACGGCCACGCTCACCAATTTCTACAACCTCGGCACCCTCACCGGCACCTACGACGCCACCTCCGCCACCATAACCTTCCCCCACCAGGTGGTATACACGATGAGCCCCTACGGCGACTTCGAGATGGTCTATTTCGACGCCGTGCAGTGGGGCTACAGCACGGCCAAGAACCTCGTCTTCACCTGGGACGACGCCGAAGGGTGCTTCACCCTCGGCAGCGGCTGGGCCGTGCTGGTCACCGACAAGACCTCGGAATACGTCGGCTCCGCCCTGGCCATGAGCACCACCATGCGCCTCTACCCCTCCAACGCCACGCTCACGGGCAGCCTCCGCGACCTCTCGGCACAGACCTTCTCCGACACCTCGTATCCCGTCTTCGTCAAGCAGACCACGCCCACGCAGGCTCTCATCGCCAACCTGGCCAACTCCGGCCGCGAGGTGACCGTCTTCCTTAACGCCGACGGCACCTTCACCCTGGAGCCGCAGATGATGAGCTACACCAGCCTGACGGCGACGTCCTACGTCACATACCCCGCCGAGTGGGGCACCGGCACCTACGGCAACAAGGGCATCCCGGGCAACATCACCGGCACGCTCAGCGCCACCGGCTTCGGCTTCGGCCCCTGGGGCGTCTTCGCCGCCACCACCTCGTCGGCCTCCACCAGCTGTCTCTACGGCATGAACAGCTCGACCATCTCCGTCGAGCCGGGCGTGCTCACCCTCCCCTCCTCGCAGGCCTACTCCTTCACCGGCAGCGGCACCGAGGCTGACCCATACCAGATAGCCTCCACGGCCGACCTCGACCTGCTCGCCGCCGCCGTGGCCTCCGGCCTGACCTACGAGGGCAAATATTTCAAGCAGACAGCCGACATCGACTTCGCCTCTTACGTCGGGCAGTACCGCCCTGTCGGCGCTGACGCCACCAACTGCTTCAACGGCACCTACGACGGCGGCAACTACACCATCAAGAACTTCTACGTCGAGCGCAGCGCCGAATACACCGGCATCTTCGGCTACGTCGGCGCCTCCGGCGTCGTCCGGGGTGTCAAGATGACCACGGCCCGCATGCTGACCTACGGCCGCTACTCAGGCTTCGTCGCCGGCTACTCCTTAGGTCGCATCGAAGACTGCTCCGTCAGCGGCCAGCTCGTCACCTACGAGCGCTACGCCGGCGGCATCGTCGGCTACAGCACATACGTCAGCGGCTGCCACTACGTGGGCTACCTCACCGGCCTGGGCCAGCTCGGCGGCATCACCGGCATGATCTACCGCGGCACCATCAAAGACTGCTCCGCACAGATCTCCGCCAAGCAGTCAGTGCCCTCCACCAGCATCGAGCACGGCCTCGGCGGCATAGTCGGCGCTTGCTCCTCCGCCTCCGCCTCACCCGTGCTCATCGAAAACTGCTACGTGCTGGGCACGATGTATGACACCAGCTCCTACGGCTGGGTCGGCGGCATCGCCGGTAACCTGGTCACCTATTGCACCTTGCGCTCATGCGCCGCCTCCGTGATGATACAGACCGTCGCCACCAGCTCCAACGGCTATGCCGGCGGCCTGGTCGGATACTCCTCCGGCGCCACCATCGAAGACTGCGTCGCATCATGTTATGTCCAGGGCACCAGCACCGGCACACGCCTGGGCGGCATCGCCGGATATCTCAGCAACCTCGCCTCAAACAATAACACCCTCACACGCGTCATCTCCACCGGCCAGGTCTACGGCAACGGCCAGACGCTCGTCGACAACGGCGTCGCCGGTGTCATCAACGACGGCACCATATTTAATAATGTGTACGTCGACGGACAGATGGCCGGCACCCTCACCGCCGACCATTACACCGCCACCGACTCCCTGACCACGGCCAACGGTCCCGAGGGCTTCGGCTCGGATATGTGGACGTTCACCGCCGGCCGCTATCCCACGCCCAAGTGGATGGCCGCCGACGTCGCCGGATATTTCGGCGCCGCCATACATCTCGGCCAGGGGCAGACCTCCTCTTATGTTAAGACCGCGTTCACCCTCGACACCCCCTCGGACGTGGCCTGGTATCTCCTCGACGACGACAACGCGCCCGTCCTCTCTCATGGTGCCCTGACCATCAGCGGCTCCGACGTGACGCTCACCGGCGACCAAGGCAAGGAGTTCATCTCCGCACGCTTCACCACTGACGCCGGCACGTTCACCCGCCTGTACCAGCTCAACGTCTCCCCCTCGCAGTTCCCCGGCAGCGGCACCGAGGCTGACCCCTTCGTGCTCCGCACCGTCGACGACCTGCGCACTCTCAACACGGGCGTTACCTCCAACGGCCTCCACTACACGGGCGACTACTTCGTCCTGGGCAACGACATCGACCTTACCGGCGTCACCGACTTCTACGGTATCGGCGACGACACCAACGAGACCCACTACTTCGACGCCACCCTCGACGGCCGCGGCTACACCATCAAAAACTGGACGATGAACGGCCTCACGCTCGACAGCAGCGGCAGCCCCGTCGCCTCCTCGTCGCGCCAGACCGTCGCCCTCGTGGGCATCCTCGGCCCCAACGGCCACCTCAAGGACATCACGATGGACGCCTCATGCTCGCTCAAGGGCTACGCCGGCCTCGCCGCTTTCGTGGCCATCTGCAACGGCACCGTCGAAAACTGCCGCAACTACGCCGACATCACCGTCTCCGCCAACTACGTCGGCGGCATCTGCACCCGCCTCAATGCCGGCGCCCGTGCCATAAACTGCTACAACGCCGGCACCATCACCGCCGGCTACCGATACGCTGCCGGCATCGTCGGGCAGATGTACGGCGGCTCCACCATATCCGGCTGCCAGAACGACGGCTACGTCCACACCGACGCCGTCACCAACGCCTACGAATACGCCTCCACCGGCGGCGCAGCGGGCATAGTCTTCAACAGCGACGCCACCAGCGGCGCCGATGCCTGCGTCATCGAGAACTGTGTCAACCAGGGCACCGTGCAGGCCTACACCATCGCCGCCGGCATCATCGGCGGCGTCACCTCCGCGGCACAGCTGCGCGGGTGCGTCAACACCGGCATCGTAATCTGCGAGGGCGGCACCTACTGCGGCGCCTTCGGCGGCCAGGTAGCCTCGGCTCCCGCCGTGCTCGAGGCCTGCTACTATGACAACCAGCTCTGCACCCTCGGCGCGATGAACGGACTCCCCCGCGACGGCATATCCGCGGTCAACACCTCCGTGCTGACCACCGGAACGGCCATCGAGGGCCTCTCCGCCGACATATTCGACTACGCCGCCGGCAAGTATCCCGTGCTCAAGGCCCGCGCCTCGGAAACCGCAGCCTCTACCCTCCGCTCGATGTACGTCACCTTCGGCGACGGGCAGACCGTAGGCTCCATGACCACCAACGCACAGCTCTCCAAGGCCGACGGCCTTACGTGGAGCATACCCGCCTCCGAATACTTCAGCATCGCCGGCGACACCCTCAAGGTCACCGGTTGCGTACAGCCCCAGAGCATCACCCTCGTCGGCACCTCCGGCGCGTTCACCCGCGAATACGCCGTCACGGCTTTCTTCGCACCTTTCGCCGGCAGCGGCACCGAGGCCGACCCCTTCCTCATCACCTGCGCAGCCGACCTGATCACACTCTCTGACTACACCAACACCTACGGCCTGACCTTCGAGGGCAACCACTTCGCTATAACGGCAGACCTCGACTTCACCGGCATACCGCAGTTCACACCCATCGGCTTCGACAGCAACTCCTTCGGCGGCATCATCGACGGACGTAACCACAGCATCAACTACCTCACCATCGACCGCACCGACCGGTCTGTCAAGCCCTATCAGTACGTGGCCATCATAGGCACCCTCACCGACAAGGGCGCCGTGCGCAACCTGCGCCTGGGCACCTGCTCCATCGCCGCCTACTATTACGTCTCCGCACTGGTCGACAAGTGCTACGGCACCATTGAGAACGTGGTCAACGAAGACGCCACGCTCATCACCACCATGACCACGGCAGCCGACGTCGGCGGCCTCGTCCGCTATCTCTACGCCGGCGGCAGCATCATCAACTGCGTCAACCGCGCCAACCTCGACTGCTCCGGCACCTCCATGGGCGGCATCGTCGAGCAGACACAGGCAGGCTCGCTCGTCAAGGGGTGCGTCAACTACGGCAACATCACCTGCGGCAAGACCACTGCCGGCGGCATCGCCGCACGCTGCGGCGGCGACATGATCGACTGCAAGAACTACGGCGTCATCACCGCCTCCGGATATATCGGCGGCATCGCCAGCACCATGACCGGCGGCGGCCTCTACCGCGACCTCGAGAACTTCGGCGAGCTGGTATTCACCTCCGCCGGCGCCGGCGGCATCTGCTACAGCGCCTCCGGAACGTTCATCAACTGCGTCAACCACGTCGACGTCCGCGGCGAGAACTATCTCGGCGGCTGCTTCGGCTCATTCACCGCAGCATGCACCGTCGACTCCTGCGTCAACTACGGCACGGTGATCGGCAACAAGACCTACGTCGGCGGCGTCATCGGCCAGGCCGGCTCGTATGCCAACGTAGTCACCAACTGCGTAAACTACGGCGACTCGGTCTACAGCAACTATTACGACCTCGGCGGCGTCATCGGCAACGGCAACGGAGCCTCCGCCGTCTACCGCAACCTTGTCAACTACGCCACCGTGGTCAACGGCTCCGCCACCCCCAATAACGCCTACGCCGTCGGCGGCGTCTTCGGAAACATCTCCGGCACCATCACCGACTGCGTCAACTACGGCACCGTCATGAGCGTGGGCAACCGCACCGGCGGCATCGCGGGTACCTCCCAGTCGTCGCACATCAGCTCATGCATCAACCTCGGCAGCGTCACCTCCACCCGCGCCGACCGGCAGAGCACCACCACCGCCTACGGCCACGTCGGCGGCATCAGCGGATACGCCACCACCGGCAACATCCACGACTGCGCAAACTACGGCACCCTCACCGGCGAGATGTTCGTCGGCGGCATCTGCGGCGCCTCCACCGGCGCCACGCTACGCCGCAACATAGCCTACGGCAAGATCAACTGCACCGACGGCACCACCTGCGCCGCTGCCATGTACTGCACCTCCACGCAGACCAAGGTCAGCGTCGACTCCTGCTACTATAGCACCGATGTCAACCCCGCGCTCGTGCAAGACGAGTACTCCGCCTCGTTCGCCAAGGGCCTGACCGACCGTGAGCTTATCACCACGTCCCTGAGCGACCTCTGGGACTACCACCAGTACGCAATGCCCACGCTCAAGGCCTTCGCCGACGTGCCCGAGGCCAACTTCCACGCCGCACTGCTTGTGTTCAGCGGCGATGACACCGCCGAGGGCGTCACCGACAAGATACACGTCGCATACCTTCCGGGCCTGACATGGGAAGCCTCCGAGGAATTCTTCATCGACGCCGACGAGGGCATAATCCACCCGCTGCAGGAGGCCTCCGGCCGCACCGGCACCATCACCCTCCGTGCCGGCGACCTCGTCCGCGTCTACACCATCAAGCTCGGCAACGTCATCGACGGAATCGAGGCTGTCGGCGCCGACGACGCCACCGTCGTCGCCGTCCGCTACTTCAACCTCCAGGGCGTGCAGATCGCCAACCCGGCCCCCGGCACCGTCGTCGTCGAGCAGACCGTCTACTCCGACGGCACCGCCCGTTCCCGCACCCTCCGCAAATAACCCATAATTCCGGAACGATTTTACATGACGAGAAAACGGTTTGGCAAAAAAATTGCCAAACCGTTGATTTTTTGCGATTTTTTATAAGTATCCCCTTTGCATTTACGAATAACGGCAAATTTGCCGGTTTTCGTAATTGCAAAGGTATCAACTTTCTTTTAAACAGGCAAATAATTTCCCTAAAAATTCTACTACCGCCTGTATTGGTTTCGCCGAGCGCACCCTCCGCAAATAACCCCCGCTATCGAAATCCCGAAATCCCGAAATCCCGGGATTTCGGGATTTCGGGATTTCGAGGGAGGTACTTATGGTGCAAAACATGTTGTGCAGTTCAAAATTTCTTCATAAATTTGCCGTGTGCAATAGTGCACGCACAATCTTAACCCTCCTTTATACCCCGAGAGAAAGAATATACTCAACATACCAACGAAATACTGAATCACAAGACTGAAGACCGACTTGTCGAAATCTCGCAAATTTCAAACAGTAATAATCGACTTCAGGTATTGTGCGTTCACCCCGTTTACGGGCGTGGGCCGCTTTACCCAATCGTTATTACTGGGCTGTGCGAGAGCCTCGACAAGCGTGAAGGTCAAATGCCGGTTCACGCTTTTCTTGTCATAACACTTTACCAACTCATTATCACACTATGGAGACAGAACCCCAAATGAAGACATGCCCGGCCTGCGGCGAGCTGATACTCGCCACGGCCCGCAAGTGCAAGCACTGCCGCAGCGGGGTTTGACCAAGTACCGCCCGCCCCGTCACAAACCGTGCCACCCGTTGTGACGACCTCCGCGCCCGCACCTCAGACAGCCGCGGAGCCTGGCGAAGCCACGGTGCCCGTCCCTAACGCCAACGTGAACGCTAACGCCGACGCCGGCGAGGAGGAGGTCTATCGTGAGGGCATAGACGCCGAAGAGCACTGGGATGCCTCGGAGCCCAAGTCGATATGCGAGGCTTACGGATGGTATCCGTTCACCAAGATTGACTATATCTTCGACTACTCCGACCCCATGCCGCGGCGCGCCTTCTGGCTCACCTGGCTCAACGCCGCGCTGTGGTTCATGGCGCTGCCGGCGCTGATGCTTATATTCCTCGCAATCTTCGGCGACTCCGGCGCCGAGATGCTTACCTTCTCGGGAGACTCCACATCCTCTACCAAGGCAAGTATATGGCTGTGGATCATCCTCGGCCTGGCCATACTCGGCCCCGGTTTGGGCATACTCGCCGCCACCGGACGCCGCCTGTCAGACGTGGGCAAGAGCCCGGCATTCATGCTGCTGGGCCTCATCCCCATCGTCGGCCCGCTTTACGTGCTTTACCTGCTCTGCCAGCCCTCGCAATATGAACGCGAGGAGAAAAACCCCGGCGTGTTCAAGCCCCTCGACATCGCCTACTGGGCCGGATGCATCATTGTGACAATCATAGGATACACGCTCATGGTTATGGCCTTTATGGAAGTGGCCGACGCCATAGGAGAGTCGGGATATGAATATGTCATGGACGACGACGATGCCGTCGACGACGTCTATGACGACGAGGCTCCAGCTGTCCCCGCTTACGCCCACACCTACGACTATACCTGTAGCGGCCTTCTATATAGCGGCAGCAAGGAATATCCCATATTTATGGAGGTGAGCTGCAAGAACGGACATGTCACCGGCCGCTATGCCTACGTGTCAACCCTGGAGGCAAGCGGCGACAAGGCGTCAAGCTGGATTCCGCTGAAGGGCACGTGCGATGCCGAAGCCACCGAGCTGTCGCTCAGTGCCACCAATCCTTCTACCGGCGAGGTCTTCGAGCGCTTCGATCTGGAGATGTACCAAGGCCATTTCGTCGGCTCTTACCACAACCTCAATACCGGAAAGACGTTTGATGTGACCTTGGAAGTCTATTGAGCCTTGTGCCATCGAAATATCGAAATCCCGAAATCCCGAAAAATCGAGTTTTCGGGATTTCGTTACTTCAATGGGTTTGTTACAAAGTTTTTTCGTAACTTTGCGGGGAAATGGAAAAGGCCACCTCATCACCCATGCGCATCGACATCGACGCCGTGGTGCGCCAGCGCGTGCCGCGCCGGTGGCGGTGGCTCGTGCCCGTGCGGTGGCTCAAGCGGCTGATATGCCAGGACGAGCTAAACGCGCTGCTTACGCACAACGCCGACCGCCAAGGCTCGGCCTTCGCCGCGGGCGTGCTCGACGACCTCGACGTGCGCTACAGCCTTACCCCCGGCAGCGTGCTGCCCGACCCCGGCCGCCGGCGCGTGCTCTACGTGTCAAACCATCCGTTGGGAGGCCTCGACGGAATGGCGCTCATCGACATGGTGGCCCACCGGCACGGTTGCGAACCGCGGTTCGTTGTCAACGACCTGTTGATGGCCGTCGAGCCGCTGCGGCCCGTCTTCGTGCCCGTCAACAAACACGGACGCCAGGATCGCACGGGCGCCACGGCTCTCGAGGAGGCACTGGAAGCAGACGTGCCGATGATTATCTTCCCCGCCGGACTGGTCTCGCGCCGCCACAAAGGGGGCGTCATCGCCGACCTGGAGTGGAAGCCATCGTTCGTCAACTATGCCGTGCGTTACGGCCGCGACATAATTCCCGTACATTTTGGTGGCCGCAATTCAAGTTTTTTTTATAAATTTGCACGCCTGCGCACGCGCCTGGGCATCAAGCTCAACATTGAGATGGTGCGCCTGCCCAAGGAGGTGGTGCGCGCGCGGGGCAGCCGTTTCAGCGTAGCCGTCGGCGAGGCCATACCCCCCGGCACCCTCCACGGCGGCTCACAGGCTCGCGCCGAGGCACGGCGCATACGCCAGACCGTTGACTCTCTGTCTACAGCAAACCCTTGACCGAAAACCATGCAACGAATCATCGACCCGGTAGACCCGGCGCTAATAATACCCGAACTCAACTCTGACACCTTCCTCCGCGCCACCAACAAGGGGGGTAACGAGATATATGTGGTCGACGGCCGACGCGCTGTCAACACCATGCGCGAGGTAGGACGCCTACGCGAGATAGCATTCCGCACCGCAGGCGGCGGCACGGGCAAAGACTGCGACATCGACGAGTTTGACCTCATGGACCCGCCCTGCCGGCAGCTGATAGTCTGGGATCCGGAGCAGCAGCAGATACTCGGCGGCTACCGGTATATCTGCGGCAAGGACATCATGACCGACATCGCCACTCGACGGCCTCGAATAGCCACCAGCCACATGTTCAACTTCTCCCCGAAGTTCATGGAGGAATACCTGCCACAGACGCTGGAGCTTGGCCGCTCTTTCGTGCGCCTGGAATACCAGTCTACGCGCGCCGGCGTCAAGGCCATCTACGTGCTCGACAACCTCTGGGACGGTCTGGGTGCGCTGACCGTCGTGCACCCCGAGATACGCTACCTCTTCGGCAAGGTCACCATGTACCCGAGCTACAACGCCGAGTGCCGCAACATGATTCTTTACTTCCTTAACAAGCACTTCCCCGACCCCGAGCACCTGGTCACCCCCATCGAGCCGCTGCAGACCGACACCGACGTCAAGAAGATGGAGCGGCTGTTCACCGGCGCCACTTTCAAGGAGGACTATCGCATACTCAACCACGCCTGCCGCGAGCAGGGCTTCAACATCCCCCCGCTGGTCAACGCCTACATGAGCCTCTCCCCTACCATGCGCATGTTTGGCACGGCCATCAACCGCGAGTTCGGCGACGTCGAAGAGAGCGGCATCTTCTTCGCAATCAGCGAAATCTTCGAGGAAAAGAAGCAGCGCCACATCGGCACCTACCACGCCTAACCCCACCTCATACAGAAACAACAGAAACGACAGAAACTATAAATGAGTTTCTGTCGTTTCTGTTGTTTCTGTATGAGACAGCTTCTTTAGAAGACGTCTTCGAGGCCGTAGTCCTTGATTTTGCGGTAGAGTGTGCGCTCGGAGATGTTGAGCTCGGCGGCGGTGGCCTTGCGGCGCCCGTTGTTGCGCTCGAGGGTGGTGCGTATCAATTCCTTCTCAGTCTGCTCGAGGGTCTTGGGTGTTTCTCCGACGGGATGGAAGCGGTGCAGGTCGGGGTCGTAGCGCACCAGCGTGGCGGTGGGCACCGGCTCGGCTGTGACGGTCTCCGGCTCGGTTTGCTCGGCTATCTGCTGCGGGGCGCCTTTCAGCGCCTCCTCGAGCGCGGCGATGCGCTCCTGCAGCCGGAAGATGAGGCCGAAGAGCGCCTCGCGCTCCATGTCGTAGCGCCCGGAGCCGCCCCCGGTCGCGTTGGTTACCATTGGGGTGTAGCTCTCTGTCAGCGACGGCATATATTGCTCGAGCCGCTCGGCGTCGACGCGGCGCCCCCCTTCGAAGAGCGACACCTGGTCGATGACGTTCTTGAGCTGGCGCACGTTGCCGGGCCAGCGGTAGCGGAGGATGGCATCGCGGGCGCTGTCGTCCAGGGTGATGGGGTCCGTGCGGTAGCGCTCGGCGAAGTCGGCGGCAAACTTGCGGGCGAGCAGCAGGGCGTCGCGGCCGCGCTCGCGCAACGGCGGCAGCTGTATCTGCACTGTGCTGAGGCGGTAGTAAAGATCCTCGCGGAATCGGCCCTGGGCCACGGCCCGCGCCATGTCAACGTTGGTGGCGGCGACGATGCGCAGGTTGGTCTTCTGCACGGTGCTCGACCCGACCTTCATAAACTCGCCGCTCTCGAGCACGCGCAGCAGGCGCGCCTGCGTGGTCAGCGGCAACTCGGCCACCTCGTCGAGGAAGACGGTGCCCCCGTCGGCCTCCTCGAAGTAACCCTTGCGAGTGGCCACGGCGCCGGTGAAAGAGCCTTTCTCGTGGCCGAACAGCTCGGAGTCGATGGTGCCTTCGGGGATGGCGCCGCAGTTCACGGCGATATACTTGCCGTGCTTGCGCGCGCTGCCGCCGTGTATAATCTTGGGAAAGAACTCCTTGCCGGTGCCGCTCTCGCCTGTTATGAGCACGCTAAGGTCGATGGGCGCCACCTGGATGGCACGGCTGACGGCGGCGATGAGCGCCGACGAGTTGCCGACGATTCCGTAGCGGGCCTTGGCCTGCTGCACGTCGGCGGGTATGTCAGTGAGATTTATTTCCATTTGCTTACCTCTTGGCCGCGCAGCGGCCAAGCATAATGATCGGTTGCCTTCCCTGTTTTTACTTATATCGGGTGCGGAGGACGTAGGTCTGCTCCTTTAGCCACTCGCCGAAGCCCTCGATGCTCTGCTGGTGCTCACGCTGCACCTCCGGCATGATAGGCTCCCCAACGCTTATATGCAACGTTGAGTGGCACTTGCGGAACACCTCCGAGGGCAGGCGCAGCGTGCGCAGCTGCCACGCGGTGCGGCCCAAGAAGTTGAACATGAAGGTGTTGGTGCCGTGGAAATAGATGGGTATAACCGGCACGTTGAGCTTCTGTATCAGACGTATCATATTGGGCTGCCACTCTCGGTCGATGAGATACCCCTTGCGGTAGTTGATCTTCGACATGGCGCCGGCGGGGAACATGCCGATGGGCTGTCCGCTCTTGACCTGGCGGATAGCTTCGAGCAGGCCGCGGCGCGACACTTCCTTCTTGACAGGGTCGTCGCTGGCCGTCTGGTCGACGCTGATAAAGTTGGGCCGCATGCCCGAGATATGGTCGAGCACCATATTGACTATAACCTTGTATTCAGGGCGATACTTGGTCACCAGGCGTATGAGGGCGATGCCGTCGAGGGCGCCGAAGGGATGGTTGCTCACGGTGATGTACGGGCCTTCGGTGAAGTTGGCGAGCACCTGTTCATTGTCTATCTTCAGGTCGATGTCGAAGTCGCGCAACAACCCCACTACAAACTCCGGACCCGGCGTGCGGTGGTTATGGGCGTGGGCGGCGTTCACCTTGTCGAGGGCAAACACGTGCATCAGCCACTTGGTGAGCTTGGGGCGCTTTGCCAGAAACGGCACCATCTGCTGGATCTGCTCCTGCGACAGCACCTCCGGCTTGACGTCATAGCGCCGCACCAGCTCGTCGTAATATGCTTGGTCTTTCTCTTTTTCCATTTACAAAACTAAGTTACGCCTCGTCTGAGTCCTTTGTGAGATCGAGGACGACGTTGTCGGCCTTGTTGCGCTCGACGTACTGCTTGCGCAGCGGGTTGCGGGTGATCTCGGCGTGCATGCGGCGGCGGCGGCAGATGTCGATGGCCTCGAAGATGGCGCGTCGCATCGAGCTCTCGTCGGCGATGCCGCGGCCGGCGATGTCGTAGCCCACGCCGTGGTCGGGCGAGGTGCGCACATACTCCAGGCCGGCGGTGAAGTTGACGCCGTCAAATCCGGCGATGGTCTTGAACGGCGCCAGACCCTGGTCGTGATACATCGCCAGCACGCCGTCAAACACGGCAAATTGCCCGGCGGCAAAGAACCCGTCGGCGCCGTATGGGCCGAAGCAGAGGATGCCCTCGTCGGAGGCCTGCCGGATGGCCGGGGCCACGATGTCGGCTTCCTCCGTGCCCAGCAGTCCCTCGTCACCGGCGTGCGGGTTGAGCGCCAAGACGGCTATGCGCGGGGCGTGGATGCCGAAGTCGCGTATGAGCGACCGGTGTAGAGTTTCTATCTTGCTCTTGATTAGCTCGGTGGTGATATTCTCGGCTATCTTGCTAACGGGAAGGTGGTTGGTGACCAAGGCCACACGAATCACGTCGTTGAAGAGCATCATCAGCGACCGCGCCTCCGGTGCGTCGGGATCGTGAAGCGACGCCTCAAGGTACTCCGTGTGGCCGGGGAAGGTGAACGTGGGGCTCTGGATGTTGTGCTTGTTGATGGGCGCCGTCACCAGCGCGTCGATGTTGCCCACGCGCAGGTCAGACACGGCTGCCTCGAGGGCGGCAAAGGCGGCCTCCCCCGCCTCGCGCGACGAGTGTCCCGGCTCGATTTTCAACTCGTCGGAGCACACGTTGATGATGTTGAACTCGCCGTCGCGGGCCTTGTCGGGCGTGTCGATGACGTTAACCGTCATCGGCGCCATGCCCAGGCCCTTGCGGTAATAGTTGGCCACACGCTGGCTGCCATAGAGCACCGGCGTGCACACTTCCATTATATGCGGCTCGGCCAATGTCTTGAGTATCACCTCATAGCCTACGCCGTTAATATCGCCGTGGGTGATGCCCACGCGCAGTTTTCTGGTCTCTTTCATATCTATCTTTTCAAACGCTCAAGGCGCTGTGGTTGTTTGCCTTGCGCGCCGGAATAATTTTCGGGTGCAAAATGTGCGCCCAAAGTTACGAATTTTTCCGCAAACACGCCACATCAAAATGCGCCCCGGCTGTGCAGAAGCCCTTCTTTTGTGCTTTTTGGTGAATTTTGTTGTCGGTTTGGACTATTAGTGCTAACTTTGCAAGCATGCAACGGGCTTGCTTTCTGCTTGTGGTAACGCTTCTGGCCGCCGTGCTGTCGTCGCCGGCGGCTGCACAAGAGGCCGACTCGGTCGCCATCGTCGTGGCCGACTCGGTCATCCTGCCCCCGCCCGAGCCGATACTGGGCCTCGCCGTGGTCACTCCCGACAGGATGTGCCGCTTCGTCCAGCTCCACAATGCCAACTTTTCATACGAGGTGGCCGACGCATTCTACACCATCGCCGCGCGCTATGGCATCCGCGGCGACATCATGCTCTGCCAGGCCATACTCGAGACCGGCTGGTTCAAGTTTATGGACGGCACGGCCGTCACCCCCGACCAATATAACTTCGGAGGACTCGGCGTCACGGGCGCCGGCGCCACGGGCAACAGCTACACCTCGTTGGAGCAGGGCGTCACGGCCATGGCCCAGCACCTCTATGCCTACGCCTGCGACTGCGAGCTGCCCGAGGGGGAAGAGCTTGTCGACGTCCGCTTCGGCCTCGTCGCCCGCGGCTGCGCGACCACCTGGGAGGCCCTCTCAGGACGCTGGGCCATGAACCCGCAATACGGCCAGCTCATACTCAGCATCTACGCCCGCCTGCAAAACTTCCAATAACCTGCACAACGTCACCTACATGCGCGACCAACACGACCTCGAGGGCGTAACGCTCCTCGGCAACACCAATACACACTACCCCACGCAATACGCCCCCCAAGTGCTCGAGACCTTCGTCAACAAGCACCCCGGCGTGGAATACCTCGTCACCTTCCGCTGCCCCGAGTTCACCTCTCTCTGTCCCAAGACCGGGCAGCCCGACTTCGCCACCATCATCATCAACTACATACCGCGCGAGCGGATGGTCGAGAGCAAGAGCCTAAAGCTCTACCTCTTCAGCTTCCGCAACCACGGCGACTTCCACGAAGACTGCGTCAACATCATCAAGAACGACCTGGTGCGTCTGATGGACCCGCGCTATCTCGAGGTCAAGGGCATCTTCACCCCCCGCGGCGGCATCGCCATCCATCCCTTCGCCAACTACGGTGACGCCGACCACCAGTCCCTCGTCCATGAGCGCCTCCTCGCCGCCTTCCAATCCGCCACTAACGTCTAAAAGCTAATCGGAACAAAAATGGCTCCAAATAAAGACAATATCACCACTAATAACATAGTGTCCCCCCCCCTTGGGGGGGAGTCGTGGGGGGCTTGTAGCTCTTTGTTGGTCCTCTCCGGCGGCATCGACTCCGTCACCATGCTCCACGAATACGCCCCGCAGATAGCCCTCGCCGTCACCTTCGACTACGGCTCTAACCACAACGCCCGCGAGGCCGAGTGCGCCCGCTGGCAGTGCGAGCGCCTGGGCATACCCTGGGTGTGCATACCCCTCAAGTTCATGGGCGAATACTTTGAGAGCTCGCTGCTGAGCGGCGCCGACGCCATACCCGAGGGACACTACGAGGCCGAGAACATGCGCTCGACCGTCGTCCCCTTCCGCAACGGCATCATGCTCAGCGTCGCCGCCGGGCTCGCCGAGAGCCGGGGCCTAAGTGCCGTCATGCTCGCCAACCATGCCGGCGACCACGCCATATACCCCGACTGCCGCCCGCAGTTCGTCGAGGCCATGGACCGCGCCATCGCTTCTGGCACCTACGACGGCATACGCCTGCTGGCCCCCTACACCACCCTCACCAAGGCAGAGATCGTAGCCCGCGGCGCCCGTCTCGGCGTCGACTACTCCCACACCTACTCCTGCTACAAGGGCGGCGCCGGGCACTGCGGCCGCTGTGGCACCTGCGTCGAGCGCCGCGAAGCCTTCGCCCTCGCCGCCGTTCCCGACCCGACCACCTATTCCAAAGATTAATATGACTGACAGCAACAGAAGCGGGGTATGGGCGGCGGTGACTTACTGCGTCATCTTCTGCGCAGTCACGGCGGCGTGGCACTTCGCCAACGGCACCCCGGAGGTCATCGCCGCAAAAATCGCCGACAGCATGGTCTTCATCGAGGGCGGCCCTTACACTTTCATAGAGGACGACACGCAGCACCGCGACACAGTGTCAGGCGTCATGGAGGACTACTACCTCTGCGACCATGAGGTGACGCGTCTGGAGTGGCAGGTGGTGATGGGCAGCCTCCCCCAAAACTACGAGACCCCGCTAAAGCCGGTAATGGGCATCACATTCTTCGCCGCGCAAGAGTTTGTGCGGCGCCTAAACGAGATGACCCCCGACGGTCCCTTTGAATATGCCATACCCACCGAGCCGCAATGGGTCTATGCCTCCGCCGGTGGCAAATATGCCGACGGATACCCCTACCCCGAGTCAACAGACTATGCGGAGATAGCCTGGACACACGACTCCAGCGACAGCTTCAGCGGAGTGCCGGGCGATGTGAAGCAGCTGCGGCCCAATGTCCTGGGACTGTATGACATGCTTGGCAACGCCGAGGAATATTGCCAGCCCCGCACCTGGGATCCAGACACCATCATGGGATGCACCAAGCACGACGACTGCATCCGCTGCCGCGCCAAGCAGCTCGGCCACCCGCGCATACCCTCGCTGGTCACCCGTGGCGGCAACTATAGCTGCTATTACCATTCCGACTACCATTATTCCACTTACGGCCCGCGAGACACAGATTACGATGTCGATGTCCCCGAGACTGATTTATACCCGTCGTCCGACTCTGATTACAGATATTACCGCACCGGGCTGCGCCTGGCCGCTGTACCTCGCAAAAACAAGTGACGCCATGACACCGAATATCATATTATCTTTCATAGACCCCATCGGTGTCATTATGGCGCTTGGGTTCGGCGTTGTAGCAGCCATTATGCGCAAGCTCGTCGGCGCCGCTCGCATTGGCACGCCTGAGCAGGCTACCCGATACCGTTACATCATCCTGTCGGTAATCGTCGCATTGGGCGGATTCGCTGCCTTCACCGTCATCAACGCCCTTTGGGCCGGGACGCCGGTGCTCGGCTATGTCACCTTGCAGTCGCTGATAGCCCCTCTGTCCCTGTTTGCCGCCTGGCTGCTGGCGCGCAACGGCCTGTGCAACGCCTGGACGGTGGCACTCACCGGCGCCGTGTTCGGCCTGGGGGTGCCTGTGGCAGCCACCTGCTTCACTTTCACCAAGCCCGTATGGGTCGGATTCTTTATCGGCGGCGCAGCCCTCGACATCGTCACCCTCGGTGCTCTATATGTGATGTGCATCACTCTCAGGGCGCACTTCGGCACGTGGGAGCTCACGGTGCCCGCGACCCTGGCGTGGGCGCTCGTGATTGCCGCCACCGTCGTCGGGGCGTCCAACCCCGAGCTGATTTTCATGGGTCCGCTATTTGCCTTCCTGTACGTGCTGGTCTACTGCTTCCTGTTCCTGTGGCTTGGCGGGGCCGACCCCAAGGGGCCGAAGGCGTTCAACCTGCTCTACGCGCTCATGTTCGGCGCCACGCTGCTGTGCCTCATGCCCGGCGTCCGAATCTGGTAATGGTCGGGAGAAACACGGGGGGGGACGGTTTTTTTGGCCGTTTGACGGAAGTTTCGTAAATTTGTGGCCTGTTATGACCGCCTTCCAGAAAATCCAACAGACGTTAGCCCCGGAGCTCGGCATGCTTGCCCGGGCCATGCACGATGCGCTGGCCACGGACAACGCCATGATGCAGGGCATCGTCGACGGCTACCTGCAGCAGAAAGGCAAGCTCATCCGCCCCATTCTCGTGATACTCGCCGCCAAGCTGGTCGGCGAGGTCAACCGTCACGTCATCTCCGCAGCAGCCGCCGTGGAGATGCTGCACAACGCCTCGCTGATACACGACGACGTGGTCGACGAGTCGAAGCTGCGCCGCGGCCACCCCACCGTCAACGCCACCTGGGACAACCACATAGCTGTGCTCGTGGGCGACTTCTTTGTCTCCACATCCCTGCGCGCGGCCATCGAGACCGGCGACACCCGCATCATAAGCTCCCTCTCGGCCCTGGGCCGCATGCTCTCGCTAGGCGAGATCGACCAGATATTCAACGCCCGCGACCATAGGCTTAGCGAGGAGGCATACTTCAGCGTCATCTCACAGAAGACGGCCTCGCTATTTGTCAGCTGCGTTGAGATGGGCGCCTACGCCGTGGGCATGGACTGCGAGGAGCGCCTGCGCCCACTGCGCGAGTTCGCCGAGCTGTTGGGCCAGTGCTTCCAGATACGCGACGACATCTTCGACTACTTCGGCGACGCCGCCGTGGGCAAGCCCACGGGCAACGACCTGCGCGAAGGCAAGATCACCCTGCCGCTGCTGCACGTGCTCACCAACGATGCCCTCCCCGGCCACGAGGAGATGCTCGCCCTGAGCCGCCGCGAGGAGATGACAGCCACCGACATCGACCGGCTCATAACCTACGCCCACGACCACGGCGGCATCGACTACGCCTATGCACGCATGGAGCAGCTCCACGCCCGCGCCACCCGCACGCTCTGCGAGGCCTTCGGCGACTCGGAAGCGCGCCGCTCGCTGCTGGAGATCTTCGATTTCATCATCGCTAGAAGTTACTGAACCGAGGCGCCCCCCTGCGTGTTTTAAATCTGAATACTGAAAACTGAAATCTGAATACTATTGTCATGGAGAAAATACAACCCGGCAAATACGTCGAGATGGCCTACAACGTCTATGAGATAGGCCCCGATGGCAAGGAAACCCTGCGCCACCAGATGGACCGCGAGGATCCCGAACGCATCATCTTCGGCGTCACCCAGTACGTGATCCGTCCCCTCGAGGAGGCCCTCGAGGGCAAGCAGGTCGGCGACAAGTTTGACGTCACCTGCACGGCCGAGGAGGCCTTCGGCCCCTACGACCCCGAGGCCGTCGTGACGCTCGAGAAGGAGATATTCCTGGTCGACGGCGTCTTTGACGCCGAGTTCATCAAGCCCGGCGCCGAGGTGCCGATGATGACCGGCGACGGCTTCCGCGTCAACGGCAAGGTGGTCAGCGTGGGCAAGGACAGTGTGAAGATGGACTTCAACCACCCGCTGGCCGGCAAGCCCGTGCGCCTCGAAGGCGAGATACTCACCGTGCGTGACGCCACCCCCGAGGAGCTCAAGCCCTCGTGCTGCTGCTCCGGCGGCGGTTGCGCCGATGGCGACTGCGGCGGCGCAGACTGCGACTGCAACGGCTCGCCCAAAGGGGGCTGTTGCGGCAAGTGACGCCTCGCTTTCGTGAGTAATGTATCGTGACGGTAGCCGTGGGTGAGACGCGCGAAGCGCGGCCACCCACGGCTACAATCTTTGAGGGCTGCGCCCTCATTATCACTCGTTGGGATGGGGTTATCAGCCGGCGGCACTAAACATGTCATACATCCAGTAAGCGGCATCAATCAGGCCGATCCAGGCCAGCCACTTGATGTAGGAGTTGCGGCGCAGGCGCCCCGAGCACATGACTATGATGAAGTAGACCACACACAGGGCCAGACAGACATACAGCGCTGTCTCGAGACCCTTGTTGAAGCCGGTGATGACGGTGAACACATCGATGGCCACTGCCAGCAGTAAGAATACGAGTTCCAAGAACCAGCCGGCCTTCTTCTTGGGCTGGGCAACAGGGATTGCAGGCGTTTGAGCATCCATAATTTGATGGGTTTTGATTAGTATTTGATATTGAGCATTGATACGACCAGTATAAGCATGAGCAATATGTTTGGGACGCATATTGCCACTGCCGTGAACGCGAAGAAAGAGAAGATGAAGTTCATGACCAGCGCGGCCGTCATGACCAGGATTGTCACCACGCGCAGGTTGACGCGGTTGCGCCCGTCTTCGGCCCGGGCTATGATGTATGACGCCCAGCCGGCCACGGCAAACTCCACGAAAGTGATTACCGCCAGGAGCCATTTTTGGAGGTCTGCCACGCCGAGGGTGTATCCCACCCAGGCAAGCGCGGCACCCGCGATGATCAGGATGACGGGGAAGGTGGCGTTGCGGCTCATGACTGCAAAAGGATGTATTTGTTGACCAACGGTATGTTTGAGGCTTGCGTCCACGTCTCCATGCCGGGCATCCATGCCAGGGTGTCGGCGGTGATTTTGTGCGCTGCAAGCAGGGCGGAGATTTGGCTCTCGTCAAACGGCCCGGCCACACCCTCGGAGGTGCCGACATAGAGTTGCACAAGATGCCCGTTTGGGTTGGGCATGCGGAATGTGTCGATAGAGGGATTTTTCACCGTGGGGGCGTTGACCCCGGCCATGGTGGTGTTCATCATCTTGACCATCTGCTGTGCCACGGCTATTCCCAGGCCGAACTCTACCAGCTGGTCTACGGCGTTGAAATTGTTTATCATGATGTTAATGTTTTAGGGCATTGGAGGCATTCCTGCGGGAGGTGGGGGCACGGGGGGCATGCCGGGGGCCGCGGTGGAGCCGGCGGGCATGAAGAGCACCTGCAGCTCTGACAACTGTGCGGCTTGCGCCCACTGGGGCATGCCGTTTTTCCAGACCATCGACTGTGCGGTCATCTTCCCGGCGTCGACGAGCTGCTTGAGCTGCGCCACGCTGAACGGCCCGCTTTGTTGGCCGTTCTCGGCAAGATAATAATCCGGGGTGGTGCTCAGCTGTCCGGGCATGGGCGGCGGTGTGGGTGCCGCAGGCGCCGGCGGGGGAGTAGGCGCGGCGCCACCGCCCATTTGGCCGTTGTTCATCTGCGCCATCATCTGGGCCATCTGCTGGCCGACAGCGCCGCCGACGGCCATGCCGGTCATCATGCCGGCCGGATTGAAGCCGCCATTGCCCGAGCCCATGTTCATGTTGCCCATCTGGCCAAGATTGTTGGCCGCGGCAGCAAGCACGTCGGCCTGGCGCCCGACGGAGAACGCGCCAATGTTGGCCTGCTCGCTCTGCAGTTTCTGCGCGTATGCGGCCTGCTCGGTCTGGGCGCGCTGGGCGCGCTGCATCTCCTCGCGCTGTATGCGCAGCGTTTCCGACATGTTCTGCGTGTTGATGGCCTGCATGTCGTGGATGTTCTGTATGTTTGCCTGTGCCTGGGCGTTGGCCGTGTCGATGGCAATATTCTGGTTGGTTGCCGTGGAGCGCATCGAGAATTCGGCCGTCACTTGCTGGAGCTTGAGCCAGTTCTCGCTCTCCTTGTCAGGCTCTATGCGGCTGAGGTCAAAGCGGCGCAGGGTGACGCCGAAGTCCTCCAGGTCGACCTTCAGCTTCTCTTTGATAGCGTCGCCGATCCCCTCTATGTTGCGCTCGATCTGCACTAAAGGCAGATTTATTGCGTAGAGCACGTTGGTGATGTTGCCCTTGACGCGGCGCACCACGGCGTCTTTGATCTGATTTTTGAAGTCGTCGAGGGTAAAGTTGATCAGGCGGTTGACCTTGATGAAAGCCTTGTAGTCGTCAATCTTGAACGAGATGGTGCCACCCGTGGCCACCGGCACCGACATATCGGGGAAGCGCGGGTCCTGCACATCGAAGTATGGGATGGCAAACTTCACCTGGATGATACCCGCGAGGTTGATGAAATAGACATCGGCCTGGAACGGGCTTTCGCCGCCGTAAGCCATCCCCACGATCTTGGATATGATCGGGAGGTTGGCAGTCTTGAGGATCTCGTCGAAGGGTCCTTCGATAAACTCCTGCATAGCGCCGGCTTTCTGCTTGTAGACAAACACGGCCACCTCGCCGTCTTTCACGCGCAGCGAGCTGCCCCAGCGTATGGCGTTCTCACGCGATGTGGTGTTGGCGTCCTGCCCGGCAGGGCGCCACTTCCACACCAGATATTCTTGTTCGTCGCAGCGGATGACGTTCATCAAGCCGCCGCCTTTGCCTTTTCCGAATATCCCCATGTCAGTATGCCTCTATGTTGCGCTTCTCGACGTTGTAGTTGTCGTAGCCTTTCTTTATCATCTTGCCGCCCACGCAAAGGCCGACGACAAAAATCAGGAATCCGAAAATAGCGGCGCCGCAGAGCATCAGGAGCAGTCCGAACAAGACGGCCGCGCCGGAGCCGACGATCCACGTCTTGTAGGCCATCAGCGAGTCCCTCAGAGCCTCCTTCTTCATCTCCTTCTTGTTCTCGCGGGCGGCTTTCACCTGCTCGGCCATGCGGGACTCATATCCTGTGGGAAGGGAGGTGAAGTGCTTGTAGGCGTTGGGGAGACGGCTCATCAGGCCGATCACCACGTTTGTGGCCTCCTCGAGAAGGTCTTTGTCGTTTTTGCTCACAGCCTTGATCTTGGTATAGATCTGGTCGGTCTTCTGTATCCACACCTCCTCCTCCGGGCCGATGACGCCGTCGTTGTCGTAGGCGTTCGACGAGGCCATGGCCAGCAGCTCCATGAGATCCTCACGGGTGTTGGGCACCGGGAAGTTCTTGATGATTTGGCGCTTCTCCTCCATCAGGTCCTTGCTCAGGGCGGCGCGGCTTCTCTCAAGCTCGCGCACGAGATCCTGTCGCTCCTGAGCGTGTTTCTGGGCCAGGGCGGCGCGCTCGGCCTGCTGCTTGGTCTTCGACGCCATTATCTTGGCCATCGTGCCCCCCTCGTTCTGCTTCTCGGTGAGTAGGTTGGTTGACTCGGCCTGCTTTACGTCGAGGTCAGCCAGTCGCTGATTTTTACGGGCCTCATGCTCGGTGAGCGCCTTTGACGCACGGGTCTGGGCCTCCTGTATCATCTCAAACAGGCGCGTGGCGCTGCTTACGGCGGCGACGCCGGTAAACACATGCCCACACTCGGGGCACGATGTGCTGGTGCCCGTTATAGGGGCGCCGCAGGCGGGACATTTGCGCACGTTGCCAGCCTTGTTGGATGCCGCCGGTGCCGGCGCTGCAGCCGTCTTGGCCTGCTGCTCCTTGCGTTGGTTCATCTCATGCACGCGCGCCTCGATGATAATCTGCACCTCGTCCGGCGAAAGGTTAAGCTCTGCAGCCCGCTTGACAAGAGCCTGCTGCTCCTGCGGCGTGATGACTCCGTCGGCAAGGGTAAGATCTACAAACTTCTCAAAATCAGCTAAAGTCATTTGGTAATGTTGGTTTGATATCCGGGATCGTCTCCCTGGGCCCGGGGTGGAACTCGTTTCATGGTCTGAGACATCTCTGGAAAGCGCGGGAAACGTCATCCTCCCATGCAGGGTGAACAAACACTTTACAGCATGTCGTCCGGCGACCGTGTGCAAGCCGCCGGGAGGTAAAGACACGGCAAATTTACGAAATTTTGCTAAATTTACCCCCCCCATTTGTTAATCTTAGTTAATCATATTGGTTCATTTTGACCCGTCCTGAAAATTGACCCGTCCTGAAAATGGTTGACAGTTTTTACTGATAAAGTTGACAATTGTCCTGTGTTGGTTGACATGCGTCCTGACAAGGTTGACAATGTGACCCGTCCTGAAAATTAAATGTATGAAGTGGAGGCTATATACAACTAATTTCACTGACCATCATGCGAAGAAACAAAGGAATAAAAAGAAATTTCTTTTTATTCCTTTGTTTCTTCGCGTGATATGACAGCGAGTTACATTGACTCGACGAGGCGCTTGAAGCCGACCATCTTGAGGGCGGCTTCGGCGGCCTCGATGCCTTTGTCGCCGGCGGGGCCTCCGCAGCGGTCGAGGGCCTGCTGATGGGTGTCGACGGTGAGGACGCAGAAGATGACGGGGACGTCGCAGTCGGCGTTGAGGGCGGTGACGCCCTGGGTGACGCTCTGGCAGACGTAGTCGAAGTGGGGGGTGTCGCCGCGCTCGACGCAGCCGATGACGATGACGGCGTCGGCGATGGAGGCCTCGATGACCTGGGATGCGGCAAAGGTCAGCTCTATGGTGCCTGGGACGCGGAAGACGTCGATGTCTTCGGAGG
The DNA here is from genome assembly GCA_964407165.1 of uncultured Muribaculaceae bacterium. Classification (GTDB taxonomy): domain Bacteria; phylum Bacteroidota; class Bacteroidia; order Bacteroidales; family Muribaculaceae; genus CAZPKH01. Next base: position 11,729 of record CAYOUJ010000021.1, on the reverse strand, counting down.
TGAGCCCGTAGCGGCGCAGGGTGTCGACGGCGGAGGCGAGGAGACGGTCAGTGACCTCGGCGTTCCACTCGGCGGCGATGACTGAGACGCGGACGTCGTCGAGGGCCGGGACGGGGGATATGGGGATGTTTTGTGACATGGGGTGTCGAGTTGGAGTCGATGATAATCGATTATTATCGATAATTATCGATTTTTATCGATGATTGTCGATGATTTTGGGGATTAGTCTTCTTCCATGAGGAAGTCGTCGGGGATCTCGGTGTCGAGTTCGTCGAGGTCGGCGGTGTCGAGGTCGGTGGCGGGCTTCTCCTCCTTCTTGGCGGCCTTCTTGGGCTTGCCGTCTTCGGCGGCGGCGATGGCGGCCATGATTTTGGCCTCCAGTTCGTCGGCCAGCTCGGGGTTGTCCTTGATGACGCTTATGGCGGCGTCGCGGCCCTGGGCGAGCTTCGAGCCGTCGTAGCTGAACCACGAGCCGCTCTTCTGGATGATGCCGTTGTCAACGCCCATGTCGAGGATCTCGCCGGCCTTGCAGATGCCCTCACCGAAGAGTATGTCGAACTCGCAGCGGCGGAAGGGGGGCGCCACCTTGTTCTTTACGACCTTCACCTTGGTCTTGCGTCCGTACATCTCGTCGCCGTTTTTCAGCGCGCTGCTGGGGCGTATGTCGATGCGGACGGAGGAGTAGAACTTGAGTGCGTTGCCGCCGGTGGTTGTCTCGGTGGGGCCGAAGAGTGCGCCGCCTATCTTGTCGCGGAGCTGGTTGATGAAGATGCAGGTGGTGTTGGTGCGTGCGATAGTGCCGGTGAGCTTGCGCATGGCCTGCGACATGAGGCGCGCCTGGAGGCCCACGTTGCGGTCGCCCATCTCGCCCTCGATCTCGCTCTTGGGTGTTAGGGCTGCCACGGAGTCGATGACTATGATGTCGATGGCGGAGGAGCGTATGAGCTGCTCGGCAATCTCAAGAGCCTGCTCGCCGTTGTCGGGCTGGGAGATGAGCAGGTTGTTGACGTCGACGCCCAGGTTTTCGGCGTAGAAGCGGTCGAAGGCGTGCTCGGCATCGATCATTGCGGCGATGCCGCCGGCCTTCTGTGCCTCGGCGATGGCGTGGATGGCGAGGGTGGTCTTGCCGGAGGACTCGGGGCCGTAGATCTCGATGATGCGGCCGCGGGGGTATCCGCCGACGCCGAGGGCAAGGTTGAGTCCTATGGAGCCGGTGGGGATTACCTCGACGTTTTCGACGGAGTGGTCGCCGAGCTTCATGATGGAGCCGCGGCCGAAGTCTTTCTCTATCTTGTCCATGGCCTGGCTGAGCGCGGCAAGCTTGGCCTCGCGGGGATCCAGGGGTTTCTTGGTAGTCTTTGCCATATATTTAGTTTTTAGTTTTTAGTTTGTGATTTTGGGTTTTTAATCGGGTAAGCGGTTAATCGGGTAACGGTGCCGCTTGATTTACGTTGCAAAGATAGCGCCCAGGCTGTGCAACAAGGCTGCCCACCCGTGTTAATCTTTGATAAGTTTTTCAATTTTAGCGATGAAAGCCTCAGCAAATTGTCTGTATCTTTCTGCCTCCTCAGCACCACTATCGAAGTAATCATCGTAATCGCAGTTCACTCGGTCAGAAAGCAGACGAGTATAAGTGCGACCCTCCTCTACGGTCACAAGACCGTTGCGCACAAGATATAGATGAAGCATCTGCTTGATGCCATCGTGGGTTTTGGTGCTTATACCTTTCTTTAGAAAATAAGCATTAAGCACATAGAAACATGAGTAGTAGGCTCGGTTGATGGCACAGTTGTAGCCTCCCGTTTCTATCATAGTAGCGCAGTCAATCAGGGCACGATGCGCACTATTAATTCTATAATTTATCAGATCTTGTAGTATTTGATCTTCCATAATATATGGTTAAGTTAGTTTTATACCTTCGCGTTGGATATTTAAGTAGAAAGGGTTGACGCAAGGTCGGTGATCCCACTGGTAACGGGAATACATGACAGCGTTAATGCTCACGAAATCTTGCATCTCAATCTCTGTCAAGGGGTCAATCAGGCGGTTTTTCTCTTCCCATGTCAGCCGCTCTCTGCCGGTGTCCCAGAGGATAAGGATGTCGATGTCGGAGTCGGGACGGGCATCGCCACGGGCCTGGGAGCCGAAGAGGATGACCTCGGCCTCCGGAGCCACGCGGTGTATGGCGGGGCCAATCTTTGCTATGGAGGATGTGCGTTGCATGACGGTACAAAGATACGAAAAAGATTTGTAAGATGCAAGCTGCCCCGAAGGGCGTTCCTTCGGGGCAGCAGGGAGTATGTAAACTAAGGATTAGTTTGCGGGGGTGACGGTCAGCGAAGCGGGATAGGTGGTCAGGTCGAGGGTGAGGGTGAAGGTGCCTGCGCCGTAGGTCCACTGGAGGTTGGAGCCGTGCTCCCAGAGCTCGCCGAGGTTGCTCGGGTTGGAGCCGGCGCCGAGGTCAGCGCCGTCCCAGTCGTTGTTGGTGCGGATCTTGAACTCGAAGGGCTCGGTGTCGGTGACGGTGAACGTGGCGGTCCAGACCATGTTCTTGGAGTTGGGCGTGAAGTCGACGTCCTCGCCCCAGCTGGTGCCGTTGAAGCCGCCGATGAGGCTGAACATGCCGCAGTAGTTGTCGCTATAGGTAAGTGCGCTTGTGTTGGCGCTTACATAGTAGCAGCCGCGGGTAGCCACGGGGATGCCGAGCGGGCTTGCGGTCGGGTCGGTGATAAGCTCGAGTGAGCCGGGGACGCCGTTGCCGTCGTCGCCGGTGAGCATGCCCCAACGCATGTTGGCCTGGGTGGCAATCTCGGAGCAGAGGCGGTAGCTGTCGCGGTTGATGTTGGCGAAGCCCTGGTAGGTGATGAAGTCGGTGGTGAACAGCGGGTAGCAGTTAGCTGCGGAGCTGGTGCTGACGGTGTAAACATAGATGTTGGCCAGAGCAGAGGTGACGGTGTAGGTCATGTTCTGCAGGTCGATGGTGATCATGTGAGCGCCCAGCTCGGTGATGCAGCCCTGGCCGTTGCCCTCGACGAGGGTGCCGGACATGTTGGCGGGGTTGGCGGGGCCGTATACCTTGCCGCTTTCGCTCTTGATCTGCCAGTAGAAGCCGCCCTCGGGCACGTCGAATGCGCCGGCGAATACCGGGGGATCGTATACGTTGTCGGCGTTGTTGGGGGTCATGGCCACGTTGGTGGTGCCGACGATGGTGTAGCTGTTTTCGACGATGAAGGTTACCATCGGGGTGATGGAGATGGCGCGCTGTGCGAAGACGGCGTTGGCCACGTCACCGAGACGGGTCTTGGCGCTCTCATACTCTGCGTAGAGCTCGAAGCGGACGTAGTTGGTCTTGGTGGCGGGGTTGTAGGTGTTCATCTCGATGAAGGCGGTCTGCCAGTCGTCGGTGGCCACGTAGAACATCATGTCGTCGGCATTGTAGGTCATGTCGATTGACTGGTATTGGGCGAAGTCTTCGGTGGCGGAGTATTCCATGACACCGGTGAGGGTGTACTGGCTGGGCCAGTTCTCGAGGCGGGTAACCTGGAGCACGGGCACCTGGCCGGCCTCATAGTCGGCGAGGCTCACGGCCGTGGCGGTAGCGGAGGGAGCGGCGACGGTGATGTCGTCGGTGCCCATGATGCTCTGTGCGGGGTTGGTCTGGGGATCGGGATTGGGCTCCTCATAGCCGTCGCAAGAGGCAAAAGCCACCAGCCCGAGCGCCATTGCACCATATAAAGCTATTTTGTTCATTTTCAAGTATCGATGTAATTCTTGTTAAACGATAGTGTTTTATTTGGCGTCCCCGCCCTCCGCCGTGGGACGGCGGGGACACCGGGAGGTGGGATTGTTTACTCAAGCGTTTCGCCGGGACGGCCCTCGATAACCACGAAGGGGTTGTCGGTGCTCATGTCGACGGTGATGACCATGACGCCGCCGGGCCAGTCGGGGAAGTTGAAGGAGCCTTTGCCCTTGACGAGGTTATACTGCCAGAGGTTGTCGGTGAAGAACTGGTCGATGGGGTTGTCTTCCTCCTGAGAGCCGTAGGAGTCGTCGTCCCAGCCGGTCAGGGCGGTATAGAAGCGGAACATGGCCTCGCCGTCGGCGCCGTTGCCGATGTAGAAGGTGCCGTGGTATACCTTGCTGCCGATCTCGTCCTGGTTCTCGAGGAGCTTCCAGTCAGCATAGTGGGCGGCGTTGCTCTCGGTGGGGCCTACCCAGCCCTCGGGCTTGCCGACGAGGTAGATGAAGTCGGGCTGCGGGACTGCGAAGTAGGGCATCACCTTGTTGAGGGAGACGACGTTGGAGACGATGTTGGAGCTCTCGACGCCGGTGAGCCAGGCGTGGGCGCGGATGTAGACCTTGACACCGGTCTCGGCGTTAAACTGGGCCATGTCTTCCTCGGTCTCGACGCCGTAGAGCTGGCAGATGGCGAGGGCCATCTTGTCGTCCTTGATCTGCATGGCGGCGGATGTGCCGGTGCCTGCGGAGGCTATCTCCTCGTAGGTGGCGAAGTCCTGGGTAAGTGATACCTGCAGGGCGTAGTTGGTGATTGCGGAGTAGCCGTAGTCAGGCTGCGAGCAGAATACGTAGAAGGAGTTGCCCTCCTGGAGCTGGTAGTAGTCGTTCTGGAACACCGGCTCATTGAGGACGAAGGTGGTGGGAGCCTGGTATACAGGATCCTTGTCCTGGGCGCAGCTTGCGAGGCCCAGAACGGCCACTATGGTTGCGAAATATATTGAAAATTTCTTCATCGTTAGATAATATTTACACTATTAGTAACCGGTGTTTTGGTCGTAGCCTGCGCCCACGCAGATGCTGGAGGGCAGCGGGTAGAGGGTGAAGTTGCTGGCGAAGTCACCACCGGTGGCTATCTGGTTCTTCCAGTTCCAGGTGTAGCCGCTGATCCACTGGCCGTAGCGGATAAGGTCGCTACGACGTGTGGCCTCGGTGTAGAGCTCGCGGCAGCGCTCGTCGCGGAGGTCCTGCAGCGACAGGGTGCTCCAGTTGTCGAGGCCGGCGCGGCGACGGATGAGGTTGACATAGTTGAGGGCCTCGGTGACCTGGCCGTTGTGGAACATTGCCTCGGCGCAGCTCAGGTAGATCTCGGCCAGACGGATAACCGGGTAGTCGATGCCAAGCTGAGTTGTGGGCGACGGGGAGTTTTCGGGGGTCTCAAGACCGGTCTCGGGGTCGACGTTGAAGTTTGTAAACTTCATGGGCAGGTAGCCGTTGTCGCCGTAGTGGTCCTGGTCGAAGGCGGGGTTGAGCACGCTGAAGCCGTCGGCGGAGGTAATCCAGTTGGCCACGCGGGTGTCTTTGGACTCGCTCATGGCGGCGTCGTCCCACTCAAACTTCTCTACGAACTGGGTGCGGGCGGTCATACACTTCCAGGCGTCGCCGGCGTTGTACTTGGCCTTGGTGCAGCCGTAGGTCTCGCCGATCCAGGCGTTGACCATGAAGGTGCCGTTGGCCCAGGACACGAGGTTGGTGGCGTCCTGCGGGATGGTCCAGAGGATCTCGTGGCAGTAGCCGCCGCCGCCGATGGCATAGAGGCTGTTGTTGGCAGCGAAGAGCTGGTTGTAATAGTTGCAGAGGCCGGAGCCTTCGAAGCCCTGGCCCTTCTGCTCGTTGATGAGCTTCTGGGCGACCTCGATGCACTTGCTCCACTGGGCGGTGCCGGTGTAGACCTCGGCGTTGAGGAGGAACTTGACGAGGATGGCCTGGGCGGCAGCCTTGCCGACGTAGCCGTAAGCGGGAGTCGGGTTGCCAAGCTGCTCATACTCGGCGATGACCTCCTCGAGGGTGTTCATCACGCGGTTGGCAACCTCGGCGCGGCCGATCTGGGAGGGGACGGAGCCGGTCTTGGTGCTCTCGTCGGCGTAGGGCACGTTGCCGAAGCAGTCAACGAGATACCAGTAGCAGCCCGAGCGCAGGATCTTGCACTGGCGGATATACTCGTCAGCCTTTGCCTTGAGGGCGTCGGTGTCGAGGTGGAAGTAACCGGCCTGCACGGTCTGGATGAAGTCGTTGCAGAGGGTAACATTGATATAGTAGCGGGAGTAGGTACCGAAGACCACGCGGTTGTTGGCGGGGATGATACCATACTGGAATGTGCCGTAGTCGGCGTCGGCTGCGAGCCAGTTGGCCTCGTCGGAGGGGACCTCCTCGAGGATGAACGAGGAGCGCTGGAAGGTGGACATGCCGCCGTCGAAGCCTTCGACGGAAGCGGAGCCGTTGGCGCCCTGCGTTGCGAACTGCAGGTAGACGTCAGCCATGACGGCGTCCATGTAGCCCTCGGGATCCTCGGCAAAGTTTGCGGCAGTGAGGGTGTTGGGGTCGGTGGGCAGAAGGTCGAGGTCGTCGGTACAGCTACCGAACGAGGCGGCCATTGCTACCAGCCCTGCCGAAAGTATGATTTTATTGAATTTTTTCATGATAACTTCTTAAACTTTTTGGATTTTAGAAAGTTGCAACTACGCCGAGGGTGAAGGTGATAGGACGCGGGTAGACGTTGTTGTCGATACCGTTGTAGACCTCGGGGTCAAGGCCCTTGTACTTGGTGATGACGAAGGGGTTCTGGACGGCGCCGAAGAGGCGGAGACGCAGGTTGTCGTTAAGCAAGTCGGGGAAGGTGTAGCCGAGCGTGATGTTGTCGCAGCGGATGAATCCGGCGTTCTCCACGAAGTAGTCGCTGAGCTTGAGCTGCGACGAGGTGGTGTTGAACAGGTAGGTGTCACGCAGCAGGTTGTTGAGCTGGTAGCCGCTGACGGCGTCGAGGCGCGAGCGCTCGTACTTGGGGTTGTTGTATACCCAGTTGCCGAAGTTGGCGCGCAGGGTGAAGCCGAGGTCCCAGTTCTTGTAGTTGAAGGTGTTGTTCCACGACAGGGTCCAGGTGGGATCGGGGCTGTGGAAGAGGATGAGGTCGTTGTCGTCGATGACGCCGTCACCGTTCTGGTCGACGTACTGGCCCTCGATGGGGTTGCCGTCGTTGTCGTAAACCTGCTGGTATACGCGATAGGTGAAGGCGGGCTCGCCTACGAGGTTCCACTGCAGGTCACCGCCGGTGCCGCTGGGGATGCCGCGGTCGGAAGCGGGGATGGAGGAAGTCTCGGTGTCGCCGGTCAGGGCGGTGATCTTGTTCTTGTTCCAGGCCACGTTGAGGCTGGTGTTCCAGGTGAAGTCCTTGGTGACTACGGGCTTGGCGCCGATGGTTACCTCGATACCGGTGTTGCGGAGCGAGCCGATGTTGCGGGTGAGGTAGTTGGAGGTGTTCACGCCGTAGTTGGGGGTGCGGGCGAGCAGGTCGTCGGTGTCACGGAGATACCAGTCGATGGCAGCCGTGATGCGGTTGTTGAGGAATGCCAGGTCGACGCCGACGTTCCACGTGGTGGTCTCCTCCCACTTGATGTCAGCGTCGTAAGCGTTGGGATAGAGGGGGTTGATCCACGTGCCGTTCTGGCTGGGATACTGGTAGCCCTGGGTGGAGCTGACAGTGTAGGTGGCCAGGTAGGGGAAGAGGGAGCCGATGTCCTGCTGGCCGGTGATACCCCAGCCGAGACGGAGCTTCAGGTCGTTCATCACGCGCTGTGCGCCCTCCATGAAGGGCATGTTGATGATCTTCCAGCCGAGGGCCACGGAGGGGAAGAGACCCCAGCGGGTGTCCTTGGAGAAGCGTGAGGTGGCGTCGTCACGAAGGGTGAACGTGAGCAGGTAGGTGTCGTCGAACGTATAGTTCAAACGGCCGAAGAACGACAGCAGCTGCAGCTGGCCTGCCCAGTAGTAGGTGGGAGAGCTGAGCACCGGCTGGCCGATGTACTGTGCGGAATTGTTGTCGTAGTTGAGGGTATAGGTACCGTCAGCGTAGGGTATGTAGCCGGCGTTGGTCTCATAACCGAGGGTGTTGACGTAGGTGTTGTTGCGGCCGTGGTAGTCGAAGCGCTGCCAGGAGTAGCCGAGCATCACATCGACGTTCGACTTGATCTCCTTGAACTCGTTGCGGTAGTTGATGTAGAAGTCGAGCAGGGTGTTGCGCTGCAGCTCATACCACTTGTAGTGGGTGCCTGCGCCGGCTGCGCCCATCGAGGTCAGGTTGCTGTTGCGCCAGGCCATGACAGAGTTGTCGGCGGTGTTGCTCAGCGTCTGGTTCTTCGACACCTGGTAACCGAGGTTGAGGTTGAAGTGCAGCTCGGGGAGGAAGTGGAGGGCGTAGTCAAACTGGATGTTGCCGTTCGAAGAGTAAACCTCGCCGATGTTGCGGACATCCTCGAGCAGCTGCAGGGGGTTCTGCGAAGCCTGGGTCTCGGGGCCACCGTTGGCAAGGATGATGTTGGTGTAGCCATTGTACATGGTCTTGCCGGTGTTGCCGATGGTGGGATAGTCGGTGTAGACGGGGAGGGTGGGGTTGAAGGCGGTAGCGCCGCCGATGGCGCCCTGGTCAGCCTGGCGGCTGTTGATGTAGGTGCCGTTGGCGTTGGCGTTGATAGAGAGCTTGCCGTTGAAGAACTTCGGCGAGAGGTTGAAGCCCACGGTGGTGCGCTGCATGCCGGAGGTCTTGAGGATACCCTGGTTGTTGGTGTAGCTGGCCATCACGCGGTAGGGCAGGAAGCCGGCGGTGCCGCCAACAGAGAGGTTATAGTCCTGGGAGAAGGAGGTGCGGAGCACTTCGTCCTGCCAGTCGGTGCTCGAGTCGCCCAGCATGGCTATGGCGGCGTCGGTGCCTATCTGCTCGCGTACGACCTGTGCGAACTCCGAAGCGTCCATCAGGTCGAGGGTCTTGCGGGCGGTGTTGATGTGCCAGTTGGCAGCGAAGCTTACCTGCGGCTTGCCGCTCTGGCCCTTCTTGGTGGTGATGATGATGACACCGTTGGATGCGCGGCTACCGTAGATGGCGGTGGCGGAGGCGTCCTTGAGGATGGTCATCGACTCGATGTCCTGCGGGTTGACCATCGACAGGGCGTTGGTGCCACCGGCGTTGCTCTGGTCAGACTGGGGCACGCCGTCGATGACGATCAGAGGGTTGTTGTTTGCAGTAAGTGAGGAACCACCACGGATACGGATGGTAGCGTTGCCGGTCGGGTTGCCACCGTCGGTGGTGACGACGACGCCCGGGCTGGCGCCTACCAGGAGGTCCTGGGTGGAGGTGGAGATGCCGGCCTCGATCTCGTCGGGCTTGACGACGGCCACAGAGCCGGTGGCGTCAGACTTCTTGACTACACCGTAGCCGATGGCCACTACCTCCTGCAGCATCACGCCGTTCTCCTCGAGGGTGATGTTGAGCTCGGTCTGACCGTTGACGGCCACCTCCTTGGTGTTGTAACCTACGTAGGAGATAACCAGGGTGGCATTGGATGCACAGTCGAGGCGGAACTCGCCGTCGATGTCAGTTGCCACACCGGTGGAGGTACCCTTGACAAGCACCGACGCGCCTATCAGAGGCTCCCCCTCGGGGTCAACCACGGTGCCGTGCACCGTAATCTTCTGCGCTAAAGCAGGGAAAGAGAGGCTAAGCACCATCACGAGCACCAGCCATGCTTTCCGACTCATTTGAAAACAAATGTTCTTCATGCAAGAATTTTTAGTTTACTGGGTTTTACATTAAATTATATAATCTCTAAATTTCATGGTTAGTTGAAACGCGCGGCCGTAACGTGGCCGTGATTTCATGGTTTGGCCCTTACACACACGATTTGAGACGACGTCACGCCTGCAGAGGCGCGCGCCACCTTGGGGGCCGGGCGGGGGCAGCCTTCATCCCGCCGCTGACTGCTAAGAAGTCGCTGTAAAGCTTTTCATCTACCGGTTTTACATGTATCACTCTCGAGCGTCCGGTAGGCTCGGACACCCGCGCCAACGAGCATGGTATCAACCCGTTGGCAGGTCATTCATGGTCGACTCGCGTACCATAGCGACCCCGCGGAAACAGCTCCGCGCAGCAGCTGGGTGCACAAATCGACTACAAATTAAGTCATAATTTTTGTAAAAAGAGGCAAATCCCCCGAGAAATTTGACCCAACGCGCTAAATTTAACAATTATTAACATATCGCGACACACCTTTTGGGCTCCCAAACCCCGCTGCTTAAACGCGTTTCATGCCCCTCGAAAATTTTTTCAAAAAAAATGCACCCCCGTGTGAACCTTTCCAATCCCCCTGCGTTTTATAGGTACATAGCAAAAATACTTTTTCCATTGCAAGAAATGTGATAATGATTGGTTTATTATCAAGCCGCAGGACGTCGGGAGACATCCTGCGGTTTGGTGTTATGCCCTTCGGTAGCCGCAGAGGGCTATGACAAGGCAGACGGCAAGGGCCGGGAATGTCGGGTCGAGGCGCGGCCACATTATCTTGAAGACAAACAGCGAGCAGATGCCGGCGAGTATCGACGCTAATATCCACCCCCGACGGAAGCGTCCCGGGAACCACAGCGCAAACGTCAGCGGCAGGAGAACGACCGTCGCCCGCAAGCCCATCGACAGGAAGCCCAAGTCGTTGATGAAGCTCGCTTGCGACGCCGCCGCGACGAGCACCGCGAGCGCCATGAGCACCACTATCGACAGTCGCTGTGCGCGCAGGTTGCACACCGGTTCTGACAGCGACGTGAAGAACCGCTGTAGCACGTCGCGCACCACTATCGTAGTGCTTCCCAATGCCAGTCCTGCACCGGCTATAATGGTGGTTATGAGCATCGTGCCGAGCATAACGCCTCCGGGGAGTCCGGGGATACAGTCGACCACAAAGCGCGGGAAAGCCTGCGCCGAGTTCTGTATCACACCCATACCTGCGGGCACATACCCTAAGGCCGAAACCTCGTCGGCCGTGACGTAATGCCCGCGCATGTACATCCCTATCAGCACGCATGCCACACCGATGGGCACGCTAAGACAAGCCGCCAATATGCCGCCGCGGCGCGCCGTCGGAGTGCTCTTCGCGGCCCAGATGGCCAACGCATAGCTCTGCGTGCATATCACACCTAACACCACCGACACGGCGCCTCCCAAATCCTTCATTACCCCGCGCGCAAGCACGTTCATGTAAGGGTCAGACGTACTCTTTATAATCCCCAACGTGTCGTGTATGTCATTGAGAATGTTGCCGAACCCGCCTGCAAGGGTGAGCACGGCAATGGCGCCGACCACGGCCGTCAGGCACAGCAGCGCCACCTTGATCACGCCCCCTAAACCGGCGCTCCACAGGCCGCCGAACACCACATATATGGTCATGATGGCCACACCGATGACCGCCGCCGCAGTAAACCCTATCGGAAACAGCGTGGTCAGCAGCGCCGACGTCGACAGAACCTGCGCCACCACACTTATAAAAATGCCGATGCTGCACAGCACCGACCCTGTAATCTCAACCTTGCGGCCAAAACCTCGGCCAACCACCTCCAGCACCGTCGAGCACCCCGACCGGCGCAGCGCATCCCCGTAGACAAGCGAGATGGCCAGGCTCCCAAGGGCACACCCCACCGTGAACCACCACGCCGAAATGCCGTAGCTGAACGCCAACTGCGCCGTGCCTATGGTCGACTGGCCCCCTATAAGCGCTGCCATGATAGTGCCGCACACCAGCCACGCCCCGGCGCGGCCGCCGCTCTTGGTAAAGTCGGCCGCGCTCTTCACCTTCCTCGAGGCATGGATGCCCACCACCTCTATGAGCGCCACCGCGCCCACTATCCCTATGACATGTCCTATGGTCATACTCTGATTTTGCGCCGCAAAGATACTAAAA